>NZ_BBWK01000026.1 GCF_001463765.1 Aureimonas sp. AU4 | reverse complement strand
CCCGCCAGTGAGCGTGCCGGAAGGCCGCGGCTTCGGCTCGCGCCTCATCGAGCAGTCGCTCGCCTCGGACTTCGGCGGGACAGTTGCCCTGCGCTACGAGCCCGACGGTCTCGTGGCGCAGGTGCGGGCGCCCCTGCCGGGCGCGGCCGGCGGCGGTCCCGCCGCCGCCTGAAGGCCCGTCAGGCCGATATGTCGACGACGCCAGCCTCGCCGCTCTCGGAGCCGAAGGCGAGGAAGCGGCCCGCGCCGTCCCAGCCCATGGTCCGGATCGCGCCCGAGCCGCCGCGACGCAGAAGCGCCTCGCGCCCGTCGGCGATGCGCACCGCCAGGACCATGCCATCGGCATAGCCGATCGCGAGGATCTCGTCGGCCGGGTGGCAGCACACGGCGGTCACCATCGTGTCGCCGCGCGTGCCGAGCTCCAGCGGCGCCTTGCCCATCGGTCCGTCGCGTCCCGAGAAGGGCCACAGGATCGCGGCGGGCGCCCCGGAGGTCGCTAGGTACTTCGCCTTGAACGACCAGCTCCAGGACCGGATCTTGGCGGGATAGCCCGTCATGCGCATGTGCTTGCCGTCCTCCAGGCGCCAGCCATGGAGGGCGTTCTCCTGCATGATCGTCACGAGGAAGCGGTTGTCGGGCGAGAACAGGACGCCGGTATGCGCGCCCTTCCATTCCAGCTCCTGCGCCTTGGCATCGGTCGCGGGAAAGAAGAGCGAGGCGCCGTCGTAGCGTGCCGTGGCGAGCCGCAGGCCCTTGGGCGCGAAGGCGACGTCCTCGACCGTCCGGGCGTGGGCAAGCTCCCTGGTCTCGCCCTTGGCCTCGCGCACGAAGGCTGTGCGACCCGAAGCCCAAGCGACGGCGCCGTTCGGCCCGCCCGCCACCGCCGTGACCCAGCGCCGGCCGGCCGAGCCGACCTCGCTCATCGTCCCGTCGACCGCGGTGGCAATGACGCGCCCGTCCTCGCCGCCCGACAGGAGGCGCCGACCCGACGCGTCGAGCCGCGCGACGAGCAGACCGCCGCCATGCGCCTCCAGCGTCCGCTCGCCGCCGGCCGGCAAGCGGATCGTGCCGTCCGAAAGGGCGAAGACCGGCTCGTCGCCGAGGAAAACGGCGGCCTCCACGGGGCCGCCGAAGCTGTAGGGTGCGATCTGCGGCATCAGGCGGCGGCGTTCGCACCGTTGGGAGCCGCACAGGCCAGGAACTCGCGCTCTAGGCGCGCGGCGTCGAGCTGGCGTCCGATGAAGACGAGCCGGCTCTCGCGCGCCTCGCCCTCGCGCCAGGCGCGCTGGTGGTCGCCCTCGATGATCATGTGGACGCCCTGCACGACGTAGCGGTCGCTGTCGCCTGCAAAGGCCAGGATGCCCTTGAGGCGCAAGATGTTCGGCCCTTCGGTCTGGGTCAGGTTCTGGATCCAGGAGAAGAAGCGCTTCTGGTCCATCTCGCCCGCTCGCAGCGAGACCGAGGTGACGGTGACGTCGTGGATCGGCGCGACCGGGCCGTGCGGATGCGCATGAACGTCGTGGTGATGACCCTCGTGACCATGGCCATGGTGGTCGTGGTCGTGGTCGTGGTCGTGATGATGGTGGTGATGGTCGTGGTCGCAGTCCGGGCCGCAGATGTGCTCGTCATGGGCATGCTGCGCCTCGTGAAGGAACTCGGGGGCCTCGTCGAGCACGCGCGTCAGATCGAAGGCGCCCTGGTCGAGCACGCGGCGCAGGTCGATGTCGGCGCGCTTCGCGCGGTGCATCACGGCATGGGGGTTGATTGCGCGCACGGTCGCCTCGACCTGCGCCAGTTCCTCGGGGCTGACGAGATCGGTCTTGTTGACGATCACGACGTCGGCGAAGGCGATCTGGTCCTCGGCCTCGCGCGAGTCCTTCAGGCGCTGCGGCAGATGCTTGGCGTCCACCAACGCGACCACGGCGTCGAGCCGCGTCTTGGCGCGCACGTCCTCGTCCATGAAGAAGGTCTGGGCGACCGGCACCGGGTCGGCGAGGCCCGTGGTCTCCACGACGATCGCGTCGAACCGGCCCTGGCGGCGCGTCAGGCCCTCCACCACGCGTACGAGGTCGCCGCGCACGGTGCAGCAGACGCAGCCGTTGTTCATCTCGTAGATCTCCTCGTCGGTCTCGACGATGAGGTCGTTATCGATGCCGATCTCGCCGAACTCGTTGACGATCACGGCGTAGCGCTTGCCGTGGTTCTCGGAGAGGATGCGGTTGAGGAGCGTCGTCTTGCCCGCGCCGAGATAGCCGGTGAGGACGGTGACGGGAATGGGCGCAGCAACGGCGGCGTCGGACATGGAAGAAGCCTCCTTCAAGGTTCGGAGCGCGATATAGGGGTGGGCGCGCCGGTTTGCACGAGGCGCCGGAGATCGAAGCGCGCGACCTCGGCCACGAACTCGGCGCAGAGCGCGGCCTGGTGGCGGGCGATGTGGGCGCCGATCTCGGCGGTCGCGAGGCGCGCGTCGCCGACCGTGCCGATGGGGTTGAGATCGCCCGCCAGCCATCCGAAGCCGAGGCGTCCGTGAGCGCGCAGGTGCCGGTTCTCGCGCTCGAGCTCGGCCTGGAGGGACGGAAAGTCGGCCACCCTGTCGAGCCGCACCAGCTCGGGATGGAAATGCAGCATCAGGGCCGTCTCCACAGCGCCGCCGTGGACGCCATGCGCGATCTCCGTTCCCGGCCAGCCGGTTTCCGGCAGGCCGAAGCGGCTCCATGAGGCGGCGGCGCACAGGAGCCCCATGCGGCGCAGCGCGAGCGCGGCGATATCGACGGCCGCCGAGTTGCCGCCATGGGACGAGACCACGACGAGGCGCCGGAAACCGCTCGCCAGGAGCCCGGTGCCGATCGCCTCGACGAGCGAGGCCATGGCGCGGCTTCCGATCGACAGCGTGCCGGGAAAGGCGAGATGCTCGTCGGAGGCGCCGATGCGCTGGACCGGAAGGAGCGTGGCGGCGACGTCGCCGGGCAGAAGCGACAGGGTGCGCTCGGCCATCGCCTCGCCGATCAGCGCGTCCGTGCCGAGCGGAAGATGCGCGCCGTGCTGCTCGGTCGCCGCCACCGGCAGGATCGCGACGGCCGCCGGCAACTCGTCGCCAAGGGCGGCGAGCTCGGCGCTTGTGTTCTCCTCATAGCGGCGGCGAAGGGGCATGAGCGTGCGTCCGGGTCGGTGCGCTCCCCTCCTAGTCTTCTTCCCCCTCTCACGAAACCCGTGGCTGCGCCCGTCGCGGTGGACAGCCGCCTTCGGCTTCGCCAAGTTCGCCGCGACCGGAACGGAGCGCGGCGAATCGATGGACGGGGCCAAACGCAGGAAGCCGGGCGCGCTCGGCCAGTTGATGATCTCGTCGCGCCTCGCGCGCACGGCGCTGTCGACCAAGCTCGCCGCGCATGGCCTTTATCCCGGCCAGGACGCGGTGCTGCTCGCGGTCGCCGAGGAGTGCGTTCCGCTGCGCGATCTCGCCGAGCGCCTGCAGGTGAAGCCGCCCACCGTCACCAAGACGGTCGCTCGCCTCTCGGCTCAAGGGGTGATGGAGCGCCGGCAACTGCCGGGCGAGACGCGGCAGAGCGCGGTGTGCCTGACCGAACGGGGCCTGGCGCTTCTGGGCGAGATCCGCCGCGCGCAGAAGGAAACGGAGCGCGAAGCCTTCGCGGACCTGTCGGGCAAGCAGCGCCGCACCCTGCGCAAGCTGCTGCGCCGCGTCGAGCGGAGCCTTGCGGCCGAGGGCGCGCAGGCCGGGGCGATCGAGGATTGAGAGCTTTCGGACTCGCGGTTGCGCGAGGCGGACCCGATCCGCTACACCCGAGCGACCTGATAACCGGCAAGGACGCGGATCGACGAAGCGGTGGCGCAGAAGGTCAAACTTTCGACGATCGCCGAGAAGCTCGGACTGTCGACCGCCACGGTGTCCCTCGCCCTCCGCGACAGCCCGCTCGTGGCGGAAGTCACGCGCGAGCGGATCAAGGAGGAGGCCCGCTCCTCGGGCTATATCTACAACCGACGCGCGGCGAGCCTGCGCACGTCGAAGTCCGGCATCGTCGGCGTCTGCGTCCACGACATCATGAACCCCTTCTACGGGGAGATCCTGAAGTCGGTGGAGAACGAGCTGGATCGCCAGCGCCAGACCTTCGTCCTGTGCAACCACTACGACGACCTGTCCAAGCAGCGCGCCTTCGTGGACACGATGCTGCAGCTGGGTGCCGACGGGCTGATCATGTCGCCCGCGATCGGGACGCCGGCCTCCGACATTCGCCTTGCCGAGGAGAACGACCTTCCGGTGACGCTGATCGCCCGCACGGTGGCGGGCGCCGGCGTGCGCTCGTTCCAGGGCGACGACGTCTACGGCATGCGCCTCGTCACGCGCCACCTGATCGAGGAAGGCCACCAGCGCATCGCCCTGATCGGGGGAACCGACCTGACCTCGACGGGACGCGACCGCGAGGAAGGCTACCGCCGGGCCCTCGCGGAAGCCGGCATTCCCTTTCGCGAGGAGTGGCGCATCAAGGGCCCCCGCTCGCGCCATTCGGGCTTCGACGCGGCCGCGACCTTCATGACACTGCCCGACCGACCGACCGCGATCGTCTGCTTTTCCGACCTCGTGGCGCTCGGCCTTATGTACGGCCTGTCGCGCGCGGGGCTGCGGCCCGGCGTCGACATCGCCGTGTGCGGCTACGACGACATCGACGAGGCGGCCATCGCCATGCCGCCGCTCACCACCGTCTCGAACGGCCAGAGCGAGGTCGGCCAGCGCGCCGCCGACGCCCTGCTCGCGCGCCTTCGCGGCGAGCCGGCCGAGGAGCGCGTCGAACTGATCCGACCCGAACTCAAGGTGCGGCGCTCCAGCCTCATCCACGCGAGCTGACAGAAGCATCCCGAAAGGCCCGTCATGACCGATCTTCGCACCGTGCCGCTCCTCGTATTCGGCCCCTATAACGAGGACGGGCTGGCGGGCCTGCGCGACGTCTTCGACGTCAGGCAGATCGAACGGCGGGACATCGCGCTCGTGCCGGAATCCGACCGGCCTGCGATCCGCGCGATCGCCATGGCCGGCCATCTGCCGAACGAGGCGATGGACCTTCTTCCGAACCTCGAGATCATCGGTCACTTCGGCGTCGGCTACGACGGGGTCGACGCGGCGCACGCGGCCTCGCGCGGCGTCGCCGTCACCAACACGCCCGACGTCCTGACCGAGGAAGTCGCCGACACCGCGCTGGCGCTCGTCCTGATGACCGTGCGCGATCTCGTTCGCGCCGAGCACCACGCGCGTTCCGGCGAATGGGAGCGTTCGGGTCCCTATCCGCTCACCCCGCTGTCGCTGCGCGGCCGACGCCTCGGCATCATGGGCCTTGGACGGATCGGCCTTGCGATCGCAAAACGGGCCGAGAGCTTCGGCCTTGCGATCGACTACCACAACCGGACGCAGCGGACCGACGTGCCCTACCGCTACCACGAGAGCCTTCTGGAGCTGGCGGCTGCCGTCGACATCCTCCTCGTCGCTGCACCCGGCGGGGCGGGCACGGAGCGGGCGGTGAACGCCGCTGTTCTGAGCGCGCTCGGCCCCAAGGGCGTCTTCGTCAATATCGGGCGCGGCTCGAGCGTGGACGAGCCGGCGCTGATCGAGGCGCTGGAGACGGGCGCGATCGCGGCCGCCGGGCTCGACGTCTTCGCCGACGAGCCTCGCATCCCCGAGCGCCTGCGCGCGCTCTCGAACACGGTTCTCCTGCCCCACGTCGCCTCGGCCTCGCGCGACACGCGCATCGCCATGGGCTCTCTCGTGACCGAGAACCTCAAGCGCTGGTTCGGGGGCGAGGCGTTGACCTCCCCCGTGCCCGAGAGCGAGAAGGCTGGCCTCGTCCGACGGCGGGAAGCCGTGCGTTAACCTTCGGGTAAGATTAACGAGGTCATACTGGCACTTCGTATTCAGGAGTTCCGGTCATGAGATTCGCGGCTGTCACGCTCGGCGTCGGCTTCGTCGGCACGATCCTCGCCTCCTACCTGCAGTCGCCCTCGGTCGCCTCAGCCGAGAGCCTGGTGGCGCGCATGAGCCCGCCCGCCCACCTGATCGCCGCCGAGGCGGCGGCCCCCGCCGCGCCCGCCGCCATGCGCCTCATCGACATGCGCAACGGCGCGAACTGCAAGGTGCCGAGCCCGGCGGACGGCGACGGCGCGCTGCAGCCGTTGCCGATCGGCGGCGAGTGCGCGGCCTCTGCCGAGCTATCGCGCGTCGCCTACTGGCGGACCCGCGAGGACGGCTCGCTCGTGATGGCCGACAACGGCGGGCGCACGGTGCTGGAGTTCATTCCCGGCGACGGCGTGCTCTACGAGTCGATCTATCCGTCCAACGCGCTGATCACGATCGTCGCCGCGCGCGGCTGACGCCTCAGCGGCAGCGCGCCAGCGAGCGCCGCTGCCGGCCGTTCTCGTCGAAGTTCTCGTCCGAGAGCCACTGTTCGAAACCCTGGCGCACGCGCGGCCAGTCGCGGTCGATGATCGAGAACCAGGCCGTGTCGCGGTTGTGGTGCTTCACCACCATGTGCTGGCGGAAGATGCCCTCGAAGACGAAGCCCAAACGTTCAGCCGCCCGGCGCGACGGAGCGTTGCGGTTGTCGCACTTCCATTCGAGCCGACGATAGCCGAGTTCGTCGAAGACGCGCGAGAAGAGAAGCAGGAAGGCCTCCGTCGCGACACGGGTGCGCTGGAGTGCGGGCGAAAGACAGATATGCCCGATCTCGGCGACGCCGTTGGCGGGGTCGAGCCGCATGAGGGCGGCCACGCCCGCCGCACTGCCCGTCTCGGTCGGCACGATGGCGTGGAACATCGGATCGGAGCCGAGATAGGTCTGACGCGCGAAGCGTTCGAACTCGTGGTCGCCGAGGAAGGGTCCGTAGGCGAGATAGTCCCAGAGCCGGTCGGCCCCGCCGAAGGCGGCCCACAACTCCCCGAAGCGCGCCTCGTCCACGATCGGCTCGACGAGGACATGCCGGCCCTGCAGCGGCAGCTGGCCCGGCAGCGGACGCGGCGTCCAGTCGGTCAGGTCGTTCATGGGCGGCGTTCTCCTGTGATGCTGGCCAGAAAATCGAGAAGATCGGCACGCAGTTGCGGACGGCCGAGCGGCAGCGCCGTCGCGAGCGAGCTGACGGCGCCGACGTGATCGAGACCCGGGTAGAGCCGTTCCTCCACCCGCCCGCCGACAGCGCGGATGCGCGCGGCCATGGACCGGGTGTTGCGCGGCTCGACGGTCGTATCGGCCAGTCCCGCCGCCAGAAAGGCGGGCGGCTCGCCCGGGGCGCCGTCGACGAAGCGCACCGGCTGGCTCGCCGAGCGCAAGGCCTCCGGGAAGATGCGCTTGTAGCGCTCCTCCTTCAACGGCAGGAAATCGTAGGGACCGGCGAGACCCACGAAGCCTGCAAGCCGCTCGCGCGCGCCGGCGGCCCGCAGATAGCGCTCGTCGAAGGCGAGGAGCGCGGCGATCTGGGCGCCCGCCGAATGGCCCATGAGGATGACGGGATGGCGTCCCGCCGGCAGGCCGTCGCCGCCAGCTCGCGCCAGCCGTTCCACCGCCGCCACGGCCTTGGCGCCATCCTCCACGAAGGCGGGGAAGCGCACCTGCGGGTAGACGCGGTAGTCGGGAACGGCGACGGCATAGCCCGCGCTCGCCAGCGACTGGCCGACGAAGGGATAAAGGCTCTTCGAGCCGGAATCCCAGCTTCCGCCGTAGAAGAAGACGACGACCGGGGTCTGCGGTCCCGCGCCTTCGGGCACGTAGAGGTCGAAGGTTCCCCGCGGACCCGGCGCATAGCGGACCGAGCGAGCCGTCTCGAAGCCGTCGCGGCTCGTCAGCGCGTTGAGGACCGCGGGGCCCGAGCAGCCGGACAGGACGGCGACGAGACCCAGAAGGGCCGTCGCGCGCGGAAGGAAAGACAGCAAGAACGACCTCGGATGGATTCCCGGCGGGCCGTTGAAGATGGAGCGCGGTGGCGCGGTGGCGAGGCCGCGCGGCGTCAGCGCGCCGCGAGCGCCGCCGCCTCGCGCGCGAGGTCCGTGATGCGCGTCCAGTCGCCGGCCTCGACGGCGTCCTTGGGCGCGACCCAGGATCCGCCGACGCACACGACGTTGGGGAGCGCGAGATAGTCGCGCACGTTCGACGGCGACACGCCGCCGGTCGGGCAGAAGCGGATGCGCTGGAAGACGGGCGCGAGCGCCATGAGGTAGGGCACGCCGCCGAGCTGCTCGGCGGGGAAGAACTTGAGGACCTCGTAGCCCTCCTCGATCATGGCCATCAGCTCGCTCGGCGTCGCGGCGCCCGGCAGGAGCGGAACGTCGGACGTCTTGGCCGCGTCCAGCACCTCGTGCGTCGTGCCGGGCGAGACGATGAACTGGGCCCCCGCCTCGACCGCCTCGTCGAACTGGCGGGGGGTGAGGATCGTGCCGGCGCCGCAGATCGCCTCGGGCACCTCGGCGCGGATCGCGCGGATCGCACCGAGGGCGGCGGGCGTGCGCAGCGTCACCTCGATCGCGCCAAGACCCCCGGCCGCCAGCGCGCGGGCGAGCTCCACGCCCTCGCGCTCGCTCGAGACCGCCACGACCGGCATGACCGGCTGGCGCTGGAGGATCTCCATGAGGGCGTGCGTCTTCTGAGTCATGGGTGTCGTCCTCGCAGCTACGGGTTCGCGATATCCGCCGCTGCGCCTTCTAGCGGTTTCGGCGACGCAAACAAAGCGGCGAGGCTCACCCGCCGAAGCCCCAGCGGTGCCACCAGGAGCGCGGCTGCAGATCGCGCTCGGCCGGCGCGTCGAGAACGGCGAGGAACGTCTCGCACCAGTTGTGCGCCGTGTTGCCGAAGACGCGCGCGCGCATGGCTTCGTGCCGCTCGCGGCGCTCCTCCAGCGGCATCTCCAGCGCCTTCTTGAGCGCGCGGACGAGATCGTCCGTGGAGTACGGGTTGACGATCAGCGCCTCGGGCATCTCGGCCCGCGCCCCCGCGAAGCGCGACAGGATCAGGACGCCGGGATCGGCGGGGTCCTGGGCGGCCACGTATTCCTTGGCGACCAGGTTCATGCCGTCGCGCAGCGGCGTCACCATGCACACGCGCGCCGCCCGGTAGATGCCCGCCAGCGCCCGGCGCGTGAACCCGTTCACCATGACCTGGATCGGCGTCCAGTCGAGCGTCGCGAATCGGCCGTTGATGTTGCCGGCGAGCCCCTCCAGCTCGGTGCGCAGGTCGGCATAGGCCTCGAGTTCGGAGCGCGAGAGCGGCGCGACCTGCAGGAACTGGACCTGCCCCCGAAACGCCGGCTCGTCCTCGAGAAGCTGTTCGAAGCCGCGGAAGCGCTCCACGATGCCCTTGGAATAGTCCATCCGGTCGACGCCGACGATCTGGTGCCGGCCGTGCGAGATGTCGCGCACCATGGTCTCGTGCTCGCGCGCCTCGTCGGACTGCGCGAATTCCGCGAAACCTTCCGCGTCGATGCCGATCGGAAAGGCGGATGCGCGAACGATGCGCCCGTCGGAGGTCCGCACGCGGTCGCCGTCTATGTCTTCCGCGCCGAACTCCTGCGTGCAGAAGGCGACGAAGTTGCGCCGGTCGCCCTCGGTCTGGAAGCCGATGACGTCGTAGTCCAGCATGGCGCGCACGAGATCGTGGCTGGCGGGCAGCGCCGTCAGCATCTCGGGCGGGCAGAAGGGAATGTGGAGGAAGTAGCCCAGACGCCCGTCGAACCCGGCCCGGCGAAGCTCCGAGCCGAGATAGAAGAAGTGGTAGTCGTGGACCCAGACCAGGTCGTCCGGGGACAGGAGCGGCGCCAGGCGCTCGGCGAAGCGCCGGTTGACCTCGCGATAGGTGCGGTCCGATTCGCGGTCGAAGGAGGCGATGTCCAGGCGATAGTGCAGGAGCGGCCAGAGCGAGCGGTTGGCGTAGCCGAAATAGAAGCCCTCGATCTCCTCTTTCGTCATGTCGATCGTGACGAGCGAGGTATCGCCGTGATCCTCGCGCTTCAGTTCGGACCCGGTGCCTGCCTCGGACACCTCGCCGCTCCACCCGAACCACAGGCCGCCGCGACGACGCAGCGCGTCGGCCAGCCCGACCGCAAGACCGCCCGCCTTGCCCTCGTCGCTCAAGGGGCCGACACGATTGGATACGACGACGAGGCGCCCCCCGCGCTCCGCCATCAGTTCGCCTCCCCACCGGCATCCGCTTCCAGCGCGAGCCAGCGGTGAACCGAATCCACCGCCGCAAGGCGATGGGACGCCGCGCTCTCTCCCGGGCCGACCTTCACGCCGACACCGCCCAGACGGGCGACCTCGGCGAAGGCGAACTCGTCGGTCGTGTCGTCGCCGAGATAGACGGGCACACGCCCGAGAAACGGCTCGTGCGTCATGAAGCTGGCGAGCGCCCGGCCCTTGTCCATGCCCGCGACATGGATCTCGACGATGTCGTGCCCGTGCATGACCGCGAGATCCGGCACGCCGCGCACGGCGTCCTCGACGATCACGGTTGCTCGTGTCTTCAGTTCGGACCGGCCGCGATAATGAACGACCAGCGCCGTTCCCTTGTCCTCGAGGCGCAGGCCCTCCTCGGCCTCGAGCGGCTGGCGCAAGGCCTCGCGCACGGGATCGAGGATCGACGGGCCGGCCAGATGCACCACGTCGTCCTCCGCCGCCTCGCGCCGCTCCAGGCCATGCACGCCGGCCGCCGCGAAGCGGAGCGGCGCGAGGAACCGGTCGAGATCGGCGATGCGCCGGCCGCTGAGCACAGCGAGGGCACCGCTTAGCCGCGACTGCAATTCCACCAGACGGTCGAGCTCCGCAGCGTCGATGGCGACGGCCTGCGGGTCGTCCCGCAGCTCCACCAGGGTTCCGTCGAAGTCGAGAAACAGCGCGTGGCGGGCGGGATCGAGCGTGGGAGGCATGGTCATGGTCTGAAACATAGGCCGATCGTCCGTCAGGGAACACCTTTCGGACTCATGCCGGCCGCAAACGGACGCGCCAGCGCCGCCTTGGCCTCGTTCCAGGCGGCCGCGATCTTCGCGTCGTAGCGGTTTTGGCGGAAGGCGGGACCGTTGTAGCGGAGTGCGAAGCCCGCCATGTCGCCCTTGCCCAGAAGCGCGTCCAGTCGGCCGAGCTTGAGGAAGCGCGCGACGAGCCGCAGCTGCCCGGCGACCGAGGCGCGGGCGCAGGCCGCCAGCGCCTCGGCCGACGCGAAGCCGAGCGCCTGCCAGTGGGCTCCCATGACCTGACCGAGACCCCAGGAGGCGGAAGCGAACGCCGCCTCACGATGGATGGCGATCGCCCGCTCCAGAAGGCGCCAGCGCGCCTCCTGATCCGCCGGATTGCGCACGCGGCCGGCCTTCGGGTGGGCGAGACCGGCCAGCCGCGCGACCTCGCGCGGTCGACCCGTCAGGAGGCGATCGAAATAATGTCCCTCGAAGCGGATCAGAGGCTCGAAGCGTTCACCGACCGCGGCGAGCGAGCGCCCGTCGGTTTCCACCAGGGCGACCGCGACGAGCGCCTCGGCCGCAACGCCCTCCCCCGTCGCCACCGTGCGCGCCGCGTCCAGTACCCGCTGCGTGATCCGTCCCATGTCGCCCTCGCTTCCTCGTCGATCCGGCCGCGATCATGCGGCCGGACGGACGGAGGGGGAGACATGGGCATGGAAATTCCCGGACGGCGGAGCGTCCGGGTCGGCGGATCAGGCCGCTTCGGTCAGGCGCTCGGCCTCGTGGCGCACCTCGTCCACAGGCTTCAGGTCGCCGCGAACGGGAACGCGCGTTCCCGCATGGTCGCCCGCGACCTCGGCGGCGATCGTGTCGGCGGTGATGGCCGACAGCGTCCAGCCGAGATGGCCGTGACCCGTATTGTAGTAGACGCCCTTCGCCTTGCCCCGGCCCACGCGCGGCAGCATGTCGGGCATCATGGGACGCAGGCCCGCCCAAGGGATGACCGACGAGGTGCCGACGCCGGGGAAGCGGTATCGGCACCATTCGATCAGCGGCTTGATGCGCGCCATGCGGATGTCGCGGTTCTCGCCGGCGAACTCGGCCGTGCCGGCGATGCGCAGGCGGTTGGCGCCGAGGCGGCTCGTGACGATCTTGGCCTTGTCGTCGAGGAGCGAGACGTAGGGCGCGCCCTCGCGGCTCGCCTCGTCCTCGAGGTTGACGGTGATCGAGTAGCCCTTGACCGGGTAGATGTTCACGCGGTCGCCGAGCTGGGCCGCGAGCTTTCGAGAGGCGACGCCCGCGCAGACGACGACGGCATCGAAGTCCTGCCGCTCGGGCTCGCCGGCTGCTCCGACCTTGCGCGAGAAGACGGCGACGCCACCCTCGTCGCGCGTCGCCAGCCGGTCGACGTCGCGGTCGTAGAGGATCGTCGCGCCGCGCCGCACGCAGGCTTCCGACAGGCGACGCGTATACTTGTGGATGTCGCCGGTGAAGTCGCTCTCGGTGAAGAAGCCGCCGTGGAAACGACCGCTCAGCGCCGGCTCGATCTCGTGGATGCCCGCGTCGTCGAGGACGCGGCGCTCCAGGCCGCCCTTGCGGTACATCTCGTTGACGCGCAGGGCGTGATCGAACTCGGATTTCGTCTCGTAGACGTGGAGGATGCCGCGCTTCTCGAGGTCGAAGTCGATCCCCTCCGCGTCGGCCATCTCGATGAGGTGGCGCCGCGCGGCGATGGCGAGCTTCACGGTCGCGATCGTGTTCTCCTCGTAGGAGCGCGCCGCTATCACGAACTCGGCCATCCAGGAGATCTTGTGCCAGGACGGCGTCGGGTGGACGAGGAGCGGCGCGTCCTTCTTGAGCATCCACTTGATGCCCTTGAGGAAGGTGGCCGGGTTGTTCCAGACCTCGGCGTTGGAGGCCGACAGCTGCCCGCCGTTGGCGAACGAGGTCTCCATCGCCGAGAAGGCGTTGCGGTCGAAGACCGTCACGTCGAGGCCCTGGGACAGAAGCTTGTAGGCGGTGGTGATGCCGGTGATGCCGGCGCCGATCACGGCGACTTGGGTCACGATGCTCCTTCGCCCGAACGCGTCGGGTCTCAGCTCGTGCCCCTCCGTCATTGGCCTGAGAGTTTCACGGGCGGGACGTCGTGTCCCGATCCGCTTTCTCCTTCGGCGGACGGCATGAGGCCGCCACTCTCCGGATGCTCGCTCGCGCCGCGCGGTCCTTTTGCCTGAGAGTTTCCGGGGCGGTTGCTCCTTCGGCGCCGGCCTTCCGGCCGGTCTCTCCCGCAAGCGGCGATGCCCTCCTCCTTACGCCCCGCCCGATCGGGCGGCAAGGCCAGCCAAGAGGCAATCCCCGCCCATCTTCGCGCCACCTGCTCAGCTGGCGTTCACTCACCGCGCGGAAAGCGCTGCGCCTCCTCCAGGACGTTGAGGTCCATGTGGTTGCGCATGTAGCGCTCCGAGGCCTGCCGCAGCGGCTGGTAGTCCCAGGGGTAGTAGGCGCCGTTGCGCAGCGCCTCGTAGGTGACGTGACGACGCGCCTGGCTCTGGCGCACCTCGGCGTCAACGCGCGCGAGGTCCCACTGCCGCTGCGCCACGGCATCGAAATGGGCGAGCGTTCCGGCATGGTCCGGATCGGACGCCAGATCCTGCAGCTCCGACGGATCGCTCGCGAGGTCGAAGAGCTGGTCCGGGTCGGCGGGGCAGCGGTTGAACTTCCAGCGCCCCTCGCGGATCGAGATCATCGGCGCGACCGAGCCCTCGGCCATGTATTCCATCAGGACGGGTTCGGGGAGCGCCGTGCCGTTCGCAAGGGGCTTGAGGGACCGGCCGTCGAGCCACTGCGCGCCCGCACCGGCCTCGAGGCCCGCGATGTCGAGGAGCGTCGGCAGGACGTCGAGCGTCGAGACGGGCGCCTCCACCGGGCCGGGCGCGACGTCCGGCGCGCACACCATGAGCGGCACGCGCGCCGAGCCCTCGAAGAAGTTCATCTTGAACCAGAGGCCGCGCTCGCCCAGCATGTCGCCGTGGTCCGAGGCGAAGAAGATCGCGGTGTCGGCGAGCTGGCGCGTCGAGGCCAGCACCTCGAGGATCTCGCCGATCTTCTCGTCGATATAGGAGATGTTGGCGAAGTAGGCGCGGCGCGAGCGCGCCACCATCTGGTCGGTGATCGCGTATTCGTGGTCGTTGCAGGCCATCATGAGGCGCTGCGAATGGGGGTCCTGCTCGCCGAAGGGCAGGCGCGGGACGCTGGGCTGGAGCTCCGGCATGTCTTCGGGATAGAGATCGAAGAAGCGCCGCCGCGCGACATAGGGGTCGTGCGGGTGGGTGAAGGAGACGGTCAGGCAGAAGGGCCGCTCGTCGTGGCCCCGGCTGAGGTCGTAGAGCTTCGAGACCGCGTGGTAGGCCACCTCGTCGTCGTATTCGAGCTGGTTCGTGATCTCCGCGACGCCCGCCCCCGTCACCGAGCCGAGATTGTGGTACCACCAGTCGATGCGCTCGCCGGGCTTGCGCCAATCGGGCGTCCAGCCGAAGTCGGCGGGATAGACGTCGGTCGTCAGCCGCTCCTCGAAGCCGTGCAACTGGTCGGGCCCGACGAAGTGCATCTTGCCCGACAGGATGGTGCGGTAGCCCGCCCGCCGCAGATGATGGGCGAAGGTCGGGATGTCGGAGGCGAACTCCGCCGCGTTGTCGTAGACGCGGGTCTTTGAGGGCAGCTGGCCGCTCATGAACGAGGCGCGCGCCGGGGCGCAGAGCGGGCTCGCGGTATAGGTATTGACGAAGCGCGCCGATCGCGCGGCCAGCGCCTTCAGGTTCGGCGCATGGAGGAAGCGCGCGGGCCCATCGGGAAACAGCGTCCCGTTGAGCTGGTCAACCATGATGACGAGGATGTTCGGCCGAGGGCCCATCGCGATGCTTTCCCCAACGCAAGACCGCCGCGGACCCGGCCGCGGCGGCATGGCATAGCACGTGTCGGAATGGATGGGATCAGGCGCCGATCTTGGACTTCACCGCTTCCGCGCCCGGCTTGCCGTCGAGGGTGGTGACGCCAGCGAGCCAAGTGTCGAGGACGGCCGGGTTGGCCTTCAGCCAGCTCTTGGCGGCGGCCTTAGCGTCCTCGCCGTCGGCGAGCTTGGCCATCATCTGGTTCTCCATCTCGACCGTGAAGGTGACCTGGGAGAAGAGCTTGGCGGCGTTCGGGCACTCGGTCGCGTAGCCGGCGCGCGCCAGCGTGTAGACCTCCGCGCCGCCGTAGTTCGGGCCGAAGAACTCGTCGGCACCCGACAGATAGGTAAGGCCCATGTTGTTCATGGGGTGAGGCGCCCAGCCGAGGAACACGATCCAGTCCTTGGAGCGTTCGGCGCGGCTCACCTGGGAAAGCATGCCCTGCTCGGACGAGTCGACCAGCTTCCAGCCCTTGAGGTTGTAGGCGGGGGCGTCGATCATCGACTGGATGTTGGTGTTGGCCGGCGCGCCGGGCTCGATGCCGTAAATCTCCTTCTTGAACTTGTCGGCGTTGGCGGCGAGGTCCTTGACGTCCTTGACACCCGCTTCGGCCACGTAGTTCGGCACGGCCAGCGTGAACTTCGCGCCTTCAAGGTTCTTCGTCAGCACCTCGGCCGACTTCTTGGCGTCGAGCTCCTGGCGGAACTTCGCCTGGGCCGGCATCCAGTTGCCGAGGAAGACGTCGATCTGCTTGTTGGCGAGCGACTGGTAGCCGATCGGCACGGCGAGCGTCTCGACATCGGCCTTGTAGCCGAGACCGTCCAGCACGACGGACGCGAGCGCATTGGTCGAGGTGATGTCGCTCCAGCCCGGGTCCGACATGCGCACGGTCGCGCAGGAGGCGGCGTCGGCGGCCATGGCCGCGCCCGCGAGCGGGAGGCTGGCGAAGAGCCCGAAGAGGACGGAGGCGGATCGGATCATGGCGGCATCCCGGCGCGGTGGTTCGACGGGTGCCATCGGACGCGATAGGCAGGGTTTACGCAAGGCAAATTCTTGCGCTGCCTGCGCGGCGCGCGAGCGGTTCTTTGCTTGCGGCTATTCGGCCGGCATGCGCTTCGCCTCGCCCTCGCTCGCCGAGCGCGGCAGGTAGGGGCGGATGCGGCGCTGGAACCCGTCGAGGTAGGTGAGAACCACCGGCACGAAGACCAGCGTCAGGACGGTCGAGGAGATCAGCCCGCCGATCACCGCATGCGCCATCGGCGCGCGCTGCTCGCCGCCTTCGCCCAGGCCCAGCGCCAGCGGCAGCATGCCGAAGATCATGGCGAGCGTCGTCATGACGATCGGGCGCAGGCGCACAGCGCCCGCCTCGGCCAGGCTGTCGCGAAGCGAAAGGCCCCGTGCCCGCGCCTGGTTGGAATAATCGACGAGAAGGATCGCGTTCTTGGTGACGAGGCCCATCAGCATGATGAAGCCGATCACCGAGAAGATGTTGAGCGTCGAGCCCATGACGAGGAGGCCGACCAAAACGCCGATCAGCGAGAGCGGCAGGGTCGACATGATGGCCACCGGCTGCAGGAACGAACCGAACTGCGAGGCGAGGATCAGGTAGATGAAGATCACCGCCAGTGCGAGCGCCTGGATGGCGTAGCCGAGGCTTTCCGCCATGTTCTGCGCGTCGCCGCCGAAGGAGAAGCGGTAGCCGGGCGGCAGCGGCAGCGTCTGCGTGAAACGCTGGAGTTCGGCCGTCACCTCGCCGAGCGGCCGCCCCTCGACATTGGCCGAGACGCGGACCTCGCGCTGGAGGTCGCGACGGTTGACGGAATCGGGCGCGACGCTCTCCACGACATCGGCCACCTGGTCGAGCGCGACGGTGACGGGCCGCCCTTCGGCATCCGTGCGGCCGGTCGCGATGGTGAGCCGGCGCAGTTGCTCGGCCCGCTCGCGCCCTTCGGCCGGCAGGCGAAGCGTCACGTCGTAGGTCTGGCCATCGGGCGCGTTCCAGACCGAGATGGAATCGCCCGCCACCAGCGGGCGCAGCGTGTCGCCGATCTGCGAAAGGGTGATGCCGAGATCGCTCGCCGCCTCGGGCCGCACGCGCACGGCAAGCGTCGGCGTCTGCGCCTCGATGGTCGACTCCACCTCGACGGCGCCGGGGATCGCGCGCAACGCACCCGCCACCTGATCGGAGAGCCGGCGCAATTCACCCTCGCCGTCGCCAAGGATCGAGAGCTGAAGCGGCTTGGCGCCAGCCCCACCACCTCCCCCGCCGAGCGAGGGCTGGTTGATCGACAGCTTCAAGCCGGCGATCCGCGAAAGCTCGGGCCGCAGCACGCCGGTCACCTCGTCGAGGGAGCGCGAGCGCTCCGCGCGGGGCCTCAGCGTGACGGCGACATTGGCCTCCTCGAAGCCCCGCGCGCCCGCGGTATTGATCGTCGAATAGGTCGAGGCGACCTCGGGAAAGGTGAGAAGGATGCGCTCCACCTGCCGGACCTTCATCGCCGTGTAATCGAGCGAGGAGCCCTGTGGCGCCTTCAGCGAGACGGTGAACTCGCCCTGGTCGCCGGACGGCACGAACTCCGCACCGACGCGGGGCACCAGCATCACGCTGCCGACGAAGAGGGCGACCGCTGCCAGCATGATCCAGATGCGATGACCGAAGCTCCAGCGGATCAACCGGCCGTAGCCGGCGGCCACACGCTCGAAGCCCCGGTCGAAGCGGGCCACGAGTCGCCCGAGCGGCCCACGCCGAGCCTCGCGCTCGGAATGGGGATCGTACCAGACCGAGGAGAGCATGGGATCGAGCGTGAAGGAGACGAAGAGCGAGATCAGGACGGCGACCGAAACCGTGACGCCGAACTGGAGGAAGAAGCGCCCGATGATGCCGCCCATGAAGGCGACCGGCAGGAAGACGGCGACGATCGACAATGTGGTGGCGAGGACCGCAAGGCCGATCTCGTTCGTGCCGTCGAGTGCGGCGCGCACATGCCCCTTCCCCATGGCGAGGTGGCGCGTGATGTTCTCGCGCACCACGATCGCGTCGTCGATCAGGATGCCGATCGCCAGCGACAGCGCCAGAAGCGTCATCGTGTTGAGCGTGAAGCCGAGGAAGTGGATCACGGCGAAGGTGCCGATCACCGAAATCGGGAGCGTCAGGCCGGTGATCACGGTGGAGCGCCAGGAGTTCAGGAACAAGAACACGATCGCGACCGTGAGCGCAGCGCCCTCCATCAGGGTTCGCTGGACCTCCCGGACCTGCGAAGTGATGGCGCGCGAGTTGTCGCGCGAGATCTCGAGATCGAGGCCAAGCGGCGCGAGCTCGCCGCGAAGGCGCTCGACCTCCGCCCGCAACGCTCCCGCGACCGCGACCGTGTTCGCGCCCTGCACCTTGACCACGTCGATGCCGAGCGCGGTGACGCCGTTGAACTGCGCCCGGCTCGTCAGCTCGGCGCCTTCCTCGCGAACGCTTGCGACATCCAAGAGGTAGACCGGCGAGCCGCCGACGTTCGAGACGATGATGCGCTCGAAGCCCGCGACGTCGCTCACCCGCCCCTCGACCGTGACGTTGCGCTGGCCGTTGCCGCTGGTGAGCGAACCTGCCGCGACATCCTGGTTCTCGCGGCGGATGGCCGAGATCACGTCGCCGACGCCGATGCCGAAGCCCTCCAGCCGGTCGGGATCGAGCTGTGCCTGAACCTGACGCTTGGAGCCGCCGACGATCGAGGTCTGTCCGACGCCGTCGACGACGTTCAACCGCTTGGTGATGAGCTGGTCGGCGATCGTCGTGATCTCGGGCAGCGTGCGCGTCTTCGAGGACACGGCGACCGAGAGGATCGGGGCGTCGTCGGGGTTGAAGCGCGTCACCTGCGGCGTGTCGACCCCGTCGGCGAAGCCCGCCTCCAGCCGCGAGACGCGGTCGCGCACCTCCTGCGCGGCGGTGCGTGAATCGGTCTCCAGCGTGAACTGGATGATGACGAGCGAGCGGCCCTCGTAGCTTTGCGAGGAAATCTCGTCGATGCCGCCGATCGTGTTGACGGATTCCTCCACGCGCCGCGTGATCTCGCTTTCGACGGTCTCGGGCGAGGCGCCGTCGTAGGTGGTCACCACCACCACCACCGGCAGGTCGATGTCGGGAAACTGGTCGACGCCGAGCCGCGAATAGCTGAAGAGGCCGATGACGACGATCGCCGCCATCATCATCGTCGCGAAGACCGGATGGGCGACGCTGATGCGGGTCAGGAACACGACGCGTCAGTTCGCATCGGCAATGGTGATGTCCGTGTCGGGCTTGAGATCGGGCAAGGGCGCGGTCACGACCGTGTCGCCCGCGCGCAGCCCGCTGCGAACCACCACGAGATCGGCCTCCTCGAAGCGCTCGCCAAGTTCCACGTCCTGGCGCGACAGGCGGTTGCCCTCGGCCTTCAGCACGAAGGTTCCCGCCTCGTCGCGGCGGATCGCATCGGGCGGCAGCGCGATGCGCGCTTCCAGGCGCTCCACCTCGATCTCGCCGATCGCGAACATGCCGCCCCGAAGCGCGCCGTCGCTGTTGTCGAGGCTCAGGAACACCCGAACCGCGCGCGAGCCCGCGACCGCGACCGGTGCGACGCGATCGACGCGGGCTTCGAAGGTTCGGTCTTCGTAGCCCTCGACGCGGATGCGCGCGGTCTGTCCCGCCTCGATCTCGGCGATCCGGCTGGTCGGCACCAGCGCCTCGATCTCCATGCGGACGAGATCCACCACGGTCAGAAGGTCGGCATTGACCGGCACGCTCTGGCCGACCTCGACCTGGCGCTCCGAGACGGTGCCCGGAAAGGGCGCGGCGATCGTGGCGTCGGCAAGGCTGCGCCGCGCGTCGGCAAGTTCGGCCTCCAACGCCCGCATCTGGGCCTCGAGGTTCAGGACGTCGGCCTCCGCCGAGAGAAGCGTCGCCTCGGACGAGATGCCGGCATTGCCGAGGCGCTGGTTGCGCTCGAGCACCGAGCGGGCGAGCTTGAGCTGCGCGGCGCGCGCGTCGAGCGTCGCCGTCTTGGCAGCCAGCGCCGAGCGCAACGGCTCCTCGTCCAGACGCGCCATGACCTCGCCGGCCTCGACCGCATCGCCCACATCCTTGGGAAGTTCCGCGATCTGTCCCGACACCCGAGCCGTCAGCACCGCCCGACGCGACGGCGCGGTGGAGCCGGAAACCCGAACCACGCGGCGCAGATCCTGCGGCTGGAGACGCGTGACCTCGGGCGCGGCAAGCTCCACCGGGCCGCTCGCGCGCGTGGCGGAAGGCACGGGCGCCGCAGCCTCCGACGTGCCCTCTCGCTGGTCGTAGAAGCGCACGCCCGCCACCACCAGTCCGGTCAGAAACAGAACGGTCGCGATCTTGGCGATACGGCCGGCCATCATCATCCTTCTCGCCGCATCCGGCAGCATCGAGTGTCCGCCAACCCGGCGCGCTCCCGCAGACCGAGGTCGGAACGGCCTGCCTCCGCGTCAAGCCCGGTCTCCGGGGCCCGTAGCGGCGCGGACGCATTTGTCGCGGGCCTGACACGGCTTTGCAGCCCCGGCAAGGCGAAACGATGGACGTCTCGGACTCACCATCCGACCGGCCGCTTCTATATGAAGCGATGCACGAGTCTGTCCGCTTCGTGCGATCGGGAGGCTCGCTCGGCCTCGACCGATCGGAATTCCGATCCCTGTGCCGCCCGGCGGCCGCCGGGACGACCGGATGGTCGAAGTTTGTTTCTGCGTCGCATCGATCAGTTGGGCTTGGCGTTTTCGATCGCGGCGGCGGCGGCGCTGGCGTGTTTCCCCTTCGCGACCTTGCGTGCCAACCGCATCGTACCGGGCACCGGCCATAGTCTGACGACCGCGCTGCCGCCGGGTTTCGTATGGCCTGTCGCCGCCTCTGTTCTTGCCTGCATCGCCGCCAGCGTCTTTGCGAGGGGCGACAGGCTTCGCCTGGCCGCCGCGGCCGGCGCGCTCCTGCTTCTTCTCGTCTCGGTCGGTGCCGCGCCTGATCATCTTCTCGGGCCCGAGCCCGCACGTTACGCGCGCGTCTCGCCCGCCTCGGGCTTCTGGGTAGCGCTCGGCGCCCTGTCCCTTCTTCTGACCAACGCCCTGACCCGGCTGCGTCCCCCGCCCCTGGTCCGCATCGCGATCCTCGTCGCGGCCTGCATCCTCCTCACCGGCCTCTTCCTGTCGGACTGGTTCCACGGCCTCTCCGTGTTCCGCGAGTACGACACCCGCGCGGAAAGCTTCTGGCGCGAAGCTCGCCATCACCTCGTCCTCGTTCTCGGCTCGCTGGCGGCCGCCTGCGTCTTCGGCATCCCGCTCGGCATCCTATGCCATCGCGTCGCGCCCCTGCGGGAGCCGATTCTCGGAACCCTCGACGTCGTGCAGACGATTCCCGCCATCGCGCTCTTCGGGCTTCTGATCGCCCCGCTCGCCTATCTTGCCGCCCATGTCCCGGGCGCCGCCGCGGTCGGGCTCGGCGGCATCGGCACGGCTCCCGCCTTCGTCGCGCTTTTCCTGTACTCCCTGCTGCCCATGACCGCGAACACGGTGGCGGGGCTCGCCGGCGTTCCCCCGGAGGCGGACGACGCCGCGCGCGGCGCCGGCATGACCGCGCGGCAGCGGTTGCTGCAGGTCGGCCTGCCGCTGGCCTTTCCGGTGATCCTGGCCGGAATTCGGATCGTCCTCGTCCAGAATGTCGGTCTCGCCACGGTCGCGGCGCTGATCGGCGGCGGTGGTCTCGGGGTCTTCGTCTTCCAGGGCATCGGACAGACGGCTGCCGACCTCGTGCTTCTCGGCGCCCTTCCGACCGTCGCCCTCGCGTTCGGCTGCGCCATCCTACTGGACGCCCTCATCGATCTTTCCCGACGCGGACGGAGCATGACGCCATGATCGAAATCCGCAACGTATCGAAGGCCTACGACGGTGTCAGGGTGGTCAACGGCATCGATCTCGACGTGCCCACCGCGAGTTTGACCGCGATCGTTGGAACGTCGGGCTCGGGCAAGACGACGCTCCTGCGGATGATCAACCGGATGATCGACCCGACGGAGGGAACGATCCGCATCGGCGGCGTCGACAACCGAACGATGCCGGGACACGAGCTTCGCCGCCGCATCGGCTACGTCATCCAGAACCACGGGCTGTTTCCCCACCGCACGGTCTTCCAGAACATCGCGACGGTGCCCGGCCTGCTCGGATGGGCACGGCAGCGCATCGCAGACCGGGTCGACGAACTCCTGGAACTCTTCTCGCTGGCGCCGTCCCGCTACCGCTCGCGCTATCCCGCAGAGTTGTCGGGCGGCGAGCAACAACGCGTCGGCGTCGCTCGGGCCCTGGCCGCCGAGCCTGGGCTTCTCCTGATGGATGAACCGTTCGGCGCGCTTGATCCCATCATCCGCACGAAGGCGCAGGACGATCTGAT
>NZ_BBWK01000025.1 GCF_001463765.1 Aureimonas sp. AU4 | reverse complement strand
CCTAGCGCGGCGGCCGTCGCCGCGGCGGCGATGATCGGCCAGCGCCAGGACAAGGACGGCTTGCTCAAGCGCGTCCCGGCCGGCTCGCCGACGGCGACCGGGCCGGAGCGCGTTGTCGTCTCTATGCTCGCGGTGCCGCCGCCTCCCGCACTGTCCTCATTCAGACGGTGGAACATAGCGTCCTCAGCCCTTGCGCGCACGACGGTCTCGTCGTGTGACGGCCGATCCTCGACGGCGTTGATGAGGCGATCGAAGACCAGGTCGCGCTGGATGGCGTTGAGATCCTCGGTGACCTGGCTTCGCTGCTCTTCCATTCTCACCGCGCCGCTGCGTAGGTCGCCTTGACCGTTCCAGTCAGGGTTCTGAGGTTGTTGTTTAGGCAACGCCACGTCGTTGCATCGTCGGTACCCCAAAGACCCGCCAAACGGGCCAGCGCTTCCTTTAGGGCGGGCGTCGGATATTGGCTCCCAACCGTCGAAGCGAAGGGAGCGTCCGTTTCGGTGAGGACGCGGTCGCGGGGCAGCCGCGCGACGAGAGCCGCAGCCCTGCGCGACCGGAGCATTGGCAGGCCGACCGAGAACCAAGCCCCCATTTCAACCGCGCGTTCCGCATGTGCCGGCGGCCCCGAGAACCAATGCAGGACGGGAACGCCCGAACCCGGGTGCCGTCCGAGCGCGTCGAGAACCTCGGCGCTCGCATGCCGGCTGTGAATGGACATGATCCGCCCGCCTACGTCCGAGCACGCCCGCAGGATGCGGTCGAGGACATCCTTCTGAACAGCTAGATGTTCGGCGAACTCGTCCCCGCCGTCGAGCCCGATCTCGCCAACGTAGTCGGTCTCCCCAAGCAGTCGGACGAACATGCCGACCTCTCCGTGGCGCTCATGCGCCAGTTGCGGGTGAAGGCCTAACGCGGTGCGGATCCGCTTCCGCCTATGCGCGAGCATGGCGGTCTTAGGGAACGCCTTAGGCGTCGTCGTAACCGACAGCGCGTAGATGCCGGATCGCTCGATTTCGTCGATCGCCTCCGACGGGGATGGGAAGAGGTCGAGGTGGCAATGGAAGTCGATCAATTTAGGCTAGTTCCCGTTCGATGTACGCTCCCACTTCGGCAAGGCCGCGTCGATGAACGCCAAACCATCCCTGCCTCTCGAGGGGGTCCCACGGCAAGGGGCCGCTGGCGAGCGCGCGCTGGTCGTAGCCGCGGCCGTCTCTTGCGAATGCAACACGAACGGCCATGACATCGTCGCCGATGTCTGGACGCTCAAACGCCTCGCGCACGGAGTAGCGATAATCGGTAGTGTCGGGGATGCCAGCCCAATCGAACGCAGCGCGGCGAATGAGGCACGGGACGCAGTGCCCGCACTGCTGGCTCCTGCGTTTCCACTTGCCGCAGGACACTGTGCCGAGCGCTGTATCAATCAAGTCCCTACCTGGGGCGAGAGCTGCCAGCATCTCGCCCTTCGTCATGTGACGATAGGGATTGGTGATCTGGATCCCGATGCCCACCACATCCAGGACGGACTGGATCCTATCGAGGAAGTTCGGATGCGTCGTGCGGGTGGAATGCGAGCCTACCCTGCGACGCGTCAGTGGTGCGTTTAGGGCGATGAACCCGTTCTCCGGGACGACGAGATCCACTCGGTCGAGCCGCGGCCTCACGAAGCCAAGCGCGGTCGCTGCGACGACTCCGTAGGCAAGGAAACCGAGGCTGCGGGTGCGCATGCTTGTGTCGTTGACGTTCGGGCCGGAGAATACGGGGTTTGCGTTGGCGGCAAAGCGCGGCAAGGACATGCCCAAACGCGGAGCAAGGCGTCTTTGGTAGCTTTGGTCGCCGCGGTAGGAATGGCTGACCAGGAGCGGGCGGCGTCCCTGTCGGATGAGCTCGACGGCACCGATGAGGCTGTCGAGGCCACCAGAGAACAAAGATACGCAGTCCGCCCGTCCGATACCGATATGGCTTCGATGCCGCCTTAGGATGGCCCCGGCGCCCGGAGGCGCGCGCCCGCCGTCGAGAAGCGACAGGCGCCACGTGTCCCCGCTCAAGAACCCCAACGCACGCTCGAGGTCTCCGATGACGGCCGTCCAGGGTTCGGGCCGGTGGAGCGGCAACTCGAGAGCAAGTTCACGCGACCAGCCGTTCGTCCCGTGCCGCGAGCGGTCGACGAATGTGTCCGCAGCCACTACTGCCAGCGCGATCGACAGGAAATCGAAGGCCGTTGGGTCGATCTGTACGCCGAGCCGAGCCACCGCGACTTCGAGACTTCCGCCGACGGAGGCGGTACCAACGTGTTTTGGGCGGCGCCCGTAAAGGTGGATGTGGATGGTGTCGGAGCCGCCCGGAACTGGGACGTTCTCCTCGTCGACGTGAAACGCCAACCTATTCATCGTAGGCCTCCCATTCCCGCCAAACCTCGTCGACCGTCGCCCGCATGAGGCGAGAAACCCCCGCGCCGTCGAGCGCCGCGCCAAGAGGCATCCTCGCGCCGAGTTCCCGGTCCACCACCACCCGGATCAGTTCGAGCAGTTGGGCCTCCGCCTCCGGAGTGCGCGACGCGTCTGGCGAGTTTGCCCAGGATCCGCCGACCTCCTCGACGATGTCCTGGAAGATGCATTGTGAGAGGTATTCCGCGACGATGCGGTGGACCGTCTCTCCATCAAGGCGATCTGGGTCGAACTCACCCTCGCCGAGGACCTCGAGCATCGCCTCGTCGATCGAGATCCGGATCCGATCGGCGTCGGCGCCGTCTGGCGCCAGCGCCTGGGCGATCCTCTGGCATACGACGTCAAGTGGCTGGCCTGTGAGTTCCTCCCGGTTCAGCCCTCCAGGAGCCGCGTCCACGCCGCGACCGCCGAGCGAGGCTAGTGCATCGTAGAGGTTGCCACCGGCTGCGTAGACTGAACCGTATCGTCGCGGGCCTACCGCTCGTCCTCCGGTGGAGGTTCGCGCGTAGTGCCCGAGCGCGCGTCGTAGATCGACACCGTCCCCTTCCCGGAGGAACTTGCCGAATGCGGTCCGGAACGCCCTGAACCGCTTCGGTGGCGCCTCCGGCAGGCGCTCTCCCGGCTCATCGTCTGTGCCGGGAGGAACGAGTGGCTGATGCTTACCGGAGCCGCGTGAGGAGGACGATGTGCCCATCAGCGCCGCCCACTTGCCGGCGGCGTTGTATCTTTCATCAAAGCTACCATCCACGGGGGCGGCTTCGGTATGCTGCCGACGAACCGGGCTAGCTTGTCGTGCGCGGCCCTGCTCGACTTCGCGAGGAGCACAGCGCCTCGGAAGTCGCTGCGGGCCCTCGACCAGTCGAGGTTTCGGCCCATCGCGGCGACCAGTTCGTCCATGACGTCCCCAGTCTCCTCGGGTGCCAGCCCTGCGATCGCGTCCCGCGACGCGGGCGAGCCCATCGTGGCGGTCTTCAACAGGGCGTCGACGGCCTTCGCTGCCGAAGGGGTAAGCCGGGCTGCGACCGACCGCAGTGGTAGCGTCTCGCGCGACAGGTAGACCAACGGACGCAGATCCATCCCGGCAAACTTCGGATCCAGCCGCAGCCAGTTGGCCGCGAACTCGGACTGAGCTCGCCATGCCTCCGGTAGTTGATCCACTGGGATCTCGCCTTCGACAGCTTCCAACTCAGCGAAGACAACGGGCTTCCCTTCCGAGGCCGAGTTGATCATGGCGCCAAGGCCGAGGATGGCTTCCTCGCCCATGCATCGCTCGAACAGCGCCAGCTTGGCGATGTAGGACTCGCCCAAAGGCATCTCGCGGCGCCGGGCAACGGACGATCGCATGCGGATCACGTTCAGCATTCGCTTTACGATGCGCGGGTTGCCGTTGATCCGGACAGAATGGGCGAGGAGAGGGGCGATCCGATCCATCGTCTCCAGGCTTCGCATCAACGGGCTGTCGTCAGGCAGCGCGAGCATTCGCGCTATCTCGGCCATCGTGAAGTGCGGTTCTTGCGACCAACTCTTGCGCAGCTTCGAAATCAGGAACGATCGGAGGGCTTCCCGATCGGCTTCGGCGATGCTGACCTCCTTCGTCACCGCCAGCATGGCAAGGTACGCTCGGACCTCCTGCAAGCCGAGCTTGGGCACGCGGACCGGGATCTGGATCAACTTGTCGAGGTAGTCTGTCACGTGCCTATCGCCAGGGTTGGAGAAGTGCTTCTCCACCGACAGACGGATCATGTCCTCGTCCGCCGCGACCACGAAGGCCGTGCGGGGCAGGAAGAGGAAAAGGCGCATCGCTTCTAGCGTCGCGATCGCATTGCCTGGAAGGCAACGGTCGAGGTTGTCGACGAACACGACCAGCCTGCGATCCATGCCGCCGAGCAGTTCCCCTAGCTCCTTGCGGAACGCCGCAATCTCTTCCGGTGCGTTGCGCTTCTCGCGCTCTTGCAGAAGGCCGTCGCCCCGTTCGGTCGCATCCTTAACGCCAGCTTTCAGGGCGTCGACATCTTCCTGGTCGCCAGTTCCCGACAGGAGGTCTCCCGCCGAGCCAAGGGCTTTGGAGACCAGCCCAAAGGTTGGGATGCCTACCGCCATCGCACCAATGTCGACCGCGAGGCCTAGCGCCTTGATCTTGTTAACGCGGCGGTAGATGGCCGACGCCTTCTCTTTGAGGGTCTCGGGAGTCGCGTCGTAGAGGTTCTTTGCAATCACGGTCATCAGCGCGGACTTCGCCTCGTCGAAATCCTGGTAGAGCCAAGCGTCGAACGGGATGACGAGATTTCGCGGATCGGCTTCCAGTTGCCGGGAGACCAAACGGAGAATGCTCGACTTACCGACGCCCCAAGTTCCGTAGATCCCGAGCGACATCGGCAGCATGTCATCGTCGGCGACGAGTTCGCAGACCGTCTCGGACACTTCCGAATAGTTCAGGAAGTCCACGCCGCTTTCGATGTCCGCCCACATGATCCCCTCCGTTTCTATCAAGGGTTGATGCCGGCCGATGATTGGTCAAGCGAGCCGCGTGTTCGTCCACGGGCATATTTCGGAATGCGGTCAGTCTCCGCTCCGCCGGAAACATACTCGAGGCTCTGCTACTCAAACATTGCGCGTGCTCGGGAACAGGGTCTTGAAGCGGGACTTGCGCCACGAGATCATCGACCGAGACCGCGGTGGGCGTAGCCGGCCGACACGCTGGCACCGACCGCGTCCTGGATCGATCGCTGGCCGCGGATGAGCGCGCCGATCGCGCGACGCGCGTCGCCGCCGCTCAACCGGATCGCCTCGTCGATCGCGGCGTTCAGGTCATCGGCGAGCGGAAGGTCGATGATCTCTTCGGCGAGTTGCGACATGTCCGTTCCCCGCCGGTTGGTGCCGGCGACGAAGATGCGGCCGGACCGGGCAGTCGGGGATAGATTTCAGTGCAGCGCCGGCCGGACACACTCGTAGGCAAGGGCAAGGTCGTGATCCGCGCCGCCCTTTATCCACGCCACCACGCGACCGTAGTAGAGGCGATCGCAGCCCTCGCAGGTATCTTGCTCGTGCGGAAGCAGATGATCTCCGCACTCCTTGCAGAGAGACATGCTGTCGAGCTCGGGCGCGTCGAGGAAGAGGTCATCGGACATCGCGACAGGCATAGGAGCGCAGCCTTTCGTAAGGCGGACCGGCGACCTAGAGGTCGGCCGGGAAGAACTCGCGCTCCGGCTCCGTTGCCGATAGTGCTTGCCGGCGGCGCGACAGGGTCTCGCGATACTCCTGCGCTTCGACGTCCCGGAAGAAGGGCGCGCCAGGAGCGAGACGCGCGACGGCCTTCTCGACGTCGTCGATCTCCGCGCGGAAGAACTCCTTCCGATAGTTCTGCGCGTTGATGCGTGTCGCATCGAACTCGGTATGGAGTGCTCGCTCGAGCGTTGGTGCGTCGTCGCTGTAGATGATGGCGTGCGTGTCGAAGACGAAGGGGACGCTTGCGTCGCCGAGCTCGCGAACGCGGTCGAGCGGATCGAGGCGCCGCGTCAGCCCGATCTTGACGACGCCCTCGCCGAACGACCCGATGTTGGAGATGATGTAGACATACCCGGACCGCGTCCGCTCGGCCATCGCCTGCGCGCGCTCGGCCCGAGCGTGAGCTTCTGCAAGGTCCTTCTCCAGGACCCGAATCTGGTCCTCGAAGGCGCCGAGCTTTGGTCCAACGACCTTCTCCGCTTCGGCCTTCGCCTTCGCCAGGAGGCGCGCGTAGCGGTCCTCTTCTTCCTGCGCCTGCTCAAGGTCGCGGATGAGTCGTTGCTCCTCCTTCGCCAAACGCGCCGCCTCGGCGCGCTCCTCGCGCTCGGTCTTGAGCTTCTCGCGATACTCGTGCGTCAGGTGGAGTTCATCGAGCTTGAGCTTGAGGTAGTGCTGCGCAATGACGATCGAGCTCGAAGCGTTGAGCTTGTCGATCTGTTCCGAAGCGCGCTGGATGCGCTTCTCCATCGCGTTGACGTTGTTCCAGCGCGTATTGGAGATCGCCGCGTCGCATTCGTTGTTGAAGGCCCGTAGGGTCAGCTTGATCCCTCGGTTCGTCATCGTCTGGCCCTTCGACGCACTGCCATCGACCGTCCAGGTCGTGGTGCAGAAGACGGCGGTCTTCGCCGAAACCATGTCCTTCTGCCGCTCGCGAACGGTCGTGATCGCGTCCTTGTAGGCCTCACTGTCGCTGAACTCGAAGTGAGGCGCGTAGACGCCCATCTCGGCGAAGGCGAGCCGCTCGTCGAAGATGGCGACCTCCGCGGCAAGCCGATCATAGAGGGCTTTTTTCTCTCGATAATCGCGACGGACCGCCTCGATCTCGTCGCGCTGCCGGTCGAGTTGCGCGTCGTGGTCGGCCTGCGCTGCGACCGAACGCGCAAGGTGCTGCTCATCCAATGCGCCGAGCTCAGCGCGCCGATCGGCGATGTCAGCGTCGACCCGTGCCCTCTCTGCGTCGGCGTCCACGACGTCGGCGAAGCGAGATCGCACGGCCTCCGTCTCGCCCCGGGCCTCGGCCAACATAGCCTGTGTCGAGGCGAGCGACGCGCCCAGCGCTCGCTTCGCCCTCGACGCCGAGAGCCAGTACGCGAGGGCGACGAGGCAAACGATGGTTGCAAATGCCGCCCCGCTGGCGGTCGCAATCAGTAGCGGATCCGTCATAGCTCCTCCCGTGTGGGTTGAAGCTCAAACAGGCGAGGCGACCATGTCAACCAGGATCAGGAAGTTGGATGCCGCCTGATTGGCTCGCGCGATCTACGGTCCAGCGTCAGGAGAACAGCCATTTCACCGCCGTCGTCACGAAGGCACCTGTGACGCTTCCGAGCAAGAACACACTGATCGAGCCGATCCGGGCTTTCACGGCGCCCCACCGTGTAAGGGGCCATGTCGCTCGGGGGTATACGGCCTTGCCAGCTGCATAGCCGAGCAACGCCTCACGTGTTGTCACGTCGATGTGCTTCGCGACCGCATCAACGGCTTTTGCCCCGGCGGCGTTTATCTGATCGGTCTCCCCGAAGGCAGTCGCGGCGACACTCCTATCGTTCGCGTAGAGGAGGACACCCTTCGAAAAGAAGCCGATTGCGTGCGCTGCTAGCGGGACTAGGTCCTCAGGCCGCCGCTCGCCAACGCGGCAAATGTCGAGCACGTAGTTCCAGCTTTCGTCGACAGCGGATTTGGTGACGTCAGTTAGGTCGGAGAACTCGAATAGGATCGACCTGGAGTTTCCGACAGGTCGTCCAGCGCGTGCTTCTGACGTCTCACGCATGATGCGCGCCCAGGATTGGGCGATCCTATATTCCACGTCGGAAACGATCTGCTTCTTTTCCAGATCGATGGCAGCGGGACCGGCTTTAGCAACTTGGATGATTTCGTTTTGAGCCTCGGCCATATCGCATCCCACGTCGCAGGGGCCATACAGAGCCGTCAGATGCTGTTCGCGATCCAAGTAGCAGCCGACTGAGCTACAGAGCCTATTGGCATTGGTGCGCTGTCCCGATCCTTACGATACCCCATAGGACGCATTACCTCGCCGATGATGCCGCCAGCCGAGACGGTACCTTGGTCGTGTGGACCATAAAGCGGTCCCAAGCTCGCAACGATCATTGGTTCGACGCCTGCTAGAGCCGGAAGACCAGCGGTCGTAGCAGCGATCATCGCCTTGCGCCCTTCGGGAGAGCGAATAATACGCTCGAGTTCGCGGTAAACAGGATCGTCCTTCGCCATGCCTGACAGGACGGTAGGAAGCAGATTTAATATCTCGATGCGTTCCATGAGACGCCGTGCCTCCGCGCCCTGCGGCCCGGCCAATCCGGCTTTGGCTCGACAGTTTAGATAGAGGCGACGGATGTCCATAGCGCTCCTTCGCCTCAACGCTTCGTCGTCCAAGATGCAATTCCTCTCTGTCAGGCCTAGAGCGTTCGCTGTCCGCTAGTCAGGCTTGGTCCTTCGTACCCTCGCGAGCCGCGCCTCGACGTCGAACAGGGTCACGGGTTCGATGGACCCGTTCTTGAGCTTCATACGGTAGCGTTGGGGGTTCTTCCCACGGATGCGAACCAGCTTGCCTCCTTGCGCCTCCAGCTCTGCCCGAAGCCGCGCCTCGTTCTCGGGTGTGTCTGCATCCCTACGAGCCTTGATAAGCCGTTGCGCCTCGAGGGCTATTGCTTCCCGATCCATTTGCACCTCCTGCGGTCAGGAATAACGGTCTCAGCGTCTTGTGGTGAGCATCGTGTGAGCGGCAATTCAAGCGCTTGCTCAAGCGGCGACCGCAAAGGCGTTTCAAAGCGGTAATGCGAGCCTTCCTTGGGCAGGTCGGCGGGGGCGAGGTTCACGGTGACGCGCTTGGGCGGCATGGACAGGCCCGAGGCGTGGAGCGCGGCCTGGACCCGCTCGCGGCTTTCCGCCACCGCCTTGTCGGCAAGGCCCACGATCTGCATGCCCATCTTGCCGGGCGCGACCATGACCTGGACGTCCACGGGAATCGCCTCGACGCCCTGGAAGGCGACCGTCCTGACGCGCGATACCACCCGATTCGCCCCCACAACCCCTGCCCGAAAAAGGGTATAGCGGCACAAGCGGCGACACAAGAACGGGCCGGGAACGAACCGGCGCCCGCGCACCCCTTTTCGGCCCGGGTCCGGCCTGCCACAAGGGCGGGATGATCGAGACGCCCCGCCTTCTGATCCGTCCGCTCGAGCCCCGGGACTTCGACGCGCTGCTCGCGCTGTCGCAGGACCCGCAGGTGACGCGCTATCTCGACCGCAGCTCGGACGGCGAGGAGGGCACCTGGCGCCGGCTACTCGCGCAGATCGGCCATTTCCAGGTCTTTGGAACCGCCATGATGGCGGCCGAGGAGCGCGGGTCGGGGCGATTTGCCGGCCAGATGGGCTTCCTCCACATGCGGCGTGGGCACGGACCCGACTTCGACCGCGACCCCGAGGCCGGATGGACCTTGGCGGGCTGGGCGCAAGGGAAGGGATTGGCCCGCGAGGGCATGGAGGCGCTTCTCGCCGGCCTCGGCGCGCGGCGCACGGTGGCGATGATCGACCCGGCGAACGCGCCCTCGCTGAGGCTCGCCGGACGTCTCGGCTACCGCCCCATGCGCGAGGCGCCCTACCACGAGCGCCCGGTCGTCCTCTTGGAGCGGCCGGGCGCGGCGGCGGGCTGATCCGTCTATTCGAGGTCGCCCTCGCGGTCCCAGTCCGGCCGGCCGGGGCCCCGGTCGCGGACCCAGGGCGGGGGCGGGCCGTCCTCGAAGCGGCGGCGGTCCTCGAACCGCTCGCGGTCGCGCCGACCCTCGAAGCGGTCGCGCTCGCGCTCGAACCGGTCGCGCCCGTCATAGCCGCGATCGTCGTAGCCGCGCTCGCCGCGCACCACGTAGGGCGGGGGCGGGCCGATCCGGTCGCGGGCGCGCGGCGGGGGGCCGCGATCGAAGATCGGCGGGCCGGCGATGCCGTCCCAGCGGCGGCGGTCGCGATAGAAGTCGCGGTCCCGGTAGTGGTCGTCCCAGTAGCGGCCGAAGGAGTAGGTCACGACCGGCGCGCCGATGTAGCCTACCACCTCGGGCCCGGTGTAGCGGCGCCCGCCGCGCACGAAGGCGAGATAGTCCGACGACATCCAGCCGCGTTGGCCGTAGAAGTCGACGTCGCACCAGGAACGGTTGGCGAGGCACCCGAAGACGTGGACGTCCTCGCCGCCCTGCACGACGTTGACCGCCGGGTAGCGTGTCGAGGGCCCTGCGCGCAGGTTCACGTTGGTGGTGGCGATCGCGGTCGCGGCCTGTGCGATCTCGGGGGCGAGAACGAGGGCGGCGAGCGCGAGGAGGGAGCGGAGGCGAAGGGGCACGGCGAGGCGTCCGGTTGGCAAGGATCGAGGCAAGCCTAGCGCGCCATCCCTCAACGAAGGCGGAACGCGGCGTTCATCCGGCGTTCAGGAGGGGTTGGGGCAGCCGCGACGCCGCCCCGGCCCGCGTGCTCCTCAGAGCTTACCCTCGACCGCGTCCCAGAACAGCGCCGCGACATCGGCGCCGCCGAAGCGCTTCACCTCGCGGATGCCCGTGGGCGAGGTGACGTTGATCTCGGTCAGGTAGTCGCCGATCACGTCGATGCCGACCAGCACCTGCCCGCGCTCCTTCAGCGCCGGGCCGATCCGCTCGCAGATCTCGCGCTCGCGCCGCGTCAGCTCGGTCGCCTCGGCGCGCCCGCCCACATGCATGTTGGAGCGCGCGTCGCTCTCGGAGGGCACGCGGTTCACCGCGCCCACCGGCTCGCCGTCGATCAGGAGGATCCGCTTGTCGCCCTTGCGGACGTCCTTGAGGTAGCGCTGCGCGATGAAGGGCTCGCGGAACAGGAGGCCGAAGGTCTCCATCAGCGAGGACAGGTTGCGGTCCTCCTTGGTGAGGTGGAAGACGCCGGCGCCCCCGTTGCCGTAGAGGGGCTTGAGGACGATCTCGCCGAACTCCTGCCGGAAGGCCTGGATCTCGGCCGGGTCCTTGGTGATCAGGGTTTCCGGCATCAGGTCCTGGAACTCGGTGACGAAGATCTTCTCCGGCATGTTGCGCACCCAGGCCGGGTCGTTGACCACCAGCGTCTTGGGATGGATGCGCTCCAGCATGTGCGTGGAGGTGATGTAGTTCATGTCGAAGGGCGGGTCCTGGCGCAGGAGCACCACGTCCATCTCCGACAGATCCACCCGCTCGGGCGTGCCCAGCGTGAAGTGCTGGCCCTCCTCGTCGCGCAGGTTCATGGACTCGACGCGCGCCGTCAGGACGCCGCCGCTCAGGGCCAGCCGGTCGGGCGTGTAGTGGAACAGCGCGTGCCCGCGCCGCTCCGCCTCCAGCGACAGGGCGAAGGTCGAGTCGCCCTTGATGGTGATGCCCGACACATGGTCCATCTGGACCGCGACCTTCAAGCCCATGGCGTCATTCCTTCGGCAAAGCGATTGCTCCCCGGCGAGGTAGCGGGGCTGTCGCCTTCTGTCCATGCGCAGACGCGACCTGTGTTCTTCGCGCCGCAGTCGGCGCGCACCCTGCAGCGCATCACGCGAACGTCAGCCGTCCGGCCTGTTGCGGGGCCGTCCCGCCTCTAGCCACAAGCTTTGCGGGAACGCAGAACCGGCGCGCAACTCCCAAACGGACATTCCCTTGAAATCGACCTTTCTCGCCGTGGCGGCGCTCGCCGCGCTTCTTTCCGGCTGCGCCCAGCCCATCGTGAAGACCGCCGGGCCGCTCAAGATCCGCAGCGTCACCGTCGCGGCCGCGCCCACCGTGAAGAGCGACACGGACATCGTGTCCCTGGTGCGTCAGACCCTGCCGCCGCAGATCGTCAATACGCGCGAGGGCCGCCCTGCCGATCTCCAGCTGACGCTCACCGAGGTCCACTACAAGAACCCGATCGCCTCGCTTCTGGTGGGCGACGCCAACCGCGTGCTGGCGCAGGGCATCCTGCGCGGGGAGAACGGCGCCGAGATCGCGCGCTTCGACACCGGCACGCTGGACCAGACGGTGCTGAACGGCATTAGCGGCGCGGTGATCGCGGCCGCGCAGGACCGCGCCCGTGTCGATCGGGCCCTGGCGCGGGGCCTTGCCAAGAACGTCGAGACGCGGATCTACGGCGACAACCACCGCGAGGTCATGACGCCCGAACTCGCCGCCAAGACCGCGCCCGCTCCGGCCGCCCCCGCGGCGCCGGCGCCCAAGCGGCCCGCCGCCCCGGCCCGGGGCGCCGCCGGCGTCTGACGTTTCCCGGCGCGGGCGGCTTCTAGCGTCCGCGCCAGGCGTCCGGCACGTGCACCGGCCAGCGGCGCGGCAGCACGGCCACGATGTCGAAGCGCAACGAGATGCGCGCATGGTCGGGCCGGTGCGTCAGCCAAAGGTCGGCGGCGGCCGCGATCCGGCGCTGCGAGCGGGCATCCACCGCCTCCATGGCGGCTTCCAGCGTCGGCCGCGCCTTGACCTCGACGATCGCCACGAGGTCGCCGCGCCGCGCGATCAGGTCGATCTCGCCGAGCTTGGTGCGATGGCGCACGGCCAGGATGCGGTAGCCCTTGAGCCGCAGCGCCCAGGCGGCGCGCACTTCCGCCCAATGGCCGCGCCGCTCCGCCGCGCGCCGCTCCGCCATGCCGGTCTTGCCATTGCCGCTGGTCTTCGGACTCGTCGTCCGCATCGCCCCGTCGCCTCCCCGCCACGATCGCAGAAGCCAGCATGGACCGGAAGCGCGCGCGCTTCAACCAAGCGCGGCCGCGCCTCAGCGCCGGTCGTCGCGCATTTCCAGCGCCCGGGCGTAAAGGTCGCGGCGGGGGCGTCCCGTCAGCCGCGACGCCTCGGCCGCCGCCTGGGCCGGCTTCATCTCGGCGAGCAACCCGCGCAGGATCGCGTCGGCCTCGTCGGCGTCCGCCGGTCCCGCCACGTCCGGCGGCGCGACGCAGACCACGATCTCGCCCCGCACGCGCTCCTCGGCGCCGAACCGCTCGGCCAGCTCGCGCAGCGTGCCGCGCGTGATGGTCTCGTGCAGCTTGGTCAGCTCGCGGCACACCGCCGCGCGCCGACCCTCGCCCAGAACGGCCGCCATGTCCGCCAGACTCTCCGCGATGCGGTGCGGCGCCTCGAAGAAGAGAAGCGTGCCGGGAACCCGCGCCACCTCCTCGAGGCGGGCGCGCCGCCCGCTCTCCTTCACCGGCAGGAAGCCGGCGAAGAAGAAGCTGTCGGACGGAAGTCCCGACGCCACCAGCGCCGCCAGCGGCGCCGAGGCGCCGGGCACGGGCACCACCGGATAGCCCCGCTCGCCCGCCTCCACCGCCAGCCGGAAGCCGGGATCCGAGACCGACGGCGTGCCGGCGTCCGTCACCACCGCGACGGAGCGCCCCGCCTCCAGATCCGCCAGAAGCCCTTCCGCCGCATCCCCTCCGCTGTGCTCGTGATAGCTCGTCATCGCGCGCCGGATGCCGTAGCGCGCAAGCAGCTTGCCCGTCACCCGCGTGTCCTCGCAGGCCAGCCGGTCCGCCGCCGCGATCACGTCCAGCGCGCGCAGGCTCACATCCGACAGGTTTCCGATCGGCGTCGCCACCAGATACAGACCCGCCTCCGGCCGCCGCGCCCGCATCACCGTGCCGCGCAGCGTGAAGGTGCCCGGCTCGCCGGGCGCCGGATCCGCCGTGTCGGGGGGCTCGATGGTCATGGTGCCGAGACGGGGGCTCTGCCCCCGCACCCCTGCCAGGGGAAATGATTTCCCCTGGACCCCTCCTCACTTGAAGAGTGTTCCCACTGGAGACGGGCCACCGGCCCGTCTCCAGTGGGAAAAGACTGCCCAAATGAGAAGAAGGGTCCGGGAATTCCTTCCCGGACGGGTCCGCAAGGACGGGCGAGACCCGTGGCTCGCCCCGGAGGGGCGGTAGCCCCGCCATGCAGCAAGACCGCCGATCCCCTCACGCGAGGTCCGCGACCAGCGCGTCGAGCACCATCATGCCGGCGGGCGTGGCGCGGATGCGGTCAGGACCGAGGCGCTGGAGGAGGCCGTGGCCGGCGAGGTCGCGCTCGGTGGTGCGGTCGATGTCGCGGCCAGAGAGGGCGCGCCAGCGCTTGAGATCGATGCCCTCGGCCAGGCGCAGGCCCATGAGCATGAGTTCGTCGGCCTGCTCGGCGGGGTCGAGGGGCGTGTCCTCGACATGGCCCTCGTCCCAGTCCTCGACCATCTTGAGCCAGGTCTCGGGATGCTTCTCGTTGGCGACCGCGTGGCGGCCGCCGTCGGGGCCCGGCAGGCGGGCGTGGGCGCCGGGGCCGATGCCGGCGTAGAGGCCGTAGCGCCAGTAGGTGAGGTTGTGGCGCGATTCGGCGCCCGGCACGGCGTGGTTCGAGATCTCGTAGGCGGGCATGCCGTGGAAGGCGGTGAGCTGCTGGGTCGCCTCGTAGAGGTCGGCGGAGAGCTCTCCGTCGGGCACGACCAGCTTGCCGGCCTTGTGCAGGGCGTGGAAGGCGGTGCCTTCCTCGATGGTCAGCTGGTAGAGCGAGAGGTGGTCGGCGGCGAGCCCGATGGCCTGCGCGAGCTCGGCCTCCCACGCCATGACGCTCTGGCCGGGGCGGGCGTAGATGAGGTCGAAGGACAGGCGCGGGAAGATTTCGCGCGCGAGCTCGATGGCACCGAGCGCTTGGGACACGTCGTGGAGGCGGCCGAGGCGGCGCAGGTCCGCGTCGTTGAGGGCCTGGACGCCGAGCGAGACGCGGTTGACGCCAGCCGCGCGGTAGCCGCGGAAGCGCTCGGCCTCGACCGACGAGGGGTTGGCCTCGAGGGTGATCTCCGCGCCACTGGCCACGGTCCATTGCGCGGCGACCGCCTCGAGAATGGCCGAGACGGTGGCGGGCTCCATGAGCGAGGGCGTGCCGCCGCCCAGGAAGATCGAGGTGACGGTGAGGCCGCGCGTGCGCGACCCTTGGCTGGCGATCTCGCGCCGGAAGGCGTCCACGAAGCGCGCCTGGTCGACCGGCTCGCGGCGCACGTGGCTGTTGAAGTCGCAGTAGGGGCACTTGGCCGCGCAGAAGGGCCAGTGGAGATAGACGCCGAAGCCCGGATCGCCGGCGGGCGGCGCGAAGGGCTGGAGCGGGGCCGGGGCGCGGGCGATCATGTTCAAGGGGGTGTTCCTATTCGACCCCGAGCGCGCGGGCCGCGAACAGGCGGAAGGCGCGGGCGCGGTGCGAGAGGGCGGTCGGCTGGCCGGGGCGCCAGCCATGCTTCTCGTCGGAGGGCATCTCGCCGAAGGTACGGGTCTCGCCTTCGGGAAGGAAGAGCGGATCGTAGCCGAAGCCAAGCTCCCCGCGCGGCGGCCAGACCACGGTGCCCTCGATCTCGCCCCGGAAGAACTCGGTCGCGCCATCGGGCGCGGCGAGGCACAGCACCGCCACGAAGCGCGCCGTGCGGCGCTCCGGCGCCGTGGCGCCGGCGGCCTGGAGCTTCTCCTCGACCTGGCGCATGGCCATCGTGAAGTCCTTGGCGGGACCGGCCCAGCGGGCCGAGTAGATGCCGGGGTCGCCGTTCAGGCCGTCCACCGCGAGGCCGGAATCGTCGGACAGCGCGAGAAGGCCGGTGGCGCGGGCGGCGGCCAACGCCTTGATCGCGGCGTTCTCCTCGAAGGTCGAGCCGGTCTCCTCGGGCTCGGGCAGATCCTTCTCGGCGGCCGAGACCACCGTGAAGCCGACCGGCGCGAGGAGCTCGCGGAATTCCCGGATCTTGCCCTCGTTATGGCTCGCGACGAGGAGCGGGCCATTGGCGGGGTCGAGGCGGAGCGTTGAGCCTTGTGTCATGGCGAATCCGAACGGGCGCTGTGCGAAGGGTTAGCGGGCGGAGCCGACCTGCGGCTGACCTTCGAGAACGGCGCGCTGCCGCTCCACGAGCTGGCCGATGCCGTGGCGCGCGAGGCGCATCAGCTCGCCGAGCTCGGCCTCCGAGAAGGGCTCGCCCTCGGCCGTGCCCTGGATCTCGACGATGCCGCCGCGCCCGGTCATCACGAAGTTGGCGTCGGTTCCGGCGGCCGAGTCCTCGAGATAGTCGAGGTCAAGGACGGGGGTGCCCTCGTGGATGCCGCACGAGATCGCCGCCACGTGGTCGCGGATCACCTTGTCGCGCGTGACCATGCCGCGCGTCTCCATCCAGGAGAGGCAGTCGGCGAGCGCCACGAAGGCGCCGGTGATCGAGGCCGTGCGCGTGCCGCCGTCCGCCTGGATGACATCGCAGTCCACCGTGATCTGGCGCTCGCCCAGCGCCTGGAGGTCGACCACGGCGCGCAGCGAGCGGCCCACGAGGCGCTGGATCTCCTGCGTGCGGCCGCTCTGCTTGCCGCTGGCCGCCTCGCGGCGCATGCGCTCGCCCGTGGCGCGCGGCAGCATGCCGTATTCCGCCGTCACCCAGCCCTTGCCGGAATTCTTGAGCCATCCGGGCACGCGCTCCTCCAGGCTCGCCGTGCAGAGCACGTGCGTGTCGCCGAAGCGCACGAGGCACGAGCCCTCCGCGTGGCGCGACACGCCGCGCTCCAGGGAAACCGCTCGCAACTCGTCGTTCTGGCGCCGGGATGGCCGCATGGGGAAGGTCCGCTTGGCTGATAGGGATGGGCGGCTTTTAGCGGCCCGCCTCCCGCTCCGCAAAGCAATTCGGCGCCTCGCGCGGTCCGGGCCGCTTTGCGGGGCAGGGGAGCGATCGTATATGAGGCGCATGAAGCCGCTCAACGCCGCGTCCCCGCTCGACCTGATCCACGGCCGCGCCGCCTCGGCGGGCGCCGGGCTCGACGAGCGCTCGCGCGACATCTTCCGCCTGATCGTCGACACCTACCTGGACAGCGGCGAGCCGGTGGGCTCGCGCAACCTGTCGAAGCTCCTCGCCTCGCAGCTCTCGCCGGCCTCGATCCGCAACGTCATGTCGGACCTCGAGGCGCTGGGGCTGATCTACGCGCCCCACGTCAGCGCCGGGCGCCTGCCGACCGAGCTCGGCCTGCGCTTCTTCGTGGACGCCTTTCTGGAAGTGGGCGACGTTCCGGAGCGCGAGCGCGCCGAGATCGAGGAGAAGATCCGCGACATGGGCGAGCGCCGCCCGGTGAACGCGCTCCTGACCGAGGCCTCGCAGCTCCTGTCGGGCCTGTCGCGGGGGGCGGGCATCGTGATCGCGGCGAAAAGCGACCCGCGCCTCAAGCACATCGAGTTCGTGCGGCTCGACGCGCGCCGCGCGCTGGTGGTTCTGGTGGACGAGAGCGGCGAGGTGGAGAACCGCGTCCTCGAACTGCCCGCCGGCATCGCCGCCTCGCAGCTCGTCGAGGCCGCCAACTTCCTGAACGCCCACGTCGTCGGCCGCACGCTCGCCGAGGCGCGAAGCCGCGTCGACGCGCTGCGCGAGGAGACGGCGCGCGCCCTCGACGCGCTGTCGCGCCAGCTCGTCGACCAGGGGCTCGCCGTCTGGTCGGGCGAGGGGAGCGACGAGCCCTCGCGCCTCATCGTGCGCGGCCGGGCGAACCTTCTGGAGAACGTGTCGGAGGCGGCCGACCTCGACCGCCTGCGCCACCTCTTCGACGATCTGGAATCCAAGTCCTCGATCGTGGAGCTGATCGACCTCGCCGAGGCCGGCAACGGGGTGCGCATCTTCATCGGCTCGGAGAACAAGCTCTTCTCCCTGTCCGGCTCGTCCCTGGTGATCGCCCCTTATTCCGACGCAGACCAGCGCGTGGTGGGCGCGGTCGGCGTGATCGGGCCGACGCGCCTCAACTACCGGCGCATCGTGCCGGTGGTGGACTACACGGCCCGCCTCGTGTCGCGGCTCCTGGCGGGCACCGCGCGCCGGCCCTGACGTGCGTGCATCGCCACGATCCAGCCTTGATTTCGGGTGGGTCGCATTCGATATGCGGCCCAATACGCGTTTTTGGAGCGGCGGAAGCCGGCCCTTGTGGCTGGGCGGCTTTCGTCTTTGCGTCCGTCAGTGAAGGAGCCTTTCCACCCATGACCAGCGACACGCAGCGCAACGAGACCTCCCAGCAGCCCTCCGGCGCCTCGGAAGGGGCGGCCTTCTTCAAGGGCTCGGGCGTGGCGGGCGCGGCCGGCGGCGCGCCGGGCCAGGCGCCGCAGGCGCCCGAGAGCGACACGGTGCCGACCGGGGGCGAGGCCGCCGCCGAGGCGCCGAGCCAGGCCGGCGCCCTGTCGCAGCGCCTCCTGGAGATGGAGGGCGAGAATGCCGAGCTGCGCGACCGCATGATGCGGCTCGCCGCCGACATGGAGAACCTGCGCCGCCGCACCGAGCGCGAGATCAAGGACGCGCGCCAGTTCGCGGTCGCCAACTTCGCGCGCGACATGCTGGCCGTGTCCGACAACCTCGCCCGCGCGATCCAGGCCCTGCCCGAGGGCGCGCGTGAATCGGGCGACGCCGGCTTCTCGGCGCTGGTCGAGGGCGTCGAGATGACGGGCCGGGCCATGCTGTCGACGCTGGAGCGCCACGGCGTGAGGAAGCTCGAGCCGGAGGGCCAGCGCTTCGACCCGAACTTCCATCAGGCGATGTTCGAGGTGCCCAACCCCGAGATCCCCAACAATACCGTGGTGCAGGTGGTGCAGGACGGCTACGCGATCGGCGAGCGTGTCCTGCGCCCGGCCATGGTGGGCGTCTCGAAGGGCGGGCCGAAGGCCGCGCCCGCCGCGCCCTCGGGCGAGGCCGCCACGAAGCCCGGCGTGCCCGACGAGAGCACCAAGGACGCCTGAGGCGTCCCCGAGGTTTGATCAGAAAGCCGGCGGGGTCTGCCCCGCCGCGCGATAGGCCGCCCGTACGGTGTTGGCCATGAGCATGGCGACCGTCATCGGGCCGACGCCGCCGGGAACCGGCGTCACGAAGCCGGCCGCGCCTTCCGCCTCGCCGTAGCGCACGTCGCCGACCAGCCGCGTCCGGCCCTCGCCGCGCTCGGGCGCGTCGATGCGGTTGATGCCGACGTCGATCACCACCGCGCCCGGCTTGATCGCATCCGCCCCGAGCATCTCCGGCCGCCCGACGGCGGCCACCAGGATGTCGGCCGTGCGGCAGAGCGCGGCGAGGTCGCGGGTGCGCGAATGGGCGACGGTGACCGTGGCGTCGGCGGCGAGCAGCAGTTGCGCCATCGGCTTGCCGACGAGGTTGGAGCGGCCCACCACCACCGCATGGAGGCCCGACAGATCGTCGCCGATCGCCTCGCGGATGAGGCGCATCGAGCCGGCCGGCGTGCAGGGCACCATGGCCTCCGCCATCTGGCCGGACGCCAGACGCCCCGCGTTCACCAACGTCAGTCCGTCGACGTCCTTGTCGGGATGGATGCGGTTCACGACGCGGGCCGCGTCGAGCCCCCTGGGCAGGGGAAGCTGCTGCAGGATGCCGTGGATCGCGGGATCGGCGTTGAGCGCGTCGACGAGCGCGAGGAGGTCGCCTTCCGCGACGTCGGCGGGCAGGCGGTGCGTGACGGAATGGAAGCCGCAGGCCTCCGCCGTGCGCCCTTTGGAGCCGACATAGACCTGCGACGCCGGATCCTCGCCGACCAGCACCACGGCCAGGCCCGGCCGCACGCCGTGCGCCTCGCGCAAGTGGCTGCCCGCCTCGCGCGCCTCGGCGAGCACCCTGTCGGCCGAAGCCCGTCCGTCGATCCTGCGCGCCGTCATGGGAGGTCCGCTTTCCGTCTGCGTCGTGTCGCGGGTCTTATAGGTGTGCGGCGCACGCGAGGCGAGAGCCGTGGACGCGGGAAGCCGCACCCCTATCTCGTGGACATGGGGCCGCTCGGCGGCGCGAGGGTGTTTCGGCGATGCAGCTTCGGGATCGGGTGGCGGTAGTGTCGGGGGCGGCCTCGGGGATCGGGCGCGCGATCGCCGAGCGCTATGCGCGCGAGGGTGCGGCGGTGGCCGTCGCCGACCTCGACGGTGGGCGCGCGGCGGATGTCGCGGCGGCCATCGAGGCGTCGGGTGGCCGGGCGCTGGGTCTCGCCATGGACGTCACCGACGAGGCGGCGGTCAACGGCGGCATGGAGGAGATCGAGCGCACGCTCGGACCCGTCGACGTCATGGTGGCGAACGCCGGCATCCAGATCGTCCACCCGGTCGAGGACTTCCCCTACGAGGAGTTCCGCCGCGTGGTGGACATCCATCTCGGCGGCTCGTTCCTGCTCACCAAGGCCGCCGTTCGGCAGATGTATCCGCGAAAGCGCGGCGCGCTGATCTACATGGGCTCGGTGCACAGCCACGAGGCCTCGGCGCTCAAAAGCGCCTATGTCGCGGCCAAGCACGCCATTCTGGGCCTTGCCCGCGTCATGGCCAAGGAGGGCGGGCCGCACGGCGTGCGCTCCAACGTCATCTGCCCCGGCTTCGTGCGCACGCCGCTGGTCGAGAAGCAGATCCCCGAGCAGGCGCGGGACCTCGGCATCTCGCAGGAAGAGGTGGTGAGCCGCGTCATGCTGGGCCGCACCGTGGACGGCGAGTTCACGACGCTGGAGGACGTGGCGGAGGTCGCGCTGTTTCTTGCCGCCTTCCCCTCGGCCGCGCTGACCGGCCAGAGCATCACCGCCAGCCACGGCTGGTACACCGCCTGAGAGGAATCGCATGGACGTCATCGTCATCCAGCCCGTCGTCGCGCTCGTTGCGGGCGTCCTGATCCTCCTGATGCCGCGCCTTTTGAATTATATCGTCGCGATCTACCTCATCGCGGTCGGCCTGATCGGTCTGACGGCGGGGGTGAGTTGAGCGTGGCGCGTCGGCTCCTGATCCTGGGCGGCGGCGCGGGCGGTCTGGAGCTCGCCTCGCAGTTCGCCGGGCACCGCAACATCGATGTGACACTGGTGGACCGCGAGCCGACCCATGTGTGGAAGCCGCGTCTTCACGAGCTCGCCGCCGGCACGGTCTCGACCTCGCTGTCCGAGATTTCCTTCTACCGGCTCGGGCATCTGCGGCAGTTCCGCTTCGAGCAGGGCACGGTGGAGCGGCTCGACCCCGAGCGCCGCGCCGTGCGGCTGGCCGCGATGGGCGACGGCACGGCGGGAATCGAGGTGCCGCCGCGCGAGGTCGCCTATGACGGCTGCGTGGTGGCGCTGGGTGGCATGACGGCCGACTTCGGCGTCGAGGGCGTCACGGAAAACGCGATCCGCCTCGACGGCAAGGAGGATGCCGACGCCTTCCGTGAGCGCTTCGTGCTCGCCATGATCGGCGCACGCGAGAGCGGGCGGCCCGCCGATGTCGTGATCGTCGGCTCGGGCGCGACGGGAACCGAGCTTGCCGCCCACCTGCGCAATTCCGAGCGCGCCTTCTTCGACCAGAACGCGCGCGAGCGCGAGAAGAAGCTCCTCGACATCACCATCCTCGAGGCGGCGGGCGAGCTGATGCCCGGCGCCAGCGACGAGTTGCGCCGGGGCCTCGCGCAGCGGCTGCGCGAGCTCGACGTCAAGGTCGTCACCAGCGTCAAGGTTTCGGCGGTGGAACGGGACGAGGTGCGCGCGGGCGGCGAGCGCTGGCCCTCCACGCTCACCGTCTGGGCCGGCGGGCTCACGGGCTCGCCCGTTCTCGGCCGGCTCGGCCCCTTCCAGCTCGACCGGCGGGGCCGCATCGTCGTGGACGGGACGCTGGCCGCCGAGGGCGTCCCGCACGTCTGGGTGATGGGCGACGCCGCGAGCCTCACCCCGCGCGGCTCCGACAAGCCGCTGCCGCCCACCGCGCAGGTCGCGAGCCAGCAGGCCGACTATCTCGCCGAGGTCCTGCCGCTGACGCTCAAGGGCGAGCCGGTGGAGCCCTTCCGCTACCGCGACCGGGGAAAGCTCGTCTCGCTCGCGCGGGCCGGGGCCGTCGGCTCTCTGCCGGTCGGGGGCAAGCGCCCGCTCGAGATCGACGGGGTGGCGGCGGTCGCCGCCTACAACGCGCTTCAGCGCCAGCACCAGTGGCGGGTGCTGGGGCCCTTGCGCGGCACGGTCGCGATCGCGGCCGACATGGTGTCGCCCGCGAAGGGACCGGCGCTGAAGCTGCACGGAGACTGAAAGTCCTTCTCCGAAATGTGAAGCAACAACCGAATCTCAACTGTTGAGCGGCTATCGAGGGGGGCCAGAAAGCCCGAACCCATCGCCTGCCCGCATCTTCGATCGTCGCTCGGACGGCTCCGCGCCGACCGGGTCCGACCGACGCGTGCCGTCGCGTGGAAGGAGGCCGAGGGGCGCCCCTTTCCCCAAGCCGGCATCGACCCCCGAGACGGGTCGCGGAGACGCTTCGATCATGCGCCTGACGATCAAGACCAAGCTCGCCGCCTCGTTCGGCGCGGTGCTCGTTCTCCTGGCGGGAGCCGGCACATTCGGCGTCACCAGCCTGTCCACCATCAACGACGGGATGCAGGACTTCGCCAAGGGGCCCTTCGTGCAGGTCCAGGCGGTGCAGAGCGTCGACGTTCTCGTGGCGGATCTGCGCCGGGTCCTCCTGCGCTACACGACCGCCGACGACGGCGAGCGCGCGACGCTTCGCAAGGAATATGACGGGATCTGGAGCAATGCCGCCCAGACGCTGGCGCGCTACCGCTCGGGTCTGTCGCCCGAGCAGGCCGCCGACGGCGAGGCGATGCAGGCCTCGATCGCCGAGCTGCGCCGCGCCTCCGACGACGCGCTCGCGATCGCCGAGAAGGCCGATCCGAACCTGTCCGAGCGTGGCCTGACCGAGACGCGCGCCCCCGCCGAGGCGGTCATGGCCGCGCTGGACGCGATCGCCCGGCAGGCTTCCTCGGCCAGCGACCCCGCGCGGGCCGACCGGGTTCTCACCTCGCTCGGCCAGAGCGCGGCCGAGGCCCGTCTCGACATGATCTCCGCCGTCGACTTCAGCGGCGACGCCGACATCGCCACCAACGCCAAGGCGCTGACCGATCTCGACACGCGCACCAAGGCGCTGATCAACGAGTTGCGGACCCTCGTCGCTCCCGTGGCCGCGGCCGACGTCGAGCGCCTGTCGTCCGCCTGGGGCACCCTGGCTCAGTCTGCCGGCGGCTTCGCGCAGCTCGGTGTCGAGAACTGGAACGCGCGGGCCCTCCAGGCCATCGCCCAGAACCAGCAGCCGGCCGCCGAGCGGACCACCGCGATCGTGCGCGAGGCGATCCGCAAGGCCGGCGAGGCCGCCGACCAGTCCATAACGTCGTCCGCCGAGCGGTTCGACACGACGCGCCTGTCGATGATCGCGCTCGTGCTCGCGGCGATCGCGATCGGCGCGGGAGCCGCCGCCTGGATCTCGCTGTCCATCTCGCGCGGCCTCGGCCGCTCGGTGAAGCTTGCCGAGGACATCGGCGCTGGCGACCTGACGCGCACCGCCGAGGTGCGCGGCCATGACGAGATCGCCGATCTCACGCGCGCCATGAACACGATGGTGATGCGCCTGCGCGAGTTCGCGGGCGACGTCATCGCCTCGTCGAGCCAGGTCGCGGCGGGTTCCAACCAGTCGGCCGGCACGGCCGAGCAGCTGAGCCAGGGCGCCTCCGAGCAGGCCGCGACCTCGGAGCAGCTCTCGTCGGGCGCCGCCGAGCAGTCGGCCGCCACCAGCCAGGCCTCGGCCGCGATGGAGGAGATGAGCGCCAACATCCGCCAGAACGCCGACAACGCTAGCCAAACCGAGAAGATGGCGCGGCTCGCCGCCGAGAACGCGAACCGCAGCGGCCAGGCCGTGCGCAACTCGCTGGAGGCCATGCGGCAGATCGCCCAGCGCATCTCCGTGGTGCAGGAGATCGCCCGCCAGACCGACCTTCTGGCGCTGAACGCCGCGATCGAGGCGGCCCGCGCCGGCTCTCACGGCAAGGGCTTCGCGGTGGTGGCCTCCGAGGTGCGCAAGCTCGCCGAGCGCTCGGCGCTCGCCGCCGGCGAGATCGGCGACCTGTCGCAGGGCACGCTGCGGGCCTGCGAGGACGCGGGCGAGCGCCTCGACCAGCTCGTGCCCGACATCCGCCGCACGTCGGAGCTCGTGTCGGAAATCTCCGCTGCCTGCCGCGAGCAGACGGTGGGCGCCGAGCAGGTCAACCAGGCGATCCAACAGCTCGACCAGGTGACGCAGCAGACCTCGCAGGCCATCACCCAGCTCGACAGCGTGACGCAGCAGAACGCAGGCGCGGCCAACGAGATGGCGGCCACCGCCGAGCAGCTTTCCGCCGAGGCGCAGTGCCTCCTGGAGCGCGCAAGCTTCTTCCGCCTCGGCGACGAGGCCATGCGCCCTGCGCCGGTCGCGGCCCCGAAGGTGACGAGGGGCGACGCCCGCGCCCTTCAGGCCGAGCTCGGCCGCATCGCCGCACCCGCGCCGAAGGCGGCGCCCAAGCCCGCCGCCAAGGCCGCGCCCAGGGGCTTCGATCTTTCGCTCGGAACCAAGGACGACGGCTTCGAGCGCATGAGCGCCTGAGGCCTTCCCGCCGGGATGGCACGATACGGGGCGGGTGCCGGTGCGCCCGCCCTTTTTCGTCAGAACTCGATGCCGACCTGCGCCTTCACGCCGGAGCGGAACGGGTGCTTCACCATCTCCATCTCGGTGACGAGATCGGCGAGCTCGATCAGCTCCTCGCGCGCGTTGCGGCCCGTGACGACGACGTGCTTCATCGCGGGCTTGTGGTCGCGCAGGAAGTCCACGACCTCACCAACCGGGATGTAGTCGTAGCGCAGGACGATGTTCAGCTCGTCCAGCACCACCATCTGGTGCTCCTCGTCGAGGATCAGCGCCTTGGCGCGCTCCCAGGCCGCGCGGGCCGCCGCGATGTCGCGCTGGCGGTCCTGCGTCTCCCAGGTGAAGCCGTCGCCCATGGCGGTGATGGTCACCTGATCGCTGAAGCGCTCCAGCGCCCGGCGCTCGCCGGTCTCCCAGCGGCCCTTCACGAACTGGACGATGCCGACCCGCATGTCGTTGCCGATCGCCCGGAAGACGAGGCCGAAGGCAGCGGTCGACTTGCCCTTGCCCTTGCCGGTGTGGACGATGAGGAGGCCCTTCTCCACGGTCTTGGTGGCGATGATCTTGTCGCGCGCCGCCTTCTTCTTGCGCATCTTCTCGGCGTGGCGCGCGTCGAGCTCCTCTTCGCTCATGGCGGCGAGGACGGGGGACTTCTCGCTCATGAGGCGATCCTTGTCGTGAGGTCGTTGCGGCGAGGATGCCAGAAGCCGCGCCGCACCGCTTCCGCGAAACGCGCCTCCATCTCGGCGAGCGCCGCGGGATTGTGTTTCTCCATGAAGCCGCGCACGGCCTCGTCGCCGATATAGGCGTCGTGCAGGAGGTCGAAGTGGCGGCCGGGCACGGCGTTCGTGGTGGCGGCGAACGCGAAGAGGTAGTCCACGGTGGCCGCCATCTCGAAGGCGCCCTTGTAGCCGTGTCGCATCACGCCTGCGATCCACTTCGGGTTGGCGGCGCGCCCGCGCACGACCCGCGCGATCTCCTCGGCGAGCGTGCGCGGCACGGGGCGCTCGGGGTTGGAGTGGTCGAGGTGGTAGCTCGCGGGCGCCTGCCCCGAAAGGTGCTCGACGCTCGCCGCCAGCCCCCCCTCGAACTGGTAGTAGTCGTCGGAGTCGAGAAGGTCGTGCTCGCGATTGTCCTGGTTCTGGACGACGGCTTCGACGGCGGCGAGACGGCGCTCCAGAAGGGGCCGGGCGGGCATGCCCTCCTCGCCGTCGCCGTAGCTGAAGCCTCCCCAGACGAGGAAGCCTTCGGCGAGATCCGCGCGCGTATGCCAGCCGCCCTCGTCGATCAGCGCCTGCAGCCCCGCGCCGTAGGAGCCGGGCATGGAGCCGAAGACGCGCGCCCCCGCCATGCGCCGCGCGGCCTCGGCCGCATGTCCTTCGCGTTCGAAGGCGGTCGCCTCGTCGCGAAAGCGCGCGGCGATCGGGTTGTCCTCCTCGTCCTCGTCGAGCAGTGCCACCGCCCGGCAGGCACGGTCGAACAGGGCGATCTGCTCGGGAAAGGCGTCGCGAAAGAAGCCGGAGATGCGTAGCGTGACATCGACGCGTCCGCGCCCCAGACGGGCGGGCGTCAGGATCTCGAATCCGGTGACGCGCCCGCTCGCCCGCTCCCAGGTCGGCTGGACGCCGATCAGGGCGAGCGCCTGCGCGATGTCGTCGCCACCCGTGCGCATGTTGGCGGTGCCCCAAGCGGTCAGCGCCAGCGCGCGCAAGGGCTCGCCGTGATCCTGCGCGTGGCGGGCGAGCAACAGCTCGGCCGAGCGGCGCCCGAGGCTCCAGGCCGCCTCGGTGGGCACGCCGCGCGTGTCGACCGAGAAGAAGTTGCGCCCCGTCGGCAGCGTGTCGGGCCGCCCGCGCGTCGGCGCGCCCGACGGGCCGGGGGGTACGAAGCGCCCGTCGAGGCCGGCCAGCAGCCCCGCGATCTCGGCCGCTCCCGAGCGGTCCAGCGCGGGCGCAAGGCGCCCCCGGATGTCGCCGAGCACCGCGCGCGTGCCGGCCCAGCCGGCCTCCGGCTCGGCCTCGCCCCCGATCAGGGCGACGGCCAGCGCTTCCAGCCGCTCCACCGCGTCGCCTCGGCTGCGCCAGGGACCGGGCAGGATGTCCGCGAGGACAGACGGGCGCGGCCCCTCCCACGGCTCGCCCCAGTCGCCGCCGAGCGGGTCGAAGCGCAGATCCAGATCGTCACTGAGCGCGCGTGTCAGCGACGCCTCCGCCGGCTCCAGACCGCGCGGCAGGCGGGCTAGCGCCAGAAGCGTGTCGCGGCGCAGCCGGCCCTCCGGCGAGCGGCCGAAGACGTGGAGCCCGTCGCGGATCTGCATCTCCTTGAGCTCGCAGAGCCAGCCGTCGAGCTTTTGAAGCGTCTGGGGATCGTCGAGCGAGCCCAGACCGGCATCGGCCAGAAGGCCGCTCGCCTTGGCGAGATCGGCGATCTCGCGCGCCAGAAGCTTGGCGCGGCGCGGATCGCCCTCGGTAGCCGTGAAATACTCGTCCACCAGCGCTTCGAGGTCGCGCGCGGCGCCGTGCGCGTCGGCGCGCGTCAGCGGCGGCGTCAGGTGGTCCACCACGACGCCGGCCGTGCGGCGCTTGGCCTGACTTCCCTCGCCGGGATCGTTGACGATGAAGGGGTAGAGATGGGGCAGGGGGCCGAGAAGCGCCTGCGGCCAGCAGGTCTCGGAGGATCCCAGCGCCTTGCCGGGCAGCCATTCGAGGTTGCCGTGCTTGCCCATGTGGATCACGGCATCGGCCTTTAGCCCAGCACGTAGCCAGCCGTAGAAGGCGAGGTAGTTGTGCGGGGGAACCAGCGCGGGATCGTGGAAGCTCGAGGCGGGATCGATGTTGTAGCCGCGCGCCGGCTGGACGCCGATCGCGACGCCGTCGCCCAGGCGCATGACCGGCAGCGCGAAGGCGTCGTTTGCGAACATCGGGTCGCTTTCCGGCGTGCCCCAGCGGTCGGTGACGGCTTGGCGCAGCGCGTCCGGCAAGGTCGCAAGAAAGGCCTCGTGCCGCTCGCGCGGCCAGGTTTCCCCGATCCGGCGGCCCGCGACGCCCGCATTCGTCGGCCCCTCGGCAAGGCGCCGCATCAGCGCGTCGCCGTCCGCCGGCATGTCGCCGACCCCGTAGCCGGCGTCCCGCATCGCGCGCAGCACCTCCACCGTTCCCGCCGGCGTGTCGAGGCCGACGCCGTTGCCGAGCCGCCCGTCGCGGTTCGGGTAGTTGGCGAGCACGATCGCGACGCGACGCTCCGGTGCAGGTTTCGCGCGCAGCCGCGCCCAGCTTGCGGCCAGCTGCGCGGTGAAGCGGATGCCGCCTGCGTCCGGCTCGTGCGTGACCACGGAAACCTGGCAGCGCGCGTCGAAGCGCGCCTGCGCCTTGAAGGCGAGCGCGCGCGCGAAGACGCGTCCGTCCACCTCCGGCAGCGCCACGTTCATCGCAAGATCCCGCGCGCCCAGGCCCCGCGGCGAGGCGTCCCAGCTCTCGCGCGAGCCCGCCGACAGCACGCCCTGCAGCACCACCGCGCCGTTCTCCTCGAGCACCGTCGGCGCGCGCTCGCCCCGCAGGGCCGAAACCGCGAAGCTCGTGAGGTTCACGGCGACGGCGGGCGGGCGCTGCGTGAACAGCGTGCGCAGGACGTCGACGCTCGGTCCATCCTTGAGGCTCGCGACGAAGACCGGCAACGGGTCGAGCCCCTCGCGCTCCATCGCCTCGCACAACGCCTCGACGGGGGCGAGCTGCCCGCTCTGAAGGAGCGCGCGGTAGAAACAGACGGCGGCCACCGGCGCGCCAGCGTTCGCGCGCGGCCGCTGCCATTCGCCCGCGCGCGGCAGCGGCCGGGCGGGCTCGGGCCAGCCTGTGCCGTCGAGGATCGCGCGCGTCGCCCGCAGAAAGGCGTCGGCGTTCTCCGGGCCGCCGCCCATGAGATAGGCCGCGAGACGACCGGCATCGGGCTCGCCGAGCGTCGAGAGCGCGGCCAGTTCGGCATCGGGCCGCTCGTCTCCGGGAAGAAACAGCACGGGAAAGCCGTGCCGCCGCCCCGCCGCGCTCCAGGCCTCGCAGCCATGCGCCCAGTAGGCGCGCCCCCCCAGCACCCGGATCACCGCGAGGCTGAGGCCCGGCGCCAGACGCTCCAGCTGCGCGTCCACCGACATGGGGTGGTTGAGCTGTGCCAGATTCGCCAGCCGCAGCGCATCGCCGGGCAGGTCCAGCCGCCCGGCCGCCGCCGCCAGGCTCGCCAGCTCCGTGTCGGCGGCGGACAGGACGAGAACGCGCCCCGGCGTCTGCCGGAGGTCGACGGCCGGCGTCCCGTCGGCGAGCGAAACCCCTTGCGCGAGCGGCAGATGCACGGCGCGGCTACTCGGCGGCCTGCGCGGCTTGCGCGCCGGCCGCCGCGCGCAGGGCCTCAGCGATCTGCGCCTCGCCCTCCTCGATGCGGTCGTGCAGCCCGATCACCACCAGCGCCGAGCGTCCCTCTTCGGCGGGCATGAGCCTGCGGTCGTAGTAGGTCGCGATCCGCTCGCCGACAGCCTGGACCACGAGGCGCATCGGCTTGCCCTCGACGCTGGCAAAGCCCTTCACGCGCAGGATGTCGTGGCGGCGGATCGTGTCGCGCAACGCCGCCTCGAAGGCGGGCAGGTCGCGGATCGCGCCGAAATCGGCCACGAAGCTCTCGAAGTCGTCGTGGTCGTGCGGCTCGCCGCCCTCGTGTTCGATCTCGTGATGCGAGCGCCGCCCGGCGATGAGGTCCTCGGTGCCGGCGCCAAGGCCCAGCAGCACGTCGGCCGGCAGGCGCCCTTGCGACGCCTCCACGATCGCGGGCAGCCGCGCGCCGGCGGCCTCCGCGATCGCCTCCCGCACGGCGGCGATGCCGGCGGCGTCGAGAAGGTCGCACTTGTTGAGGACGAGGAGGTCGGCCGCGCGGATCTGGTCTTCGAAGAGCTCCTCGAGCGGATCGTCGTGGTCGAGGCTCGCGTCGCCCGCGCGCTGCTCGGCGAGCTTCTCCTCGTCATGGGCGAAGCGCCCGGCGCGGACGGCCGCCGCGTCGATCACCGTGACGACGCCGTCGACGGTGACGCGCGCCTTGACCTCCGGCCAGTTGAAGGCGGCGACCAGCGGCTGGGGCAGGGCGAGGCCGCTCGTCTCGATCACGATATGATCGAGCCGGTCGGCGCGTTCGATCAGCTTCTCCATGGTGGGGATGAAGTCGTCGGCCACCGTGCAGCAGATGCAGCCGTTGGTGAGCTCCACGACGTCCTCCTCGCGGCACGTTTCGACGCCGCAGCCCTTGAGAAGGTCGCCGTCGACGCCGAGGTCGCCGAACTCGTTGATCACGAGCGCGATGCGCCGGCCGCCGGCATTCTCCAGGAGATGGCGGATCAGCGTGGTCTTGCCGGCACCCAGGAAGCCGGTGACGACGGTGGCGGGAATCTTGCGCATTGGTTGTCAGCCCTTGATGCGGACGGGCAAGCCGGCGACCACGAGATGAACCTCGTGCGCGAGCGCGGCGACCGCCTGATGGAGGAGGCCCGCCTCGTCGCGGAAGCGACGGGCGAGCGCGTTGTCGGGGACGATGGAGAGGCCGACCTCATTGGACACGAGGACGGCCGAGCTGTCGGGGGACAGGTCGCGAAGGGCGGCGAGAAGCGCCTCGCGCTCCGCCGCCATGTCGCGCTCGGCGAGGAGGATGTTGGTGACCCAGAGCGTCAGGCAGTCCACGAGAAGCGCCGTGCCCGCCCCCGCCTCGCGGCGGATGGCGTGGGGAAGATCGAGCGGCGCGTCCACGGTGCGCCAGGGCGCCGGGCGGCGCGCCTGATGCTCGTGGATGCGGCGCTCCATCTCGCTGTCGAAGGCCTGGCCCGTCGCGAGATAGACGGGCTCGCGGCCCGTATCGCGCACGAGCGCTTCCGCAAAACGGCTCTTGCCGGAGCGCGCCCCCCCCAGAACCAGCGCGACGCTCACGCCGCGCGGAGCCTTGCCGGCCGGATGTGGCCCGCGAAGCGCTCCGCGAGAAGCCCGGTGAAGAGGCCCGCGAGCGCCCAGAAGGCAGCGGAAACAAGGAGCGAGGCCATCACGAACTCGGCCGCGAGCGTGGCCGGCACGGGCGAGCCGATGTCGGCGGGGTGCGGCGCGCCCGCAAGATGCGGCAGCAGGAGAAGCGCGACCGTACCGAGGCGCGCGGCCGTCTCGCGGCGAAACGCAAGGAGCGCGGCGCCGCCCGCCGTCGTCAGCACGGTCGCCAGCCACCAGATCTGCCGCGCGTGCAGGTCGGCGGCGGGCATGGCGGGCAGTTCCGGCGGCAGGCCCAGCGCGGGGGCGAGCGTCAGGACGGCGAAGCCCGCCAGTCCCCAGAGCGCGCCGTTGCGCGCCGTGATCGGGCGGTTGGCGGCCAAGCTCGCGGCCGACAGGAGCAGCGCGAAGCCGGCGCCGAGCACGAGGTTCGCCAGAAGCGAGCCGGCGAGGCGCTCCGCGGTTCCCGCCGCCTCGCCGTCGGCCGCGGCCGGCGCGTGGGCATGGGCGGGCGACGCGAGGGAGAGGGCGGAGTGCTCGTGCGGCGCGTGGTCGTGGTGGCCGCCGCCACCCTCGTAGGTCTCGGCCTCGAGGATGAGCGGCGTCGTCTTCCAGTGCTGGAGGGGCGTGACCGCCGCGCCGGCGAGGATGCCGGCGACGAGCGCCACGAGAAGGGTTCGAACGATCATGACATTCACCTGCGAAATCGCGGCGCGGCCTCACGGCCGGGCTCGAGCGATCGGGGAAAAGGGCGCAAGCCGTCGTCATCCCGCGCCGACCCGACCCGAACGGGGCGGCCGGCGCGGAAGGCGGCGGAGCATGGGAAGCCTTGGAAACGGCGCGTCAGCGCACCGGCCCGCGCCTCAGTGGCAGGGCAGACCCATGGCGTGGCGCACGTCGTGCGCGGTGTCGTGCAGTGCGTCGGCCGAGGCGAAGCCCGCGCCCCACAGAAGGGGCAGGGCGAGGAGAAGGGCGGCCGAGGCGGCGAGCCAGCGGGCCTGCGCGGAGCCTTGCGCGGCGGGGGCCGCAACTTGCGTGTTCATGACGGTTCAACCTCCGTGACGGCGACCCGGCGGGTCGCCTCGTACGGATGGCAGGTCTCCTGGCTCGCGGGTCGCTGGTCGTCTCCTGCCTTCCCGGACGAATCCAGTGGCGTTTCCGGGCCCATCGAGCCCGGTGGAGGAACCTCGCCGCTCTACAGTCGCGGGGTCGGCTGCGATCCGGGCCCTCGACTTGAGTCGGCCCTTCGCATTCCCTCTTAGCCCGTGCGCACGAAGCGTGGCGCGGGACCATCCGCCGCGCAGGATACGGGGGTGGGGCGGGGAGTCAATCGCGGATCCGCCTCAAGGGCGGTGATCTTCCAGCGCGAGCGGCAGCTCGTCGAGAAGCTCGCGCGCGAGAAAGCCCACCGTGCCGATGCGCCGGGCAAGGCGCCGCCCGGCCTCGGCATGGAGGAAGACGCCCCATTGCGTCGCAAGGCGCGGCGCGGCGCCGCGCGCGAGCAGCCCCGCCACGACGCCCGACAGGACGTCGCCCGAGCCCGAGGTCGCCATGCCGACGCCCCCGCCCTCGCAGAGCCAGGGCGCCTCGCCATGCTCGCAGACGAAGGTGGAATCGCCCTTCATCGCCACCACCGCGCCGGTGCGACGCGCCGCCTCCAGGCCGGCCTGCGCGGGGTCGGCCTCGACAGCCTCGCGCGCTTGTCCGAGAAAGGCCGCCATCTCGCCGGCATGGGGGGTGAGCACGAGGCGGCCCGGCGCGCGGCGCAGGCGCTCGGCATCGGACGCCAGGCTCGTGATCGCGGCCGCATCCAGCACCATGGGCGCGCGGATGCGCTCGATCAGCCCCAGCGCCAGCGAGCGCGAGCCCGTTTCCTCCACCATGCCGGGGCCGAGCAGCACGGCGTCGGCCTTGGCGGCATCCTCGACCAGACGCTCCAGCTCGGCCGGGTCGATCTCGCCCTCGCCGGTCTCGCGCAGCGAGATGACGCGCGCCTCGGGCATGACGATCGCCATGGCGAGGCTCATGGAGCGCACGGTCGCGATCTGCAGCTTGCCCGCGCCCACGCGCAGCGCGGCGGTGGCGGCGAGGAGCGCCGCGCCCGGCACCTCGCGCGAGCCAGCGACGACGAGAATCGTGCCCCGGTCGTCCTTGGAGCCGGTGGCCGAGAGGTTCGGCAGTGGCTGGCCGAGCAGGAAGGTGCGGTCGACGGCGACGGGCTCGTCCATGGCGACGGCGGCGCTCATCCGGCGGCCGCCTTGCGGTCGGGCTCGGCGGTGACGGGCGTGCCCTCGCGCCGCATGGGGGCGGTGAAGTTGTAGCGGCGCAGGCTGAGTTCGCCGCCCTCGCGCTCGTAGTGCGTGATCCCGCAGTTGGCGACCTCGGTCTGGCGGTCGATCGCCAGGATCGCCTCCTCGTCGAGCCGCTCGATCACGTAGCGCAGGCACAGGACCACGACCTGGTGCCCGACGATCAGGACGCGCTTGCCGCCGTAGTGCAGCGACACCGTGTCGAGCATGGATCGCAGGCGCAGGATCACGTCGCACCAGCTCTCGCCGCCCGGCGGCCGGTGGTAGAACTTGCCGAGGATGCGGCGGAACTCGGCCTGGTCGGGATGGCTCTCCTCGATGCCGCGCGCCGTCAGGCGGTCGAGGACGCCGAACTCCTTCTCGCGCAGCCGCTCGTCGGTCGCGACGCGCTCCACCGGGATCGCTCCCTCCTCGACGATCCGCCGCGCGGTCTGCCGGGCGCGCATGTAGGGCGAAGACAGGACGATCTCGGGCCGCTCGTCGGCGGGCATGGCCGCGAACCAGTGGCCCACCGCGTCGGCCTGGCTTCCGCCGAGCGGGCTCAGCGGCACGTCGACGTCGCGCGTCTCGATGTCGATGCGCGCGAGCCCGTCGCGCATGGCGAGATCGCGCGCCACGTTGCCGAGGCTCTCGCCGTGGCGAACGATCCACAGGCTCGTCGGCCAGCCCGTCGTGTCCGCCATGCGCTCGTCCCCCGTCTCGCTCTCACGACCCGGTGAGCTAGGGCGGCGCGGGCCCGCCACCAGCGGCGCGGCGCCGCGCAATCGTCAGGCGGGCATCGAGCCGAACCGGGCGGGGCGGCGGCGCCGCCTCGCCGTGGGCGCGGCGCCGGCCTATCTCCCGGCGATCCGCCGCCGAGCTTCCCGTCCCGAGGACCCGATCCCATGCATCATCCCGCCATCGCCCCGCTCCACACCGCCGTCATCACGGGCGGCGCGTCCGGCATCGGGCTCGCCGCCGCCAAGCGCTTCCTGCGCGCGGGACTCAAGGTCGCGATCATCGACCGGCGCATGGAGGAGCTGGAGCGGGCGCAGGAAGAGTTGCTCGCCATCGCCGACGAGCCGGGCCTCGTGCTCGCGGCGGCCTGCGACGTGTCGGACCGGCAGGGGCTGGAGCGCACGAGCGCCCATATCGAGCGCACGCTCGGCAAGGTCCACGTCCTCATGAACAACGCCGCGATCCAGCCGGGCTCCTCGATCTTCGGCGAGCAGGCGGCCTGGGACGCGGTTCTCTCGATCAACCTAGGGGGCGTCATCAACGGCACGCGCGCCTTCGTGCCGGCCATGCGTGCGCACGGCGAGCCCGCGCTCGTGATCAACACCGGCTCCAAGCAGGGCATCACCACGCCGCCGGGCGACCCGGCCTACAACGTCGCCAAGGCCGGCGTGAAGGTGTTCACCGAGGCGCTGCAGCACGAGCTGCGCCAGACGGAAGGCGGTCAGGTCGAGGCCGCGCTCCTGATCCCCGGCTTCGTGTGGACCGACCTCACGCGCGGGGAGCGGACCGAGAAGCCGGCCGCCGCCTGGACCGCCGAGCAGACGGTGGACTTCATGATGGAGCGCCTGGAGGCCGGCGACTTCTACATCCTGTGCCCCGACAACGACGTCTCGCGCGAGCTCGACGAGCGGCGCATCCTGTGGGCGGCGGGCGACATCGTGGAGAATCGCCCGCCCTTGTCGCGCTGGCACAAGGACTGGGCGGAGCGCTTCAAGCGGTTCGCCGAAGAGCGCTAGCCGATCAGCCGGCTCTCCTCGGGCCCGTGCGTCATGCGCCGCAGCGTCCCGTCGCGGCGCACCCGGGCGTGCCACAGCGCCACCGCGACGTGGCCGGCGACGAGAACCAGAAGCGTCCAGCCGAGGAAGCCGTGCAGGACGTTGCCGGGCGCGACGAGCGCAGCGTTCGGCTCGCCGCCGGGCGCGACGAGCTGGAGGCCGTAGACCGAGAAGCCCCGCCCGTTGCCGGCGGCGCGCAGAATGGCGAGCGTCGGCACCACGACCATCAGCGCGTAGAGCGCGAGATGGCCGAGCGTCGCCGCCCTGGCGAGGAGCGGCGGCCCCTCGTGCCGTGGCCGGCTGCCGAGGTTCGCCAGGCCCCAGGCGCCGCGCGCGAGCACAAGCGCCCAGAGCGTGACGCCCACGGAATAATGCGTCGCCCAGACGAAGCGCTCGACGGGCGTGCGCTCGGCCAGCGCATGAAGCATCGCTCCCGCGAACTGCCAGGCGAAGAGCAGCGCCATGCCCCAGTGGAGCGTGCGGGTGACGAGGCCATAGCCTGTGGGGCGATCGGCGAGGGGGGAGGGCGACTGCGCGCCGGCGATGCTCATGGGTCGACCTCGAATCGGACGTCTCGTCCCTCAAGCTAGGGCAGTGCGGCCATGCGCTGCGTGAAACCTTGGTAAGGTCCCTGTCACCTCGCGGTCATGCGCCGCGCGCGATGCGAAGCAGCGCTTGCGCGTCCACCGCCTGCTCCAGCCGGTCGGCGATTGCATCGAGGGCCCGGTTCACGCCCTCGCGGTAGCCCGCCGGGGCGGGGGGCAGGGAAAGGCCGAGCGAGGCGAGGACGGCCCCGGCCGCGCCGTCGCCCGCGAGCACGCCGTGCAGATAGGTGCCCGCCACGCGCCCGTCGCGCGCCCGCGCGCCCTCCGGGCGGTTCCCGACCACGGCAAAGGGGCGCTCCGTGTCGGGCCCCGCGCTCTCGCCCATGTGGATCTCGTAGGCCTCCACCGGATGGCCGCCGACATGCCCCGCGACCTCGCGCAGCGTCTTGTCGGCGCGAAGCTCGGTATCCACCGCAAGGAGGCCGAGGCCCGGCGTCTCGTCGCCGGCCGGCCCCTCGAGGCCGTGCGGGTCGCGGATCGTGCGTCCCAGCATCTGGTAGCCGCCGCACAGGCCGAGAACGCGTCCGCCGCGCGCGTGGTGGGCGAGGATGTCGCGGTCCCAGCCCTGGCCGCGCAGTTCGGCGAGATCGCTCGCGGTCGCCTTGGAGCCGGGCAGCACCACGAGCGCGGCCTCGGGCGGCACGCGCTCGCCCGGCCGCACGAAGCGCACGCGGATCGCGGGGTGGGCGCCGAGCGGGTCGAGGTCGTCGAAGTTGGCGATGCGCGGCAGGCGTGGCACGGCGACGAGCATCTCGCCGCCCGAGCCCTCGATGCGCCGCTCCAGCGAGACGGAGTCCTCAGGCGGCAGGAGCGAGGCCTCCGGCAGCCAGGGAACGAGCCCGAGCGCCGGCCAGCCGGTGAAGCGCGTCACCGCCGTCATGCCGTCCGCAAACAGCGCCGGGTCGCCGCGGAACTTGTTGACGAGGAAGCCCCGCACCGGCGCGCGGTCCGCTTCCGGCAGCACGGTGTGGGTGCCGACCAGCGAGGCGATCACCCCGCCCCGGTCGATGTCGCCGACCAGCACCACGGGCATCTCGGCCGCGCGCGCGAAACCCATGTTGGCGATGTCGCCGGCCCGCAGGTTGATCTCGGCGGGCGAGCCCGCGCCCTCGCAGATCACGAGATCGGCCTCGCGGGCGAGCGCCCGGTAGCTGTCGAGGACCTCGGCGAGAAGCCCGGCCTTCATCCCCTGGTAGTCGCGCGCCGAGAACGTGCCGCGCACCCGCCCGTTCACCACGAGCTGCGCCCCGGTCTCGCCCTGCGGCTTGAGAAGCACGGGGTTCATCAGGACGCTCGGCGGCACCCCGCAGGCGAGCGCCTGGAGCGCCTGCGCCCGGCCGATCTCGCCGCGCTCCGCCGAGCCCGGCAGCCGCGCGACGGCGGCGTTGTTGCTCATGTTCTGCGGCTTGAAGGGGCGAACGCTGAGGCCGCGCCGCGCGAACAGGCGGCAGAGGCCCGCGACGAGCACGCTCTTGCCGACGTCCGAGCCCGTGCCCTGCAGCATGAGGGCGGCCGTGGGTCGGCTCATGCGGTGAGGAGCTTCACGGCGAGCGCGATGCAGACCGAGACGAGAAGCGGGCGGATCAGGCGCGCGCCGAGCCGCGAGGCCTGCCAGGCGCCGACCTGCGCGCCCGCGAACTGCGCGACGCCCATCGCCAGACCCGTGCGCCAGTCGATCGTGCCGACGCCCGCAAAGACCGCGAAGGCCCCGAGGTTCGAGGCGAAGTTCAGGAGCTTGGTATGGGCGGTGGCCTTGAGGACGCCGTAGCCCGCGAGCCCCACGAAGGCGAGCATGAAGAAGGATCCCGTACCCGGCCCGAACAGGCCGTCATAGGCGCCGATCAGGGGCACCGCGAGGAGCGCGAAAAGCGCGGGCGACAGGCGGCGTTCGCGGTCGACGTCCGACAGGCCCGGCTTGAAGGCGAAGTAGAGCGCGATCGCAATCAGGAGGAAGGGCAGAAGCCGCTCCAGGAACTCCACCGGCAGGACGGTCGCGAGCCCCGCGCCCGCGGCCGAGCCGAGCGCCGAGAGCGCGGCCGCGGGCAGGAGCGAGCCGAGGTTCACGAGGCCGCGCCGCGCGTAGCCGATCGTCGCCGAGCCCGCGCCGAACAGCCCCTGCAGCTTGTTGGTGCCGAGCGCGGTCAAGGGGTCCATGCCCGACAGGAGGAGCGCCGGCACGGTGATCATGCCGCCCCCGCCCGCGATGGCGTCCACGAAGCCGGCGAGAAACGCGGCGCCCACCAGGACGAGGAACAGGAGGTCGGGCGACATGGCGGATTCTCGGGGAGGGGACAGGCGAGGCGGGGAGGAACGAGGCGGGGCGCATAGAGCGCGAGGCGGCGGCCCGTGGCAACGCCTTTATGCGATCCTTACGCCCCGGCCGCGAAGTCCCGATGGAGCGCTTACGGCGGGGCGAGCAAATAGAGTGTCGTTCAACCGTCAAAGGCAAGCGACGACCCGTCCCATGTTCGACCTCCTGTATCTCCTGGTGGGGATCGGCTTCTTCGTCCTGATGGGCGCCTATGCCCGCTGGGCCGCCTGAAAGGCACGATCTCCCATGTTCGACCTCGTTCTCGGTGGCGGCGTGAGCCTCGCGCTCGCCGCCTATCTCCTGTTCGCCCTCGTGCGACCCGAACGCTTCTGAGCGCGTCATGACCCTTATCGGTTGGCTCCAGATTCTCCTGATCCTCGCCCTCGTGCTGGCGGCGGCCGTGCCGCTCGGCGCCTTCATGAGCCGCGTCTTCGCGGGCGAGCGCACCTTCCTGTCGCCCGTGCTCGGTCCGCTCGAGCGCGGCTTCTATCGCCTCGCCGCGATCGACCCCGCCAAGGAGCAGGGCTGGCTCGGCTATACGCTGGCCATGCTCGCCTTCAACGCGGCGGGCTTCGTGCTCCTTTACGGTCTCCTGCGCGCGCAGGCCTTCCTGCCGCTCAACCCGCAAGGGTTTCTGGGCCTGTCGCCGCATCTGGCCTTCAACACGGCCGTCTCCTTCGTGACCAACACGAACTGGCAGAGCTACGGCGGCGAGACGACCATGAGCATCTTGAGCCAGATGGCGGGGCTCACGGTCCAGAACTTCCTGTCGGCGGCGACCGGCATCGCGCTGGCGGTGGCGCTCGTGCGCGCCTTCGCGCGCTCGGGCGCGTCGAGCGTCGGCAACTTCTTTGCGGACGCGACGCGCGCCACGCTCTACGTGCTCCTGCCGCTCGCCATCGTGACCGGCCTCTGGCAGGTGTCGATGGGCACGCCGCAGACGCTCAACGCGTCCGCCACGGTGCAGACCCTGGAGGGCAACCAGCAGACGCTGGCGCTCGGCCCCGTCGCCTCGCAACTCGCGATCAAGCAGCTCGGCACGAACGGCGGCGGCTTCTACAACGCCAACGCCGCGCACCCCTACGAGAACCCCTCGCCGCTCACGAACGCGCTGACGATCTGGCAGATGCTGGTGGTGTCGGTGGCGCTGGTCTTCGCCTTCGGCCGGCTGATCGGCGATCGCCGGCAGGCCTATGCCATCCTGTCGGTGATGGGCCTTCTCCTGGTCGCCGGCATCGGCATCGCCTACTGGGCCGAGGCCGCCGGCACGCCCGTCCTCGCGAGCGCCGGCCTCGACCCGACCGGCGGCAACATGGAAGGCAAGGAGGTCCGCTTCGGCCTCGCCGCCTCCACCATGTTCGCGGCCGTCACCACCGGCCTGTCGGACGGCGCCGTCAACGCGATGCACGGCTCCTTCACGCCGATCGGCGGCATGGTGCCCATGGTCCTGATGATGCTCGGCGAGATCCTGCCGGGCGGCGTCGGCTCCGGCCTCTACGGCATCCTCGTGATCGCGATCATCTCGGTCTTCGTGGCGGGCCTGATGGTCGGCCGCACGCCGGAATATCTCGGCAAGAAGATCGAGGCCAAGGAGATGAAGATGGCGGTGCTCGCCATCCTGATCCTGCCCACCGCGATCCTCGGCTTCTCGGCGGTCTCCGCCGTCCTGCCGGCGGCGCTGTCGGGCCTCGGCAACGCGGGACCGCACGGCCTGTCGGAGATCTACTATGCCTACACCTCGGCGGCGGGAAACAACGGCTCGGCCTTCGGCGGCCTGTCGGCCAACTCGCCCTGGTGGAACACGACGCTGGGTCTGGCCATGCTGCTCGGCCGCTTCGCCTACATCGTGCCGATGATGGCGATCGCGGGCTCGCTCGCCCCCAAGCCCAAGCTCGCCCCTTCGTCGGGCACGTTCCCGACCCACGGGCCGCTCTTCGTGGGGCTGCTGGCCGGCATCATCCTGATCCTCGGCGGTCTCCAGTTCTTCCCCGCGCTCGCCCTCGGCCCCATCGCCGAGCAGGTCCAGATGCTCAGCAACAAGACCTTCTGACGCTTCTTTGGGACCCCGCCCCGGACGGGGTCCCGCTTTCATCCCCCGTCTTGTTCGTCGGTCGCGCCCCGCGACCCGACCAAAGGAAATCCTCCCATGGCTGCCAAGGCCGCAACGTCCACCTTCCGGCCCGACCTCGTCGGCCGCGCCACGGTCGACGCCTTCCGCAAGCTCAATCCCGCCGCCCTCATGCGCAACCCGGTGATCTTCGTCACCGAGGTCGTGGCCGCCGTGGTCACCGTGCTCTTCGCGCGCGATCTCGTGGTCGGCAACCCGCTCCTCTTCACCGGCCAGATCATGGCCTGGCTTTGGTTCACGGTGCTGTTCGCCAACTTCGCCGAGGCCATCGCGGAAGGGCGCGGCCGCGCCCAGGCCGATTCGCTTCGCAAGGCGCGCACCGACACGGTCGCCAAGCGCATGGCCTCGGCGAAGGATCGCCGCAGCATCCAGTCCGTCTCGGCGCTCGACCTGAAGGTGGGCGACCACGTCCTGGTCGAGACCGGCGACCTCGTGCCGGGCGACGGCGAGATCGTGGAGGGCATCGCGTCCGTCAACGAGGCGGCCGTCACCGGCGAGTCGGCGCCCGTGATCCGCGAGGCGGGCGGCGACCGCTCGGCGGTGACCGGCGGCACCACGGTGGTCTCCGACTGGCTGGTGGTGCGCATCACGGCCGCTCCCGGCTCCTCGTTCCTCGATCGCATGATCGCCCTGGTCGAGGGCGCCGAGCGGCAGAAGACGCCGAACGAGCTGGCCCTCACCATCCTCCTCGTCGGCATGACCTTGATCTTCCTGGTCGCCGTCGTCACGCTCACCGGCCTCTCGAGCTATTCCGGCGCGGCGGTCTCGGTGCCGATCCTCGTGGCATTGCTCGTCACGCTGATCCCCACCACGATCGGCGGCCTCCTGTCGGCGATCGGCATCGCCGGCATGGACCGGCTGATCCGCCACAACGTGCTCGCCATGTCGGGCAAGGCGGTGGAGGCGGCGGGCGACGTCGACACGCTGCTTCTCGACAAGACCGGCACGATCACCTTCGGCAACCGCATGGCCTCCGAGGTCGTGGCGGCCGAGGGCATCTCCGAGCGCGATGCGGTGGACGCCGCGGTTCTCTCGAGCCTCTCCGACGAGACCGCGGAAGGTCGCTCGATCCTGACCCTGGCGCGCGAGCGCTTCAACGCCGCCATCCCGCAGGAGCGCCCGCAGGAGGCCCGCTTCATCGAGTTCTCGGCCGCCACGCGCCTGTCGGGCGTCGACATCGGCGAGCGCCATATCCGCAAGGGCGCGGTGGATGCCGTCCGGCGCTTCGTGCGCGAGACGGCGGGCCGTGAGGTCCCTGAGCCCGCCGCCTTTTCCCAGGCTGTCGAGCGCATCGCCAAGTCGGGCGGCACGCCGCTGGGCCTGGCCGAGAACGGCCGCTTCCTCGGCGTCATCCACCTCAAGGACGTCGTCAAGCCCGACATCAAGGAGCGCTTCGCGGAGCTGCGCCGCATGGGCATCCGCACCGTCATGGTGACGGGCGACAACCCGATCACCGCCGCGGCCATCGCCGGCGAGGCGGGCGTCGACGACTTCATCGCCGAGGCCACACCCCAGGACAAGCTGAACTACATCCGCACCGAGCAGCGGCAGGGGCGGCTGGTGGCCATGTGCGGCGACGGCACCAACGACGCGCCCGCGCTCGCCCAGGCCGATGTCGGCGTCGCCATGCAGACCGGCACGCAGGCCGCCCGCGAGGCCGGCAACATGGTGGATCTTGATTCGGACCCCACCAAGCTCATCGAGATCGTCGGCATCGGCAAGCAGCTGCTGATGACGCGTGGGAGCCTGACCACCTTCTCGATCGCCAACGACGTCGCCAAGTACTTCGCGATCATCCCGGCGCTGTTCATCGCCGCGATCCCCGAGCTCGGCGTCCTCAACGTGATGCGTCTCTCGACGCCGGAAAGCGCGATCCTGTCGGCTGTGATCTTCAACGCCCTCGTGATCGTCGCCCTGATCCCGCTCGCCCTGCGCGGGGTGCCCTACCGGCCGATGGACGCCGCGAGCGTCCTTCGGCGAAACCTCCTCATCTACGGTCTCGGCGGCATCCTCGTGCCCTTCGTCGGCATCAAGATCATCGACCTCGCGGTCTCCGCGCTCGGCCTCGCCTGACCTTTCCGGAAAAACCGACCCATGCTCACCCAGCTTCGCCCCGCCGTGACGCTCCTCGTGCTCCTCACGGTCCTCCTCGGCCTCGCCTACCCCGCCGCCATGACGGCGGTGGCGGGCGCCGCCTTCCCGCGCGAGGCCGCCGGCAGCCTCGTGCTTCGCGACGGCCGCCCGGTCGGCTCCTCCCTGATCGGACAGAGCTTCACCCAAGGCATCTACCTGCAGGGCCGCCCGTCGGCGGCCGGCAACGGCTACGACGCCTCCTCGTCGTCGGGCACCAATCTCGGGCCCACCAGCGCCAAGCTCGCCGAGCGGCTGCGCACCGACGGCGAGGCGCTGAAGGCCGCGACCGGCGCCGGCGTGCTGCCGGCCGACAGCATCACCACCTCGGGGAGCGGCCTCGACCCCGACGTCTCGCCCGCCTTTGCCGAGCTTCAGGTCGCCCGCATCGCCGGAGCGCGCGGCGTCCCGGCCGACACCGTGCGCCGCGTGATCGCCGAGAACACGCGCGGCCGGACCCTCGGCGTCCTCGGCGAGCCGCGCGTCAACGTGCTCGCCGTGAACCTCGCGCTCGACGCGGCCGCCCCGGCCGCCGCGCCCCCGGCGCCGTCCGCGCCGGTCGCCGCCAACTGAGCGGCGTCTTCTCCCGCGCCGGGCCCGCCCGCTCTATCTCGTTGGTCCAGGGGGACGTGCCGGCCGGTGCGTCCCTTCGGCCGTTTCCCGCAACCGTCCACCCTCGAAGGCCGCCATGAACCAGGACGACGCGCCCCGCGCCTCCCCCGACGCGCTTCTCGGCCAGGCCGAGCGCGAGGGGCGCGGCAAGCTGCGCCTGTTCTTCGGCGCCGCGCCCGGCGTCGGCAAGACCTACGCCATGCTCCAGGCCGCGCGCGCGGCCAAGGCCGACGGGCGCGAGGTGCTGGTGGGCGTCCTCGAGACGCATGGCCGCGCCGAGACCGAGGCCATGGCGGCGGGGCTGGAGATCCTGCCGCGCGCGCTCATTCCCTATCGCGGACGGCTCGTGCCGGAATTCGACCTCGACGCGGCCCTCAAGCGCCGGCCCTCGCTCCTCCTCGTCGACGAGTACGCCCATTCCAACGTCGAGGGCTCGCGCCACCCCAAGCGCTGGCAGGACGTCGCCGAGCTGCTGCTCGCCGGCATCGACGTCTGGACCACGATGAACGTCCAGCACGTGACGAGCCTCAACGACGTCGTCCAGCGAATCACGGGCGTGCGCGTGCGCGAGACCGTGCCCGACACGACGCTGGAGGTGGCCGACGAGATCGTGCTGGTCGACCTGCCCTCCGACGAGCTGATCCGCCGCCTCGCCGAGGGCAAGGTCTATGTCGAGGACACCGCGACGCGCGCCACGCGCAACTTCTTCAAGCCCTCCAACCTCACGGCGCTGCGCGAGTTGGCGCTGCGCCAGGTCGCCGCCCAGGTCGACTCCGACCTGATCGAGCGCATGCAGGGCGGGGCGATCGAGGGTCCCTGGGCGGCCGGCGAGCGGCTTCTCGTGTGCCTCGGGCCCGACCGGCAGGCCGAGCGCCTCGTGCGCGAGGGCAAGCGTCTCGCCGACCTCCTGAGCGCCCACTGGTTCGCGGTGACGATCGAGCGCCCGGGCCTCGTGCCCGAGACGGCGTCGGCCGCCTCCCTCGACGCCGCGCTGCATCTGGCGCGCGACCTCGGCGCCGAGACGCACAGCCTGGTCGCCGCTGACCTGCCGGCCGAGATCCTGCGCTTCGCGCGCTTCGAGAACGTGACGCAGATCGTGGTCGGCAAGGCGCAGGGGCGTGGGCGCCTCCTGCCCTTCGCGCGGCGGGGGCTGGCCGACGCCCTCGTGCGCCGGGCGCGCGGCGTCTCGGTCCTCGTCCTCACCGAGACCTCCGAGCAGCGCCCGGCGCGCTGGCGCTGGCCCGAGTTCGGCACCTGGACCGGCTACGGCGCGGCGGTCCTCAGCGTCGCCTGCGCGACGCTTCTCGGGCGCGAGCTCGTGCGATTCATGCCGCTGCCCAACCTCTCGATGCTCTATCTCCTCGCGGTGCTGGTGCCCGCTCTCGTCTTCGGCGTCTGGCCGGCGGTGGTCGCCTCGTTCCTGTCGTTCGCCGCCTACAACTTCTTCTTCATCGACCCGACCGGCTCCTTCACGGTCGCCCGTCCGCACGAGGTGCTGGCGCTCGGCGTCTTCCTGATCATCGCAGTGACGATCTCGGCGCTGGCGGGCCGCGCGCGCGAGGAGATGCGCCTGTCGGCACGCCGCACGCTCGCCGCGCGGCGCCTCTACGAGTTCACCCGCACGCTCTCGGCCCTGCCGGACGCGGGCGCGGTGATGGAGGCGGCCGTCGGCGAGATCAACACCGCGACCGGGCGCTCGGCCGTTTTGCTGCGGCCCGGCCCCGGGGATCTGGAGGTCGCCGCCGCCTGGCCGCCCGAGGACCGGCTCGACGGCTCGGCGCGCACCGCCGCGCGCTGGGCCTTCGAGCACGGCGAGCCGGCGGGCCGGGGCACCGGCACGCTGCCCTCGACCGCCTGGTCCTTCGTGCCCCTCACCGTGCGCGAGGGCAAGGTCGGCGTTCTGGGCGTCGAGCGCGCGCCGGACGCCGCCCCGCTGGACGCCGAGGCGCGCACGCTCCTGTCCGCCCTCACCGAGCAGACCGCCGCGGCCCTGCACCGCGCGCTTCTGTCGGCCGAGGTGCGCAGCGTGCGCCTCGAGGCCGAGACCGAGCGCGTGAGGAACATCCTCCTCGCCTCGATCAGCCACGATTTCCGCACCCCGCTCGCCTCGGTGCTGGGGGCGGCGAGCGCGCTTCTCGACTACGGCGACCGCATGGGGGAGCCGGCGCGGCGAGACCTCCTCTCGCAGATCCGCGACGAGGCGCAGCATCTCGACGGCATGGTGCGCAACCTCCTCGCCGTCACGCGCCTCGAGGCGGGAACGCTGGATCTCCGCCGCGACTGGGTGGACGTCACCGAAACGCTCCACCGCGTCGTCGACCTCGCGCGCCGGCGGGGCGCCACGCAGCGCTTCGAGGTCGCGGCCGCCCCCGACCTGCCGCTGGTCTTCGCCGACCAGAGCCTTCTCGACCAGGCGATCGGCAACGTCGTCGGCAACGCGATGCGCTATGCTGGCCCTGGCGCGGCCATCGCACTCTCGGCCGCGCGCGAGGACAACGAGATGGTGATCCGCATCCGCGACGACGGGCCGGGCGTGGCCGAGGACGTCGCGCCCCACGTCTTCGAGAAGTTCGCCCGCGCCCGGCCGCGAACGGGGGGCGACGCGGGCGAAAGCGCGGGGCTGGGCCTGGCCATCACGCGCGGCATCCTGGAGGCGCATGGCGGGCGGGCCGAGCTCGACGCCACGCCCGCCGGCGAGCGCGGCGCCCGCTTCCGGCTCGTCCTGCCCCTCGAGGCCGGGGCCCGCCCGTGACCCGCCCCGCCATCCTCGTGGTGGACGACGAGCCCGCCATCCACCGCTTCCTGAAGCCGGCGCTGGAGGCGGCGGGCTACGAGGTCCTGCGCGCCGACACGGGCGAGGCGGGGATCGCGGCCGTCGCCAACCAGTCTCCCGCGGCCGTCGTGCTCGACCTCGGCCTGCCCGACATGGACGGGAAGCAGGTGGTGGAGCGCGTGCGCGCCTGGTCGCGCGTGCCGATCGTGGTGCTATCGGCGCGCGACCGCGAGGCCGAGAAGATCGAGGTGCTGGATCTGGGCGCCGACGACTTCGTGAACAAGCCCTTCGGCGTGGGCGAGCTGATGGCGCGGCTTCGCGCGGCTCTGCGCCACGCCATCTCGGCGGCCGGCGAGACGGCGCAGCTGCGCCTGCGCGACTTCGAGGTGGACCTTGCGCGCCGCCGCGTCCTCAAGGGCGGCGCCGAGACGCGCCTGACGCCCAAGGAGTTCGAGCTCCTCGCCTTTCTCGTGCGCCACAGCGGCAAGGTCGTCACCCACCGCCAGATCCTGCGCGCCGTCTGGGGCCCGGCGCACGAGCACGACACGCAGTACCTGCGCGTCTATGTCGGGCAGCTGCGCGCCAAGCTCGAGGACGACCCGGCGCGCCCGCGCCTGATCCTGACCGAGCCCGCCGTCGGCTACCGCATCGGCGAGGACTGAACGGGCGCGCGTTGACGCGGCATCCCGGGCCCTGTTTAACCGCGCTGCCTGACGGTGCTCGACGGTTCGAGCTCACGAAACGATTCCTGTCGCGGCCGACCCAATCCGGGGGCTGGCGGGGAGACTGTCGGAAAGAGCCACGCGGAAGCGCCCCAGCGCGCCGCGCCTCCTTTCGGCCTTTGGATGAAAGGAGGCGCCCATGAAGGCGCTGATGATGTGCGGCCACGGCTCGCGGGACCGCGGCGCGGTGGAGGAGTTCCGGGGCCTCTCCGAGAAGATGGCGCGCCGCCTGCCGGACTGGCGCGTCGACTACGGCTATCTCGAGTTCGCGACCCCGATTATCCGCGACGGGCTGGACCGCCTGCGCGAGGCGGGCGCCACGCAGATCATGGCGCTGCCGGGCATGCTGTTCGCCGCCGGCCACGCCAAGAACGACATCCCCTCCGTCCTCAACACCTATGCGAGCGCCAACGGCGTCGAGATCCTGTACGGCCGCGAGCTGGGGATCGACCCCAAGATGATCCGCGCCGCCGGCGAGCGCATTCGCGAGGCGCTGCGCCGCGACGGCTGGCGCGACGGCGAGCCGCTGCACGACACGATGCTGGTGGTGGTGGGGCGGGGCGCCTCCGACCCCGACGCCAACTCGAACGTCGCCAAGGTCATGCGCATGCTCTGGGAGGGCCTCGGCTTCGGCTGGGGCGAGACGGCTTATTCTGGCGTCACCTTCCCCCTGGTCGAACCGGGGCTGACCCATGCCGCCCGCCTCGGCTACCGGCGGATCGTCGTGTTCCCCTACTTCCTGTTCACCGGCATCCTCATCGACCGCATCTATGCCGGCGTCGACAAGGTCGCGGCCGGGCACCCGGAGATCCGCTTCCTGAAGGCGGGCTATCTCGGCGCCCACGACCTCGTGGTGGAGACCTTCGTCGATCGGCTCGCGGAGATAGGCGAGGGCACCAACACGATGAACTGCCAGATGTGCAAGTATCGCGAGCAGGTGCTGGGCTTCGAGGCGGAAGTCGGCTTGCCGCAGGAGAGCCATCACCACCACGTCGAGGGCATCGGCACCGGGCCGGCGGCCCCGGACGGGCACGGGCACGCTCATCACGACCATGCGCACGGCGACCACGAGCACCATCACCACGGGCATGACCACGCCCATGGGCACGCTCACTCCCATTCGCACGACCATGGCCACGACCACGCGCATGGCCATGACCACGCGCACGGGCATTCGCACGGGCACGACCACACGCATCATCCCTATCCCCATGCCGACCACCCGCTGGGCCCGCGCTCGATGAAACGGTGAGGCGCGATGGCTCTTCACTACGAGCGCGATCCCGCCGCGATCTACGATCAAAGTTTCCGCACCATCCGCGAGGAGGGGGCGGAAGCGCTCGCGTGCCTGCCGGAGACCGCGCGCGATCTCGCCATCCGCATCGCCCATAGCTGCGGCATGGTGGATGCGATCGACGACCTCGCCCTCTCGCCCGATGCGGTGGAGGCGGGCCGCGCGGCGCTGGCCGGAGGCGCGCATATCTTGGTGGACGCCGAGATGGTGCGGCACGGCATCATCGCGCGCAACCTGCCGGCCGGCGTCGAGGTCGTCTGCCTCCTCAACGATCCGCGCGTACCGGCGATGGCGCGTGAGACCGGCACGACGCGCTCGGCCGCGCAGGTCGACCTCTGGGACTTGGAGGGCGCGGTGGTCGCGATCGGCAACGCGCCGACCGCGCTCTTCCGCCTCTTGGAGCGGCTGGATGCCGGGGCGCCGCGCCCGGCCGTGATCCTCGGCTTCCCCGTCGGCTTCGTGGGCGCGGCCGAGTCCAAGGCCGAGCTGGAGCGGAGCCCTCGCGGCGTCCCCTTCGCCGCCTTGCGCGGCCGGCGCGGCGGCTCGGCCGTGGCGGCCGCCGCCGTCAACGCCCTCGTCTCGGGCCTCGCATGAGCGCGCCCTGGCTCCACGTGATCGGCGTCGGTGACGGCGGCCTCGACACGCTGACCCCCGAGGCGCGCCGCGCACTCGACGGGGCGCAGACCGTGTTCGGGGGTGAGCGTCATCTCGCCATGCTGGGCGACCATCCCGCGCGGCGCGTCCGCTGGCGCTCGCCGTTCGCCGAGTCGGCCGCCGACATCCTCGCCGCGCGTGGGTCTCCCGCTGTCGTGCTCGCGACCGGCGATCCGTCCTGGTTCGGCCCGGCGCGCTGGCTGCGCACGTTTCTCGACGCGGGCGAGATGCGCGTCCTGCCGGGGCCGTCCGCCTTTTCGCTGGCGGCCGCACGGATGGGCTGGGCGCTGGAGGCGGTGCGCTGCCTGACCATTCACGGGCGCGAGGTCGAGGCGCTGAATCCGCACGTCGCGCCGGGCGCGCGGCTCCTCGTCCTGTCCGAGGACGGCGCCTCGCCGGCCCGCGTCGCCGATCTCCTCCGCCGTCGCGGCTTCGGCCCGAGCCGCATCGCCGTCCTGGAACATCTCGGCGGCCCGGCCGAGTGGGTGCGTGAGGCAGAGGCCGACGGGTTCGCGCTTCCCGACGTCGCCGCTCTCAACACGCTCGCGGTGGAGTGCCGGATGGGCGAGGGGACGGTGCATCACCCCTTCGCCACCGGCCTGCCGGACGACGCCTTCCGGCACGACGGCAAGATGACCAAGCGCGTGCCGCGCGCCCTCGCGCTCGCCGCCCTCGCACCCGGCGCCGGCGAGCTCCTGTGGGACGTGGGAGCCGGTTCGGGCTCGATCTCGGTGGAATGGCTGCGCGCCGCGCCCGGTGGCCGGGCGATCGCGGTCGAGCCGATCGCGGAGCGCCGCGCGATGATCGCCGAGAACGCCTTCCGGCTCGGCACGCACGGCCTGCTGATCATCGAGGGCAAGGCACCCGCCGCGTTCGAGGGCCTGCCCGCGCCCGATGCCGTGTTCATCGGCGGCGGGCTCACGGACGGCGTCTTCCACGCCGCCTTCGCCGCGCTGAAGGGCGGCGGCCGGCTCGTCGCCCATGCCGTGACGCTGGAGTCGGAGGCGATCCTCCTCGCTCTCCACGAGGTGCACGGCGGCGAACTCTTGCGCGTCGCGGTCAGCCACGCCGAGCCGGTCGGTCCCTATCGCGGCTGGCGCCCGGCCATGCCCGTGACCCACTGGTGCCTGCGAAAGGCCCGGCCATGACCGGCACGCTCTACGGCCTCGGCCTCGGTCCCGGCGACCCCGAGCTTCTCACTTTGAAAGCGCACCGCATCCTGCGCAGCGTTCCGGTGATCGCCTATCCCGCGGCGGAAGGATCGCAGAGCCTCGCGCGCGCGATCGCCGCGCCGCACTTGCCCGGCGAACAGGAAGAGATCGCGATCCCCCTTCTCATGTCGGGCGACCGCGCGCCCGGCCAGGCCGCCTACGATCGCGCCGCCCCGCTGATCGCCGAGCACCTCGAGGCCGGCCGCGACGTCGCGGTGCTGTGCGAGGGCGACCCCTTCTTCTACGGCTCCTTCCTGTATCTCCATGCCCGATTGTCCGACCGCTTTCCCACCGTCGTCGTGCCCGGCGTCTCGTCCGTGATGGCCGCCGCCGCAGGCGCCCGCCGGCCCTTGAGCGCGCGCGGCGACGTCGTGACGGTGCTCCCCGCGACGTTGCCCGACGAGACGCTGCGCCCGGCGATCGAGGCCGCCACCAGCCTCGCCGTCCTGAAGCTCGGCCGGCATTTTTCGCGCGTGAAGCGGCTCCTCGGAGAACTCGGTCTGATGGACGACGCGATCTATGCCGAGCGCGTCACGCAAGGGGGCGAGCGCGTCCTCCCCTTGAGCGAGACCGGCGACGAGGCGCCCTATTTCGCGATGATTCTCGTCTATCGCGGCACCGAGCCCGCCATCCGGGGGACGCTCGCATGAGGCCCGCCATCGTCGTCCTCCACTCCGGCGCGCTGCCGCTCGCGCGCCGCGCCGCCGCGCTGGTCGGCGGCGAGGTTCACGGCGCGCGCGGGCGCGCGGACGAGGCCGAGATCCTGTTCGAGGCGGCGGGCGACCACCTGCGCCGGCTGTTTCGGGACGGTCGCCCGCTCATTGCCGTCATGGCGGCGGGCGCGGTGATCCGCATCCTCGCGCCGCTGCTGACCGACAAGGGCGCCGAGCCGCCGGTCGTGGCGCTGGCCGAGGACGGCTCGGCCGCGGTGCCGCTGCTCGGCGGCCACCACGGTGCCAACGACCTCGCGCGGCGCCTCGCCGAAGGGCTCGGCGGACACGCCGCCGTCACGACGGCCGGCGACCTGCGCTTCGGCGTCGCCCTCGACGCTCCTCCGCTAGGCTACACGCTGGAGAACGCGGCCGACGCAAAGGGCGTCATGGCCGAACTCGTCGCGGGCGCGGAGGCGTGGATCGAGGGCGCGGCGCCGTGGCTCCAGACCTCTCGCATCCCCGTCGCCGACGACGGGCGCGTCACGCTCGCCGTCACGGAAGAAGCTCGCGAGGCGAAGCCGCTCGAACTTCTCTACCGCCCCCGGACCATGGTGCTCGGAATCGGCGCCGAGCGCGGCGCCCCGCCCGAAGAGGCCGTCGCGCTGGCCGAGCGGGTCCTGTCGCAAGCCGGCGTCTCGCCGCTGAGCTTGGCTTGCGTCGCGTCGATCGACCTCAAGGCCGACGAGCCGGCGGTTCATGCGGTGGCCGCACGCTTCGGCGTGCCGGCCCGCTTCTTCGACGCCGCCACTTTGGAGCGCGAGCGCCCGCGCCTCATGAATCCGTCCGCCATCGTGTTCCGCGAGACGGGCTGCCACGGCGTGTCGGAAGGCGCGGCGCTCGCCGCCGTCGGCCCGCAAGGCGCGCTCGCGGTCTCCAAGCAGAAGAGCGCGCGCGCCACCGCCGCGCTCGCGCGCGCGCCCCTGCCGATCGACCCGGCCACCGTCGGGCAGGCGCGGGGACGGCTCTTCGTGGTCGGCATCGGACCGGGCGGCGCGCCCTGGCGCTCGCCCGCCGTCTCGGCCCTTGTCGAGCAGAGTACCGACCTCGTCGGCTACTCGCTCTACCTCGACCTCCTCGGGCCCCTCGCGGACGGACGGACGCGCCACGACTTCGACCTCGGCGCCGAAGAAGCGCGCGTGCGCCATGCGATGGAGCTGGCGGGCGAGGGCCGGACCGTCGCGCTCGTCTGCTCGGGCGACGCCGGCATCTACGCCATGGCGACGCTGGTCTTCGAGCTTCTCGACCGGGGCGAGGTATCCAAGGCGGCCCGGCGCATCGCCGTCGAGGTCTCGCCCGGCATCTCGGCGCTGCAGGCGGCTGCCGCCAAGGCCGGCGCCCCGCTCGGCCACGACTTCTGTACCATCTCGCTGTCCGACCTCCTGACCCCCTGGGAGGATATCCAGCGGCGCGTGCAGGCGGCGGCCGAGGGCGACTTCGTCGTTGCCTTCTACAATCCCGTGTCGAAGCGCCGCCGCACGCAGTTGGCCCACGCCCGCGACGTGCTCCTGCAACACCGCCCCGCCGACACGCCGGTCGTGCTCGCCACCAATCTTGGGCGCGAGGGCGAGAGCGTGCGCATCGTCGAGCTTCAGGCCCTCGACGTCGAGGAGGTCGACATGCTGACCGTCGTCCTCGTCGGCTCCACCAACACGCGTCTTCTCGTCACGCCCGAGGGACGCCGCTTCGCCTATACGCCGCGCGGCTATGCCGCCAAGCCCGGCACCGGGATCCAGTCATGACCGTCCACTTCATCGGCGCGGGGCCGGGCTCGCCCGACCTCATCACCCTGCGCGGGCTTCGCCTCATCGAGCGCTGCCCGGTCTGCCTCTACGCCGGCTCGCTGGTGCCCGAAGAGATCGTGCGCGCCGCGCCAGAGGGCGCCCGCGTCCTCGACACCGCGCCGATGCACTTGGACGAGATCGTCGAGGAGATGCGACGCGCCCACGAGGCGGGGCTCGACGTCGCGCGCGTCCATTCGGGCGATCCGTCGATCTACGGCGCGACCGCCGAGCAGATGCGGCGGCTGGACCGGCTCGGCATTCCCTTCGACGTGACGCCCGGCGTGCCGGCCTTCGCGGCGGCCGCCGCCGCGCTGAAACTCGAGCTCACCGTGCCCGAGGTCTGCCAGACCGTGGTGGTGACGCGCACCGCCATGAAGTCCTCTGCCATGCCGGAGGGCGAGGATCTCGCGACGCTGGCAAAAAGCCGCGCGACGCTCGCCATCCACCTGTCGATCCGCAACCTCGCCCATATCGAGCGCGAACTGTCGCCGCTGCCGGGCTATGGACCGGACTGCCCGGTCGTGGTCGCCTATCGCGTCGGCTGGCCGGACGAGCTCTTCATCCACGGCACGCTCGCGACGATCGGCCGCCAAGTCCGCGAGGCCAAGCTCACCCGCACCGCGCTGGTTCTCGTCGGCCGGGCGCTCGCGGCCGAGGACTTCCGCGACTCGGCGCTCTACGACGCCGCGCATCCGCACATCCTGCGGCCTCACGCCAAGCGCGCGAAAGCCGGCTAAGTCTCCAGCCACTCGACGACGGCATCGAGGTCGCCCGCGATCGGTGGCGGGGGCGGCGCGGGCCGGCGGATCATCACGACCGGAAGCGCAAGCCGCCGCGCAGCCTCGATCTTGGCATGGGCGCGTCGGCCGCCCGAGTTGCGGCAGACGAGGTGCGTGATCGCATGGCCCGCAAACAGCGCGGCCTCCTCCGCCGGGTCGGTCGAGGGGCGGCCGAGGACGAGCGTGGCGGCGAAGGGCAGGGGGCCCTCCGGCGCGTCCACGACGCGCCAGACGAGCCGGAGGTCCGGCCGGTGGCGAAAGGGGGCGACGTGCTGGGCGCCGAGCGCGAGAAAGGCCGTCGCGCCCATCGGCAGGGCGTCGCGCGCGCTCCGCAGGCAATCCACCTCGGTCCACGGATCGCCGGTCCTTTGCTCCCAGGGCGGGCGCAGGAGCGCGATGCGAGGGACCCCGGCGAGACGGGCCGCCTCCACCGCGTTGCGCGACATGCCGGTCGCGAACGGGTGGGTCGCGTCGACGAGATGGGTCACGCCCTCGGCCTGGAGGTAGGCGGCCAGCCCCGCCGCGCCGCCGAAGCCGCCGATGCGGACTGCGACGCCGGCCGGTAGGATCGGCTCGCGCGTGCGCCCGGCGAGCGACAGGACGAGCCGCATCTCGGGATGCTCGCGCGCGAGGCGCGCGACGAGAAGCGACGCTTCGGCCGTGCCGCCGAGAACGAGCACCGATCTAGCGGGCATGGGCGATCACGAGGCCCGCGCGGTCCACCACCACGACCTCGGCCGCGACGGGCGCGCCGCGCAACGCCTCCCGCACCGTGCCGAGCGCCCGGCTCCCCACGAGGCCCGCGATGTCGAGCCCGGCCGCCGCGCAGAGATCGAGCGCCTCCTTGGCCGTGTTGGCGCGGAGGATCCGTCCCCCGAGGTCGCCGTCGGCGCCGAGGTCCCGCGCAAGCGCGGCGAGGAATTCAAGGTCCACCTGCGAGCGCCCGGAGTGGAGGTCGAGCGCGCCCTGGGCGAGCTTGGCGAGCTTGGCGAAGCCCCCCGCGATCGTGAGGCGCTCCACCGGATGGCGGCGCAGGTACTTCAGGAGCCCGCCCGCGAAGTCGCCCATGTCGAGATAGCTGATCACCGGCAGATGCGGATAGAGTTGCCGGACCGCCGCCTCGCTGGTGGAGCCGGTCGCGCCCACCACGTGCCCGACGCGCTCGGCCCGCGCGACGTCGATGCCGCGATGGATGGAGTGGATCCAGGCCGAGCAGGAGAAGGGGTGGACGATGCCGGTCGTGCCGAGGATCGACAGGCCGCCGAGGATGCCGAGCCGCCCGTTCCACGTCTTCTCCGCCAGCCGCGCGCCGTCCGTGACGCCGACCGTCACCTCGGCATCCAGGGCCCGGCCGTGCGCGTCGCAGAGGCCCTCGAGTTCGGCGCGGATCATCTGGCGCGGCACCGGGTTGATCGCCGGCTCGCCGGGCGGGATCGGCAGGCCCGCCTTGGTCACCGTGCCGACGCCCTCGCCGGCCCGGAACACGAGGCCGGAGCCGACGGGCAGCCAGCGCACGCGCGCCCAGACCTCGGCCCCGTGGGTGACGTCGGGATCGTCGCCCGCGTCCTTGACGATGGCGGCGAAGGCTTCGCCGTCGCCGAGCCGCTCGCGCGCGAGCGAAAAGGCCGGCGTCTCGCCGCGCGGCAGCGTGATCGCGACCGGATCGGGAAAGCGGCCGGTGAGAAGCGCGGCACTCGCGGCCTTGGCGGCGGCGGTCGCGCAGGCGCCCGTGGTCCAGCCCCGGCGCAGGGGCGCGCCCTCGCGCATCGCGACGCTCGCGCCGTCCCGCCGCTTGCCGAGGTTGAAGCCCATGGGGGGCTTATAGGCGGCGCGCGGTCGTGCGAAAAGCGCGGCCGTCATGCCTGATCGCGCATTCCCCTCCGGTCTCCTCGTCGCCGCGCCCCATTCGGGCTCCGGCAAGACGCTGGTGACGCTCGCGCTCCTCGCCCACCTGCGGCGCGAGGGCGTCGCCGTGCGCCCTGCCAAGGCGGGGCCGGACTATATCGACCCCACCTTCCACGCGGCGGCGGCGGGCGTTCCCTCCGTCAATCTCGACCCCTACGCCATGCGCCCGGTTCTCCTCCGCGCGCTGGCGCAAGGCCCTGTGCCGCTGGTCGCGGAAGGGATGATGGGTCTCTTCGACGGCGCGGCCGACGGGACGGGCTCGTCGGCCGATCTCGCCGAGCTGCTGGACCTTGCCGTCGTGCTGGTGGTGGACTGCGCGCGCCAGTCGCACTCGGTCGCGGCGCTCGTGCGCGGCTTTCGCGACCACCGGCCGCGCTTGCGCTTTGCCGGCCTCGTGCTCAACCGCGTGGCCTCGACGCGCCACGAGCGGATGCTGCGCGAGGCCCTCGCACCGCTCGATCTGCCGGTGCTCGCCGTTTTGCCCCCCGCGCCGCATCTCGTGCTGCCCGAGCGCCATCTCGGCCTCGTCCAGGCCGGTGAGCACGCGGGCCTGGCCACGTTCCTGCATGACGCCGCCGACTGGCTCGCGGCAGGCCTTATGCCCGGGGCGCTGGACCGATGGCTGGTCCCCGATGTTTCACGCGAAACGGTCTCGGCTGAAACCCTCGCGCCGCTGGGCACGCGCGTCGCCGTGGCGCAGGATACCGCCTTTGGCTTTGCCTACCCCCATCTCCTCGACGGCTGGCGGGCGGCGGGCGCGAGCCTTCACCCCTTCTCGCCGCTTGCCGACGAGGCGCCGGACGCGGCGGCCGACGCGGTGTTCCTGCCGGGCGGCTATCCCGAGCTCCATGCCGGACGGCTGGCGGCGGTGGCGGCCTTTCGCGCGGGGATGCACCGGGCCGCGGCAGGCGGGGCGCGGGTCTATGGCGAGTGCGGCGGCTACATGGTTCTGGGCGAGGGGCTGGTGGATGCGAACGGCGCGCGTCACGCCATGCTCGGGCTGCTCGGCGTCGAGACCTCGTTTCACGAGCGCCGCCGGCATCTCGGCTATCGCCGTCTGGAGACGCTGCCGGGCGGGCCGTGGGAGGGCGCGCTCACCGCACACGAGTTCCATTACACCAGCACCTTGTCGGAGCGGGGCGCCCCCCTGTTCCGGGCGCGCGACGCGCTGGGCGAAGACCTCGGGCTCGCGGGTCTGCAGGCGGGCCGTGTCGCCGGCTCCTTCCTCCACGTGATCGACCGCGCATGAGGGAAGCGCTCGTTCACGGCGGCGCGCTCCTGGCGGCGATCCGGACCTATGGCGGGGCTCGCGCCGACTGGCTCGACCTGTCCACCGGCATCAACCCGCGCCCGCCCGCGCTGCCGCCCGTTCCGCCGGAAAGCTGGACGCGCTTGCCGGAGGCCGAGGACGAGGCGCGCATGGTGGACGCCTTCCGCCGTTTCACGGGCGCGGGGCTCGAAGCGCGGATCGTGGCGGCGTCGGGCTCCGGGGCCTTGATCGCGGCGCTCCCCCATCTCGTGCCCGCCGGGGCGGCCGCCGCGCTGCGCTTCGCCTACGGCGGACATGGGAAGGCGCTGGAGGCCGCCGGCCACCGGGTCGTGCGGATCGAGGACCCGCGCGACGGGGCGGCCGACGCGTCGCTCGCCTTCGTCGCCAACCCCAACAATCCCGACGGCCGCCGCTTTCCAGCCGCTATCCTTCTGGACCTCGCCGACCGGCTGGCGGCGCGCGGCGGCGTCCTCGTGGTCGACGAGGCCTTCATGGACGCCGACCCGCGCGAGAGCGTGGCAGCCCAGGCCGGGCGGCCCGGCCTCGTGGTGCTGCGCTCCTTCGGCAAGACCTTCGGGCTGGCGGGCCTGCGCCTCGGCTTCGCTCTCGTGCCCCCGGCGCTGGAAGCGCCGCTGCGCGCCCGGCTGGGCGAGTGGCCGGTCTCGGGGCCGGCCATCGCCGTCGGGACGGCCCTTCTGGAGGATGGTCCCGCCTTGGCGCGCCTTCGCGTCGGCATCCGGGCGGCGAGCGGCTGGACGCGCCGCGCGATCGGGGAGGCCGGTCTGGAGCCGATGGGCGACGCCGCGCTCTTCGCGCTCGTGCGTCACCGCCGCGCGCACGCGCTGTTCGAGGCGCTGGCGCGCCGGCGCATCCTCGTTCGCCCCTTCGAGACGGAACCGGACGCGCTGCGCTTCGGCCTGTGCGCGAGCGAAGGCGAGGCCGGACGCCTTTGCCGGTCGCTGCGTGACGCCCTGCGGGAGATCGCCGCATGATCGCCCTGTCGCTCGCCCTCCTGTTCGACCGCGTCTTCGGCGACCCGGACCGGCTCTGGCGCCGTCTGCCCCATCCCGTGGTCTGGCTCGGCTGGTTGATCGGCCGCGCCGAGTGGTATCTCAACCGCCCCGAATGGCCGGAGCGTCGGCGCAAGGTCGCCGGAACGCTCGCCATCCTCGCCCTTCTCCTGCTGGCGATGGCGGCGGGCGCCGTGCTCCATGCCCTGTTCCGCGCGCTCGGGCCCTTCGGCCTCGTGCTGGAAGCGGTGATCGCCTCGGTCTTCCTCGCCCAGAAGAGTCTGGCCGATCACGTGGAGCGCGTGGAGCGGGCGCTCGACCGCGACGGGCTGGAGGGCGGGCGCGAGGCCGTGTCGATGATCGTCGGGCGCGATCCGGATCAGCTCGACGAAGCGGGCGTCTGCCGCGCGGCGATCGAGAGCCTGGCGGAGAACGCCTCCGACGGCGTCGTGGCGCCGTGGTTCTTCTACGCCCTCGCCGGCCTGCCCGGGCTTCTCGCCTACAAGATGCTGAACACGGCCGACTCCATGGTCGGCCACATGGACGAGCGTCGCCGCGCCTTCGGCTGGGCGAGCGCGCGCCTCGACGATTTCGCCAACCTCGCCCCCGCGCGGCTTTCGGCGCTGCTCTTCGCGCTGAGCGGCCTGCGCTACGGGGGGCGCGCCATGCGCCGGGCCTGGACCGTCGCGCGGCGCGACGCGCCCCACCACCGCTCGCCCAATGCCGGCTGGCCGGAAGGGGCGATGGCGGGCGCCCTGCGCCTCGCGCTCGGTGGCCCGCGCCGCTACGGCGAGATCGAGGTGGACGCGCCCTTCCTCTGCGCGGAAGGTCGGCGCGAGGCGGGCCTATCCGACATCGCGCGGGCGCTTCGCATCTTCCGCCGCTTCTGCGACCTGCTCCTCGTCCTGACGCTCGGCCTGGCGCTCGTCTTCGGCTAGACGACGAGCGCGAAGCCGAGAAGCAATGCCATCTCGCAGAGCTGCTGCGCGGCACCGAGCGTGTCGCCGGTCTGCCCGCCCAGGCGCCGCCGCAGGACGCGCGCCAGCCAGAGAACCGGCAGCGCCGAGAGGAGCGCGGGCAGGACGAGACCCGGCACGTCCGCCACGGCGAGGCCGAGCGCCGCCGCGATCGCGAGGCCGAGAACGAGCCCCGCGCGTCCGGCCGCCGCCGAGGGACGGCCGACGCTGTCCGCCAACCCTCCCGGATCGGCGGTCGCAAGCCGGCTCCAGAGCCACGCCATCCAGCCCCGGCTCGCGGCGGACGCCGCCACGAGCGCCAGCGCCGCTGCGCCGGGCCGGACGGCGGCGAGATCGGCGAGAAGCGCGATGCGCAGAACCAGCGATCCCGTCAGCGCCAGCGCACCATAGGTGCCGACGCGGCTGTCCTTCATGATGCGCAGCGCATCGGCGGTCGCGCGGTGGCCGAAGAGCCCGTCCGCCGTGTCGCCGAGCCCGTCCTCGTGGAGCGCCCCCGTCAGCGCGACGAGCGAGAGCACGCACAGCGTCGCCGCGACGAGCGGGGCGAGGCCGAGCGCCGTGCCGAGCGGCAGAAGGAGCGCGGGCGGCAGGGCGATCAGCGCGCCGGCAAGCGGAAACAGCGGCGCATCCGCGCCCAGCGGATGCGGCCCGTCCCGGAAGGCGAAGGAAACGGGCGGCAGGCGCGACAGGAAGGTGAGCGTTCGGAGAAGGGCGAGGTCGGGGCGCATCGCGCCATAGGCCGCGATCACGGCGATTCGCGCAAAGGCTTACCGGCGGGACCGGCGCTTGCCATGGCGCGCGCAAGGGGCCAAGACCGCCGCGACGCGTTTGCCAGGAAGACCCATGTCCAGCATCACCGGCCTGCCCTTCGACGACATCCGCGCGCTCCTGCGCTCCATGCCGGGACCCGATACGCAGGCGCGGCACGACGCGCGCCACCGTCAGGAGGAGCTCACCAAGCCGTCGGGTTCGCTCGGGCGCCTCGAGGAGATCGCCGAGTGGATGGCGGCCTGGCAGGGCCGCGCGCCGACCGTCGACCGGCCGGTGGTCTGCGTGTTCGCGGGCAACCACGGCGTGGCGGCGCGCGGCGTCTCGGCCTTTCCGGTCTCGGTGACGCAGGCCATGGTCGAGAACTTCGCGGCCGGGGGCGCGGCGATCAACCAGATCTGCGCGACCTACGACCTCGGGCTCAAGGTCTTCGACCTCGCGCTCGACGTGCCGACCGGCGACATCTCGCGCGAGGCGGCCTTCAGCGAGCGCGACTGCGCCGCTACCATGGCCTTCGGCATGGAGTGCCTGGCCGGCGAGCCGGATCTCCTGTGCATCGGCGAGATGGGCATCGGCAACACGGCGGTCGCGGCCGCGATCTTTGCCGCGCTCTTCGGCGGCACGGCGGCGGACTGGGTGGGGGCGGGCACCGGCCACGACGCGGCCGGTCTCCAGCGCAAGGCCGCCATCGTGCAGGAGGCGCTCGACCTTCATGCCGGGCACCTGTCGGATCCGCTGGAGGTGCTGCGGCGCTTGGGGGGACGCGAGATCGCGGCGTCGGTGGGCGCGATCCTGGCCGCCCGCATGCAGCGCGTGCCGGTGATCGTCGACGGCTTCACGGTGACGGCGGCGGCCGCCGTCCTCCATGCGCTCGACCCGACGGCGCTCGACCATTGCCTGTTCGGCCACGTCTCGGCCGAGCGCGGCCACCAGGCGGCACTTCAGCGCATGAACAAGGTTCCGCTGCTCGCGCTCGGCATGCGGCTCGGCGAGGGCACGGGGGCGGCGCTCGCCGCCGGCATCGTCAAGGCGGCGGTCGCCTGCCACTCGGGCATGGCGACCTTCTCTCAGGCCGGCGTCGCCAACCGGGACTGAGCCCGAGGCTCAGTCCTTGCCGGCCGGGTCGGCCGGCGTCGGCTGATAGGTGATCAGGAACGTCCAGGCCGCGTAGGCGGCGACGATGCCGGTCATGATCGCCCAGGTCCGGTCGCCCGTCACGAGGAGTTCGAACAGCGCCCAGGCGGCGCAGACGGCGACCAGAAGAACGCGCCGCCAGAGCGGGCGGAAGAAGGGGTGGTTGTTGTCGCCGAGCGCCATGCGCCGCGTGTCTCCCGCGTCCGTGTTGCACGCCTCTTCTACGCCGCTCCGGGCGGCGGAGGCCAGCGGGGCCCGCTCACACGGGCGCGAGCGCGGCGTTGAGCGGCGGTGTGCCGCATGGCTCGTTCCCTCACGCCTTAGCCGCGTCGGCCGGCAGGTGGTGACGCTTGTCCACCGGCGTCATCAGGAGGTTCAGGACGAGGCCCGCCGCCAGCAGCCCCGCCATGATGTACATGGTGATCGTGTAGGCGTCGGCCTTCGCCACGCCCTGGTCGAGCTGGTACTGGCGGATGTAGTTGACGAGCACCGGGCCTGCGACGCCCGCCACGGACCAGGCGGTCAGCAGCCGGCCGTGGATCGCGCCGACATAGCGCACCCCGAAGACGTCCCGGAGGTAGGCGGGGATCGTCGCGAAGCCGCCGCCGTACATCGACATGATGACCGCGTAGAACAGGACGAAGAGCACCACCGAGCCCATGCGGCCCGACGAGGGCACCAGTGCGTAGAGCACGAGGCCGAGCGCGAAGAAGATCATGTAGGTGGCGCGCCGGCCGATATAGTCGGAGGTGGAGGCCCAGACGAAGCGGCCCGCCATGTTGAAGAGCGACAGGAGGCCGACGAAGCCGGCCGCCGCCGCCGCCGTGATGACGCCCGGGAACATCTCCTGGATCATGGCCGAGGCCTGGCCGAGGACGCCAATGCCGGCCGTCACGTTGAGGCAGAGCATACCCCAGAGAAGCCAGAACTGCCGTGTCTTCATGGCCTCGTCGACATGGACGTCGGCGGTCGTGACGAGGCCCGTCGACGTGCGGGCGGGCGTGTAGCCGGCCGGCGCCCAGCCGGCGCGCGGCACGCGCACGATGGCCGCACCCACCATCATGAACAGGAAGTAGCCGAAACCCAGCACCACGAAGGTCTCGGCCACGCCCACCGAGGCCGGCGAGGCGAAGCGGCCCATCAGCCAGACCGAGAGCGGCGAGGCCACGAAGGCGCCGCCGCCAAATCCCATGATCGCCATGCCGGTCGCCATGCCGGGCCGGTCGGGAAACCAGGTCATCAGCGTCTTGACCGGCGAGATGTAGCCAAGGCCGAGGCCCGTGCCGCCCAAGACCCCGTAGCCGAGATAGACCAGCCAGAGCTGGTGCAGGTGGACGCCGAGCGCGGCCACCAGGAAGCCGCCGCCGAAGAAGGCGGCCGCCGTCGCCATGGTGCGGCGCGGGCCGACGCGCTCCACCCAGGCGCCGCCGAAGGCGGCCGCCAGGCCGAGGAAGACGATCGCGATCGAGAAGATCCAGCCGATCTCGGTCAGCGCCCAGTCGCCGGGCGCGGGCTCGCTGACGCCGAGGAGCCGCGTCATCGGCAGGTTGAACACCGAGAAGGCGTAGGCCTGCCCGATGCACAGATGAACGCACAGCGCGGCGGGCGGCACCATCCAGCGGCTGAAGCCGGGTTCGGCGACCGTGCGCTCTCGCGACAGCCAGGAGCCGCGCGGCTCCGCCGTTGTGGTCACCATGATTCGCCTCCCGTTTCGAGGCGGCATGGTTTCAGAACGGGCCGGGAGCGGCAACCCGCAGGGCAGGCGAACCTTTGCCCGCCTGAGGCCCGGCGCCGCCTGGCCTCAGGCGGGGTGCGGCGTGAATTGCAGCTTGTCGGGCGCGGGAGCCGACGCGGCGGGGCGAGCCGCCTCTCGCGCGGCGACCTCGTCCACCAGCCGGCGCCGCCACTTCTCGGAAGCGCGGATCACGGGCTCGGGGTCGATCTCGAAGGGCGTGGCGAGGAGGCCCGAGCGGCGGATGCGGTCGCCGAAGGCCGGGTTGCCGGTGAGCGAGATGAAGAAGGGTGCGACAAGCAGCGGCACCGCGATCGGGCACACCCAGAGGAAGAGCTGGAACGCGTAGAAGAAGGTCGTGAACAGGAGCGCCGCGCCCGCGATCACCATCCACCAGGAGGCCTGGAAGGCGACGCCAAGCGGCAAGCCCTCGTCGTCGCGGTCGGTGGAGGGCCAGCCGCTGTCGGTCTGGGCGAGGATCTCCACCACGGCCTTGGTCTGGAACATCATCATGATGGGGGCGAGCGCCGAGGTGAGCGCGAGCTCCAGCGCGCCGCCGAGCACGATGTTGGCCGCGCCCCCGAAGGCCGGCGCGCGGCGCGAGAAGGCGGTGCGCAGCGCGATCAGGGTCTTGGGCAGGAGGAGAAGCAGGAAGATGCCGAGCAGCAGCAGCAGCGCCTTGCCGGTCTCGGGACGCGGAAAGACGGGAAACAGCGAGTCGGCGGGGAAGTAGTCAGGCGCCGGCGCCAGGATCGGGTCGAGCAGCGAGACGATCAGGAACAGGAGCCAGATCGGCGAGGCCGCATAGGCCATGATGCCGGTCACCATGGAGATGCGGCTCCACAGGTTGATCTGGGGAGCCGGGATCAGGCGGCCGTGCTGGAGGTTTCCCTGGCACCAGCGGCGGTCGCGCTTGGCGTATTCGATGAGGTTGGTGGGGGCCTCCTCGAACGAGCCGTGCAGGTCGGGATCGACGCGCACCTTCCAGCCCGACCGGGCGAGAAGCGCGGCTTCCACGAAGTCGTGCGAGAGGATGTGCCCGCCGAAGGGCGGCTTGCCCGACAGGTTCGGCAGGCCGCAATGGGCGGCGAAGGCGCGCGTGCGCACGATCGCGTTGTGGCCCCAGAACGGACCCTCGCGCCCTTGCAGCTGGGCGATGCCGCGCGAGAAGACCGGCGAGTAGAGCGCGGCCGAGAACTGGAGCGCGCGCCCGAACAGCGTGCGCCGGCCGATGATAAGCGGCTGGGTCTGAAGAAGGGCGAGCTCGGGATCGGCGTCCATGCGCGCCACCATCTCGACCATGGTCTCGGGCCGCATGAGCGAGTCGGCGTCGAGGATCAGCATGTAGTCGTAGGCGCCGCCGCTCGTGGTGACGAAGTCGGCGATGTTGCCGGCCTTGCGGCCGATGTTCTTGGTGCGGTTGCGATAGAAGAGCTGACCGCCTACTTCCAGCGCCGAGGCGACGAGGAAGGTCGCTCGCCGCTCGGCCACCACGCATTCGGGCCGTGTGGAGTCCGACAGGACGTGGACGTCGAAGCGGTCGAGCCTACGGATCGCGCGCAGGCCCTCGATCATGGCGGCCACGCGCGCCAGAACGGCCTCGGCGTCCTCGTTGTAGACCGGCATCAGGATCGCGGTGCGGCCGGGCGGGCGGCCGGGCACGACGGGCGCGCGCCAGCGCTGGCCGCGCCGCGAGACGATGCCCACCACCGCCGTGTTGAAGCCCCAGGCGAGCCAGAGGCAGCAGATCGACAGGAGGAGGACCTGCACGACATGGAGCCAGGTCGTGCCGTTGGCGGTGACGACGATGGCGAAGAGAACGCCCGCCGCCAAAGCGAGCAGGAGGGCGGTCAGCGCAAAGAGCAATCTGCCGAGAGCGATCATGGGCCTGTCCGCGTGCCTTCAGGTCGGCGCCCTCTCGCCGGGGAGGATCGGCGGGGGCGGAGCGCGTTCCGATCGGCTATTTGCCGACGGAAATCAATGCGATCCTTGCGGGCCCCCCGCAAGATGCTCGCGCAGGATCGGCTGCACCGGCATCTCGAGGCGGGACCGGGGAGGGGGAAGGACGAGCTGGCGCAGGAAGGTCAGCGCCTTGCGCTTGCCGAGCCGCGCGGCCTCGATCACCACGGCCGGCTCGGGGCCGGTGCGGTTCTCGAAGGCGAGGCGCTCGGCGATCGCCTGAAGGAGCTGGGCCTCGGTGAGGTCCGGCCGGTTCACCAGCTCGCCCGCGGGCCGCGTGTCGAAGGGCCGCGTCTCGCCCGGAGGAGCGGTGACGCTCACGGCTTGCCGGTCCACTGGTAGTGCCAGGTCTCGGAGACGGTGGTCTGGTTGAACAGGAGCTTGGCGCGCAGCTCCACGGGCATGGCGTCGAGCTTCTGGAGCTCGATCGACAGGCGCCAGCCGCCGTCGGGCAGGCGCGCCATGCCGCTATGGATGAGCCGGGCGTTCTCCGGCACGTCGACGATCGGCGTCAGCATGGCGTCGGCGGGCAGGTTCTGCGCCGTGCCGCCGCCGAAGTTGATCTCGAAGCGCCTGAGGTCCGTCTCGGTCGTGTCCGCGCCGTTGCCGCCGACCCCCGCGAACGTGCCGGTGACGCGGGCCTGATGGCTCAGCGCGTCCTCCAGGAAGCCCCAGCGCATGCGGTAGCGGAACTCGAACTGCGAGCCCGGCTGCGGCTTCTCCTCGGGCACCCAGAAGGCGACGATGTTGTCGTTGACCTCGGAGTTGGTCGGGATCTCGACGAGCTGCACGATGCCCCGGCCCCAGTCGCCGAGCGGCTCGATCATGAGCGAGGGGCGCAGCTCGTAATGCGCCTCGACGTCCTGGTAGTGAGAGAAGTCGCGGTCGCGCTGCAGGAGGCCGAAGGCGCGCGGCGAGGTTTCGCCGAAATAGGAGAGGGCGAGGTCGTCCGGGTTCTTGAGCGGGCGCCACAGGTGCTCGCCGTTCGGGCGCTGGATCGCCAAGCCGTCGGAGTCGTGGATCTCCGGCCGGAAGTCCTCGCGCACGTTGTGGTCGTTTTCGCCGAAGTGGTACATCGAGGTGAGCGGGGCGACACCCAGCCGCTCCACCGCGCTGCGGAAGAAGAGGCGCGCCGTCACGTCGATCACGGTCTGGACGCCGGGGCGCACGGTGAAGGAATAGGCGCCCGCCAGGCTCGGGCTGTCGAGCTCGGCGAAGATCTGGATGCTCTCCTCGCCGGCCTGGGGCTTCACGACGTAGAAGTTCGTGAAGCGCGGGAACTCCTCCTCCACCGAGGTCGCGGTGTTGAGGGCGAGGCCGCGCGCCGAGAGGCCGTAGCGGTTGTTCATGCCGAGCGCGCGGAAGTAGGACGCGCCCAGGAACGAGACGAGCTCGTCGAAGAGGTCGGGCCGGTCGATCGGCGTGTTGAGGCGGAAGCCCGCGACGCCCGGCAGAGCCAGGCCCTGGTAGAGGGTCGGGTCGAGCGGGGCGAGGAACTCGAAGTCCGCGCCCGAGAAGGCCTGGAGCTGGAAGCGCGTGCCGTCGCCGATGAAGACGTGCGTCGGCTCCTTGTAGAGGAAGCCCGGAAAATAGGCCTGCATCTGGAACTGGAGCGGCTCGTTCGCCCAGACCGTGCGCTCGCGGCGGAACAGGATGCGGCGGTAGCCGTCGTAGTCCAGTTCCTGGACGGGCTGGGGCAGGACGTCGCCGGGCGCCTGGTAGGGCTGGGCCGCGCGGTTGCGCATGGCCGCCGTCAGGGCGTCGAACGAGAAGGCCTGCGTGTCCACCACCGTGGGCGGGGTCGCGGGCTGCGCCGGGGGAGGCGCGGCGGGCGCGGCCGGCTGCGAACTGCCGGGCGCGCCCGGGTTGCCCTGCGCGCGGGCGTCGCGCGCCCACCAGACCAGCGACAGGGCGCCGGCCAGACCATATTTCAGCGCGTCGCGCCGGGAAGCTGTGGGACTCGACACAGGAAGGGAGGTCTTCTCTCGATTCGACAACGCACGCATGGACTTGAGCATAGAGCAACAGGCACGAGTTTGCCCAGCGAGTGCCCGAAACGGGTGCCCGCTGTCCACCGGTTCCGGCAGGGTTCGGCTTGGTGCCTTTCGCGAGAAGCGAAAATGTGGCGGCGCGCGGCGTGTCGAGCCGGAAAGATGCCTAGCGCAGCCGGCGCAGCTTGGCGGTGAGAAGCCCGTCGATCTGCTGGAGCGCCTGGAGGAGCGGTTGTCGATCCGCCTCCGGCAAGGCGCCGGCCAGCTCGGTCTCGAGCCGGTCCCAGAGGCCGCGCACGTTGTCGCGCGCCGCCTCGCCGGCGGGCGTCAGCATCACCATCGTGCGGCGCGCGTCGGTGGCATTGCTGGAGCGGTTGACGAGCTGCTTCTCGATCAGGCGGTCGAGCATCTTGGACACGGTGGACGGGCGCACCGCGAGCTGATCGGCCAGCGCCGAGACGCTGACCGGCTGGCCGGGCACAAGGCGGTGCAGAAGCTGGTCCTGGCCGGGATGAAGGTCGATCTCGGTCAGAAGCAGCGACAGAAAGGCCCGGGTGGTCTTCGAGATCGACAGGAGCGACGTCACCAGCCCTGCCTCCCCGGCGTCCTGGATCGTGATCGGAGCGGAAGCAACAAGCGAGGGGCGTTCGTTCATGACGCCAGAATGGGTCAATCGAAACAGCCCGCGCATTAAACCATTTATAAGAGCAACAAATAAAACCCCGGAATATACCCGCGCAGGTTGGTATTTTCAGGTTCAGACCACCCCGGTCGGGCCATCGAGAACCATGCGGATCCGGCGCGCGAGGTCTTGGCGACCATAAGGCTTGTTGAGGAGTTCGAACTCCGTGCCGCCCGCCTCGGTGCGCTCGATCGAGGTCTCGGCATAGCCGGTGGTCAGGAGAACCTTGAGGCGCGGCCGCCGCCGGTGCGCCTCGCGCGCCAGCGCCACCCCGTTCATGCCGCCCGGCATGACGAGGTCGGTGAAGAGGAGGTCGGCCGGCTGCCCCTCGTCGAGCCGGCGCAACGCCTCGCGCGGGGCGTTCTCCACCACGACGCGGTAGCCGTAGTCCTCCAGCATGTCGCGGGCGAGCTCGGCGACGTCGGGCCGGTCGTCCACCACGAGGATCGTCTCGGTGCCCCGGCTGGTGAAGGCGTGCCGGTGCTCGCGCGGCCGCGCGATCTCGCCCTCGGCCGCCGGGAAGAGGAGTTCGACCGTGGTGCCCCGGCCGACCTCGGAATCGATGCGCACCGTGCCGCCGGACTGCTTGGCGAAGCCGTAGACCATGGACAAGCCGAGGCCCGTGCCCTTGCCCTCGTCCTTGGTGGTGAAGAAGGGGTCGAGCACGCGCGTCAGGATCTCGCGCGGGATGCCGGTGCCCGTGTCGCTGACCGAGACGGAAACGAAGTCGCCGGGCTGGACGTGTCCGAAGGCGTCGCCGTCGTCGGTGGAAACGCTCACGTTGCTTGTGCGGATGCGCACCGTGCCGCCCGAGGAGGCGGACATGGCGTCGCGGGCGTTGATCAGGATGTTGAGGAGGGCGACCTCGGCCTGCGTCGTGTCGATGCGGCAGTTGGCAAGATCGGGGGCCAGCTCGGTCTCCACCGTGATCTGGTCGCCGAAGGTCCGGTTGGCCATGTCGGTCATGCCGCCGACGAGGCCGTTGAGGTTCACGAGGCGCCCTTCGAGGCGCTGCTTGCGGGCGAACGCCAGAAGCTGCTGGGTCAGCGTCACGGCACGGCCCGCGGCCGAGCGCACGTTGTCCACCGCGCGCGTCAGGCGCGACCGGTCGATCTCGCTCTTCTCGATCCCGGAGGAGATCACCTCGAGATAGCCGGTGACGACCTGCAGGAGGTTGTTGAAGTCGTGCGCGATGCCGCCCGTCAGCTGGCCGAGCGCCTCCATCTTCTGCGCCTGGCGCAGGGCGTCCTCCGCGTCGCGCCGACGCGAGACGTCGAGCTGGGAGCCGAAGAAGTACACGAGGTTCCCGTCCGTGTCGTAGACCGGCGAGATGAAGAGCGCGTTCCAGAAGGACGAGCCGTCCTTGCGGTAGTTCAGGATCTCGGTGGCGAGCTCGCGCCGCTCCGCGATCGCCTCGCGCACCTCGTCCACGATCGCGGCCTCGGTGCCGGGGCCCTGGAGGAAGCGGCAATTGCGACCAATGATCTCATCCAGCCGATATCCCGTCATCTGGACGAAGGCGTTGTTGGCGAAGACGATCGGGTTGTCGGGCTGATGAGGGTCGGTGACCGTCATCGGCATCCGCGTCGTTTCCACGGCCTTGAAGAAGATGTCGTGGTGAGACCCGCTCGGCTTCAGGGCCTGTCCCGACACGCGAACGTCGTTCGGCTCCCGCGGCGGGGTCTCGGGAGTGTCGGTCATGAAAAGCCTGTGACGCTGTTTACTCGAAACATGGTTCCGACCTATGCCAAGACAAGGCGGCCTCGTGGGGACAGGGCGCCGGATTCACCTCCCGGCCGGCCGGAACTCGAAGAAGATTGCGGATGTCTCAGCATGAAGCGCCGACGCGCGGCAAGGTCCTCCTCGTGGAGGACGATCCGATGATCCGGGCGCTGACCGTGGAGTGGATCGAGGATGCCGGCTTCGAGTGCCAGGAGGCCGGCTCGGGCGAGGAGGCGCTGGTCAGCTTCGCCGGGGCGGACGGCTACCGCGCGGCGATCCTCGACGTGACGCTTCCCGACCTGTCGGGCCCCGACCTCGCGCTGGAACTGCGCCGTCGCCGGCCGGGCTTCCCCGTTCTCTTCGCCACCGGCAACCTCAACCTCCTGCCGGATGGCATCCTCGACGAGACCGCGACCGACGTCCTGTCGAAACCCTATTCGAACCGCGAGCTGCGCGACGCGCTGACGACGCTGCTGGGCGCCTGACGCCGGGTCACGCCGCGTTTCCGACCACGAGGATATGAAGCGTCGCGGGGCCGTGGACGCCGATCACGAGGCTGCCCTCGATGTCGGTCGTGCCGCTCGGGCCGGTGACGACGACGAGGTTGCGCGAGCGCGCGAGATCGGCGCGGGCGACGGCGTCCTCGAGGTGGCGCAGGACGTCGCTCGCCCGCACCGCCACGAGATGGTGCAGCGGCAGGAAGGCGTCGAGCACCGCCATCCGCGGCCCCGAGCGCAGGAGGAGGCTTCCGGTCTCGGCCACCGCGCATTCGGCAAGCGACAGGGCGGCGCGCTCGTTGGCATCCTCGACGAGCTCGACACCGGCGCGCCGCCAGTCGAGGCGCGTCAGGACGGGCTCGGGCGCAAGCTTCAGCGCCGGGCCGGCGCCAAGGCTCGCAAGGCGGGCCGCGACGCGCGCCGGCAGGGCGTCCCAGCCATCGACCCGCTCCATCGAGGCGCCGGGCGGCAGGCGCGCCACCGCCGCCTCGAACAGGGCGACGGGCTCGCCGGGCGGCAGAACGGGACGCACCCGCTCGGGTTCGTCGAGAAGCCGGCGCGCCTCGCTCGCGATCTCGTCCGCCGGGCGGCGCGGCGTGCCCGACAGCGCAGCGCGCACCGCGCCCAGCACCCGCTCGCGCGCGCCGGTCACGATCGCGTTCCCTCGCGCAGGCGCTGCGCCTCGCGCTCGAGGAAGGTCGGGCCGGGGGGCGGAGCGGGCAGGTCGCGGTAGCGCGTCCAGGCGTCCGCCAGGAAGGGCAGGCGCCCGAGGCGCCCCCGGCCGCGCGCGGCCAGGCGCAGGGCCCGCGCGGCCACGGCGGCGCCCAGCCGATAGAGGCGCGGGTGCGTCCCCGCCCAACGCCAGAGCGAAAGGCCCCGGCGCATGGTCTTGGGCTCCAGCCCCTCGCGCCAGGAGCGCGTGCGCCAGCCCTTGAGAAGCGTCGGCAGCGGGATGTCCACCGGGCAGACCTCGCGGCAGCGCCCGTTCAGCGTGCAGGCGTGGGCCAGATCGCGCGTCTGCATGGAGAGCCCGTCGAGCGCGGGCGTCAGCACCGCGCCCATGGGTCCGGGATATGTGCCGCCATAGGCATGGCCGCCGATCTGGTTGAAGACCGGGCAGTGGTTCATGCAGGCGCCGCAGCGGATGCAGCGCAGCATGGGCCGCATCTCGCGGTCGGCGAGCATGCGCGAGCGCCCATTGTCGACGAGGACGATGTGGAACTCGTCCGGCCCGTCGAGGTCGCCCGCGCGCCTGGGGCCCGTGTGGAAGGTCGTGTACTGCGTGAGCGCGGCCCCGGTCGCCGAGCGCACGAGAAGGCGCAGCATCATCGCGGCGTGGGCGGCCGTGGGCACGAGCTTCTCGATGCCGGCCGTCGCGATGTGGATGCGCGGCGGCGTCGTGGTCATCTCCGCGTTGCCCTCGTTGGTCACGGTGCAGACCGAGCCCGTGTCGGCGACGAGGAAGTTGGCGCCCGAGATGCCGACATCGGCCCGCAGGAAGCGCTCGCGCAGGTGCCGCCGCGCCGAGGCCGCCATGGCTTCGGCCGTTTCTTCGCGGTGCGGCTCGGCATGGTGCCGGCGGAAGAGATCCGAGATCTCCTCGCGCGTCTTGTGCATGGCGGGCCAGATGATGTGGCTGGGCCGCTCTCCGGCGAGCTGGACGATGTGCTCGGCCAGGTCCGTCTCGACGCGCTCGATGCCGGCCTCCTCCAGCGCGTGGGGCAGGCCGATCTCCTCGCCGAGCATGGACTTGGAGCGCGTCACCGAGCGCGCGCCCGCGCGCCGGCAGATGTCGACCACGATGCGGCAGGCCTCGTCGGCCGTCTCGGCCCAATGCACCACCGCGCCGGACGCCACGGCGTTGCGCTCGAACTCGGCGAGATAGTGGTCGAGGTTCTCGACGACGTGGTCCTTGATCTCGCGCCCGCGCTCGCGCGCGAGCGTGAAATCCGGCCATTGGCCCACGATCGCCGCGCGCTTGGCGCGCGCGGTGCCGGCGGTTCGGTCGATCGCGATCTTGAGGCGCGCGTCGGCGAGCGCCTTCTGCGTACGCCCGTCGAAGTTTTCGGGGGTCGGCAGCGCGCTCATGCGCCGGGTTCCCCGAGGGCTGGACCCGACAACCGGCCGGCCAGCGCCTCCACCGTGTGGAAGACGCGCACGGGCGAGCCGCGCCGCTGCAGCTTGCCGGCCATGTTCATGAGGCAGCCGAGGTCGCCGCCGATCAGGATGTCGGCGCCGGTGGCCTCGACGGCCCGCGCCTTCTCCTCGACCACGGCATTGGCGATCGCGGGATATTTCACGCAGAACGTGCCGCCGAAGCCGCAGCACGTCTCGGCCTCGGGAAGAGGCACCCATTCGAGCCCGGGAATGCGGCCGAGAAGCGCCTTGGGCTGCTCTCGCAGGCCCAGCTCGCGCAGGCCCGAGCAGGTCGGATGGTAGGTCGCCGTTGCGCGGTGCGAAGGGGGCTCGGGGCGGAAGCGGAGGACGTCGTGCAGGAAGCCGACGACCTCGTGGGTGCGCGCGGCGAGCGCGCGGGCGCGCGGGCCCCAAACCGGGTCGTCGGCGAGCGCTGTGCCCGCGTCGTGGCGCAGCGACCCGACGCAGGAGCCGGACGGGGCCACGACGTAGTCGTAGCCTTCCAGCACCTCGATCTGGTGGCGCGCCAGCGCCTGGCCGCCCTCGCGGTCGCCCGCGTTGAAGTTGGGCTGGCCGCAGCAGGTCTGCCGGAGCGGCACCTCGACCCGGCAGCCGGCGGCGAGAAGCAGCTCGCGCGCGCACTCGGCGATCGCCGGGCGCATGACGTTGACGAGACAGGTCACGAAGAGCGCGACGCGCGGCCCTTCGCCGGACGGGGTGGTGATTGCCTCTGGCATGGGGAGCCTCCCGCCATCGTCATGGCGCGGCGGGGCTCCCGGCGCAAGCGCCGATGGCCGCGCGGGGCGCGGCCGGGGCGGCCGGGGCGGCGCTTAGAACGGGTAGTTGCGGCGAACGAAGAGGCCGCGGTCGATCTCGCGCTGGCGACGCTCCAGGTCAACGAGCGAGGTCGCCTCGTTGAGGTAGCGGTTGGCGCGATCCTCGGAGGAGACGGTGCGGAAGGCCTGGCGCAGGCGGCTGGTGATGGTCATGGGTTCGGTTCCTTCTTGGCTGAACCCAATCTATGAACCGTCCGCTTCTGCTGCAATGCAGCATCGGTCATGGTCGCCATGCACGAAACTCATGGCTCGCGGTCAGGCTTTGTTAACCGCGCCAGGCTTTCCGGGCCTTAGATGCGAAGTCCGGTGCCGAGTCCCATCGATGCGAGCATGACGGCGGTGTCGGGCTCGCGCGCGGCGAGCGGTGCGCCCAGTCCGTCGCGAACCGCCATCACGGCGATTTCGGCGTCGTCCGTGTCGGCGACGTCGAAGACGCTGGCACCCTTGTCCTGCGTCTCGTCGTCCGAGCGTCGGGCATAGGCGAAGGCGTCGCGCAGGCGACGGAAGGCACGGAACTTGCGGACCTCTTCGGTCTCGATCCTCACGACGAACATGACGGCGTCTCCCGGTTCGCGATGAGGAAAAGTTAATCACGAGTGAATGACGCTGCCAAGACAGGCAGGGGCATTCTTCTCACACCGGAAGGCCGAACGTTCGCCGGGCCTCGAGACATTCCGGATCGCCCGGCTCGCAGTCGCGGCAGACGAGGGGGCGCAGCGCATAGACCGTGCAGCGCGTGGCTTCGCCGACGACGCCCGACAGGGCAAGGCAGCGCTCGCCCTCGCAGCGCATGCCGCCGGCCTCGCGCAAGGGTTCGGGAATGCGCTCGATCTCCTCGTCGCTTTCCAGGGAGAAGCGCGGCCACTCGCGCGAGGTCGAGCAGCAGGCGCCGCACAGCTGGCAGTCGTAGGAGGGCGAGCTCGAAAAAGGGACGATCATGGCTTGTCGGCCCGCCGCGACCCGGCGGGATCAGACACCCTGGCCGGTCCGGGTGCGATGGCGCACGGGAGCCGGCGACGCGTCGTTGGCGAGCGTCGCCGCGACGCGGATCGCCGAATGGATGCGCGCCAGGCGCTCGACCTCGTCGGGCACGGGGCGCGGTGCCTCCGGGGCGGCGCTTGCCGCCAGCGTGAAGCGTTCCACCAGCGCGTCGGCCTCGCGCTGCAACGCTTCGCTGCGCCGAGCCGCGCGCCGGGGAGCCCCCGTCAGGCGCGACCAGAATCCACCTTGCGAGACGCGCGCCTCCTCGATCGAGCGCATCAACTGCCAGAACCGGATCTCGGCCTGCGCATCGGTCCAGATTCGCTGAAGCTGCATGGAACGGGACCAACCATGGTTGACGGGTTTGAGGCGTGTCGAACGGGATGCGACGGTTTCGAACGTGTCACGACCAACTGGCGCGAGCCTGCCGCGGGGGCAGGTCGGTGGCGAGAAGCCGGCCCTCCCGCCCGGCTTCTTACCGCGTCTTTGGCTCAAATTGCAGGAGTTTTGCTTGCGATAGCGCAAGGACTCGTCGGCTAGGATCGCCCATGTCTCGTTCGGACACGCTCGTCCGCGCCGCCTTCAGGGGACTCGTCTCGCCCATGTCGCACATGACCACCATGTCGCTTGCTCCCGCCGGCCGCGCGACCTGGAGCCGTTCCGCACAAGGCGTCGCCGCGGCCAACGAGGGCCTGCGTCCCGCCAAGGGCCTGCTGATCGGCCTCGGCCTGTCGTCGCTGATGTGGTCGGCCCTCGTGGCGCTGTTCATCGTCTGACGGATCAGGCGGCGGACCGGCAGCGCGCCGCCAGCGCCGGGTCGCCGTAAGCGATGAAATGCGGGTTGCGCCAGTCGCCGCCCGCCCGCCCGTAGCGCAGCGGCTCGCCCTCCAGCGTCACGGTCAGGCCGCCGGCCGCGCGCAGCACCGCGTCGCCCGCCGCCGTGTCCCACTCCATCGTGGGACCGAGCCGGGGGTAGAGATCGGCCTCGCCCGCCGCCAGCCGCCCGAACTTCACCGACGAGCCGCAGGGCTCCGCGCCGTGGCCGGGAAAGCGCTCCAGCCAGAGCCTCGTCTCGGGCGTCGCGTGCGAGCGGCTTCCCAGCACCACGGGCGCGGGCGGCGAGGCGCGCACGCGCAAGGGGCGCCGCGACCCGTCCGCCATGATCTCGAAGGCGCCCGCCCCGCGCGCTCCCGCGAACAGCCGCCCCATGGCGGGTGCCAGAACGACGCCGGCCACCGGCTCCCCGTGTTCGATCAGCGCGATGTTGACCGTGAACTCGCCGTTGCGGCCGATGAACTCGCGCGTGCCGTCGAGCGGGTCGATCAGGAAGAAAGTGCCGCTCCCCGCGCCCGGCGAGGCGCCGGTCTCCTCGCCCACCGTCGGCACGCCGGGATGGTCGAGCGCGAGCTGCGCCAGGATCGCGGCCTCCGCCTGCGTGTCGGCGAGCGTGACCGGCGAGCCGTCGCTCTTCTCGTGCGCCTCGACCCCGGCCTCGTAGTGCCGCATGACCACCGCGCCGCCGAGGCGGGCGGCGTGGATCAGCGTGTCGAGGAGAGTGGTCATGCTTGGCTTGGTTCCGGACGTGAGGGACATGGGGCGCCCTCTAGCACGGATCCTGCCTCAAAGGCGCCTGGCGATGCGGTCCGCCACGCGCAGCGCGTTGGCGATGATGGTGAGCGTCGGGTTCACCGCGCCGATCGAGGGGAAGAAGCTGGCATCGGTGACATAGAGGTTGTCGATCCCGTGTGCGCGGCAGTCGAGGTCGAGGACGTCGCGCGCGGGGTCGGGGCCGAAGCGCAGCGTGCCGGCCTGGTGCGCCGTGCCGCCGATCGGCGTGTCCTTGCCCAGATACAGCGTGCGGTCCATCAGGTGCGGGTGGATCGCGGCCTTGTCGCAGATCCCGCGCAGCATCTCGCGCAAGGCGCGCTGCCCGTCCATGTTGGTCTGCGTCAGGTCGAGATGGACCCGGTTGTCGCGGTAGAAGATGCGGTTCTCGGGTTTGGGCAGGTCCTCCGAGGTCAGCCAGAAGTCGATCGAGTGCCGCGCGATCCACTCGAACGGCTTCTCGGGCAGCCACTGGAGGAAGCCCGCCAGCCCTTCCGCCTCGATCTGCATGCCGTCTGACTTGCCGACCATCTGGATATGGCCGAGCGGATATTCGAACGGGTTCAACGGCGACTTCGCGTGGGGGTGGTAGAAGTCGTTGAGGCCGAGCGTCTTCTGGAACTCGGTCGGGTTCGGCTCCTTGGAGATGGCGAGAACGGTCGCGTTGTTGTGGCGCATGTAGTTGCGCCCGACCTGGCCCGAGCGGTTGGCGAGCCCGTCCGGATGCCGGTCGCTGCCCGATCGCAGGAACAGGAGCGCCGAGGAGAGCGCGCCGCAGGCCACCACCACGATGTCGCCCCGGATCGTGTGGCGGCGGCCCTCGACCACCGTCTCGACGCCCACCACGCTCGTGCCCGCCGCGTCGGTCACGAGACGCTCGACATAGGCGTTCTTCAGAAGCGTGAGGTTCGGGTGGGCCTCGAGAGCCGGGTCGACGCAGATCACCTGCGCGTCCGCCTTGCCGTTGGTGAGGCTGGGATAGCCGTCGAACGGATCGCAGCGCAGGAGCGGCGAGTGCGGGGTCGCCGCGCCCGTCTCGTCCTGGTCGAGTAGGGCTCCCATCGGCAGGTGGAACGGGTGAAGCCCCTCTCGCGCCCAGTCGTCGGCGAGCTTCTGGATGCGCGGCTCGTGACGGATCGCCGGGTGCTTGTAGGGCTTGGGGGAGGGGGGCTCGGTCGGGTCCTCGCCGCGTTGGCCGCGCACCTCGAAGAGCTCTTCCGCCGCCTGGTAGTAGGGCTCGAACTCGTCGTACTTCACCGGCCATTCCGGCGCGACGCCGTCCGGGTGGCGCACCGCGTCGAAGTCCTCCTCCCGCAGGCGGAGCAGCACCCCGCCGTAGACCTTGGAGTTGCCGCCGACGAAGTAGTGCAGGCCCGGCCGGAAGCTCTCGCCGCTCGACGAGACCCAGGTCTCCCGCGCCTGGTAGCGGCCCTTGGCGAAGACCTCCTCGGTATCCCAGTTCTGGCGCTCGCGTTTGAGATAGTCGCCGCGCTCGACGAGGAGCACGCGCTTGCCGGTCTGCGCGAGACGCCAGGCCACCGTGCCCCCGCCCGGTCCCGCGCCCACGATCACGACGTCGTAGCGGTCATCCATGGCGCATCCCTTCAGGCGTCCCAATACGTGAGCCGGGCAACGATCGGGCTCGGGCGCCGTTCCCGAACGCGTGATGACGTTTCGTCCACATGTGCAACCGAGGGGGAAGCGCGGCGTTCAGCGGCGGCAAGACCCAGCGGAGTTCCGGTCCCATGTCGCTCGTCATCGCCTTCGGGATCCGGCTCCTCCTCGTCGCCCTGTTCCTGCCCTTCAGCGCGATGGACAAGATCGTGAACTTCCGGGGGGCCGTCGGCCAGGCGGGCGAGATCGCGCCCTCGCGCACGCTCGCCAGAGCGCTCATCTTTGCCGGCCTCGCGGTCGAGATCGTCATGTCGCTCGGCGTCCTGACGGGCGTCGCCGACCGCATGGCCGCCCTGGTTCTGGCCGGCTACTGCATGGCGACCGCCGTCCTGTGGAAGCGCTTCTGGGCGCAAGGGGACTTCGCCTTCACCGGTCCGAGCAAGGGCCGCGACCTGTTCTGGGACTTCCTGAAGAACTTCGCGCTGGCCGGCGGCTTCCTGCTCGTCACCTTCGGCACGACGGCGGCGAGCGTCGACCGCTTCTTCGCCGACCCGTTCGGCTCCACCCATCCCTACAGCCTTGCCGAGACCCAGCCATGAGCGACGAGACCCCGCCCCGCGTATCCTACTGGCACCTCTACACCGACGAGGACGGCGTCAGCCGGCAGCGCCAGTGCGAGATGACCGAGTTCGAGCTGAAAAGCATGCAGCCGCCCGCCGCCCCGCAATGGCAGGGCGAAAAGCATCACGACGGGATGACCGTCATGGTGACGGTGCAGCCGGCGGGCTGGGAGGGCGCCTGGCACGAGAACCCCGCGCCGCAATGGATCATCCCGCTTTCGGGCCGCTGGTGGGTGGAATCCATGGACGGTACGCGGGTCGAGATGGGGCCGGGCGAAATCTCGTTCGGCGAGGACCAGGGCACGCGGGAGAAGGACGGCCGCAAGGGGCACATGTCGGGCACGGCGGGCGACGAGCCGGCTGTCCTCATGGTCGTGCAGTTCGACTCCCAGCGCGACCGGACGACGCCGTGCCGTTTCCGCTGACCGGCGGCGTCCCGGATGCCGGGCTTCCCATCGCCGACTTCCGCTTCGAGACGGTGGAGCCCGAGTTCGACCAGCTGACGCTCTCGAACGCGCCGGTGGAGGTGCTGGCGACTGGCTTTCGCTGGATCGAGGGGCTGGTCTGGATGGGGGACTGGGCGACGCTCCTGTTCCAGGACCTGCCGCGCGGGCGCACCATGGCGTGGAGCGAGCGCGGCGGCCTCCATGTCTGGCGCGAGCCGTCCGGCAACGCCAACGGACAGGCGCGCGACCGCGAGGGGCGCGTCATCGCCTGCGTCAACCTCGATCGCGCGGTGGTTCGGGTCGAGCACGATGGTTCGCTCACCACGCTCGCCACGCATTTCCGGGGGCGCCGGCTCAACTCGCCCAACGACGTCGTGGTGAAGAGTGACGGCTCGATCTGGTTCACCGACCCGCCCTACGGCATTGCCAACGACTACGAGGGCGAGCGGCAGGCGGCCGAGCTCCCGCCGACGGTCTACCGGCTCAATCCCGACACGCGGGACCTTTCGGCCGTTAGCCTCGACTTCCAGGGGCCGAACGGTCTCGCCTTCTCGCCCGACGAGACGCTCCTCTATGTCGCCGAGACGGGCGACCAGAGCCGTCCTGATCCCGTGCAGGTCCTTCGCGTCCTGCCCGTCTTGCCGGACGGGCGCACACTCGGGGCCGTGCGCGACCTCGCCAAGGTCTCGCCCGGCTACACGGACGGGATGGCCGTCGACGAGGCGGGCCGCATCTGGTCGAGCGCGGGCGACGGCATCCATTGCCTCGGCCCCGACGGCCGGCTTCTCGGGCGCATCCACCTCGGCGTCACCGTCTCGAACCTCACCTTCGGCGGCGGGCCGCACCGCGATCGGCTCTTCATCGGCGCGAGCCACACGCTGATGGCCGTGTTCCTGAACACGCGCGGAGCGCGCTGGCCATGAGCGGCGCGCTGCGTATCGCCGCGATCGTGCGCGAGGCGCGCGACCCCGCCCGGCTCGCCGCCTTTTATCGCGCGGCCTTCGATGCCGTGGCGGACGGCGAGGGAGCGGTGCGGCTCGGGCAAGAGCGCGTCGAGTTCAAGCGCGGCAGCGGGCCACCCGCCTCGGCGCCCTCGAACTCGGTCGGCTTCCAGCACATGGCGATCATCGTCTTCGACATGGCGGCGGCGATGGAGCGCCTGCGCGCGGTTCCCGGTTGGCGGGCGATCTCGCTCAACGGACCCGAACACCTGCCCGAGGCGTCCGGCTGCGCCACCGCCTTCAAGTTTCGCGACCCCGATGGGCACCCGCTGGAGTTCCTCCGATTTCCTTCAGGGAACGTGCCGAACCTCTGGCGCGAGCGGCCCGGCCTGTTTCAGGGCATCGACCACAGCGCCGTCTCGGTGCGCGACACCGACGAGAGCCTGCGCTTCTACGGGCAGCTCGGCTTCACAGTCCTGTCGCGACAAACGAACCGCGGTGCCGAGCAGGCCCGCATGGACGGGCTGGCCGGCGTCGACCCCTCCGCCGTCGCGGTGGAGGTGACGGGGCTCCAGCCGCCGGGTGGCGCGCCGCCGCATCTGGAACTCCTGTGCTACCGAACCCCCGGCGCCCTTGCGTCCGTGCCGGGCCAGCGCACGGCGCTGCGCCTTTCCGGCGGCGACGGCATTCCGGCCCACGACCCCGACGGCCACGGGCTTCTCGGCCTCTAGGCCATTCGTATCGACGCATCGTGCGACGCCGGAGCGCTCCCGCACCGGCTGCGGAGGCTCCACAGCCGCTGTCGCCTCCCCGTCACGGGCAGGCGCTATGCCTCTGGCTTCGGCCAGGCGGCAGGGGACGGCGCATGCGGATCGACGGGGCGGGACAGGAGCGGGGCTCGAGACGCGGCATCCGCCTGCCGCGCCTTCACCGAGCGCGCGACGAGGTGGCGGCGATCAGCTATGCGCGACCGACCGACCCGCTCGCGCGACGCGCCCTCATCCGCTCGCTGGAGATGCTGTCGGGGCGGCGCGAGCTGGAGCGGCTCTACCGGCAATGGCGCGAACGCGTGGCGCTGGGGCATCCGCAGCCCTTCCACCTCATGCTGGAGACGATGCGGATCGGTCTCGACATCGGCGGAAGCTGGCCGCTCCGGCCGGGCGAGCTGCCCGAGCGCCTCGTGATGGTCGCGAACCATCCGTTCGGCATCGGCGACGGCGCGGCCATGCTGGCGCTCGCGGAGCGGCTCGGCCGGCCGGCGCGCATCCTTCTCCACAACGACCTCATGCAGATCCCCGAGATGGCGCGCTACGGCCTGCCGGTCTCGTTCGAGGAAACGCGCGAGGCGGTGGCGCTGAACCTTGCCACCAAGCGGCGCGCCGCCGAGCTTCTCGCCGAGGGCACGATCGTGATCGTGTTTCCGGCCGGCGCGGTCGCCACAGCGCCCCGACCCTTCGGGCGCGCCGAGGACCTGCCCTGGAAGACGTTCGCCGCCGGGCTCGTGCGTGGGGGCCGCGCGGGCGTCCTGCCCGTTCACTGCGCCGGGCAGAACGGGCCGCTCTTCCACCTCGCCAGCCGCGTCTCGGCCACCGTGCGTCTCGGGCTCTTGGTGGGCGAGTTCCGCCGCCTGCGCGGCCGGCAGCTGCGCATCACGGTCGGCCGCCCGATCGCGCCGGACGAGATCGGGCAGACGAGCGACCGCCTCGCGCTGACCGAGCAACTGCGCCGCTCCGTGCTGGCGCTCGGCTAGCGCGGCTCAACGGTAGCCGGCGGCCTGCAGCTCGAAGAGCTCGGCATAGCGTCCGCCAGCCGCCATCAGCGCCTCGTGCGTTCCTTCCGCCTCGATGCGGCCACCGGCGAGAACCAGGATGCGGTCGGCCCGGCGCACCGACGAGAAGCGGTGCGAGATGAGCACCGCCGTGCGGCCGGCGCTGAGCTCGCGGAAGCGCTCGAAGACCGCGAACTCGGCACGCGCGTCGAGGGCCGCCGTCGGCTCGTCGAGGATCAGCACCTCGGCGTCGCGCATGTAGGCGCGGGCGATCGCGATCTTCTGCCATTCGCCACCCGACAGCTCGACGCCGCCCGCGAACAGGCGGCCCAGCGTCTGGTCGTATTTCTCCGGCAGGCGCTCGATCACCTCGTCGGCGAGGCTGCGCCCGGCTGCCTCGCGGATGCGGTTCGCGTCCCCGCGCGCCTCGATCCGCCCGACCGCGACGTTCTCGCCCGCCGACAGGTCGTAGCGCACGAAGTCCTGGAAGATGACGCCGACGCGCGAGCGCAGCTCGGCAAGGTCGAACTCGCGCAGGTCGGTGCCGTCGAGGAGGATGCGCCCCTCGGTCGGGTCGTAGAGCCGGGCGAGCAGCTTCACCAGCGTCGTCTTGCCCGCGCCGTTCTCGCCGACCAGCGCGACCACCTCACCGGCGGGTAGTTGGACGTCGAGGCCGCGCACGGCCCAGCGCTCCGAGCCCGCATAGCGGAAGCCGACGTTCTCGAAGCGGAACCCCTCGCGGATGCGCGGGGGCAGGGGG
>NZ_BBWK01000024.1 GCF_001463765.1 Aureimonas sp. AU4 | reverse complement strand
GGGGCGGGGGTGGAGGGGCACGGGCAGGCTCGCCCGCTCCTCCAGAAGGCCGAAGAGGTCGTCGAGATAGAGCGCCTGGCCAGCCGTCGAGGAGAAGGAGGAAAGCAGCCCTTCCACCAGCGAGCGCAGGCGCAGGAAGGCGCCCGACAGGAAGGTGAGGTCGCCGATCGAGAAGGCGCCCTGGAGCGTGCGCGCGACGATCACGCCGTAGGCGAGATAATAGGCCGCTGTGCCGAGCCCCGCCCAGAGCGTGCCCCACCCGGCTCTTCGGGCGGAGAGCGCGGCGTTGGATCGGTAGAAGGCGTCGGACAGGCGGCGGTAGCGCTCGATCAGGAAGGGGTGGAGCCCGAAGATCTGCACCTCTCGCGCGGTGGACGCGCTCGCCGCCGTGATGCGGACCGAATCCAGCTCGCGCCGCTCCGCCGTCTGCGCGAAGGACAGGCGGTAGCCCTCGGCGTTGAAATGCGCCTCGGCGAGGAAGCCGGGCACGAGTGCGACCAGAAGCAGGCCGAGGAGCCAGGGCGTGTAGGCGACGAGCCCGGCCGCGAAGCCCACCACGGTCACGAGGCTCTGCGCCTGGCCGAGAAGGTTCGACAGAAGCGTCGTGCGCCCGCTGGCGAAGCGCCGCGCCCGCTCCAGCCGGTCCTGGAAGCCGGCATCCTCGAAGCGCGCGAGGTCGAGCGTCGCGGCATGCTCCATGACGCGGATGCTGGTGAGGATCGAGAGGCGGTCGGCGAGCAGCGCCTCGGCATAGGTCACAAGCCGGCCGAGAAGGTCCATCGCGACGCTGAGCGCGAACTCGGCCAGGACCAGCCAGAGGACGAGGCGGTAGCGATCATCGAGAAGCGAGAACTCCGCCGCTCGCGGCAGGGCGGCGAGGCGCACCACCTCGTCGACGATGAGCTTGGCGACATAGAGCGCGGCGATCGGCTGCAGCGCGCGGGCGAGCCGGAGCGCGGCCGAAAGGAGGGCGAGCCCCGGCTCGGCCCGGAACACCAGGGCGAGGAAGGGCGGCACGTGGCGCAGCGCCGCGAAGCGGTCGCGCCAGGTCGCGAGCTGACGGGGACGGGCGGGCGGAGCCAAGGCGGGGGCGGGCTACCCGTCGGGCGTCGCGCTGGCCGCGAGGCGCCCGCTGCCGATGGCCTGGACCAGCGCCTCGTGGTCGAGCGCGTTCTGCTCGCCGTAGCCTTCCGCCCAGTCGGCGAGCGCCTCGTCGAGGCCCTCGTCCTTGGCACTGCCGCAATAGCCGGAGATCGCGGCGGCATCCCCGGTGCGGGCGTGCGCCCTGGCGAGCAGCGCGCCGTAGCCGAAGGCGAAGAAGACGAGCGAGCGCCCCTTCAGCATGGCGTGCGGGATCTCGCCCTTCATGTTCTTCATCTGCCGGACGTAGAAGGGCCGGTCCTCGATCGTGGTCCAGCCGAGCAGCGGGTCCCCGACCGCCTGGAGAAGGCGCTGGCCGTAGACGACGCGCGCCCCGTCATGCGAGCCATAGGGCTCGGGGAGCGGCGGGACGAAGGGGGCGGCGGCCGGGCGCACGGCCTCCTTGACCTGGAGGAACAGGGCGTCGTGGTCGCAGTTGCCGAAGAGCAGCGCCACGAAGGCGCGCGTGCCGACGCTGCCCACGCCCACCACCCGGTGCGCGACGTCCACCACATGGTAGCGGCTCAGCATGAAGCGGCGCTCGCGCGGCAGGCTCTCGGCATAGTGCTCGAGGCCCGTGATCACGGCCTCGCGCGTCGCGTCGTCGACCGCGGTCAGGATGGGCGGGTCGGTGCGGAAGCGCCAACCCCCGTCCACCTGCCGCTCTCCGACCTTGGCGAGCAGCGACTGGTTGTTGCGCCGGCGCGCCTTCTCCACCGAGCGATGGAGGATCTCGGCGGACTCGGCGTCGATGCTGATGCCCTTGAAGTCGAGATCCTCGGCGCGCGCGGCGCGGTGCCACACGTCGATCGGCCCCTGGGGCGCGAGCTCGATCATCGACAGGCGGTAGCCCTCGACGCAGCCCTTGACCACGCGCCGCCGCTCCGAGCGTCCGACGCCGGCATCGCGCGCGGCGATGTTGAGCGAGGCCACGAGGCGCTTCAGGTCCCATTCCCAGGGGCCGATCGTCACCTCGTCGAAGTCGTTGAGGTCGAGCACCACGTCGCGCTGGGGCGTGCCGAACAGGCCGAAGTTGGCGAGATGCGCATCGCCGTTGAGAACGACGTCGATGCCGGAGCGCGGCGTGCGGGCGAGATCGGCCGCCATGACCGAGGCCGCCCCGCGCAGGAAGCTGAAGGGCGACTGGGCCATGCGGGCGATGCGCATGGGCACGAGCCGCTCCTGGCGTCCCGCGTTCGAGGCCTCGACCAGCGCGACCGGGTCGACCCGGCCCTCCAGCGGGATCGGCTCGGCATGGGCGGCGTGGGGCACGGTCTCGCGCAGCTTCTTGCCGGCGAGGCGCCGGCGCTCCCAGGGCTCGCCGGGCACGCGCAGGTCGATGCGCGGGTAGCTCTCGGCGGGGGCCAGCACCTTGGCCTCGCGCGAGGCGGCGGCGTCGGGACGCACCTCGGCTTCCTCGTCCGCCTCGGCGCCGCGCACCATCCAGTCCATCGCGCCGCGCTCCCCGGTCTCTCGCATCACGGTTTCGCAAAGAGGGGAGTTCACGGAAACGTCAAGAAAGCTCGCGTGCGAGCGATCCGCCGGGATTGCGCCGGCGGATACGAAAAAGCCCCGCCGGAGCGGGGCTTTTCGAGCTTGCTGCGGCCAAACAGCCGATGCGAGACAGGACTTGAGGTCAGGCCGACTTCAGGTTGACGGCCTTGGGGCCCTTGCCGCGCGTGTCGTCCTGCGTGTCGAAGGAAACCTTCTGGTTGTCCTTCAGCGAGGTCATGCCGGAACGCTCGACGTCGGAGATGTGGACGAAGACGTCCTTTCCGCCGTTGTCGGGCGTGATGAAACCGAAGCCCTTATCCGCGTTGAAGAACTTCACAGTGCCGATGGCCATTAAACTTTTCCATTGTTCCCGGGCGGACACTCATCCGCCTGCATCCTTCATGCGGGATTGTGAACGGGGAAGCAATGGAGGAGTTGCAAAGAATTGCAAGAGTCTTCACGCGGACGGGCGCGACAGAAGATAGCTCGAGGTCAGAATCAGCGTCGCGGCGACGAGCCCGAGCACCAGACCCGAGGCCCCGCTCGCCCAGAGAAGCGCGTAGCTCGCGGCCATCGAGACGACCGCCAGCGTCTTGGCGCGGCGCGATACCGCGCGCCGCTCGCGCCAGGCACGCAGGGCCGGACCGAAGCGCGGATCGCGGTCGAGACGCGCCGCCCACTCGGGCGAGCCGCGCCGAAACGCCCAGGCGCCGAGCAGCGCGAAGGGCGTGGCCGGAAGTCCCGGCAGCACGATGCCGGCGATCGCCAGTCCCAGGAAGACGAGCCCGAGCCCCTTGTAGAATCGCCGCGCGGCAAGGCTCCGCGACAGGATGGCGGGCGGAGCCGGCTCGGGCGGGGTGGGAGGGGAAGCGATCAAGGTCCCGGAGGTCGCGGAAAGAAACGGGCGCCGCAGGACGTTATGGGAGGGGCGGAGCCGCGCGGCAAGGCACGGCCCCGCCCCGAAGCGCTACTTCGCGGCCTTCACCTCGCCCGCCAGCATGTCGGCATGCTGGGCGTGCTGCTCCAGGATCGGCACGACCTTCTGGGCATAGGCCTTGAGGTTGGCGTCCGTACCGGACTCGGCATAGGCGCGGTGGAGCGTCACCGCGTCGTTATGGGCCTCTCGCTGCTCGGTCACGTAAACGGCGGTCTTGTCGCCCTTGGCCTCGGTGAGGTTCTTGAGGCGCGTCGCGTCCTTGGGAGCGAGCGCCGTGGGTACCGGCACGTTGGACTTGGCGGCCGCCGCCTTGAGTTCCGCCGCGGCCTGCTCGTGGTCCTTGATCATCTGCTCGGCGAAGGCCTTCACGTCGGCGTTCTGGGTGCCGTCCTTCAGGATGGCCTGGCTGGACTCGATCTCGAACATGCCGCCCGAGGCGGCCATGGCCGCGAAGTCGGCGGGCGAGGACTGGGCGAAGGCGGCGGTGGAGGCGAGCGCGAGGCCAGCCGCCAGCATCAGGGTCTTCATAGGAATGTCTCCCGGGTTTCTTTGCGTCAGGACCCGGGGAACAGGGCGCGCGAACCTGCCGTTCCCGGCGATTCGCGTGGCCGCCTACCGGCGTGGAGCCGGTGGCGTGGCGTCAGTGCAGCGGCTCGACCCGCTCGCCGCTCGCCTCGTCGAAGAGGTGGAGCCGCTCGGGCGGCAGGCGCCAGGCAACGCGATCGCCCGCGCGGGCGGACGTCACACCCATGACGAAAGCCTTCAGCGCATGGGCGCCAAGCCGCGCGTGAACGATCGTGCCGAGACCCGTCGGCTCCACGAGGTCGACCGGCAGGACGAGCGCCCCGGGACCATCCGCCGCGGTGCCGACGAGGGCGTGCTCGGGGCGGATGCCGACCACGAGGCGCCGGCCCTCGGGCGTGCCCGGCGGCAGCGGCAGGCTCGTGCCGTCGCCCAGATCCAGGAGCGCGGCGCCCGACACGCGGCGCGAGGTGCCGGACACGAAGTTCATCGCGGGCGAGCCGATGAAGCCGGCGACGAAGCGGTTGGCCGGGCGCTCGTAGAGCTCGGTGGGCGTTCCGATCTGCCGGATCTCGCCGCCCTCCATGGCCACGATCCGGTCGGCCAGCGTCATGGCCTCGATCTGGTCGTGGGTGACGTAGATCGAGGTCGCGCCGAGCTCGGCATGGAGCTTCTTGATCTCGGCGCGCATGTGCTCGCGCAGGCGCGCGTCGAGGTTGGAGAGCGGCTCGTCGAACAGGAAGGCGGCGGGTTCGCGCACGATGGCGCGGCCCATGGCGACGCGCTGGCGCTGGCCGCCCGACAGGGCCTTCGGCCGGCGCTTGGTGAGGGCGTTGAGGCCGAGCTTGTCGGCGGCGCCCGCCACCGCGTCGCGGATGCGCTCGCGCGGCGTTCGCCGGAGCTTGAGCGCGTAGCTCATGTTGTCCTCGACGCTCATGTGCGGGTAGAGCGCGTAGGACTGGAACACCATGGCGAGGTTCCGGTCGCGCGGCGGCACGTCGTTGACGCGGGTTCCGGCGATGGCGATCTCGCCTCCCGTCACCTCCTCCAGCCCCGCTATCATGCGCAGCAGCGTCGATTTTCCGCAGCCCGACGGTCCGACGAGAACCACGAACTCGCCGGAGCGGATCGCGAGGTCCACGGAATGGAGGACCGTGATCGGGCCGAAGCTCTTGCGGACGGCACGGATGTCGATCGTGGCCATGGAAGCGGTTCCCTCAGCCCTTCACCGCGCCGGCCGTGAGGCCCGCGACGAGGAAGCGCTGGATCAGGAGAAAGAACAGGACGGCGGGGATGAGGGCGAGGACGCCGGCCGCCATCATCTGCCCGAAGTCGACGCCGAACTTCGAGACGAAGGAAAGGAGCCCCACCGGGAAGGTCGAGGCGTCGGCCTTGGACACCAGCATCAGGGCGAACAGAAGCTCGCTCCAGGCCGCCGTGAAGACGAAGCCGAGCGTCGCCGCCATGCCGGGCAGGGTGAGCGGCACGATGATCTCGCGGAACGCCCGGAAGCGGCTCGCCCCGTCGATCTCGGCGGCCTCCTCGAGGTCGCGCGGGATGGCGTCGAAGAAGCTTTGCATCAGGAAGATCGCGAACGGCACGTTGAACGCCGTGTAGACGACGACGAGGCCGGTCAGCGAGTTGGTGAGGCCGAGCGTCGTCAGCATGCGGAAGATCGGGGCGATCAGCATGACGAGCGGAAACATCTGCGTGACGAGGAGGAGGCCCGTCACGACGAGCTTGCCGCGGAAGCGGAAGCGCGAGAAGGCGTAGCCGCCGAGCGCCGCGATCACCGTCACGATCGCCGCCGTCGACAAAGAGACGATCAGGCTGTTGCGGAAGAAGAGCGGGAAGTTCGAGTTCTGGAGCACGAAGCGGAAGTGCTCGAGGCTGACGCGCGAGGGCCAGAGCCGCACGCCCTCCGAATACATGAGGTCGTTGGGCGTCAGCGAGACCTTGAGCAGCCAGAACAAGGGAAACAAGGCGAAGACGACGAAGAGAAGGACGCTCAGGCGATGCGCGAGCGTGCCGGCGATCCGGGAAGCGCGCATCGGGTCAGTCCTTGTTGAGAAGCATCTGGCGAAGCGAGACCAGAAGCAGGGAGTAGACGAGGAGAAGCGCCAGGAGCACCAGCGAGATCGTGGAGGCGTAGCCGAAGTCGAGCTTCCGGAAGGCGGTGGTGAAGATGTAGCTCGCCACGATCTGCGTCCGGTCGGCGGGGCCGCCGCCGGTCATCACCACGATGAGGTCGGCGAAGTTCGCGACCCACACCGTTCGCAGCAAGATGGTGATCGCCATGGTGGGCGCGAGGAACGGCAGCGTGATCGACAGGAACTGGCGCACCGGCCCCGCGCCGTCGATCGAGGCCGCCTCGTAGATGTCGCGCGGGATGGACTGGAGCGCCGCGATCATCGTGATCGCGAAGAAGGGGATGCCCCACCACACGTTGGCGACGATCGGCCCGATCAGGGCGAGCTGCGGATCTGCGAGGATGTTGACGGGAGACTCGAGGATGCCCAGCGCCGCCAGCCAGTGCGGCAGGGGACCGACCACGGGGTTGAAGAGCCAGGCCCAGTCGAGGCCGCCCAGAAACGTCGGCACGGCCCAGGGCACGAAGCAGAGCGCCTGCGCGATGCCGCGACCGGGAAAGGGCCGGTTCAGGAGCAGCGCCAGCGTCAGGCCGAGCACGAACTGGAGCGCGACCGAGGAGGCGGTCCACCAGACCGTGTTCTCCAGCGCCGTCCAGAAGTTGCGGTCGCTCCACAGCGCCACGAAGTGCTTGAAGCCGACGAAGCCGCCGGAGAAGGGATTGAGGATGCGGATGTCGCGAAAGGCGTAGGACACGCCGATGCAGAGCGGCACGAGCATCACGGCCGCGATCAGGATCAGGGCGGGCGCTGCGTAGAGATAGGGCTCGGCGCGTCGCAGGAGGCGCGAGGCCGCGGGGGGCCTCGTGCCGGGCTTGGCCCCGAGGGCGGCGGTCAGGGTCACGGCGATCCTTGGAACTTCGAAAACGAATGGGAGGCGGCGCGCCCGGGCGCGCCGCCCCGTGCGGGAGCGCCTTACTGCGCGGCGGCCATGTACTTCTGCTGGGCGGCGGTCAGGTAGTCCGCCCATTCCTTGGCCATCTCCTCGGCCGTGATCTCGCCGAGCAGCGCGCGCTGCGAGGAGGAGGGCACGAGGCTGTCCTTGAAGTAGGCGAACTCCTCGAGGTAGCTCGGCAGCGAGGTCGGCACGATGTTCGGATCGCGCAAGCTATCGAACCAGCCCTTGAAGGCGTCGCTGGCGTAGAACGGGTCGTTCTCGGCGCTTTTGAGCGCCGGCAGGGCGCCGGTGCGCTTGTTCCAGGCGACGTTGCCTTCCGTGCCCTCCAGCGTCTCGATCAGCTTCCAGGCCATCTCCTTGTTCTGGGAGTTGGCAAACATCGACCAGCCGGCATAGCCGATCACGGGGTAGGCCTTGCCCGCCTCGCCCTTGGGCAGCGGCACGACGCCGTACTCCTCCGGCTTCATGCGCTCGGAGATGGCGATCAGGGCGTCGGGGTCCTGGTTCAGCATGGCGCAGGTGCCGGAATAGAAGCCCGCCACCGTCTCGTTGAAGCCCCAGGAGATGGAGTCCTTCGGGGCGAGGCCCTTCTTGTAGTAGTCGACGTACCAGGCGAGGCCCTTCACCTTCTCGGGGTCGGCGAAGGTCGAGGTGCCGTCCGGCTTGAAGTAGGTGTTGTCGCCCGCGATGGCGTTCATGAAGACGGTCCAGTCGTTGAGGCCGCCGCGCCCGCCGCGCAGGCAGTAGCCCGACTTGCCCGGCAGCTTCGACACCGCCTCGGAGGCCACCTGGAACTCGGCGATGGTCTTCGGCGGCTCGGCAATGCCGGCCTCCTTGAACAGCGTCTTGTTGTAGAACATGGCGCCGAGATAGAAGCCGTAGGGCAGCATGTAGGCCGTCTTGCCGTCGGTCATGCGGCCGAACTGGAGCGCCCGGTCGTTGAGGTCCTTGGCGCCCGACCACTTGGCGAGATAGGGCTCGAGGCTCTCCAGCGCGCCGTTCTTGGCGTAGAGCGCGACCCAGGTGTCGGGCATCTCGACCACATCGGGCGTCTCGCCCGCCGACACGGTGGTGGCGAACTTCTCGAAGGCCTCGCCCCAGGGCAGCGAGGTGATCTCGACGGTCACGCCGGGATTGGCCGCCTCGAACTTGGCGACGATCTCCTGCAGCGTCTGCGTGCGCGCGGGGCTGGTGATGACCTCGGTCAGCTTCAGCGTCGTCTGCGCCATCGCCGCACCCGAAAGGAGCGTCGAACTCAGCGCAGCGCCAAGAAGCGCGGCCGTGGCGGATCGGGCAATCGTCATGCAGGTCTCCCTTTGGGTTGGAACGAGGTCTAGAGGACCGCGGCGCGGATCGCCGCGTCGAGGTCGTTTCGGAGCGCGCCGGCGCCCTCGAGGCCGACATGCAGGCGCACCGAGCGCTGCGAGATGCCGAAGGCATGGCCGGAATTGGGGCCCTGGTTCTGCGAAAGGACGACGCGGCCCGGCACGCACAGGCTCTCGTGCCCGCCCCAGGAGACGCCGAGCTTGAAGAGCTTCAGCGTGTCGGCGAAGCGCGCGACGTCGACGCCCTCGCGGAACGTGAAGGAGAAGAGGCCGCTCGTGCCCGTCAGTCCCGGTGGCAGCGCGTTGGCGAGCCCCGGATGCTGGACGCTTTCCACAGCCTCGTGCGCCAGGAGATGGCGGGCGACGACGAGCGCGTCCGCCTCGTGGGCGCGCATGCGGATCGGCAGGGTGCGAAGGCCGCGCACGAGCAGCCAAGCGTCGAAGGGCGAGAGCTTGGCGCCGAGATAGGGGTAGGTGTGGGCGCGGATCGTCGCGATCGCGGCCTTGGTGCCGGCGACGACGCCCGCCACCACGTCGGAATGGCCGCCGAGATATTTCGAGGCCGAGTGGATCACGAGGTCGACGCCAAGCTCGGCGGGCCGCTGGAAGACCGGCGTCGCCCACGAGTTGTCGATCACCGTCATGACGCCGTGCTCGCGGGCGAGGCTCGCCAGGGCTCCGACGTCGTGCGCGTCCATCACCCAGCTCGTCGGGCTCTCCATGTAGAAGAGCCTGGCGCCGGGCAGGGCCTTGGCCACCTCGTCATGGTCGCGCCCGTCGACATAGGTCACCTCGACCTTCATTCGGCGCAGCAGGATCTCGAACAGGCGGTAGGCGTCGGGATAGACGTGGCGCACGGCCACGATCCGGTCGCCCGGCTCGACGAAGGCGAGAACCGTGGACGAGATCGCGCCCATGCCGCTCGCGAACCCCATGGCGTCCTCGGTGCCCTCGAGGCCGGCGAGCTTCTCCTCGAAGAAGCGGACGGTGGGGTTGAGGCCGCGCGTGTAGGTCGGGCGCACGCGCTGCCCGAGATAGGTCTCCTCCATCTCCTGGAAGGAGCCGAAGGTGAAGAGCGAGGTCTGCGCGATCGGCGGCACCACGGCGTCGAAGGCATGCGCCTCGTCATGCGCGAGCAGGAGGCGCGCGGCGTCGAAGCCGTCGTCGGGGGAGAGGTCGTTCACGACTGAGACATGTCCTTGATGTCCTCCTCCACGATGCGGAGGATGGCGAGGGTCTTCTCGCGCGCTCCCGCGGCATCGCCTCGGGCGATCGCGTCGAAGAGCTCGCGATGGAAGGGGAAGGAGCGGCGCGCGAAGTCCGGCCGGTCGAAGGGCTTGGCGAAGAAGCTCTCGAAAGCCTCGCGCATCTGTTCCAGCAACTGGCCGAAGAGCGGGTTTCCGCTCGCGTCGTAGATCGAGAGATGGAAGGCGAGGTCCTCGCGGCCCGCCGTGCCCTTTTCGAGGTGGACGCGCTCCATGAGCCCGAGCTTCTCCTCGATGCGCGCGATCTCGGCCCGCCCCGCGCGCTCGGCGGCGAGCGCGCCGGCCTCGGCCTCGAGCCCCCGGCGCACGTCCAGCGTCTGGAGCAGCGCCTCGCGCAGGCTGCCCGCGTTGATCGTCAGCGGCAGGTGGCGGCTGGAGGCGGTGAGCGGACGGCGAAGGTAGGAGCCGCTTCCTTTTCGCGTTTCGACGAGGCCGAGCGCCTGCATCTGCCGGATCGCCTCCCGGATCGTGGAGCGCCCGACGCGCAGCGCCTCGGCGAGCGCCCGCTCGGTCGGCAGCCGGTCGCCCGCGTCGAGGCCCGCGCGCTCGGCGAAGCGGCCGATGGCCTCGACCGTGTCGCGAAGCCGGTCGACCGGGGGAAGGGCGGGCAAGCTGTCCAGAAAACGTCGGTCCATAACCGGAGAATTGGTCTGACATCCTACCGATTAGGGAAGGGTCGTCAATCTGTCACACTTGAAAAAAGGGGGTTCAAAGCGCCCGTGGGCGGCGCGGTTGCCGCGACCGTCCACGGGCGCTTCCCAGGCCCAAAGCCTCGCTCACCCCGCCACGAGGCGCAGCCCCTCCGCAAAGAGCGGCCGGGCGGGAAGCCGCGTCGTCTCCTCCACGAGGTCGAGGCGGATGCGCCGCTCCAGGGCGTGGATCTCGCTCGCCGGGCAGAAGAGCACGACGTCGAAGCGCGGCAGGCCGATCTCCGTGGTGGCCAGCGCGACGCGTCCGGGCGCGGCATCGAGGCGCCGGTGCAGCCGCCGCCCCGCGCCCGCGCCGGTCTCGGCCGCCCGTCCGGCTAGAGCTGCGGTTGCCCGCTCCACCGAGGCTTCGAGGGTTTCCAGCGCATGCGCGACGTCGGTCTCGGCGCCGGCCGTGATCGAGAAGGCGTGGAACACGAAGTCGCCCGCCGTGCGCTCGACCCGGATGTCGGCCGCAAAGAGCCGGCTGTTGGGCAGGACGCGGGAGCGGCCCGTGGCGCGGCGGCCGAAGGCGTCGACCCGGAGCTCCGCGACGTGGGTCGTGAGCCAGGTCCCGTCGGTCACCTCGCCCAGCATGCCGTCGATCTCCACCACGTCGCCGATCCGGTACATCGCGCCGCCGGCCCGAAGGAGCGATCCGGTCGCGCAGAGCACCAGTTCCTTGAACGCCATGACGATCGCCATGGTGAAGGCGGCGAGCTGCAGCGCGGCCGCCCCGATCTCGCCCCGCCACAGGAGCGCAAGCGCCAGGATCGCGCCGAGCGCCAGGAGCCCCTTGAGCCGTCGCAGGCGCCGGCGCGCCGCACCGGTCAGGACACCTTCGCCGCGCCGCGCCGCGCGCCGCGCCGCCAGCCCGCGTGCCGCTGCCGTCGCGGCCAGAACGGCGATGCTCGCGCCGACCGGGGCGAGCGTGGCTTGAGGAAGGGCGTCGGCGGCGAGGGCGAGCATGCGGATGGTCCTTCGGGAAGGCCGGCTCCCGGACCGGGGCGGCGATCGTGACCGGGCCTGGCGCCCTGGTCGGACCGAACGTCTAGAAAGCGCGGGTTTCGGCCGAACGCCGTCTGCGTGACATCGGGGGGCGATCGCGTTTCACTCCGAAGGCGCAGCTCTGCGGCTTCCTTTCTCTGCCGCTTCGTGTCGCGTGCGACGTCACGAGGCTCCCGTCCCGCGCAACGGGCGCGAAACACTTTCGCGCCGTCACGACCGCGAGGAGAAACGGGGCCCCGTTAATCACCCTTCCCGACGAGACCGGAGAGCCCGGCTCGCAAAGACCTTGCGACCGACGCGGGGCAGACGGGAGGAACCGCCATGCTGAGAACGATCTTCGGAGGACTGGACCGCGCCGGCGCCCTGATGCTGGAGCGCCATTCGGCGGGCGGTCGCGGTATGAGCGGCCTT
>NZ_BBWK01000023.1 GCF_001463765.1 Aureimonas sp. AU4 | reverse complement strand
CGGTATGAGCGGCCTTCGCCCCGCGCGCCCGACGCCCGCCTGCGAGTTCGACTATGAGTATTACGGTGCCTTGGCCGGCCGTGTTCGACCGGGGCGCTGAGGCTTCGGGGAGATGGTTGGTGCCATCCTTCCCGAAGGTCACGCAGTCCGCCGAACTCTTTCGACCTGTCGCGGAGCAATGTATGCTTCGTGGCGAAAGCAAGGCAAGATGGGGCAGGGGCGCCTTCGGGCAAGAAGCCAAGACGATGCGGGATGGTTGGATCAGTTTCGCTGCGGCCGATCGGGAGCCGGCGTCGGTTCTGCCGCGCTGGAAGCTCCTGATCGTCGACGACGACCAGGCGGTCCACGACGGCACGCGTTTCGCCCTGCAGCGCTTCGCCCTCAACGGTCGCCGGCTCGAGTTCCACGGCGCCTATTCGGGCGAGGAGGGGTTCGAGGCGCTGCGCGCCCATCCCGACACGGCGGTCGTGCTGCTCGACGTCGTGATGGAGAGCGAGGACGCGGGGCTGCGGCTCGCGCGGCGCATCCGCCAGGATCTCGGCAACGAGCTCGTGCGCATCATCCTGCGCACCGGCCAACCCGGGCAGGCGCCCGAGCACAAGGTCGTCGTCGACTACGACATCAACGACTACAAGGCCAAGACCGAGCTCACCGCCGAGCGCCTGTTCACCGCGCTGACCTCGGCCCTGCGCTCCTACGAGCAGTTGCGCCGGCTCGACGACACGCGGCGCGGGCTGGAGCTGATCGTCCAGGCCTCGTCCGACCTCTTCTCGCGCCGGTCGCTGGAAACGCTGGGATTGGGCGTTCTTCTCCAGCTCAACGCGCTGCTCGCGCTCGAGGCCGCCGGCATCGTGCTGGCGCGCGAGAACGCCGATGCCGCCCACTCGGTTCTCGCCCGGCTCGGCACCTTCGCCGGCGAGCGGGGCGAGGGGATCGACTTCGACAAGCTGTTCCGGCGCATGGCCGCCGAGGACCGGCGCATCCTCCACGAGGACGGCACGACGCACCTCTTCCTGCGCACCGAGGGCGGGTCGGAATTTCTCGTGCTCGTCGACAACCCGACCGAGCCGAGCCCGGCGCAGGTGTCGCTGCTGACGGTCTTTGCCGCCAAGCTCGCCATCGCCTTCGACAACGCGCGCCTCCATGCCGAGATCCTCCTCGCCAACGAGGCGCTGGAGGAGCGCGTCCACCGCCGCACGGCGGAACTCGCCGCCGCCAACGCGCGGCTCGAGGCCCAAGGGGCGCAGCTTCGCCGCGTCAACGCCTTCAAGAACGAGATCCTCGGCACGATCGCCCACGACCTCAAGAATCCGCTCGGCGTCATCATGGGCCGGGCCGAGATGCTGGGCGCGCTGGCCGACCGGCTGGACGAGGCGGGCGCCGCGCCCTTCCGGCAGCAGACCGGCCCGATCCGCGAGGCCGCGCAGCGCCTGACCCGCATCCTCGACCGCTCGATCGCCGACGCCATGGCGGATGCGATGGACATCGTGATCGAGGCGCGCCCGGCCGACTTCGGGCGCATCGTGGAACGCACCGCCGAGCTTGCGCGGGGCCTTGCCGAGGCGAAGGGGCAGGTGCTGACGGTCTCGGCGGAGCCGGGGCTCGGCGCGCGTTGCGACCCGGACCGCATCGCCGAGGCAGTGGAGAACCTCGTCGGCAACGCGGTGAAGTACACGCCGGCCGGCGGGCGCATCGCCGTCAGCGCGACGCGGCATGCGGGCGAGGTGATGGTGACGGTCGCCGATTCCGGCCCCGGCCTTCGCTCCGAGGACGTCGCGCGCCTGTTCGGCCGCTTCCAGCGCCTGTCGGCCCAGCCCACGGGCGGCGAGAGCGCGACGGGTCTCGGCCTCTCGATCGTGCGCAAGATCGCCGACCTCCACGGCGGGCGCGTCGAGGCGCTCGAGCACGGACCGCTCGGCGGCGCCGCCTTCACCCTCACCCTTCCCGCCGACCGGTCCCTGGACCCGGCCCCCCAGACGAGGACGCGAGAACAGCCATGAGCGAGCCCCTGATCGTCGTGGTGGACGACGAGGCGCCGACCCGCGAGATGATCGGCGACTACATCCGCATGAACGGCTACGAGGTCGAGCTGTGCGACGGGGGCGCGAGCTTCCGCCAGCTCCTCGACCGCCGCACACCCGATCTCGTCGTGCTCGACCTCAACATGCCGGGCGAGGACGGCCTGTCGATCGTGCGCTTCCTGAAGGGCGAGACGCAGATTCCCGTGGTCATGCTGACGGCGACCGCCAGCCTCGTCGACCGCGTGGTGGGGCTGGAGCTCGGCGCCGACGACTACCTCGCCAAGCCCTGCGAGCTGCGCGAGCTTCTGGCGCGCATCCGCTCCGTGATCCGCCGCAGCACGGCGACGGCGGCGGCGAGCGCGGCGCTGCCCGAGGAGCCGCGCCCGCGCGTGCGCTTCGGCACCAAGTGGCTGGATCTCGAGGCGCAGCTCCTGTGCGACGACGACGGACAGGCCGTGCAACTCGTCCACAGCGAGTTCAGCCTCCTCAAGGCCTTCGCGGAGAATCCCCGCCGCGTGCTCACGCGCGAGCGCCTGCTCGACCTCGCCTCGGCGCGCGACACCGACGCCTTCGACCGCGCCATCGACGTGCGCATTACCCGCATCCGCAAGAAGATCGAGCCCGATCCGCAGCATCCGACGGTGATCCGCACCGTGCGCGGCTCGGGCTACGTCTTCTCGCCCACCGGATGAGTGGGGGTGAAATCGGGACGAAACACGGCCGCGCGACAATGACATCCCGTTCCTCATGATCCCCGCCCGGTCGCCCGCCGCCTCATGATCCTGTCCCGCCGCCTTCCGCTTCGTGCCGCCCGGATCCGCCTTCGCGAGCGGGCGGCGGGAGATGTCGCGGCGCGGCGGCCGGGCTGGACGCCGCGCGGGCTGCGCCCGACCATCGCCCACCGGGTCTTCCTGGTGGGGGCGATCCCGATCCTTGCGATCGCCGCGATCGCCGCGCTCTCGATCGTGCTCCTCGACCGGGCGGATCTGGCGCGTGCCGGCGCCCTGGAGGCGGCCACGATCTACCGGCAGGTCGTCTCGGGCATGGCCGCGCAGGACGCCTTCGTGCGCGCGCAGGCGAACGAGCGGGCCCGCTACGGCTCGGCCTTCAGCGCCTCGGTGACGAGCGCGGCCACGGGCCTGCAGAACCTGTCCGCGCGCATCCGCGATCCCGACCAGCTCTCGGCGATCGAGGGCACGCTCTCCACGCTCGAGCGCTATCGCCGCCTGATGGGCGACCTCACGGTCTCGACGCGGGCGAGCGACCGGCTGACCCAGTCCATGGACCGGCGCCTGGAGGAGCTCGTGCTCCTCACCGACGAGGCGCGGGACCGCCAGAAGCGCGCCAACGGCGACCTCGTGACGACGCTGGAAGGGCGCGACGCGCGCCTCCAGCGCCTGCGCGAGGTGGTGGACGGGGCGCAGGCCCTGCGCGGGGCGCTGGCCGACGGCCTGATCGCGGGCGCGCTCGACGCCGCCTCCGGCGACGCCTTCGACCGCGCGCGCATCCAGAACGGCTACGACCAGCTGGCCGAAGCGCTCCAGCGCGCCCGCAACGCCGGCATCACGGCCGATCGCCTGCCCCCGCTCGGCGAAGGCGTTGAGGGGGCGCGCTCGCTTCTCGGCTGGCTCGACCGTGAGCTGAAGATCAACGGCACGGCCCAGCGCGCGCTCCAGACCGAGATCGGCGACCTTCTCACCTACACGATCAACGCGCAGGAGACCGAGCAGGCGACCCAGTCCATCGCCATCGACACCTTGAAGCTCGGCCGCACGGGCGAGGGCGTCCTCCAGCGCCGCTCGCCCTCCGAGGTGGCGGGGCTCCTCACCATCAGCCGCGCGATCGGCGACAAGATCGCCTCGCTTCCGATCTCGCCGCTGATCCAGTCCGACATGATCGACACGGTGAAGCGCTGGCAGGACGGGTTCGACGCCATGCGCGAAGGGCTCGCCACGCAGAACGGGCTCCTGGTCGCCATGTCGGACACGGCGGGCGTCATGCTCCTGCAGGTGACCGGCCTCAACAACGAGCTGTCGCGCCATGCCGACGAGATCGGCACGGCGGTGCGCCGGATCATGGTGCTGGGCGGCGGGCTCGCCTTTCTTCTCGCCTCGGTCAGCGGGCTTCTCGTCGCGCGCTCCATCACGCTGCCGCTGCGCCGGCTCGAGCACGACATGAACGACCGCGCGGCCAACGGGGGCCTAGCGCTCCTGCCGGGCGCCGGGCGGCGCGACGAGGTGGGCTCGATGACGCGCGCCACGAACCGCTTCCTGTCGGAGCTGACGCGGCGCGAGGCGGCGCTGCGCCGCGCCAAGGACGATGCCGACGACGCCCTGCGGCGCCTGCGCGACACGCAGTCCGACCTGATCCAGGCCGAGAAGCTCGCCTCGCTCGGCCAGCTCGTGGCCGGCGTCGCGCACGAGATCAACACCCCGCTCGGCGTGGCGCTCACCACCTCCACCGCCATGAGCGGCGAGGCGGCGCGCTTCCGCGACGACGCGCTCGCCGGGCAGCTGACGCAGGCCGACTTCGAGGAGTTCGTGGAGCGCCTGATCGAGGGGGCGCGCCTCACCACCAGCAATGTCCAGCGCGCGGCCCATCTCGTCCACGCCTTCAAGCAGGTCGCCGCCGACCGCACCAGCGACGACCGGCGCCGCTTCGACCTCGGCGCCTTCACGGCCGACCTCTTCACGAGCCTCGGGCCGATGGGACGGCGCGGCGGGCACCATGTCGAGGTGTCGTGCGAGGAGGGGCTGGTTCTCGACTCCTATCCCGGCGCGCTCGCGCAGGTCCTCACCAACCTCCTGTCCAACGCCTATGCCCACGCCTTCGCGACGCGCACCGGCGGCCACGTGCGCGTCGCCATCGCGCGCCGCTGCGAGGACGGCCTGCGCATCCGCTTCACCGACGACGGGCGCGGCATCGCGCCCGCCGACCGGCCGCACATCTTCGACCCCTTCTTCACCACGCGCCGCGCGGAAGGCTCGACCGGGCTCGGCCTCCAGATCGTCTACAACCTCGTGACCGCGACGCTGGGCGGAACGATCCGCTTCACCAGCGAGGTCGGGCGCGGCACGACCTTCACCCTCGACCTGCCGCTCACCGCCCCCCAGCAGCCCGCCGGGGAGGCCGCCGACGCCCATCGCGCGCCCGCCGGCCGCCCGCTTCCCGCCCCCTCGCTCGAAGGCACGCCCGCATGATCCGCCGCGCCGCCCCCCTGCCTCTCCTGTGCGCGCTCGGCCTCCTGGCCGCCGCGCCCGCGCCGGCCCTCGCCAAGACCTTCGTGTTCTGCTCGGAGGGCAACCCGGAGGCGATGAACCCGCAGCTCGCCATCACCGGCACGGCGATGGACGCCACCAAGCCCATCTTCGACACGCTGGTGGAGTTCGAGCCCGGCACGACGCGGCTGCGCCCCGCGCTCGCCGAGTCCTGGACCGTGTCGGCCGACGGGCGCGAGATCGTGTTCCATCTGCGCCCGGGCGTCGAGTTCCAGGACAGCGACATCTTCCGGCCGACGCGCACGCTGGAGGCGGCCGACGTCGTCTTCTCGATCGAGCGGCAATGGCGGAGCGACCACCCGTTCCACGCCGTTTCCACGCCGCGCTTCGACTACTTCCAGGACGCGGGCATGCCGGAGCTTCTGGAAAGCGTGGAGGCGGTCGACCCGCTGACCGTGCGCATCCGGCTGCGCGAGCCCAACGCGCCGTTCCTCGCCAACTTCACCATGCCCTTCCTGTCGATCCTCTCGGCGGAATACGCCGACACACTCCTGCGCCGGGGCACGCCCGCCGAGATCGACACGAAGCCGATCGGCACCGGACCCTTCCGCTTCGTCGACTTCCGCCCCGACGTCCTCGTGCGCTACCGCGTCTTCGAGCGGTCTTGGCGCGGCCGGCAGGCGATCGACACGCTGGTCTTCTCGATCACGCCCACCGCCTCGGCGCGCCTCGCCAAGCTCGCCTCCGGCGAGTGCCACGCCAGCGCCTATCCCGACGCCGAGGACATGCGCGCCATCCGCGCCAATCCCGAGCTCAAGCTCTACGAGAGCCCCGCCTACAACGTCGGCTACATGGCCATCAACACGTCGCGCCCGCCCTTCAACGACCGGCGCGTGCGCCAGGCGATGAACTACGCCATCGACAAGCGGGCGATCATCGACGCCATCTACGGGGCGGGCGGCATCGAGGCCGCGAACCCGCTGCCGCCCGCCAACTGGGCCTATGACGAGACGGCCGAGAGCTATCCCTACGATCCGGAACGGGCGCGCCGGCTCCTGCGCGAGGCGGGCCTTGAGAAGGGCTTCGACGCCGATCTCTGGTACACGCCGGTCTCGCGGCCCTACAATCCCAACGGCATCCGCGTCTACGAGATGATCAGCGCCGACCTCGAGAAGCTCGGCATCCGCACCTATCCGCGCACGGCCGAGTGGAACAGCTACCGCTCGGTCATGCAGGACGGCAACGTGCCGCTCGCGCTCTACGGCTGGACCGGCGACAACGGCGATCCCGACAACTTCATGACGACGCTGCTCAGCTGCGACACGGCGCGGATCGGGGGCAACAACATCGCCCGCTGGTGCGACAAGCGCTTCGACGAGCTGATCCGCCGGGCCAGGACGCAGGCCGACCCGGAGATCCGCCGCGAGCTCTATGTCGAGGCCGAGCGCATCTTCCGCGAGGAGGCCCCTTGGGTGCCGATCGCCCACTCGGTCTTCGCGGTGGGCGCGCGCCGCGAGGTGCGCAACTTCGTGATGGACCCGCTCGGCTACCACAACTTCACCGGCGTCGACCTCGTTGGCGGCGCGGACGCGGCGGCGGGGCGAAATAGTACGGCACCCTGATCGTGCAAGAAATAATCGCTTCCGGTCGATAGCCGGGCAACCTCCACCGGGGTTTCACATTATCGCGAGCGGCCCGCCACCGACGCACGAGACGCGTGTGCTCGTCGGCCCGCCTGGTGGAGATTGTCATGAGCACACTCGCGGTCACGGCGTCAGCCGCCCGTCCCGCCCGCTCGCGCTCGCTCAAGGCGCTCGGCGCGGTGAACTTCTTCCTGGCCGACGTGCGCGACGGGCTGGGCCCCTTTCTCGGCATCTTCCTGATCGGGCGCGGCTGGGACACGGCCACGATCGGCCTCGTGATGACGATCGGCGGCATCGCCGGCATGCTCGCCACGACGCCGCTCGGCGCGCTCGCCGACGCCACGCGCGCCAAGCGCTTCATGGTCGCCTTCTGCGCCGGCCTCGTGATCGCCGCCTCGCTCGCCATCCTCTTCGTGCCGAGCTTCGCCTTCGTCACCGCCTCGCAGATCGCGACCGGCATCGCGGGTGCCGCGATCGGCCCGGCCCTCGCCGGCCTGACGCTCGGCCTCGTCGGCCAGAAGGGGCTGGCGCCCCAGCTCGGCCGCAACGAGGCTTGGAACCACGGCGGCAACGTCGTGGCCGCCGCCGGCTCCGGCTATTTCGGCTACGAGTTCGGCCTGCCGGCCGTGTTCACGCTGATGACCGGCCTGGCGGTCGCCTCGATCATCGCCGTTCTCCTGATCCGTCCCGAGGACATCGACCACGACGCGGCGCGCGGCCTGGAGAAGGAGGAGGGCAAGGAAAGCGAGGCGCCGTCGGGCTTCGGCGTCCTGTGGCGCTCGACCCCGCTCCTGATCCTCGCCGCGACCCTCATGCTCTTCCACTTCGGCAACGGCGCGATGCTGCCGCTGCTCGGCCAGCAGGTCGCCTCGCAGCAGCAGCAGGCGGACGGCGCGAACGGGGCGGGCGCCGCGAACGGGTCCGCGACGGCGACCGGCGGGTCCTCCGCAACGCCCGCCGCCAACCAGCCGGCCGGCAACGGCAGCGCGACCGCGACCGCCATCTCCCCCGGGCAGGCGACCTCCGGCCGCCCGGCAGCCGAGCCGGCCCAGCCGCAGCACACCACGATCCAGTCGCTCCTGACCGATCCGGTCTCCTACACGGCCGCGACCGTGATCATCGCGCAGCTCACCATGGTGCCGGTGGCGCTGCTCGCCGCGGGCTTCGCGGGGCGGCGCGGCTACTTCCTGCTTCTTGTCGCCGCGCTCGCCGCCATGCCCCTGCGCGGCCTTATTGCCGGCCTGTGGCCGAACCCCTATGCCTTGATCCCCGTGCAGATGCTGGACGGGGTGGGCGCGGGGCTGCTCGGCGTCGCCGTCCCGGGCCTCGTCGCGCGCATCCTGCGCGGCACGGGCCACGTCAACGCGGGCCTCGGCGCGGTGATGACCGTGCAAGGGGTGGGCGCCTCGCTCAGCCCCGCCATCGCCGGCCTCATCGTCGAGCGCTTCGGCTTCTCGACCGCCTATCTCGCGCTCGCCGGCTTCGCGCTCTGCGGTCTCGTCCTGTGGCTCGTCTCCGCGCCCAAGGTTGCCGCCGCCTGCAAGGGCGAATAGAGCGCCGCCCAGCATTCGGCAGCGGCGGCCCGCCGGCCGATTCGCCCTGAAAACCGCTCCGTCCCGAGGACGCGTCCGCCCGCCCGTTTTCCGCACGGGACGGGCGCGGCCGCCCGGGGCGCGGCACCCGACCGCACGGCCCGCCACGGGCAACGCATTCTCGAAGGAACGGCAGGACGATGGGCGGCAACGCGGGTATCTGGCTGATCAGCGCGCTGAGCGTGGCCGGCGTGATCTTTCGGCCCTTCCGCTGGCCGGAATGGATCTTCGCCGCGGTGGGCGCCGTGCTTCTCGTGGCGCTCGGCCTGATCTCGCCGCGCGACGGGATCGCGGGCGTGCGCTCCGGCCTCGACGTCTACCTCTTCCTCGCCGGCATGATGCTGCTCGCCGAGATCGCGCGCCGCGAGGGCCTGTTCGACACGCTGGCGGCGCTCGCGGCCAAGCGCGCCGACGGCTCGCCCGAGCGCCTCTTCGTCCTGATCTACCTCGTGGCGACGCTGGTCACGGTATTCCTGTCGAACGACGCGACCGCCGTGGTGATGACGCCGGCCGTGGCCGCCGTGGCGCGCGCGGCCCGCGCCCCCGACGCCGTGCCCTACCTCCTCGTCTGCGCCTTTGTCGCCAACGCCGCCTCGTTCGTCCTGCCGATCTCGAACCCGGCCAACCTCGTGGTCTTCGGCGAGCACCTGCCGCATCTCGGCGAGTGGCTGGCGCGCTTCCTCCTGCCCTCGGTGCTGTCGATCGCCGCGACCTTCGCGTGCCTGCGCTGGTCGCAGCAGGGCGCGCTTCAGGGCCGGCTCGGCGAGGCGGTCACCGTGCCTCCGCTCAGCCATGGCGGGCGCGTGGCGGCGATCGGCCTGTGCGTCGCCGCGCTCGTGCTCGTGGTCGCCTCCTCGCTCGGCTTCGAACTTGGCTGGCCGACGCTTCTGGCCGCCCTCGGCACGCTCGCCCTCACCTCGATCGCCGAGCGCCGCGCCCCGTGGGGACCGCTCGGCGGCGTGTCCTGGGACACGCTGGTGCTGGTGGCGGGTCTCTTCGTGATCGTGCGCGCGCTGGAGCTCAGCGGCGTGCAGGACGCGCTGGCGCAGGCCTTCCAGGGACCGCTGAACGCCGCGCCCCGCATCGGGTCGCTGGCCATCGGCACGGCGCTCGCCATCCTCACCAACCTCACCAACAACCTGCCGCTCGGCCTTCTGGCGGGCGCCTTCGCGCAAGGGGTCGAGCTGCCGCAGCGCGTGGTGGACGCGATCCTGGTCGGCGTCGACATCGGCCCCAACCTGTCGGTCACGGGGTCGCTCGCGACCATCCTCTGGCTGACCGCGCTGCGGCGCGAGGGAATCGAGTTCGGTGCCTGGCGCTTCCTGAAGCTCGGCTTCCTCGTCATGCCGCCGGCCCTCGTCCTCGCGCTTCTCGCGGTCGCCTTCCAGCCCTGGTAGCCGACCGCACCCGCTGCCGACGTTTCGACGCAGTTTTCCGATTTGTCATGATCGGCGCGCTCGATCGGGTGTAGACGATTGGCGCGCAAATCGTTGTTGCCGTCAGCACTGGCGCCGGACATCGGAGGACCCTCCCATGAGACACAGCTCGCAGTCCCGCTTCTCGCTTCCCGCGATCGCCATGCTGGCGCTCGGCGGCGCGGCGGTCGCCGTGGTGCTGGCCTCGAACGGCGCGGAGGCCGACGAGGCCATGCGCCGGGTTCCCGCGCCCAAGACCGAGGCCGCGGCGCCCGCCGGCCAGCAGACGGCGGTGCTCGCCGGCGGCTGCTTCTGGGGCGTCGAGGGCGTGTTCGAGCATGTGCGCGGCGTGACGCACGTCGAATCCGGCTATGCCGGCGGCAAGGCCGACACGGCGACCTACGAGGAGGTCTCGACCGGCCGAACGGGCCATGCGGAAGCGGTGCGCGTCACTTACGACCCCTCGCAGATCACCTATGGCGAGATCCTGCAGATCTACTTCTCGGTGGCGCACGACCCGACGCAGCTCGACCGCCAGGGTCCCGACCACGGCACACAGTATCGCTCGGCGATCTTCGCGCAGAACGATGCCCAGACGACGGAAGCCAAGGGCTACATCGCGCAGCTCGACGGCGCCAAGACCTACGGCAAGCCGCTCGTGACAAAGATCGAGACCGGCGCCTTCTACCCGGCCGAGGAGTATCATCAGGACTTCATGGCCCGGAACCCGACCTATCCCTACATCGTGGTCAACGACCGCCCGAAGGTCGAGGCCCTGCAGAAGCTCTTCCCCGAGCGCTACCGCACCGAGGTCGCCGCCAAGGCGGGCTGACGGATCAGGGGATCGCGCGGACGCGGCGCAGTTCGGCCAGGATCGCGCGCGCCGCCTCTTCGGGCGCGGGCGCCACGAGGCGCGTGCCCGCGCCCCGGGCCGCGTCCGCCACGATCGGCGCGCGGCGGCGTAAGGGGCGCTCCTCGACGCCGTCCGGCATCCCGGGCGCGTCCGGCATAGAATTGGCCTCGCGCCGCTCCACCCGGCCGCGCCGCTCGCGCGCATAGGCGTAAGGGGCGGGCGCGGGCGCGCCGGCATGAGCCACCACCATGAGCGGCCCGGACGCGGCGAGAACGCGCCGCGCGCCGCGCGGCAGTGCCTCCGTCACCTCGACGTTGTCACCCGTGCGCGTGAGCGCGACGGCCCCGCCGGCGATCTCCCATCCCAGCCATTCGGCAAGCCAATAGGGCACGAGCCCCGTCTCGTCGCCGCCCACCGAACGCGGCCCCGCAAGCGCCAGCGCGAGGCCCTCCGCCCGCAAGGCATAGGTGAGGGCCGGCACGGGATCGGTGCCCTCCGGCAGCGCGAGATGGACGAGGCGGTCGAGCCCGTGGCCGAGCGCGCGCGCCGGGCCTGTCGGATCCGCGCCGGCGAAGAAGCCCGTGACCTCGCCGCCGAGCGAGCGGGCCAGCGCCAGCGCCTGCAGCTCGCCGCGCGTCGGCATGGGGCGTCCCGACACGGGATGGCGGCTCGCCGACAGGAGAAGGGCGACACGCATGCTCATTCGCCCCGCGCGAGAAGGTCGAGCATCGCCCGCATCACCGGACCGGCATCGGCAACGACGGCGAGGCTCGCGCGCTCCACCATCGCGGCGTGGAGGTCGGTGTTGACGGCGACGACGTTGCGGCAGCCCGCGATGCCCTGCAGATGCTGCGGCGCGCCGGCAATGCCGAGCGCGAGGTAGCAGTCGGCCATGAGCACCGTGCCGCTCGCCCCGACCTGGGTCTCGCGCGGCATGAGGCCGGCGTCGCACAGCATGCGGCTCGCACCCGGCGTCGCGCCCAGCGCCTCCGCCAGCGCACGGAACAGAGCAAGGTCCGCCACGCCGTTGCCGGCGGCGGCCACGAACTCGGCCTCCGCCAGCGGCTGACTGCCGCGCGCAGCGGCAAGACGGCGTGTTTCACGCGAAACAACGGGCGCCGGCTCGGCGGCGATCGGGCGCGCCTCGCGCGGGGCCTCGGGCTTCACGGCGATCATGTTTTTGGCGAGGGTGACGATCGCGGCGCCGTGCACGATCTGGTCGACGCCCCGGCCGCGAACGGCGCGCACCATCGAGCCGTCGGCCGATACGGCTTCCGCTCCGGCGAAGAAGAGGCGGCCGGTGCGGGCAGCAAGCCGGCGCGCGAGGTCGCCGCCCGCCTCGCTTTCGGGGCAGAGGATGTGCGGCAGGGCGAACTGGTCCCAGACCGCCAGCACCCGCTCGAAACGGCTCGCCGGATGATCCTCGGGCGCAATCACGACGAGGCGGTCCGCGCCGAGCGACCCGGCCTCCGCGACCGGGCGGTCCGCGACCAGGACGACGCCGCCCGCCGGGCCCGCCCAGCGACGCGCGGCGGCGAGGCATTGCCGGTCGTGCGGCGTCAGCTCGTCCTCGCCCGGATCGACCACCACGAGAACGCGCAGCGCGGCGTCCTCGACGCGGATCGGCTCGGGCTCTCGCACCGGGGATGGGGTGGGCGCGGGCGCGATCGCGGCGGCGGCGGGTGCAAGGCTGCGGTCGAGGCGCAGGCGCCCGGCGGGGCCGGGCAGGAGCACGGTGTCGCGGCGCGGGTCGCGGCGCGGACGCTTGGGCGCGGCGGCGGCCCAGTCGAAGCGCGGACGCCCCGGCTCCCCGACAAGGCGATGCGCTTCGCGCTCCGTGCGCGGGTCGCGGCGCGGGCGCATCAGACGCCCACCGCCACGCGCGGCGCCTCGGCGGGCACCAGCGCGCGCAGGGTGAGCTCCGCGATGTCGAGGACGTCGGGGCGCTCGCCCGCGACGCCCTCCAGCATCACGGCGCATTGCGGGCAGGCGACGGCGACGAGCGCGGCGCCCGTCTCGGCCGCCTGCGCCATGCGGATGTCGGGAATGCGCCGCTCGCCCGCGACGTCGCTGAGCGGGGCGCCGCCGCCCCCGCCGCAGCACAGGGCACGGGTGCCCGAGCGCGCCATCTCGCGGCGCTCGAGACCGAGGCGGTCGAGGAGCCGGCGTGGGGCGTCCACCTCGCCGTTGTAGCGCGCGAGATAGCAGGGGTCGTGGAAGGTCACGGCCTCGCCGCCGGCCGGTTTCAGCGCGAGACGGCCTGCGGCCGCGAGTTCGTCCAGGAAGGCGGTGTGGTGGACGACCTCGAAGCGTCCGCCGAGCGCGGGGTACTCGTTGCGGATCGTGTGGAGCGAGTGCGGATCGGCGGTGAGGATGCGCCTGAACCTGTACCGGTTCAGCGTCTCGATGTTGAGCCGCGCGAGGCGCTGGAACGTCGCCTCGTCGCCGAGCCGGCGCGCGAGGTCGCCGCAGTCGCGCTCCTCCTCGCCCAGCACCGCGAAGTCGACCTTCGCGGCCCGCAGGAGCTGCACGAGCGCACGCAGCGTGCGGCCCGTGCGCAGATCGAAGGCGCCGGTGCCCAGCCACAGGAGGATCTCGGCCCCGCCGCGCTCGCGCATCAGCGGCACGTCCGGAGCGAAGTCGGTGCGGTTGCCGAGCGGGTTGCCGCCCGGCTCGTCGGCCCCGCGCAGCTCGGCCAGCGCGGCTTCCGCATGTGGCGGCACGGCGCCGCGCTCCAGCGTCTGGAAGCGGCGCAGATCCACGATCGCGTCCACGTGCTCGATCATCATCGGGCATTCGGCCACGCAGGCGCGGCAGGTCGTGCAGCTCCAGAGCGTGTCGGGATGCACCAGCGCGCCCTCGCCGATCACCGGGGCATGAAGGCCGGAGGTGCCGGCGACGGGCCGCGCATGGGGATAGGGGCTGCCGGCATAGGTCGTGTTGCCGCCCGGCGTCATCGCGGCCGCCAGGTCCTGGACGAGGCGCTTGGGATTGAGCGGCTGGCCGGCCGCAAAGGCCGGGCAGGCCGCCTCGCAGCGCCCGCACTGGATGCAAGCATCGAAGGACAGGAGCGTGTTCCACGTGAAATCGGCCGGCGTTTCCGCGCCGAGCTTCTCCGCGTCGAGCGCGAGCGGGCGCAGCGCCGTGTCGCGCCGGTCGTGGCCGAAGCGTGCCGGCCGGGGATGGGCGGCGAGCCATGTGGCGCCGGCCACGGCGTGGCGCATCGGCCCGGCGCCGACGCTCCAGGCAAGCCCGAGGCCTCCGACGGCGGCGAGCGCGAGGCCGCTCCAGCCGATGGCGGGCGGCAGCGCGAGGGCGTGCGTTCCGGCCGCCAGAAGACCGCCCAGCGCGAGGCCGAGAAGAAGAAAGGGCAGAACCTGAAACGCGCCGCCCGACAGGCGCTGCGGCCTGGCGGGATAGCGACGGGCACCGACCGCCACCGTTCCCGCGAGCATCAGGAGAAAGGCGAGCGCGTCAAGGCCGGCAAGGACGCGCGAGGCGCCGAGCGGGGGCAGGAGCGCGAGCGCGGCGAGGGCGCAGGCCGCGATGAGGCCGCCGGCCACGGCCGCGTGCATGCGCGCGGCATAGGGGTCGCGTGCCACGACGGCGTGGACATCGTGAAGGTAGCGGCCGGGAAGCGCCAGAAGCCCGGCGCGCCAGTCGACCGGGGCGGGCGTGCCCGCGCGCCAGAGCCGGACACGCGGCCAGAGACGCAACGCCGCGACCAGGACCATCAGAAGAACGAGGAGCCCCAGCGCGGCGGTCACGGGCGCGGCCTCACAGGTCCTTGCACAGGCGCAGCGCGTCGTAGATCGCGGCGTGGATGTTGCGCCCCGCCACCGCGTCGCCGAGCCGGTAGAGCTGGAAGCCCTCGCCGCCACCTGGCTGCGGACGGCCCTCGACCAGCGCCTCCTGGTCGATCTGGCCGTGGTTGGCGGAGCGGTCTTTCAGCGCGAAGTAGAGCGCGTCCACGGGCTTGGTGCCGTAGTCCACCACGACGCGGTCGACGACGCGCTCCTCTTCCGCGTCCGTATAGGTGTTGCGCAGCGCCGCGACGAGGCGGTTGCCCTCGGGATAGACCTCGATCAGCTCCATGTTGGGCGTCATCACGACGCCGAGCTTGTAGAGCTCGCGCAGGTGGACCGGCTGGTTCGTGGTGCCGATCTCCTCGCCCACCATGCGGTCGTGGGTCGCGATCTCGACGAGGCAGCCGCGCTTGGCCATGAGCTCGGCGGTCGAGGCGGCGTTGTGCTGGCCCATGTTGTCGTAGAGGAGCACGGTGCCGGTTGGCTCGACGCGGCCTTCCAGAACGTCCCAGGTGGACACGGCGTGGCGCTCGGCGCCGGTCGCGTGGCCCATGTTCGGCAGGCCGCCGGTCGCCACGATCACCACGTCGGGCGCCTCGGCCTCGACGAGCGCGGCGGTGGCCTCCGTGCCGAGCCGCACGTCGACGCCGAGCTTTGCGACCTGCCCCTCCAGCCAGCGCGGGATGCCGGTCAGCGCCTCGCGCCAGGTTCCCTTGGCGGCGATGCGGACCTGCCCGCCGAGCTGGCTGGAGCGCTCGAACAGGACGACGCGGTGGCCGCGCGCGGCCGAAACGCGCGCCGCCTCCAGCCCCGCGACGCCGCCGCCGATCACGACCACGGTCTTGCGGCGCCCGTCGGTCCTGGGGACGACGTGCGGCATGGTCGCCTCGCGGCCCGTCGCCGCGTTCTGGATGCAGAGCGCGTCGCCGCCGACATAGATGCGGTCGATGCAGTAGCCCGCGCCCACGCACTGCCGGATGTCGTCGGCCCGGCCGGCTTCGAGCTTCGCGACGAGGTGCGGATCGGCGATATGGGCGCGCGTCATCGCGACCATGTCGACATGGCCCTCGTGAACGGCCCTGGCGGCGGTGGCCAGATCCGTCACGCGCTGGGCGTGGAAGACCGGCACGTCCACCTCGCGCTTCACCGCGCTGGCGATGGGAAGGAACGGCGCGACGGGGAAGCTCATGTTCGGCAGCGACACGGCGTGGGCGATGTGGTCGCGCGCCTGGCCGCCGATGACGTTCAGGAAGTCGACGAGGCCGCGCCGGCTGTATTCGGTTGCGATGCGGGTGAGGTCGTCGGCCGACAGGCCGTCCGGGATCAGCTCGTCGCCCGACATGCGGATGCCGATCACGAAGTCCTCGCCGGCCGCCTCGCGCATGGCCTCCAGCACCTCGATGCCGAAGCGCATGCGGTTCTCCAGCGAGCCGCCATAGCCGTCCGTGCGCCGGTTCGAGCTCGGACTCCAGAACTGGTCCACGAGATGGCCGTGAGCGGCCGAGATCTCGCAGCCGTCGAGCCCGCCTTCGCGGCACCGCCGGGCGGCCTCGGCAAAGCCGCGCACGACGCGCGCGATGTCCTCGGGCTCCATCTCCTTAGGAATCGAACGCGAGGCCGGCTCTCGCTCCACGGACGGGGCGACCACCGGCATCCAGTTGTCGGTGTTGTCCTTGGTGCGCCGGCCCATGTGGGTGAGCTGGATCATGAGCTTGGCGCCGTGCCGGTGGATGCGGTCGGCGAACTCGCGGAAGAACGGCACGACGGCGTCGTCGACCACCGAGACCTGCGCCCAGGGAGTGGCCGGGCTGTCGATCGCGACCGAGGAGGAGCCGCCGAACATGGTGAGGCCGATGCCGCCCTTGGCCTTTTCCTCGTGGTAGAGCTGGTAGCGCTCGGCCGGCTTGCCGCCGACGCCGTAGCCCGGCGCATGGCTCGTCGACATGACGCGGTTGCGGATCGTCAGGCCCCGGATCGTGATCGGGCGCAGGAGAGCTTCGGCATGGGCGATCATGAGGCGAGCTCCGGCTGGCGGACGGCGGCAGGGGCGGCGCGCTCGGCGCGCGGCGCGCGGCCGAAGCGGCGGCGATAGGCGGCCGAGAAGTGAGGCGGCGAGGCGAAGCCGCAGGCGACCGCGATCGAGGTGACGGCGAGGTCCGACTGGCGCAGGAGCTCGCGCGCGTGGTCGAGGCGCAGGCGCATCGAGAACTCCGCCGGACCGACGCCGAGATGGTGGCGGAACAGGCGCTCGAGCTGGCGCACCGACAGGCCGACGCGGTTCGCCACCGCCTGGACGGCGAGCGGAGCGTCGACCGTGCGGCGCATGAGCTGGGCCGCCTCGGAAAGCGCGGGGTGGCCGCGCGGCGAGGGCGGCACGGCCGGATGCTGCGGCTCGGCGCCACCGCGCAGGCGGTCGAGCACGAACTGCTCCGACAGGCGCCGCACGGTGTCGGCCCCGAGCCGCGCCTCGATGAAGCGGGCCATCATGTCGAGGGGCGCCGAGCCGCCGGTGCAGGTGAAGCGGTCGCGGTCCACCACGAAGAGATCTTCCGTGAACTCGACGCGGTCGAACTCCTCGCGCACGGCGGCCAGATTCTCCCAGTGGACCGCGCAGCGATAGCCGTCGAGGAGACCGGCCTCGGCCAGCGCGAAGGCGCCGGTGCACAGGCTTCCGAGCGGCACCCGCGAGCGCGCGAGGCGCCGCAACGCCTCGACGGTCGCGCGGTCCACCGCCTGGCGCACGTCGACGCCGCCGCAGACGAGCGCCGCGTCGAAGGGCGCGGCCTCGCGCAGCGAGCGGGTCGGCCCGAGCGAGAGGCCGTTCGAGGCGTTGACGCCCGCGCCGTCGGCGGTGACGATCTGCCAGCTGTAGGTCGGGCCGGCGAGGTAGTTCGCCATGCGCAGCGCCTCGACGGCGGCCGAGAGCGCGATCATCGAGTAGTTCGGCAGCGTCAGGAACGCAAAGCGCGTGACGGCGCCGAGGTCGACCGTTGCGCTCACCGCTCGATCACCACGTCGGACAGCGGCTTGGAGCAGCACAGGAGGATCTGCCCGGCGTCGATCTCGCGCTGGCGGATGCCGCCGCCGTGGTGCATCTCCACCTCGCCGCTCGCCTTCTTCGACTTGCACGTGCCGCACAGGCCCTTGGTGCAGGAGGCTGGCAGGCGGATGCCGGCGCGCCGCGCGGCTTCGAGGATCGTCACGTCCTCGGGGCAGTCGACATGGCGGCGCGTCTTGGCGAACTCGATGCGGAAGACGCGCGCCTCGCGCTTCATCTCGGCCTTGGCCTCGACGGCCTCCGCCTTCTCGGTGCCCGCGAGCTCCGCGAAGTCGAAGCTTTCCTCGTGGTGGTGCGCCATCGCGAAGCCGGCGCCCGCCAGCATCTCGCCGACGGCGCGCATGAAGGGCGCGGGGCCGCAGACGAAGACCTCGCGCTCGCGCCAGTCCGGCGCGATACACTCCAGCATCGGCAGTGTGAGGCGCCCGCGATAGCCGCCCCAGCCGACGCCCGGCGCGTCGCGCTCCACCACGAAGGCCGTGCGAAACGCGCGATCGCGGCGCGCCATGAGATCCAGCTCGTCGCGGAACACGATGTCGAGCGGCGTGCGGGCGGCGTGGACGAAGACCGTGTCGCGCGCCTCGGCCCGGTCGAAGCCGGTGCGCGCCATGGACATCATGGGCGTGACGCCGCTGCCGCCCGACAGAAGCAGGGTGCGCGCGCGGGAGGAGGGTTGGCGCGCCCAGGAGAACTCGCCCATCGGCCCGCTGGCCTTGACCGCAACGCCCGGGCGCATGTGGTCGTGCAGCCAGTTCGAGACGGGGCCGCCGGGCACGCGCTTGACGGTGATCGACACGGTGTCGGGGCGCGAGGGGGCGGATGCGATCGTGTAGCAGCGATAGACCGGCTCGCCCGCGACCGGAAACTCGAAGGTCAGGAACTGGCCGGGATCGAAGCGGAACGCGCCGCCCGAGCGCGCCGCGAAGACGAAGGTGCTGACGTCGTGCGTTTCCTCGCGCACGGCGCGGCAGACGAGATGCTCGTCCTCCTCCGGGTTCCAGAGGGCGGGACCGTTGCGGGGGGCGAGCGCATCCATGGCGGCCTCTAGAGCGCCGGCCCGCCGGCGGGGTCGAAATGCTCGCGCATGCGCCTGATGTACCAGTTGCAAAACTTGTCGACGAGCATCTCGGTATGGGGCGAGTAGGGGCCGGGCTGGTAGGCGCTGGTGCGCGCGCCGGCCTGGCAGAAGCCGACGAGCTCGGAATCTTGCGCGTTGGTCGCCATCCAGACGTCGATGAGGTTCTGGAGATCGTAGTCGACGCCCTCCACCGCGTCCTTGTGAACCAGCCACTTGGTGCGCAGGAGCGAGCGCTCGGCGTCGAGCGGGATCACCGAGAAGCACACCGCGTGGTCGCCCATGAAGTGGTGCCAGGAGTTGGGCTGGGTCCAGAAGTGGAGCCCGCCCATCTTCGCCGAGGGAAAGGCGCCGAGCGGCACGCGGCAGGCGGCCTTGGTGTCCATCGTGTGGGACTCGCCGTCGCCGTCGAGAGGCAGGCGCTCGGTGCGGTAGCCCGTGACGCGGTCGTCCAGATGCTCCAGCATGCGGCTCGGGATGCCGTCGCGCTCCCACGCGCCGTGACTGTCGGTGACGAGCGTGCCGTAGCGCGCGGCCTGCTCGCGCTCGGCCTCGTCGAGGTCTTCCGGTGCGAAGCCGAAGCCGTAGGCGAAGAGCGGCACGGTGAGTTCCGGATGGTTCGCCCCGCAGTGGTAGCACTCGCGGTTGTTCTCCATCGTGAGCTTCCAGTTGCCCGGCTCGATGAGGTCGTGCGTGTAGGCGATCTTGGCGTTCCGGATGTCGTGCGGCGCGATGTAGGGGCCCATGGCGGCGGCCATGTCGTCGAAGTCGGCCGGGGGCTCGTCGGCAAGGCACACGAAGAGCAGCCCCTCCAGCGAGCGCAGGTGGACGGACTTGAGGCCGTGGCACTTCGGGTCGAATTCGGCGCCCATATGCTCGGCGTGGATCAGGTCGCCGTCGAGATTGTAGGTCCAGGAATGGTAGCGGCAGACGAGGTTGCCGACCGTGCCCTTGTCCTCGTGGACGAGGCGGGCGCCGCGGTGGCGGCAGACGTTGTGGAAGGCGCGCACGTTCATATCGTCGTCACGGACGATCAGGATGGCGTTGCGCCCGATGTCGAGGGTCATCACGTCGCCGGGCTCGGGAACGTCGGGCTCGACGCCGACGAAGATCCAGGTGCGCTCGAAGACCGCTTCCATGTCGGCGGCGAAGATCGCGGGGTCCGTGTAGAACGGCGCCTCCAGCGAATAGCCCGGCCGACGGCGGCGCAGGAGCGAGGCGAGCGGCGTCTGCGTGCGGTCGAGCATGGCATCACACCTCATGAAGGCGGGCGGCGATGGAGGGCAGTCTGGAGCGTTTCCAGGTCGCCCACATCCATGGAGGCGACAGGAAATGTCATTTTTGCGACACGAGCCTCACGCGGCCAGCGAGCGCGCCTCCTCGCGCAGGAGCCCGAGCGCGTAAGGGGCGAACGAGCGCCAGACATCCACGAGGAAGCAGTCCGGGCCGGTGCGCCAGAGCACGATCTCGGTCTTGGCGAGCACCGTTCGGGTCAGGGCGCCCGGCGGAAAGGCGGCGAGGCCGAGGTCGAGCGGGCAGGATGCGTTGAGCGCGAGCGCGGCATCCGCACCCTCGACCCGCAGGGTGACGGACCGGTGGGAGACGTCGACGAGGCTGTGCGGCGTGTCGCCGATCGCCTCGGCCGCACGGGCGGCGATCGCCTCCGCCGTTTCGCTGCGCGAGACGAGGAGCCATTCGTCGGGCCCGAGCCAGAGGGCCGAGACGTCGGCCCCGTCCGCCGCGCGGCAGGCCTCGCGCGGAAGCGCGAGGCCGAGCGCCGCGCCGAGC
>NZ_BBWK01000022.1 GCF_001463765.1 Aureimonas sp. AU4 | reverse complement strand
GAGCGCCGCGCCGAGCCGCTCGATTGCCGCCTCGTCGCGCAGGCGCAAGGCGAGGCGTGCGGCGATCGGCTCGGCCGTGACGCGCAGGCGCGGCGTCTGGATGGGTGTGGCGAGAAGGGCGTCGAGGGGGGAGGCCGGTTCAAGCATGGAGGCGCTCGTTCTCGCGGTCGTAGAAGACGGGATCGACGATGGTGGCGGGTACGCGGCCCTCGGGCATGGGCACGTCGACGGTCTCGCCGATGCGGCCCCGCCCGCCCTCCACCAGCGCCAGCGCGATGGTGCGGCCCACGGCCTGCGAGCGATAGGAGGAGGTGACGTGGCCGAGGGCATGGTCGGGCACGAAGGCCTGGACGTCCTCGTCGTGCGGCACGACCTGCGCGCCCTCTTCCAGGAGATGGGCGGGGTCGCGGGTGAGGAGGCCCACCATCTGCTTGCGGTTCGCGGCCTGGAGCGCGGGCCTGGCCAGCGAGCGCATGCCCACGAAGTCGTGCTTCTTCTTGGCGACCGCCCAGGCGAGGCCGACATCGTCCGGCACCGCCGTGCCGTCGGTCTCCTGGCCGATGATGATATAGCCCTTCTCGGCGCGCAGGACGTGCATGGTCTCGGTGCCGTAGGGCGTGATGTCGAACGGCCGGCCGGCCTCGACGATCCGCTCCCAGACCTGCCGGCCGTAGCCCGCCGGCACGTTGACCTCGAAGCCGAGCTCGCCTGTGAACGACACGCGCCACAGCCGGGTCGGCACGCCGCCAGCGATCGTGCCGGCGCGCCAGGTCATATGCGGCATGGCGCTCGCCGACAGGTCGATCCCTTCCACCAGCGGCTCCAGCACGCGGCGCGCGTTCGGCCCCTGCACGGCGATCGTCGCCCATTCCTCGGTGACCGAGGTCAGCCACACGTCGAGATGAGGCCACTCGGTCTGGAGATAGTCCTCCATGTGGTGGAGGACGCGCGGCGCGCCGCCCGTGGTGGTGGTGAGCTGGAAGCGGTCCTCGGCGATGCGCGCCACCACGCCGTCGTCCATCACGAAGCCGTCCTCGCGCAGGAGGACGCCGTAGCGAAGGCTGCCCACAGCGAGTTTCTTGAAGGGGTTGGTGTAGAGGCGGTCGATGAACTCGGCCGCGTCGGGTCCCGCGACCTCGATCTTGCCGAGCGTCGAGGCGTCGAAGACGCCGACCGAGGCGCGAACGGCGCGGCACTCGCGCGCGACCGCCGCGTGCATGTCTTCGCCGTTCCGCGGGAAGTAGTGCGCGCGCTTCCAGAGCGACACGTCCTCGAAGGCCGCACCGTTCTCGACCGCCCAGTCGTGGATCGGCGTGCGCCGCACGGGATCGAAGAGCTCGCCCCGGGCCGTGCCCGCGAACAGGCCGAACGAGGTCGGCGTGTAGGGCGGGCGGAAGGTGGTGAGGCCGACCTTCGGCTCGGGGATCTTCAGCTCGTTCGAGACGATGGCGAGCGCGTTGATGTTGGACAGGCGCCCCTGATCGGTCGCCATGCCGCTCGTGGTGTAGCGCTTGACGTGCTCGATCGAGCGGAAGCCCTCCTGCGTGGCGAGCCGCACGTCCTTGGCGGTCACGTCGTTCTGGAAGTCGACGAAGCTCTTCACCTCGCGCGGATCGTGCGGATGGGGGCACTCGCCCCGGAAGCCGTCGTGTCCGGTGTCGCGCGCGTCCACGTGCCAGGGCGAGGCGGCGTCAGTCGCGTTCGCGCCCGCCGCCCAGCCGTCGCGAAGGCAACCAGCGAGGTCAAAGACGCCGCGGCAGGCGCCCACGGAGCGCTCGGCCTCCACGGATTCGGCCGGCACATAGGCCTCCAGCGCCTCGTCCCAGCGCATCTTCCCGCGCGACTGCGAGAAGAGCGAGATGGTTGGCGTCCAGCCGCCCGACATGAGAAGCGCGTCGCAGCTGAAATCCTCGCCGCTGCGGTCGCCGCGCCGCGTGAGGGTGGCCGAGGAGATGCGCAGCCGCCCTGCGGTGCCGGTGACGGCGGTGTCGGTGAGAATGCGGATGCCGGCCGCGCGCGCGGCCTCGACGAAGGGGCCGTCCGGCGACTCGCGAAGGTCCGCGATCGCCGCGATCTCGACGCCCATCGCATGAAGGTCGAGCGCGGCGCGATAGGCACTGTCGCCGGCGGTCGCCACCACCACGCGCCGTCCGACCAGGGCGCCGTAGCGTCGGGCGAAGACGCGGGCGCTTTCGGCGAGCAGGATACCGGGCCGGTCGTTGCCGGGAAACACGAGCGGGCGCTCGATCGAGCCGGTCGCGAACACGACGCGGCCGGCGCGCACCTGCCACATGCGCTCGCGCGGCAGGTCGGGCGAGGCGTCGGGCAGATGGTCGGCGAGGCGCTCGGCAAGGCCCAGCATGTTGTGCGGGTAGAAGCCGAAGGCGGTGGTGCGCGGCAGAAGCGTGACGTTGGGCCGACGCGAGAGCTCGGCGAGCGCGCGCTCGGCCCATTTGGCGGGCGGCTGCCCGTCGATCGTGCCGTCGCTCTCGTGCAGGAGCGACCCGCCCATCTCGGCCTGCTCGTCGCACAGGATCACGCGGGCCTCGGCGTCCTCGGACGCCGCCAGCGCTGCGGCCAGCCCTGCGGGGCCCGCGCCCACCACCAGCACCTCGCAATGGGCGAAGCGCTGCGCGTAGCGGTCGGCGTCGGGGGCGGTCGGGGCGCGGCCGAGGCCCGCCGCGCGGCGGATCATCGGCTCGTAGAAGCGCTCCCAGGCCTTGGGCGGCCACATGAAGGTCTTGTAGTAGAAGCCCGCCGACAGGAAGCGGCCGAGCGCGCCGTTCACCGCGCCGACATCGTGCTTCAGCGAGGGCCAGCGGTTCTGGCTCTCGGACACGAGACCTTCCGTGATCTCGACCTGCGTGGCGCGCAGGTTCGGCGTGTAGCGGCTCTGCGCGTCGCCGACGCCCACCAGCGCGTTGGGCTCCTCCGAGCCGGCCGACACGAAGCCGCGCGGGCGGTGGTACTTGAACGAGCGCCCGACGAGGTGCACGCCGTTGGCGATCAGCGCCGAGGCGAGCGTGTCGCCCTGGAAGCCCCCGTAGCTCCTGCCGTCGAAGCGGAAGCGCACGGGGCGGTTGCGGTCGATCCGCCCTTGGGACGCGTGACGGAACGCGCTCATCGGGCGGTCTCCGCGGACCAGGTGCCGTGGTTGTCGCCGCTGAGCGCCGGCGCGTTCTCCTCCGCGCCGCCGTCGGGGCGCGGCTCGCCGACCTTGTAGGTCGTCTGGAAGAAGTCGGTGCGCGTGTCGCGAAGGGCGTTGAAGAAACGGGCGCAGCCGTGGACGTGGCGCCAGCGCTCGGCATGGACGCCGCGTGGGTTGGCGCGCGTGTAGAGGAAGTCGCCCCAGCTATCCGCCGGCTCGGCGGACGGGGTCTCGGCGCGCACCACGTGCGCCTCTCCGCCGTAGCGGAACTCGAGCTCGGGGCGGGGGCCGCAATAGGGGCAGTGGATGAGGAGCATGGCGGGTTTCCTCAGTGCGCGACGGCGGCGGCGGCCGCCTCGTCGATCAGGACGCCGTCGCGGAAGCGCTCGATCGTGAAGGGGGCGTTGATCGGGTGCGGCTCGCCGGTCGCGACCGTGTGGGCGAAGACGTGGCCCGAGCCCGGCGTCGCCTTGAAGCCGCCCGTGCCCCAGCCGCAGTTCACGAAGAGGCCGGGCACCGGCGTCTTGCCGATGATCGGCGAGCGGTCGGGCGTCACGTCCACGATGCCGCCCCAGGAGCGCAGCATGCGCATGCGCCGGAACTGCGGGAAGAGCTCGCAGATCGCGTCCAGCGTATGGTTGGCGATGTGGAGGCCGCCGCGCTGGGTGTAGCTCGTGTAGGCGTCGGTGCCAGCTCCGATCACCAGCTCGCCCTTGTCGCTCTGCGAGATGTAGGCGTGGATCGTGTTCGACATGACGACGCAGGGGAAGACCGGCTTCACCGGCTCCGAGACGAGGGCCTGGAGCGGGTAGCTTTCCAGCGGCAGGCGCACGTCGGCCATGGACATGACCACGGAGGTCGCACCGGCGGCCACCACGCCGATGCGCGGCGCGTCGATCGACCCGCGTGTCGTCTCGACGCCGATCACCTGCCCGTTGCCGCCGCGCCGAATCGCGGTGACCTCGCAGTTCTGGACGATGTCGACGCCCATCGCGGAGGCTGCGCGCGCATAGCCCCAGGCGACCGCATCGTGGCGCGCCGTGCCGCCGCGCCGCTGCAACGCGCCGCCGAGAACGGGATAGCGCATGGTGGATGCGTCGATGTTGAGCGGCGGGCAGTAGGCCTTGCACTCTTCCGCCGTGAGCCACTCGTTGTCGACGCCCGCCAGGCGGTTGGCGTGGACGTGGCGTTTGAAGACCTGGATGTCGTGGACGTTGTGGGCGAGCATCATGACGCCGCGCGGGGAGTACATGACGTTGTAGTTGAGGTCCTGGGAGAGGCCTTCCCAGAGCTTCACGGCGTGCTCGTAGAGCCGGGCCGACTCCTCGAACAGGTAGTTCGAGCGGATGATCGTGGTGTTGCGGCCCGTGTTGCCGCCGCCGATCCAGCCCTTTTCCAGGACCGCGACGTTGCGCAGGCCATGCTCCTTGGCGAGGTAGTAGGCGGTGGCGAGCCCGTGCCCTCCGCCGCCCACGATCAGGGCGTCGTAGCTCTTCTTGGGCGCGGCGTCGCGCCATTGCGCCTGCCAGTCCCGGTTGGAGCCGAGAGCCTTGCGGACGACGGCATAGGCGGAAAAGCGCTGCATGGAGCGAAGGTCCCTAGCGTCAACGATCACGTGGAAATCTCGCACCGCACCGCGCGCGGCGGCCAGTACGAAACGGCGATGGTTCGGTACGTGAGCGACATGAGGCGGAGGATCGCGACATGGAGCGGTTCACAGGATACGGATCGCGCGCGGCGAGCCCAAGTCGTCGAGGAGGGCGGTCAGGCGCTTTGCCGCCGCACCGTCGCGCAGGGCAAGCGCGAAGGCGTGGGGCGCCGCGCGGGGGTCGGCGAGGAGGCGCGCCAGTGCCGCCAAGGTCTCCGCATCGTCGAAACGGCGCGACCGGGCGGGCGCGGCCAGATGCAGCCCGTGCGGGGGAAGGGGCAGGAGCCGGTCGGCCGCAAGGGGGCCGAGCGCGGCGAGGGCGCGCGGCGACAGGCAGCCGAGGCCCGCGCCGGCCGGGGCCGCGCCTTCGGCGACCAGCACGAGACCGGCCGGTGGCCTGGGTCCAAGGCGCAGCCACAGCCGCTCGGCGGAAACCGGCTCCGGCAGAACGAGAAGCGGAGGCGGTGGGGTGTCTGCCCGCGCGGCAAGCCCCGGCAGGGCGAGGCCCGCCGCCAGGCCCGCGCCGCCCGCCAGCACGTCGCGCCGGGTGGGTCCCGCGCTCACGAGGCGCTTCCCACGACCTCGATGCGCGTGCGCAGCAGCGTGGCCGGGTCGGCCGAGGGGCCGACCAGAATCTCGTACTCGCCCCGCTCGACGCTTCGCGCGAGGTCGGGGCCGGGAAAGGCCAGCGCCGAGACGGGCAGGGGGATGGTGCAGCGCGTATGCCCGCCGGGGGCGAGCGAGACGCGCGCGAAGCCCTGAAGCTCGAGGCGCGGGCGCGCGACGCGGGCAACGGGCTTGCGCGAGAACAGGAACACGGTTTCCTCGGCCGTGTGCGCCCCCTCGTTGCGCAGGTCGAGCGAGACCAGCACTGTCTCGTCCTCGCGCGCTCCCGCCGGTTCGGCTCGAAGGTTTTCGCGTACGACACGGCCGTAGGTCAGGCCATGGCCGAAGAAGAACTGGGGGTCGGGCGAGAGGTCGATATACTTGCTGGTGTAGTGCTCGTCGGAAGGCGGTCGCCCGCCGGGACGCTCGGCAAAGAAGATCGGCACCTGTCCCACGGCGCGCGGCCAAGTGACCGGCAGGCGTCCCGAGGGCGAGACGCGGCCCGTCAGGACGTCGGCAACCCCCGATCCCGCCTCCGTGCCGCCGAACCAGGTGGCGAGCACGGCGCCCGCCCGGTCGAACAGCCAGGGCACCGTGAGCGGCCGGCCGGCGGCGAGAAGCGCGACCGTCGGGCGGCCGAGCGCCAGCACGGCGCGCGCGAAGTTGGTCTGGTCGCCCGGCAGGTCGAGACCCGTGCGGCTCGCGGCCTCGCCGGTCATGGCGCGGGACTCGCCGAGCGCCAGCACCACGAGATCGGCGCCGCGCGCCAGCGCCAGCGCCGGCTCGAAGCCGTCCGGCTCGGACTCGTCAATGCCGACGCCGCGCGCATAGGCGATCTCGCAGTCGGGCCGCGCCTCGCGTAGCCCCCGCAGGATGGTGACGGTCTCCTCGGCCTCGCCCGCGCCCGACCAGCTCCCCATCATGTCGGTCGGCGCCTCGGCCAGCGGCCCCAGCACCGCGATGCGCATGGGGCGGTCCGGCAGCGGCAGGATCGCGGGATCGTGCTGCGACAGGAGGACGACCGAGCGCGCCGCCGCTTGGCGGGCGAGCGCGCGGTGGCTTGAGACCTGGGGCCCCGCGCCCGCGTCGCCGCGCGCGAGCGCCCGCCAGGGATCACGGAAGAGGCCGAGGCGCTCCTTCAGCGCGAGCACGCGCCGCACGCTCCGGTCGATGTCGTCGATGGTGACGAGGCCGCGACGGAGCGCTTCCGGCAGGCCGGTCTCGTAGGCGCCGCCGCTCATCATGTCGATGTCGACGCCGGCCCGGAGCGCGAGGCTTGCGGCCTCGGCGAGATCGGCGGCGACGCCGTGCGGGATCAGCTCGGCGACCGCGTTGTAGTCGCTCACCACCACGCCGCGAAACCCCTTCTCGCCGCGCAGCCAGCCACCCAGAAGCGCCCCGTTCGCCGTCATCGGCACGCCGGAGAGGTCGGAGAAGGCCGGCATGATGCAGGCGCAATCCTCCTCCAGCGCCGCCTCGAAGGGGGGCAGGTAGGTCTCGCGCAGCGTGCGCTCCGAGACGTCGGTGGAGGCGTAGTCGCGCCCCGCCGAGGCCGCGCCGTAGGCGACGAGGTGCTTGGCGGTGGCCGCCAGGCGGTCGGGGTCGGCGAGGTTCGAGCCTTGAAAGCCGCGCAGCTTGGCGCGGGCGTAGAGCGCGGCGACGAGCGGGTCCTCGCCCGCCCCTTCCGCCATGCGCCCCCAGCGCGGGTCGCGCGCGATGTCGAGCATGGGCGCGAAGGTCAGCGCGACGCCGTCGGCCGCCGCCTCGCGCGCGGCCACGCGCGCCGTCTCCTCCCAGAGTTCGGGATCGAAGCTGGCGGCTTCGCCGAGCGGGATCGGAAACACGGTGCGGTGGCCGTGCACGACGTCGAAGCCGAGCAGCAGCGGGATCTTGAGCCGCGATTCCTCCAGCGCGACACGCTGGATCTCGCGCACCGCGCCGGGCCCGAAGACGTTGAGAAGGCTGCCCGCGCGGCCCTCGCGTACCGATTGCGAGACATCCCCTCCGACCACCGGCCCGGTCACCGAGAAGCCGGCGGCGAGCATGGTGAGCTGGCCGATCTTCTCCGGCAGCGTCATCTGCGCGAGAAGCGCCTCGATCCGAGGCGATGGCGTGTCTGACATGGGTCGCGCGCGCTCCGTCCAGCTAGCGGAGCCGCCTTCTCGCGGAGAAATGTGGCGACCGCCAGTCCCCGGCGGCGGCCGTTCGCTCCTCAGGCCGGAACGGGCGCTCCCGCCGTGCGGCGCGCGGGTTCGATCCGCTCGCCGACCTCGCGCCCGAAGAGGTGGAGCTGGGCGGCCGGCAGAAGCAGCGCCACCTTGTCGCCCGCCCGCACCTCGGCGGCGTCGTGCGGGATGGCGACCGCGAACATCGCGCCGGCGAGGTCGGCATAGACGATGCGCCCGGCGCCGAGTTCCTCCACCACGTCGACCGTGGCGTCGAGCGCCTTCGGCGTGCCGGGGCGCACGAGGACCGCCTGCTCGGGACGGATGCCGAGGGTGACGGCCCGCGCGCCCAGCCCCGCGCGGGTGCCGGGGGCCAGCTCGACGCGCTGTCCGTCGGCGAGGCGGAAGGCGTCGCCCGCGTCGAGGTCGCCTTCCAGGAGGTTCATCGGCGGCGTGCCGATGAAGCCCGCGACGAAGCGCGTTGCGGGCCGGTTGTAGACCTCTGCCGGCGACCCGACCTGCTCGATGCGCCCGGCGCGCATGACGACGAGCTTGTCGGCCATGGTCATCGCCTCGACCTGGTCGTGCGTGACGAAGACCGAGGTCGTGCCGAGCCGGCGGTGAAGGCGGCGGATCTCGGCGCGCATGCCCACGCGCAGGATCGCGTCGAGGTTGGAGAGCGGCTCGTCGAACAGGAAGATCCTGGGCTCGCGGATCATGGCGCGGGCCATGGCGACGCGCTGGCGCTGGCCGCCCGACAGGGCCGCGGGCTTGCGCTGGAGCATTTCGGCGAGCCCCACGGTCGCGGCCACCGCCTCGACGCGCCGCCGGCGCTCGGGCTTGGGCACGCCCGCCACCTTCAGGGCGTAGCCGATGTTCTCGCCGACCGTCATGTGCGGGTAGAGCGCGTAGTTCTGGAACACCATGGCGCAGCCGCGCTCGCGCGGCTCGAGCCGGTTCACCACGCGATCGCCGATGGCGATCTCGCCCGAGGTGATGTCCTCCAGCCCCGCGATCATGCGCAGGAGCGTCGACTTCCCGCAGCCCGACGGCCCGAGGATCACGACGAACTCGCCCTCGTCGATCTCGAGGTCGACGCCGTGGACGACCGGCGACTTGGCGTAGGACTTGGCGACGCGGCGGATCGAGATGGCGGACATCGTGTGTCTCCTACTTGTCGGTGGCGGCGAGGCCGCGCACGAACCAGCGCTGCATGAGGGCGATCACCAGGAGTGGCGGCAGCATCACGAGGAGGCAGCCGGCCATGGCGACGTTCCAGTCGGGCATGCCGTCCTGGGAGGGGATCAGCGCCTTGAGCTGGGTGGTGGCGGTGCCGAACGAGGCGTCGGTGGTGACGAGAAGGGGCCAGAGATACTGGTTCCAGGCCCAGACGAACATGATGGTCGCGAGCGCCGCCATGGTGGGCTTCGAGAGCGGAAGCAGCACGTCGAAGAAGAAGCGTACGGGGCCCGAGCCGTCCATCTTGGCTGCTTCCGCCAGTTCGTCCGGCAGGGTCAGGAAGAACTGGCGGTAGAGGAAGGTGCCGGTGGCGGTGGCGACCAGCGGCAGCGCGAGCCCGGTATAGGAGTTGAGAAGGCCCCAGTTGAGCTGGACTCGGATGCCGGTCGCCCAGGCGATCAGCTGCGTCAGGCCGGTCACGTCGAGGATCGCCTGGAAGGGCTGCAGCGCGTTGGCGGCCACCGCGTAGGTCGGCACGATGCGCACCTCCAGCGGCAGCATGAGCGTGACGAACACGGCCCAGAACAGGAGCATGCGGCCGGGAAAGCGGAAGTAGACGATCGCGAACGCCGCCATGGCCGAGAAGACGACCTTGCCCAGCGCCACCGCGGAGGCGAACACGAAGCTGTTGAAGATCTTCGAGCCGAGGTCGGCGCGCGTCCAGGCTTCCGTGACGTTGGCGAGGAAGTGCGAGCCGGGCGCGAGCGGCATCGGCACGCGGTTCACCGTGACGATGTCGTGCGAGGCGGCGATCACGACGATCGCGAAGGGCAGCACGGCGGCCAGGAGGCCGACGAGGAGCACGGCCTGGCAGACGAGGTTGAAGAGCGGGCGGTTCTCGACCACGGGCGGCTCCTACTTGTAGTGGACGCGCCGCTCGATGAAGCGGAACTGGACGATGGTCAGGACGACGACGAGCAGCATCAGGACGATGCTCTGGGCGGCGGCGCCCGAATAATCGAGGCCGCGGAAGCCGTCGAAATAGAGCTTGTAGACCATGAGCTCGGTGGAGCGGGCCGGCCCGCCGCCGGTCATGATGTCGACGATGCCGAAGGAATCCTGGAAGCTCTCGGTGATGTTGATCACGAGCAGGAAGAAGAAGGTCGGCATGAGGAGCGGCACCTTCATGTCGACCATGCGCCGGAGAGGTCCCGCGCCGTCCATGGCGGCGGCCTCGGTCAGGTTGTTCGGGATCGACTGGAGGGCTGCGAGGAAGAAGATGAAGTTGTAGGCGATGTACTTCCACGAGAAGGCGAGGATCACCGCGATCATCGCGTCGCGCCCGCTGAAGGCGGGGTTCCAGATGCCGGGCCAGATCGCGTTCAGCGCCGACATGAGACCGGCCTGGGGCGCCATGATGAAGCTGAAGGCAAGGCCCACGGCCGGCGCCGCGATGGCGTAGGGCCAGACGAGGACCGAGCGGTAGAAGCGGCTGCCGGCCAGCTCGCGATCGACGAGAAGCGCCAGCACCAGGGAGACGAACATGGTGAGGGCGGTGGAGGCCAGCGCGAAGACGAGGCTGCGGACCACCGCGTTCCAGTAGACCGCGTCCGCGAACAGGTGCCGGAAGTTCTGGAAGCCGACGAACTGGTTGCCGCCGCCCCACGGGCGCTCCAGCGTGAAGGCCCAGAACAGCGCCTGGCCGGCGGGCCAGTAGAAGAACACGAAGATCAAGAGGAGCACGGGCGCGGCGTAGAGAAGGCCGACCGTGGTGGAGGAGAAGGTGGCGCGCTTTTCCATGGAGATCCGCCCGTATGTCCCGATGCGATGCGCCCCGGACGGGGCGAACCGTCCGGGGCGCGAGGCGAGAAGCCGTGGAAGGAGGCTTACGGGAGCTGCTTGCCCTCGTAGGTCTGCTCGAAGCGGCGCAGGATCGCGTTGGAGCGCGTGGCCGCATCATCCAGCGCCGTCTGGACGTCGGCGTTCTGGATGAAGATGGCCTGGAGGCCGTTCGCGATCTCGTTGCGGATCTGCAGGAGGCCGCCCAGGCGGTTGCCGCGCGTGACCGGGGTGGGCGGCGTGAAGGTCAGGCTCTGGATGGCGATCTCGCGGCCGGCATAAGGCGCCTTGTCGTAGAAGCCTTGGCTCTTCAGGTACTCGAAGCCCGACTGGCGCACCGGGATGTAGCCCGTGACCGTCGACCAGGTCAGCGCCTCTTCCGGCTTGGCGATGAAGTTCAGGAAGGCGGCGGCCGCCTTGTATTCGGCGTCGGACTTGCCGGCGAGGACCCAGAGCGAGGCACCGCCCACCAGCGAGTTCCGGCGCTCGGTGCCCTGGTAGACGGGCAGCATCGCGACGCCCCAGTTCATGCCTTGCTTGGCGGTGCGGCCGATCGCGCCGTGGTCGCCGACCGAGGTCAGGATGGTCTGGCAGTCGCCCGCCGCAAAGGCGTCGACGAAGGTCTGGCCGGTCTCCTTGGACTTGATGACCGCCTCACCCGCGTCGTACCAGCTCTTGAGGTCGCGGACGAACTGGACCCACTTGCCCTTGTTGAACGCCATCTCGGCGCCGAGGCCGTCATAGCCGTTGTTCATCGTGGCGTTGGGCTCGCCGTGGACGGCAAGGAACTGCTCCTCGTACTGCCACACCTCGTTCGAGGAGATGTTGAAGCCGAGCGGGCAGGCATATCCGGCGGCCTTCAGCGCCTTGAAGTCGGCGGCTGCCTCCTCCCAGGTCGCGGGCGCCTCGGTCTTGCCGATCTTGGCGTAGGCGTCCTTGTTCCAGTAGAGGAGCGCGGTCGAGGAGTTGAACGGGAAGGAGTACATCTCGCCGGTCGAGGTGGCGAAGTAGCTCCGGATGCCGCCGAAATAGTCGTTCCAGTCGATCGTGTAGCCGTTATCCTTCATCAGCTTCTCGGCCGGGTAGAAGGCACCCGACAGCATGATGTCGAGCGTGCCGACGTCGGAGACCTGGGCGATGGTGGGCTGCTGGCCGGCGCGGAAGGCGGCGATCGTGTTCTGCAGCGAGGCGTCGTAGGAGCCCTGGCTGGTGCAGACGACCTGGTAGTCGGTCTGGCTGGCGTTGAAGCGGTCGCACTGCTCGCCCACGCGCTTGGCGATGTCGCCCGTGTTGCCGAACCACATGTCGATCTTCACCGGCGCGGCGGTAGCCGCGCCCGCGCAAACCAGCAGCGCGATCGCGCTCGCGGCACCCCAAATCTTCGTCAGCATCGCGGAATGATCCCGGTCTCGAAAAGCCGTGCGACCCCGGTCGGGGTGCCGAGGGCGCCAATAGAAGCCCGGGCGGTCGATGTACAATGAATGTTCCATGACGCGTCTTGCTTGGGATGGAGTTGACGCTGGAAGTCGATGGACGAATGTGGCCTGCTTTGTGCGGTGGTTTCGTCATCCCGTTGTCATGAACTGCATGATAGGCGCGGGTGCCATCTTGAGATCGGTCCGGCGCGAACGCCGCCGGGCGCCGACCGCCTTTTCCCGGCCCGCCCACCCGAAGGTCGTTTCCCCATGCCCACGCCCATGTCCGCCGCCCGCCCGGCCGCCGGTGCGACGCCGCTCGAACGCGTGCTCTCGCCCGGCAACCGCGACGTCCTGATCATCGCCCATCGCGGCGACTGGGCCCGGGCGCCCGAGAACTCGCTGGCCGCCGTGCGCGGCGCGATCGAGCGGGGGTTCGACATGGTGGAGATCGACGTGCGCCTGGCGAGCGACGGCGTGCCGGTGGTGATCCACGACGCGAGTCTCGACCGCACGACCGAGGGCACCGGTCCGATGTCTGCCCTCGCCTCGGCCCAGCTCCGCGCCCTGCGCCTGCGCGAGGGGGAGGGCGGCCGGGATGCCGCGCTCACGGACGAGCGGCTGCCGGACCTTGCCGCGTTCCTGGAGGAGGCGCGGGGTCGCATCCTCGTCAACCTCGACACCAAGAACCCGGCCGAGCTCGGCCGGATCGCGCCGCTCGTCGCCGACATGGGCATGGCGGGCGAGGTGGTGGTGAAGTGCGAGGTCAAGCCGGAGGAGGCCGCCCGGCTACCCGTCGGCCACCCCGCTCACGGCCCGTTGCCCTTCATGCCGATCCTGGAGACCTCGGCCGGACGCGTGGCGGGCGATGTCCGGGCGCTTGCGCGGCTCTCGCCGCTCATGATCGAATGCCATCCCGAAGCGGCCGCGATTCTCGCGGAGGGCCGCGAAGCGACGGCCTCGGCCGGCATCAGGCTCTGGGTGAACACGATCGACTGCTCCCACATTCCCGACTTCGACGACAGCCGCGCCCTCGATGACCCGCACGCCGTCTGGGGACGGCTCGTGGACTGGGGCGTGGGCGCGATCCAGACCGACCGGGGCGCCGAGCTCGCCGGCTTCCTGCGCCAGATCGGCCGCCGCGCATGAACGCCTCGACCGAGATGCAGCATCGGCGCGACGTCGCGCGGCGCGTGGTGGACGAGGCGGCGGCGGAAGCGCTCGCCCTGTTCCGGCGGCGCGGCGAGCTGATCGTCGACGCCAAGGGCCCGCAGGACTTCGTGTCCACCGCCGACCGGCGCATCGAGGCCATGGTGCGCGAGCGCCTGGCCGCGCTCTGCCCCGGCGAGGCGGTGGTGGGCGAGGAGGAAGGCGGCGAGGCGGCGGAGCGCTACTGGATCGTCGACCCGATCGACGGCACCTCGAACTTTCTCGCCGGCTCGCCGCTCTGGGGCGTGTCGCTCGGCTTCGTGGTGGGCGACCGGCCGGTGGCCGGCGCGATCCGCGCGCCGGTTCTGGGCGAGGGTCTGGCGGCGGCCGAGGGCGCGGGCGTCCTCCTGAACGGCGAGCCGTTCCGGCGCCCGGTGCCGCCCGCCGCGCTGCAGCTGATGTCGATGGGCGAGAGCCTCGGCGAGGACCTCGAGGCTTCGATCGCGCTTCAGCGCCGGCTGCGCGAGCGGCGCTGGATCGTGGAAAGCTTCCACTCGACCTCGATCGGGCTCCTCTTCTGCGCGCTCGGGCGGATCGAGGGGCACATCCAGCCCGTCACCACCATGTGGGACATCGCGGGCGGCGCCGCGGTCTGCCGCGAGGCGGGCCTCACCGTCGAGATCGAGCGCCACGCGGACGGCGCCTATGCCATCCGCGCGGGAACGCCCGGGCTTCTCGCCGCGCTCGGGTAGGCCGCCTTATCCGACGTCGAACGTCACGCCCTGCGCCAGCGGCAGGGTACGGCCGTAGTTGACGGTGTTGGTGGCGCGCCGCATGTAGGCGCGCCACGCGTCCGACCCGCTCTCGCGCCCGCCGCCCGTCTCCTTCTCGCCGCCGAAGGCGCCGCCGATCTCCGCGCCGGACGGGCCGATATTGACGTTGGCGATGCCGCAGTCCGAGCCGCGCACCGAGAGGAAGGTCTCCGCCTCGCGCAGGTCGTTGGTGAAGATCGACGACGACAGGCCCTGCGGCACGTCGTTCTGCAAGGCGATCGCCTCGTCGAGATTGCTGTAGCGCAGGACATAGAGGATCGGCGCGAAGGTTTCCTCGCGCACCGGGCCCGACTGCTCCGGCATCTCGACCAGGGCCGGCCGCACATAGTAGCCGTTCTCGCAGCCCTCGACCGCGACGCGCTCGCCGCCCGCCAGCACCCGGCCGCCGGCGGCTTTCGCCGCCTCCAGCGCCCGCCCCATCGTCGCCCGGGCCGCCTCGTCGATCAGGGGACCGACCAGCGTGCCCTCCTGGAGCGGGTTGCCGACCGCGACCGAGCCGTAGGCGCTGGAAAGGCGCGGCACGAGCCTGTCGTAGACGCTCTCGTGCACGAAGAGGCGGCGCAGCGTCGTGCAGCGCTGGCCGGCCGTTCCCATGGCGGCGAACGCCACGCCCCGCAGCGTCAGGTCGAGATCGGCTGTGGGCGCGACGATCGCCGCGTTGTTGCCGCCAAGCTCGAGAAGCGAGCGTCCGAAGCGCTGGGCGACGCGCGGGCCGACCTCGCGGCCCATGCGCGTCGAGCCGGTGGCCGAGACGAGCGCGACGCGCGCATCGTCCACCAGCGCCTCGCCCGCCTCGCGGGCGCCGACCACGAGTTCCGACAGTCCGTCCGGCGCCCGCCCGCCCGCCTCGCGGTAGCGCGCAAGCGCGCGCTCGAAGAGCGCTTGCGTGGCGAGGGCGGTCAGCGGGGTCTTCTCGGACGGCTTCCAGACGCAGGCGTTGCCGCAGACCAGCGCCAGCGCGGCGTTCCACGACCAGACCGCCACGGGGAAGTTGAAGGCCGAGACGATGCCGACGACGCCCAGCGGATGCCAGGTCTCCATCATGCGGTGCTCGGGCCGCTCGGTGGCGATGGTCAGCCCGTAGAGCTGGCGCGACAGGCCGACCGCGAAGTCGCAGATGTCGATCATCTCCTGGACCTCGCCGAGGCCTTCCGACACGATCTTGCCGGCCTCGACCGAGACGAGGCGGCCGAGCTGCGCCTTGTGCTCGCGCAGCTCCTGCCCGAGAAGCCGCACCAGCTCGCCGCGTCCCGGGGCGGGCACGAGGCGCCACTCGCGGAACGCGGCCGCCGCCCGGCCCACGGCCTCGCGCGTCTCGTCGGGCGAGGTCAGCGCGAGCTCGGCCAGGGTCTCGCCGGTGATGGGCGAGCGCGCCGCATGCGCGCCGCCGCCAAGCCGCCCGGCCGGCACGCCGAGCTCGGTGAGAAGGCGCGAGACCTCGTCGCGAAGGGCGCTTCCGGCTGCGGGCTGGCTTTGGCTATGGACGTTCATCGGGCACTCCTGACATTTCGGTCATGGGCTTCAGACGCGCGACGACAGATGCGCGATCTGGCTGCCCACCTCGTAATAGGCTTCGCGCGCCGCGCGAAGTCCCCGGGTGCGAACCGGGGTGAGGGGCAGCGGCATGTCGCCTTCCGCGACCCGGCCGAGAATGTGGTCGGCGAGCGCGCGCCCGAAGGCGGTTCCCGGCGCGATGCCGCGCCCGTTGTAGCCGCTGAAGGAGAGGATGCGCGGCCCGAAGCGATGAAAGCGCGGCACGGCGTCCGCCGTCATGCCGATCCAGCCGTACCACTCGGCCTCGAAGCCGACATCGCCGAGCTGGGGAAACAGGCGCGCGAGCGTCCCGCGCGCCCAGCGCCGATGGATCGCGGCGCCGGTGCCCCGCAGCGCGCCGACGCTGCCGATCACGAGGCGGTTCTCCCGGTCGAGCCGGAACGAGGACAGGATGTCCTTGGTATCCCAGCATCCCTCGCGCCCCGGCAGGATCGAGCGCGCGAGATTGGAAGAGAGCGGCCGGGTGGCGATGTTGAAGTAGGGAAGGCGCACCAGCTCGCCCGCGATCTCGGGAAAGGGCCCGCTCGTATAGGCGTTGGTGGCCACCACGACCCAGTCGGCGAGCACCGAGCCGCCCCCGGCGCGCAGGCGCCAGCGCTCGCCCTCGCGCTCGCAGGCTGCCACCGGGCTGCCGGTGAAGACCTCGGCCCCGGCCGCGACCGCCGCGCGCGCCAGTCCCCGGACGTAGCCGAGCGGCTGGATCGTGCCGGCGCGATGGTCGAGAAGCGAGGCCGCATAGGTTTGCGTCCCCGTGCGCCGCGCGGTCTCGTCGGCGTCCAGAAGCTCGACGGCGGCACCGCGCGCCTGCCATTGCCGCGCGCGCTCGGCAAGTTCGCGCGCGCCCGTCGCGCCCACCGCCAGATGCAGCGTGCCGGCCCGCTCCGGCTCGCAGGCGATGGCGTGGCGCTCCACCAGGTCGAACACGAGGCGCGGCGCCTCGCCCAGGAGCTGGAGGATGCGCTCGCCGTGAACGGGGCCGAGCGCGCGCGGCACCTCGTCCGGCATGACCCAGAGCCCGGCATTGACGAGACCGACATTGCGGCCCGATCCGCCGAAGCCGATCTCGGCCGCCTCGATCACCGCGACCCGCGCCCCGCCCTCCGCCAGATGGAGCGCGGCGGAAAGCCCGGTGAAGCCGGCACCGATCACCGCGACGTCGGCCCGCAGCGCCGCCTCCAGCGGGCCTGTCGCGGGGGCGGGCGGGGCGGTGCGCTCCCAGAGCCCGTGCGAGCGCGGATCGTTCAGCATGGGAGACGACGCGTCAGGCGACGGCGCGAGAAGAGGAGGGGCGCAGCGCCGCCAGCGTATCCGCGACCGAGCGCCGCTCGGCCTCGGCATAGAGCGCGGTCTCGTCGGCGACCGGTCGGCCGAGCGCCTGCTCGAAGGCGTGCCGGTCGCCGCTCGACGCCGCGTTCGACTGTCGGTCCGTGCCGAGATTCGACTGGAAGATGCCGGCCGCCGAGACCGGCAGGAAGTCCTCGTAGACGAGCGGGTCGAAGCTGGCATGGCCGGCTGCGACCAGCGCGTCGATGTCACGCGCCGTCTCGCCGCGCCCGGCCGCCGCCAGCCCCTGCGGGGTCGGCGCGTAGCGGAAGAAGGCAAGGCCCTCGCGCCGAAGCGTGTCCCGGTCGTCGGGAAAGGCACGGAAGCGGGAGGCCAGATCGTCGGCATAGCTCGACGCGCCCGCGCCGCTCGCTCCCACCTGCACCTCGCCTCGCGTGCCGGACAGCAGCGCGTCGTAGAGCGCGCGGCCCTTGGGCGTCAGCGCGGCGCCGCGCTGCTCGATCTCGCCGAAGCGCGCCGTGTGGCGCCCGGTCTCCGCGCCCCGCTCTCCCCGGAACAGGATCGGCTCCTCCAGCGCCTTGAAGCTCGTCTGGCGCAGGAGGATCGGCACGCGGCGCTCGGGCGGGCCCTCGATCACCGCCTTGGGGTCGATGCCGCGCGCGGGCATCCCCCGCTGCACCGCCTCAATGTCGAGCGTTCGCGGCGTCAGGTGGTTGATGTGCGGACCCCGGAAGCACACAACATCGGCGACCAGTCGGTGGGCTTTCGCCAGGCGCTCGTAGGTCGCAGCGTCGACGGTCGCCTCGGAATGCCAGCGGAAGGTCTCGAGCGCTTCCGAAACGAAGCGCTCGGCCTCCTCGCGCGTCAGCCCGCCGCGCGTCTCGAAGCGCTCGACGAGCTCGATCGCCTGCGGCGTGAAGATCCGGCGGCGGGCGAGAATCGCGGCGGCCTCCGCACGCAGGTCCACGTCGGCCACGAGGTCGAGGCGCAGGAGCGAGGTGAAGACGCGGAACGGATTGCGCGCGAGCGCCGCGTCGCCGACCGGTCGGAAGGCGGTGGAATGGACCGGAATGCCGGCGACCGAGAGGTCGTAGTAGCCAACCGGCTCCATGCCCATGACCGCGAAGAGCCGCCCGATCGTGGCAAGCTCCTCCGGCGTGCCGAGCCGGATCGCGCCGTGGCGCTCGTCCGACAGGCGCTCGATCTCGCCGGCGCGCGCTAGGCTTTCGGCAAGGTCGGGCCGTGCCTGGAGCGTCTCGGCGTTGACCTCGGCGACCAGCTCCATCAGCGTTCCGTACTGGGGCACCTCGGCGCGGTACATCTGCGACATGGCGTGCGAGAAGCGGGTGCGGATCTCGTCGGGGCTCGCGAAGACGGGTTGCATGGCGACGATTCTCCTGGCCGGTCGGCACGTTCACGAGGCGTCAGTTTGGCCCGGCTTCGCCCGCGCGCCAAGCCACACGGCTGCAAAAGCGCGCATCGCAGGCTCCGGAGTGATATGCAGCGCCTCTCGTGACTGGGCCGGGTTGCGCTCGCGACCGGGCTATGCGATAGAGCCGCCCACCCCAGGCTGCGGTAGCTCAGTGGTAGAGCACTCCATTGGTAATGGAGAGGTCGAGAGTTCAATCCTCTCTCGCAGCACCATTTTCTCCCCCGTTTGCAGTGACTTGGTCCGTCGGGCCGAGTGCGTTCGTCAGATTGCTGACGGATACGATGACAGTCGCCGCCTTCCTGTGCGGCTGACGATGTCCTTCTGATGGTCGGGATCCTGGTGCGCATACACCTCGTCGATCATCTTCATGCTCCTGCCGACGTAGCTTGAAACGTCAAACGGATCGTTGCCGGCGAGCATCGGCCAGGTGACGGCGGTATGCCACAGGATGTGCGGCCTCACCGTCTTGTCGAGCCCGGCCAGCTTGCAGGCCTGGCCCCACGTCTTGCGATGCTTCTCGACCGGCAGGCCTCGATAATGGATCACGAACGGGATCGGTTTCGGCGTGTCGCCATCCTTCCCAGGCTTCGGGTTCCTGTCCGTCTCGCGCCAGCGCCGCAGCGTGCCCCCCAAGCGGTCGGGGATGCGTGACGACGGCTTGCGCTTTGGCGGACGAGTTCAAGGTGTCGAAGGCCGTCGCGGAAATCCGCATGCGCAAGCCTGGATGCGTTCTCTGGCGACGTCCGAAGGCGAGGCAAGCCGATATCGTCGATGGCATCTTCGACTGAGGTTTCCGCTCGAACATCGAAGAGCGGCTCATAGCCTTCCTCGTTGTTCTTGCGAGTTGGGTCGTCTCGCACCTTCGATCGGTGAGTGAACGATGGTTTGTCTAGTTCGCCATCTCGATGCAGGTCGCGATCCCCTGGCCCCCTCCGATGCAGAGCGCGGCTAAGCCTTTACGAGCGCCGCGTTTGCGCATCTCGTGGATCAGCGTGACCAGGATGCGCGTGCCCGAGGCCGCCAGGGGATGGCCAAGAGCGATCGCACCGCCGTTGACGTTCACGATGTCCGTGTCCCAGCCCATCTCGCGGTCGACGGCGATAGCCTGGGCGGCGAAGGCCTCGTTGATCTCCATGAGATCGAGATCGGTCGCGCGCCAGCCGGCCCGCTCCAGCGCGCGACGAGCCGCGAAGGCGGGAGCGATGCCCATGTCCATCGGCTCGACGCCGGCCGCAGCGTAACCCGCGACGCGCGCCAATGGGGTGAGGCCTTCCATGCGGGCCCGGTGCTCCGACATGACAACGAGCGCTGCCGCACCGTCGTTGAGACCCGACGCGTTGCCGGCCGTGACCGTGCCGCCAGATCGGAAGGCGGGACGCAATCGGCCAAGACTCTCCAGACTCGTACCGGGTTGCGGATGTTCGTCGACGTCGACCCGCATCGAGCCGTTCCGCGAGGGCACGTCGACCGGCACGATCTCGTCGCGAAACCGATCCGTTTCCGATGCGCGCGCGGCCTTGCGTTGCGAGTTCTGCGCGAACGCATCCTGCTCCTCGCGCGTAACCTGATAGCGCTCCGCCAGGTGTTCGGCCGTCTCGCCCATGTGCACGTCGTGGAACGCATCCCACAGACCGTCGACGACCATCATGTCGCGCAAGGGGGCGTCGCCCATTCGTTGTCCCTTGCGGCCTGCGAACAGGAGGTAGGGGGCGCGGCTCATCGAGTCCTGGCCGCCAGCGATCATGATCTGCGCATCGCCGCAGCGGATCGCCTGCACCGCGCCGTGCAGCGACTTCTGGCCCGCGCCGCAGACCATGTTGAGGGTCGAGGCGGTGGTCGAGACCGGCAGGCCCGCGCGCAGGGCGGCCTGACGCGCGGGGTTCTGCCCCGCGCCGCCCGACAGGACCTGGCCCATGACGACCTCGTCGACCGCGGCCGGATCGAGCGAGATCTCGTGCAGCATCTTTGCGATCACGACCGCACCGAGCTCAGCCGCCGACAGGTCCGACAAGGATCCGGCGAGCTTGCCGATGGGGGTGCGGCGCGCCGCCACGATCACGACGTCCTGCTGCATGGTTCAGACCTCCAAGGATGTCGCTTTGTTCGGCTTCACGCCGCGTCCGTTCGCATCGCGGCCTTGAGGACGATGCCGGCAAAGGCGTCGGACACCTCCTCCGGCGTTTCCTTGCCCGAGGGGCGGACCCAGAGGAAGGCGTAGAAGTACATGCCGAGCAGGCCCTTGATCTCGACGCGCGAGAGCGGCCTGAACACGCCCTCCTCGACACCTTCCGAGAGCACCTTCGTCCAGATGCGCTGGTAATCGCCGTGCAGCTTGAGGACGTCGGCCCGCTTCTCGTCGCCCAGCGAATGCACTTCCCGGAAGCACACGGTCATCTCGGCCCGGGTCTGGAATACCGCCTCGATCAAAGCCGAGCTGAGCGCGCGCACGCGTTCGACGGCGCCCGTGGCAACCGACAGAATGCCGTCCGCTCCGCTGACGAGATCCACCATGTAAAGCGTCATGATGTCGTAGAGGAGATCCTCCTTCGACCGGATGTGGTAGTAGAGCGCGCCCTTGCCGAGTTCGGCGGCGTCTCCCACCTCGCTGATCCCGACGCTTCCGTAGCCCTTCTCCGCGAACAACGTCGCCGCGACATGCATCACGCGACGCTTGGTGGGCGACAGGTCCGCGTCGGGACGGGCGGAGGCGGGCAGGGTCTTCAGTGTCATCGTCACCTCCTGATCCGGGTCGGCAAACCGGCCGTATCCGTCCAGTCGAGGACGGTTGCGCCATTCTAGCCACCTGATCGACGTGCGGCACGGCCGATTGACAAGCAAATCGGACTCTGACTTTGTACCGGTCAGTCGGTATATTGGCAAGGGCGGTCCCGGTTGGAGGGTGATCCCGGGATCGGCGGGAGGAATGATGCTGAACGACGTCCTGTGGTCGCCCCCGGCGAGCGCATTCGAAGACTCGTGCCTTGCGCGGTTCGCAAAGCGCGTCGGGATCGACCCCCGAGACTACGCCGCGCTCCATGCCTGGTCGGTGGCGGATCCCGGTGCCTTCTGGACCGCGCTCTGGGATCACACGGGCGTCGTGGGAGACAGGATCGGCCCCGCCCTCCTGCGCGACGAGGCGGCGCCGATGACGGGCGCCCGCTTCTTTCCCGAGGCGCGGCTGAACTTTGCCGAGAACCTCCTGACCGGCGACGGGGCGAGGCCTGCGGTGGTATTGGCGGGCGAAGACGGTGTGCAGGGACGAGTCACGCTGGGCGAGCTTCGCCAGATGACCGCCGAGATCGCGGCGGGCCTGCGCGAGGCGGGCGTCGGCCCGGGCGACCGCGTCGCGGGGGTCCTTGCCAACGATCTCGAGGCGCTCGTCGCCCTTCTGGCCACCGCCGCGCTCGGCGCGGTCTGGTCGTCCTGTTCCCCGGACTTCGGGGCGGGCGCCATTCTCGACCGGATCGGGCAGATCGAGCCCAAGGTGCTCTTCGCCTGCGAGCGCTATCGCTACAACGGGCGCGACCACGACATCGCGGACCGCATCGCCGAGATCGCCGCCGGCATCCCGTCGCTGCAGCTTCTCGTGCGCTGCGGCGAGAAGCAGGATCGGGCGCAATTCCCGATCCGTGCCTCGACGTCGTTCGGCGAGCTGCGCCGGCCGGGTGCCGTGTTCGCGCCCGTCCGCATGCCGTTCGCAAGCCCGCTCTTCGTTCTCTACACGTCCGGCACGACCGGTGCCCCGAAGGCCATCGTGCACGGCGTCGGCGGCGTCGTGCTGCAGCATCGCAAGGAGCATGCGCTGCACGGCGACGTGCGGCCGGGCGACGTGGTGAGCTGGTACACCAACACGGCCTGGATGATGTACCATTGGCTGATCTCCAGCCTGTCCTGCGGAGCGGCGATCGTTCTGATCGACGGCGCGGCCATGCCCCGCCGGGCGGACGGCCCCGATCTCGACCACCTCTGGCGCATCGCCGAGGACGCGCGCATCACGCATTTCGGGACCAGTCCGAAATACCTCGCCGTCCTGCAGCAGAACGGATACCGACCGGGCGAGCGGCGCGACCTGTCGGCTCTGCGCTCGCTCCTGTCGGCCGGGGCGCCCGTGTCGCCTGCGCAGTTCGACTGGGTCTACGATGCGGTGAAGTCCGACATGGTCTTCGCGTCCATCTCGGGCGGCACCGAGATCCTGGGCTGCTTCGTGCTCGGGGCGCCGACCCTGCCGGTGCGGCGCGGCCAGCTGACCGCCAAGGGCCTGGGGCTGGCCGTCAACGTGATGGACGAGCGCAACGCGCCGCTGATCGGGCGGGAAGGCGATCTCGTCTGCACCGAGCCGTTCCCCTCCATGCCGCTGACCTTCTGGGGCGAGGGCGGCGACGAGCGCTACCGGCGGACCTACTTCGCTGATCGTCCCGAGATCTGGACGCACGGCGACATCGCCGAGCTGACGCCTCACGGCTCGGCGATCATTCACGGCCGCTCCGACACGACGTTGAAGCCTGGCGGCGTGCGGATCGGCACCGCCGAGATCTACGCGGTCTGCGAGAGCCTGGCGGAGATCGAGGATGCGCTGGTGTTCGGTCGCCTGCGCGACGGCGACGAGGAGGTCGTCCTGTGTCTGAAGATGCGCGAGGGACGTGAGCTGACGCAGGAGCTGACGGACCTCCTGCGCCGGCGCATCCGCACCGAGGCCTCGCCCCGCCATGTTCCCCACGAGATCCGCGAGGTCGCGGGCATTCCCTACACGTTGAACGGCAAGCGGGTCGAAACCGCGGCCCGGGCCGTGGTCGCGGGACAGGTCGTGCGCAACCTCGCCTCGCTGCAGAATCCCGAATGCCTCGAAGAGTACCGTCGCCTCGGGTCGGGGAAGGCCGCGTGACCCGCCGTCCGCAAGGAGCGATCGTCGGGATCGGCGAGCTGAAGCCGGTTCGGGCCACGAAGGGAGAAACGACGCTCGGACTGATCGCCGACGTGTCGCGCCGCGCCGCGCTCGACGCCGGACTCGAGCCCGGCGACATCGACGGGCTTCTGGTGGGGCCCCAGGTGGGCGAGACGCCGCAGCATGTTCCCGCCACCGTCGCCGAATATCTCGGCCTCAGACCCGTCATGGCCAATGTCGTGGACCTCGGCGGTGCGTCCGGCGCCGGCATGGTCTGGCGCGCGGCGGCGGCGATCGAGGCCGGCATGTGCGAGACCGTGCTCTGCGTCCTCGCCAACACGCGTGAGGAGCCCGCGCCCCGCTCGCCGAACCGTAATCCCATTCGCGAGTTCGACGTGCCCTTCGGCGCCTCGGGTGCGAACCTGTCCTATGCGCTCCTGATGCAGGCGCACGGGACCGCGCATGGGCTTGGTCCGGAGCCCTACGCCGCGATCGCGGCCGCCGCACGCGCCAACGCGCAGCACAACCCCGATGCGATCTTCTACGGGAAGCCGGCCGGCGTCGCCGAAGTGCTGGCTTCGCCGGTGATCGCCTCGCCGCTGCATCTCCTCGAGATCGTCATGCCGGTGGCGGGCGGCGAGGCCGTGATCGTGACATCGCGCGAACGGGCGTCCCGCCTGCGGCATCCGCCGGTCGAGATCTTGGGGGCCGGCGAGAAGATCACCCACCGCGCCGTCTCGCAGGCGCCCAGCCTGACGAGCGGCCCGCTCAAGGATGCGATGGCGCGCGCCTTCGCGCAGTCCGGCACCCGCGCCGCCGACATGAGCCTCCTGTCGCTCTACGACTGCTACACGATCATGGTCGCCATCACGATCGAGGATGCCGGGCTCTGTCCCCCCGGCGGATTTGCCGACTGGATCGCCGCCAACGGCCTCGGGCACGACGGCTCCCATCCGCTCAACACGCATGGCGGCCAGCTGGGCTTCGGCCAGCCGGACCTGGCCGGCGGCATGACCCATGTCGTGGAGGCCGTGCGCCAGCTTCGCGGCCGAGCCGACGGGCGACAGATCGCAAGGGCGCGTCATGCGCTCGTCACCGGCAACGGCGCGACCATGAGCGAGGCCGTGGCCCTGGTTCTGGGAGCCGCGCAATGAACGACCTGTCCGATCTCAAGGTGCCCGGTCCCACGATCACGCAGCTGACGGCGCCCTTCTGGGACGCGGCCGAGGCGGGGCGTCTCCACCTCCAGCACTGCGAAGCCTGCCAGAGGGCCGTCTTCTATCCCCGCCGCATATGCCCCCATTGCTGGAGCGACCGCCTCGTGTGGCGCGAGGCGTCCGGGCGCGGGCATCTCAAGAGCTTCAGCATCGTCCATCGCCCCGGCCATCCCGGCTGGGCGCCGGCGGCGCCCTACGTCGTCGGCCTCGTGGAACTGGCGGAAGGGCCGACCATGCTCAGCCTCGTTCTCGACGAGGCTCCGAGTGTCGGCATGGCGTTGCGCCTGCGACCGACGCGGGTCGGCGACCGGCGGCTGCCGGCCTTCGAGGCCGCACCCACCACCGATTCCCCAACAGGAGACACACCATGAGCACGCAGACCACCGACGGCTGGGCCGGTGTCGTGAAGGGCAGGCCCGAGGTCGGGCAAAGCGCCGAGCGCTCGCGCACGACCTCGATGCGCGACATCGAGGCCTTCACCGAGATCACCGGAGACCGCAATCCGCTGCACTACGATCGCGAGCTGGCGGAGCGGAGCGTCTTCGGCAAGCTGATCGTTCAGGGCGGCGTGACCTCGGGCATCCTCAACGCCATCGTCGCGGAGGACCTGCCCGGTCCCGGCACGGTGTTCCTCGGAACGGAATGGCGCTTCTCGAAAGCCGTGGGCGTCGACGAGACGATCACCGGACGCGTCACCATCACGGAGGTGCGACCCGACAAGCCGATCTGCAAGATCGAGACGCAGGTCGTGAACGAGGCGGGTGAGATCTGCCTGTCGGGCACGGCGACGGTCTACACCGTTCCGCTCGCGAAGCGCTGACGATGGGGGTGGCGGCCGCCGCTTCGTCGCCCGAAGCGCCGAGCGAGCAGGCGGCCCGGCGCCGAGCCCTCGCCCTCGTCTGCGCCGCGGTCGTTCTGACCCTGACGACGTGGTTCTCTGCGACCGCGGTGGTTCCGGAGCTCGCCGCTCGCTGGCAGATGGGGCCCGCGAGCGCCGCCTGGCTCACCAACGGCGTGCAGCTGGGCTTCGTTCTCGGCGCGGTGGCGGCAAGCCTCACGAACCTGTCCGATCTCGTGCGTCTCCACCGCCTGATGGCGACCTGCGCGGTGCTGGTCGCGCTGGCCAATGCCGGTCTTCTGGTGGCGCCGGGGCCCGGCAGCGCCATCGCGGCCCGCATCGCGACGGGAATACTGCTCGCAGGCGTCTATCCCCCCGCGCTCAAGCTCGTCTCCACCTGGTTCCGGCGCGGGCGCGGACTGGCGCTCGGCGCGGTGATCGGCGCGCTGACGCTCGGCTCGGCCACCCCCCATGCGGTGCGCTACCTCGGGGGAGTCGACTGGCGCTTCGTGGTGGCGGCCGCCTCGGGCGCCAGTCTTCTGGGCGCCTTGCTCTTCGCCAGGACACGGGAAGGGCCCTATCGCTTCTCGCGGGCCGCCTTCGACCCCCGCCAGATGGGGGCCGTCCTGCGCAACCGCCCCCTTCTTCTGGCCAATCTCGGCTACTTCGGACACATGTGGGAGCTGTATGCGGCCTGGGGCTGGTGTCTTGCCTACTCGCGCGAGGCCCTTGCGCGTCAGGGCGTCGCCGACGCCGCGTCCCGCGCCTCGCTTCTGACCTTCGCGGCCGTCTCGGTGGGCGTCGTCGGTTGCCTCCTCGGGGGCCTTCTCGCCGACCGCTTCGGGCGGACCGCGACGACGATCGGCATGATGGCGGTCTCGGGCAGTTGCGCGCTCACCATGGGCCTCGTGTTCGACGGACCGACCCCGCTCTTCGTGGCGCTGTTGCTTGTCTGGGGCATCAGCGTGATCGGCGATTCCGCGCAGTTCTCCGCGGCCGTGACCGAGGTCGGCGACAGCCGGTTCGTCGGCACCGCCCTCACATTGCAGCTCGGCTTCGGCTTCGCGCTGACGATCGCCTCGATCCATGTCACGGGCCTCGTCGCCGAGGCGCTGGGAAGCTGGCGATGGAGCTTTCTGGTACTCGTTCCCGGACCGCTTCTCGGGATTTGGGCCATGGCGGCATTGCGCCGGCATCCGGACGCCGGAAAGATGGCGAACGGCCGGCGCTGAGGCGACGCATCCGCTGCGGACAGGACGCCCACCGGCCAGCGGACGAGATCAGGCGGAAAGCGCACATGCAACCACGAACCAGACGACGAGGGCGCGCCCTCAACGCCGCGGCCGATTCCGAGATGCTGACCGCCATCGGAACGCGGGCGGCCCTCGAGCGGGACGAGACGACGCCGCTCTGGCTGCAACTGCGCCAGCGTATCGAGGAGGCGATCGCCGACGGCGACTTCGGCGAAGACGCGCGCCTGCCCTCCGAGCAGGCCCTATCGGCGATGTTCAACGTGTCGCGACCGGTGGTGCGCTCGGCCGTGGCGGCGCTGGCGTCCGAGGGGCGCCTTGCCCGCATTCCGCGCCGGGGGACCTTTGTCGTGCGCTCGACTCCGCAGGACGTGGACTTCATCACCTCGAACCTCAGCGTCTTCGACGACCTCGGAGACAAGGGGCGCGTCGTGACCACGCAGACCTTCCGCTTCGAGCGCACCGTCGCCGACGATCGCGAGCGACACTTCCTGGCCTTGCCGGTCGGCGCGGACGTGGTCCGCATCGGACGCGTCTACCGTCAGGACGGGCAGGCAATCACGCTGACGAACATCTCGCTGCCCGGCCACAAGGTGCCCGGGCTGGAAACGATGGAACTGGAGAACCGGTCGATCTTCGGCACGATCCGAACCCGCTACGGACTCACGGTTCAACGCTCGGAGCGCTGGTTCAAGGCCGCCATGCCGACAGCGGACCAGGCCGCCCGGCTCGGCATCGAACCGTCGCAGCCCGTGATCTCCATCGAATCCGTCGCCTACGCCAACGATGGCGCACCGCTGGAATACTACGACGCCATCTTCAACTCGGCGGTCGCGCGCATCCATGTGCGCGCCGATGGCACCGCTCCCGCAATGGCAGCATCAACGAAAGCGTGATTCTGGTCATTACCAGATTGACAGTGTCGACCGGTCGGTACATTCTTCCGTCAAGACCGCAGAAAAGCGGCGCAAGACCGGGATCCAGGGCAACAGCGCTTCCAAGCCACGCCTCGGCATCCCGACGGGAGGATTGCCATGGACTACGCCAAACTCTTCGATCTCACGGGACAGGTCGCCGCGATCACCGGGGGCGCGCGGGGCATCGGTCTCGAGGTCGCGACAGCCTTGGGCGGGCGCGGTGCGAAGATCGTCCTCTGCGATCTCGACAAGGACGCCGCGGACGCCGCGGTCGCCAAGCTGGGCGGCGCCGGCATTCTGGCGGAGGCCCGCCGTCTCGACGTGACGGTTCCCGAAGAGGCTAGCAGGGTCGCCGACGAGATCGTCGCGCAGCACGGCCGGATCGACATTCTCGTCAACAACGCCGGCATCGCCCGCATCACGCCGGCGCTGGAAACCGACGACGCGGAATGGCGCCTCATCATGGATGTCAACCTGAACGGCGTCTTCTGGTGCGCCCGCGCCTTCGGGCGGCACATGGTGGCGGCCGGATCGGGTTCCGTCGTCAACCTCGGCTCCATGTCGGGCACGATCGTGAACCGGCCCCAGAGCGCCGCCGCCTACATCGCCTCGAAGGGCGCGGTGCATATGCTGACCAAGGCGCTGGCCTGCGAGTGGGCGTCCCGCAACGTGCGCGTCAACGCCGTCGCGCCGGGCTACATCGCGACCGACATGACGCTCGCCATGCGCGCGCGGCCCGAACTCTTCGAGACATGGATGGACATGACGCCGATGGGGCGCTGCGGCGAGCCGTCCGAGGTCGCGGCGGCCATCCTGTTCCTTGCGTCGCCCGCCGGCAGCTACGTCACCGGCGCGGTCCATGCGGTCGACGGCGGCTATACGGCCTGGTGAGGGAAAGACACATGAACGAGACCCAGATCCGCCAGTCGATCATCGACGCCTGCCTCGCCATGAATGCGAGCGGCATCAACCAGGGCACGTCCGGCAACATCAGCGTGCGCCACGGCGAGGGGCTTCTGATCACGCCCACCAGCGTGCCCTACGGGGATCTGCGACCCGAGGACATCATGTTCCTGCGGATGGACGGCAGCTTCGACGGGCCGAACCGGCCGTCGAGCGAGTGGCGCTTCCATCGCGACATCATGCGTGAGCGTCCCGACGTCAACGCCATCGTCCATGCCCATCCGACCTTCTGCACGACGATCGCCATCCTCGAGAAGCCGATCCCGCCGATCCACTACATGATCGCGGTGGCGGGCGGCCACGACATCCGCTGCGCGCCCTACGCCACGTTCGGCACGGAGGAGCTGTCGCGCTTCGCGGTCGAGGCGCTTCAGGACCGGAAGGCCTGCCTGCTGGCCCATCACGGGATGATCGCCGTCGGCGACACGCTGGATCGCGCCATGTGGCTGGCCGTCGAGGTCGAGGCTCTGGCCCGCCAGTATCACGGCTGCCTGCAAATCGGCGAGCCGCCGCTTCTGTCCGAGGACGAGATCCAAAACGTGATCAGTCACATGGCCAACTATGGCCATCAAAAGAAGTCGGCAGCCGCCTGAGATCGCTGCGGACCCGATGAGTTGCCGGCGACGCCGGTTCTGCGAAGGCGGCGGCAGGCCGCGTTTTCTGGGAGGAAAGCATGACGCAGTTTTTGAAGACGGCCAAGGCGCGCGCGCGCTTGTCGGCAACGGTCGCGATGGTCGCCCTGGGCGCCTGCGTCTTTGGCGGCGCCGCCAGCGCGCAGGATACGAAGGCGCCTGCGGCGGCAGCAAGCGCCGACGTTCCGAGCCTGGCTGGAAAGCGCGTCGGCATCACCGCCATTGGAACCGATCATCACTGGGATCTGATGGCCTACCAGGGCGCCATCAACGAGATCAAGCGGCTGGGCGGCGAGCCCATCGCGCTGGACGCCGGTCGCAAGGACCAGCAGCAGATCGCCCATATCCAGACGCTGATCGCCCAGAAGCCCGATGCGATCATCGACATGCTCGGCAACGTCGACGTCCTGAACCCCTGGCTGAAGCGCATCCGCGACGCGGGCATCCCGCTCTTCACGATCGACACGGCGACACCCTATACGCTGAACAACTCGACCTCCAACAACTTCGCCCTCGGCTCCGAGGTCGCGCTGCAGATGGTCTCCGACATGGGGAGCGAGGGCAACGTCCTCGTCTTCAACGGATTCTACAGCGTTCCCGTCTGCAAGATTCGCTACGACCAGCTGAAATACGTCCTCAGCTTCTATCCCAACGTGAAGATCATCGAGCCCGAACTGCGCGATGTGATCCCCAACACCGTTCAGAGCGCCTACAGCCAGGTGCAGGACATGCTCACGAAGTACCCGGAAAAGGGGTCGATCAAGAGCGTCTGGGCCTGCTGGGACATTCCGCAGGTCGGCGCGACGCAGGCGATCGAGGCGGCCGGCCGGACCGAGATCAAGACCTACGCGATCGACGGCACGCCTGATGTCGTCAAGATGGTCGCCGATCCGAACTCGGCCGCCGGAGCGGTGGGCGCCCAGCAGCCGAGCGAGATCGGCAAGGCTTCGGCCCAGAACGTGGCGCGCTACCTCGCGGGCCAGAAGGTGGCCCCCTTCACGTTCGTACCAGCGGTGATGATCACCAAGGAGAACGCCAAGGACACGGCTGCGCCCTTCCTGGCCGCGGCCGGCGGCGAGGCACCCGCCAAGTAGCCGCCAGCGACGCAGGGCGGGGCGCGAAGCGCCCCGCCCCCTTCAGGGAAGGGACCGGTCCGAAGCGGATCGGCGCGGAGGTTCCATGGACAAGAGCGCGCGCACCATCGTCTCCATGCGGGGCATCTCGAAGAGCTTCGGCCCCGTCAAGGCGCTGGTGGACGCCGACCTCGACATCGAGCGTGGCTCGATCATGGGGCTGGTCGGCCAGAACGGTGCCGGCAAGTCGACGATCATCAAGGTTCTCGCCGGCATCCTGAAGCCCGATGCTGGAACGGTCGAGATCGACGGGGTCGCGCATTCGCGCCTGACCCCCGCCCTGGTGGAGCGCCTCGGCATCCACTTCATCCATCAGGACCGGTTGCTCGTGCCCACCGCCACGATCGGCGAGGCGATCTTCCTCGGCTACGAGAAGGGCTTCGGTCCGTTCGTCAGCCGGCGGCGCATGGCGCAACGGGCGGCCGAACTCATGCAGCGGTACTTCGGCTTCTCGCTGCCGGCCGGCACGCTGGTCCAGGAACTCTCGACCGCACAGCAGAAGATCGTCCAGATCACGCGGGCCCTGGCCAACGAGGCCAAGGTCCTCGTTCTCGACGAACCCACCGCCGCCCTCGTCAAGAGCGAGGTGGACAGCCTGTTCCGCGTTCTGCGCAGGCTGCGCGACGACGGCATCGCGATCGTCTTCGTCTCCCACTACATGCAGGAGATCGAGGATCTGTGCGACCGCGTCGTCGTGATGCGCAACGGAACGGACGTCGGCTCGGTGGATCCGCGCCGCGCCGGCATCGACGAGATCGTCTCGATGATGGTGGCGCGCGATGTCGGCGACATGTTCCCCAAGCGCTCGCACGGGCCGGGCGCGACCGTCCTTTCGGTTCGCGAACTGTCTCTCAAGGGCCGTTTCCGCGACGTCTCCTTCGACCTGCGCCGGGGCGAGGTCGTCGGTCTGACCGGCCTTCTGGGCTCGGGCGCCAAGGAGATCATCGAGTGCCTCTTCGGTCTGTCGGTTGCCGACGGTGGCACGATCGAGATCGAGGGCGAGCGGCGGCGCATCGGCTCGGCGGTCTCCGCTGTCGGCCGGGGCATCGCCATGCTGCCGGAGGACCGGCGCGCGCACGGCGTGGCGCTCGGCCTGTCGGTGCGCGAGAATGCGACGCTGGCGAGCCTTGGCCGCTACAGCCGGTTCGGCTTTGTCGACAAACGCCGTGAGCGCGCCGCCGTGGACGGCCTGATCCGCGAGCTCGCCATCAAGACACCCCACGGCGAAGCTCTGGTCCGGCAACTGTCGGGCGGCAACCAGCAGAAGGTCGCTCTCGCCAAGTGGCTGAGCTGCCAGTCCAAGATCTACGTCCTGGACGAGCCCACGGTTGCGGTCGACGTCGGCTCGAAGGTCGAGATCTACAATCTCCTCAACCGTCTGTCGGCGGAGGGCGCCGCGATCCTGATGCTGTCGTCCGATCTTCTGGAACTGGTCGGCTTCTGCGACCGCATCCTGGTGGTCTATCGCGGCGCTCTGGTCGGCGACTATCCGGCGGCGGCGGTGGATGGCGACATGCTGCTTGCGGCGGCCTCGGGCGCCCGGGCGACAACAAAGGAACGCGCCGCATGAGCCCCGCCACGCTGGCCGCCACGGGCGACGGTGACCTCGACGCGCCTCGGGCGGGAGGCTCGAGAACGGCTCTTCTCGCGGCCGCCATCCGGCTCGCCGCACTGGGGGCCTTCGCGCTCATCATCCTCTACTTCGCGGTCTTCGCGACCGGGTTCTTGTCGACCTACAACCTCGTCAACATCGTCGAGCAGTCCGCCATTCTCGGCATCCTCGCCTACGGCATGTCGGTGGTCATCATCGGGGGCGGGACCGACGTCACGGCCGGCGGCATCGACCTCTCGATCGCGACCACGACCGGCCTGTGCGCGGCGCTGTTCGCGGTGATGACGGCGGCGGGCTACCCCGCCGCCGTTGCGATCGCCGCAACGCTGGGCGCCGGCATGCTGGTCGGGCTCGTCAACGCGTTCGCGATCGTCGGCCTCGGCATCCTGCCGCTTCTGGCGACGCTGGCTGTGATGAACGTGGCGGCAGGAGCCGAGCTGATCCTCACCCAGAACACCGTGATCCCCGTCGACGCGCCCTGGCTCTCCGCCTTTTCGATGGGCTCATTCCTGGGCGTATCGGGACTGGCCTGGTGCCTCGTCATCTTCACGGCCCTCATTGCGCTCCTGATCCACAAGACCGCCTTCGGCCTGCGGCTCTACGCGGTCGGCGGTCATCCGGAGGCGGCACGGGCGGCGGGCATCGGCGTGCGCGGCTACGTCGCCTTCACCTATGTCTTCAGCGGGTTCTGCGCCGGCCTCGCCAGCATCCTGGTCGTGTCGCGCCTGTCGGCCAGCACGCCCGGCACGGGGGACATGCTCCTGTCGATCCTGGCCGCCGCGCTTCTAGGCACGGTCTTCTCGCGGCGCTTCGTGCCGAGCGTCGGCGGCACGCTCCTGTCGGTGCTCTTCATCGGCTGCCTGTCCAACGGGTTCCAGCTTCTCAACGTGTCGAGCTACTGGGTGAACGGCGTGCAGGGTGCGCTGATCCTTCTGGTCGTGGCCGTCACCTCGTTCGCCCGCAGCCCGGAGGCCTGATCCCATGAGCCGGACCGCATCTCCTTCCAAGTCCTCGTCGGTGGCCGTGCTGTCGCGCCTCACGAACCTGACCGTCGTCGTCGCCTTCGTGCTGATCTGCCTGTTCTTCTCGGTCACGACGGACTCCTTCCTGACCACGGCGAACCTGACCAACCTCCTCGTCAACAACGTCGTCCTCATCGCCATCGTGGCGCTCGGCATGACGATCGTCGTCTCGTCGGGCGGCATCGACCTGTCGGTCGGGACCTCGGTCGACCTGTCCAGCATGGCCTTCCTGATGCTGCTTGCGGCGGGCTACGGGGCGCTGGCCGGCATTGCGGCCGCGCTGGGGGCGGCGCTGCTCGTCGGACTGTTCAACGCGATTCTCATCACGCGCCTGCGCATCAGCCCGTTTCTGGCGACGCTGGGCGTCCTGTTCATCGGCCAGTCCGTCCAGCAGCTGGCAACCGATGGCGGACAGCCGATCTATCTGATCACCGGCGATACGACGGCCCTGTTCACCGCGATCGCGCGCGGCACCGTCCTCGGCATGCCTCTGCCGGTCGTGGTGCTCGCCGGTCTTTCGGTCGCGGTCTACCTCCTCCTGCATCGCACGGTGTTCGGCCGTCACGTGGCGGCTCTCGGCGCGCAGCCGGGCGTCGTCTGGTACTCCGGCATCAGCGTCGCGGGCCGCCTGTCGAGCGTCTATGTGCTGGCAGCGCTCCTGGCCGGCGTGACCGGTATCCTCCTGTCGGCGACCGTGCGGTCCTACGTGCCGCTCTCGGGCAACGCCTTCCTGCTGGACGCGATCGGCGCGACCTTCATCGGCACGACCCTCTCGTCGGAGCGCCGGCCTTCGGTTCTGGGGACCCTCCTCGGCGTCCTGCTGCTCGCAGTCGTCAAGAACGGCCTCCTTCTGATCGGCTGGAACTTCTACTGGCAGCAGGTCGGGATCGGTCTTCTCGTCTTCATCGTGCTCGCCGTCAGCTTCGGCACCCGCAGCGTCTCGCAGCGACACTGACAGTCCGCGCCTCAACGCGTGTCGCATTAAAGGATCGATTTCATGCCCCAGTTCGACGTCAGTTCGGTCGGCTTCTACGTGCTCGACATTCTCGGTCGGCCGGTTTCCCGCATCCCCGAAGGCGGACGCGCCGACTATATCGAGGAGATCCGCATGACGGTCGCCGGCACGGCCGGCGCGACGGGCATGGACTGCGCGATCCTTGGCCTGCGCACCCAGGCCGTCACGACGCTCGGCACCGACGACATGGGCGACTGGTTCCTCGCCAAGCTCGGAAAATACGGCCTCGACTGCGGCCTCGTGCGTCGCGACGGCAGCGTCCAGACCTCGTCCACCATCCTGCCGGTGCGGCCGAACGGCGAGCGGCCCGCGCTCCACGTGCCCGGCACGGCGGCCGTCTTCCAGGTGGCGGACGAGGATCTCGACGCCGCGCTCGACGCGACCGTCGTCCATGTCGGAGGCACGGGTCTTCTCAAGAGCTTCGACGGCGAGCCGACCGTCCGTCTCCTGCGGCGCGCCAAGGAACTCGGCCGCATCACGACCTTCGACCTGATCCAGGCCACGCCCGAGACGATCCGTCTCGTCGAGCCCTGCCTGCCCTTCATCGACTATTTCGTGCCCAGCATCGAGGAAGCATCCGAGATGGCGGGCGAGAGCGATCCGCAGGCGGTGGCCGACGTCTTCAAGGCCAAGGGCGTGAAGAACGTCATCCTGACGCTCGGCGCCGACGGCGTCTTCGTCGCCCCACAGGACGCCCCGTCCTTCCATCTTCCGGCCTTCGAGGTCGAGGTGTTCGACACCACAGGCTGCGGCGACTCCTTCACCGCCGGCATCATCGTCGGCATCGTCAGGGGCTGGTCCCTCCAGGAGTCGGCGCGCTTCGCCTCCGCCGTCGCGGCCAAGGTCGCCATGGGCCTCGGCTCCGACGGCCGCCTCGTCTCCTTCGACGATACGGTGAAGGCGATGAAGACGCTGCCCGCCAAGGCCTCGCGCTTTTCCGCAGCCGCTTGAGATTTCCAAGGATCCATCATGAACGACGCAGTTCAAGTCGCCCTTGTCACGGGCGCCAGCCGCGGCATCGGTCGGGCCCTCGCCGTGGGCCTCGCCCGCGCCGGATACGACCTCGCCCTCTGCGACCTCGCCTCGCAGCCGGAGGCGTTGGCCGAGACCGCACGCCAGGTCCAGGCCGAAGGACGGAGCGCCCGGACCTATGATGTCGACGTCAGCTCCAAGGCCGACACGCAGCGCCTTGTCGAGCGGGTTCTGGCCGATGCCGGTCGCATCGACGTCCTCGTCAACAATGCCGGCATCCTGAAGTTGTCGAGCCTCGAAGACCTCGACGAGGCGACCTGGGACGCCCACCAGGACGTCAACACGCGCGGCGTCCTCTTCATGTGCCAGGCTGTCCTGCCGCACATGCGCGGCCGCAAGGCCGGCCGCATCGTCAACATCGCCTCGCTGGCCGGCCGGCAGGGCGTGCCGGGGCAGGGGCACTACGCGGTCTCGAAGGCCGGCGTCATCACGCTGACCCGCGTTCTAGCGCAGGAGGTCGGCTCGGACGGCATCACCGTGAACGCGGTCTGTCCCGGTATCATCCTGACCGAGATGGGACGCAACAACCTCGGGAGCGAAGAGGCCGTGAAGCATTGGGAGAACGCGACCGCCCTCCACCGCCTCGGCGACCCCGAGGACGTGGTCGGGCCGGTCGTCTTCTTCGCTTCCCCCCAGTCCGCCTTCGTCACGGGCCAGGCGCTCAACGTCTGCGGCGGCCTCTACTTCCACTGAGCGCGACACGCCCTCCTCGTTTCGAAAGGTGCATGGGATGAACAACGAGCGCTTCTTCATCGACGGCCGGTGGGTCGAGCCGATCGGCCGCGGCACGCACACGCTGCTGAGCCCGGCGACGGAGCAGCCCATCGCCACGATCGCGATGGGATCGGCCGAGGACGTCGACCGGGCGGTCGCCGCGGCCAAGCGGGCCTTCGAGACCTACTCCCGCACCTCGCGCGAGGAGCGCCTCGTGCTGCTGCGCCGGCTTCTGGAGCTCTACAACGAGAGTTACGACGAGCTCGCCGAACTGATGACGCGCGAGATGGGCACCACGCTCGCCTTCTCGCGCGAGGCGCAGGCCTGGGTCGGGCGCGCCCACCTGGAGACGATCATCTCGGTTCTGGAACGCTTCGAGTTTTCCGAGCAGCGCGGCGATACGCTCCTGACCAAGGAGCCGGTCGGCGTCTGCGCGCTAATCACGCCGTGGAACTGGCCGATGAACCAGATCGTCGTGAAGGTCGTCCCTGCGCTCGCGGCCGGTTGCACGCTGATCCTCAAGCCCAGCGAGTATTCGCCGCTCTCCTCGATCCGTTTCACCGAGCTCGTCGCCGAGGCGGGCTACCCGGCCGGCGTCTTCAACTACGTGCAGGGCGAGGGCGCCGTCGTCGGCGAGGCGCTGTCGCGCCATCCCGACGTCGATATGGTCTCGATCACCGGCTCGACGCGAGCGGGCGTGGCCGTGGCCAAGGCCGCCGCCGACACGGTGAAGCGCGTTCATCAGGAACTGGGCGGCAAGTCCGCCAACATCATTCTCGACGATGCGGACTTCGAGACTGCGGTACGCAAGGGGGTCGAGGCGTGCTTCGGCAACTGCGGGCAGGCCTGCCGTGCCCCGACGCGCATGCTGGTGCCGATCGACCGTATGGCGGAAGCCGCCCGGATCGCGGGCGAGCGCGCCGCGGCCTACCGCGTCGGCGATCCGAGCGAGGAGGGGGTCGATCTCGGTCCCGTCGTGAACCGCCTCCAATTCGAGCGGATCCAGGACCTGATCCGGTCCGGGATCGAGGAGGGCGCCACGCTCGCCGCCGGCGGTCCGGGGCGCCCCGACGACATGTCCGCCGGCTATTACGTGAAGCCGACCGTCTTCGCCGATGTGGCGCCCGAGATGCGTATCTCGCGCGAGGAGATCTTCGGCCCGGTCCTGTCGATCATCGGCTACCGCGACGAGGAAGACGCCATCCGCATCGCCAACGAGTCGATCTACGGTCTGTCGGCCTACGTGCAGTCCGGTTCGATCGAGCGGGCGCGCCGCGTGGCCAACCGCATGCGCGCCGGCAACGTCTACATCAACTATGCCGACTGGGACGCGGCCGCACCCTTCGGCGGCTTCAAGCAATCCGGAAACGGCCGAGAGCACGGCGAGTTCGGTTTGACGGACTTCCTAGAGATCAAGGCTACCGCCGGATACGGAGCCTAAGCTCATATTCAGCAGCGAGTATGCGATGTTGCAGCGGCTGCCCATGGACGAGATGAGCCTGCAATCTGAATGTCAGAAGGGCCGCCTTGGGCGGTCCTTTTCCTGTTTAGAGCTACTGCTGTGAGTCAGGCGTCGAACTGCCGGCGGTGCGCGTAGTCCACTGATTCGCCCTCTTTGAAATGATCCGCCCTGAAGTATGGCTTTTGGAGCCTGAAGGTGGCCGGACATGACAAGACGACCCAAGCCCGAAGAGATTGTCGCGACGCTTCGGCAGGTTGATGTTCTGGTGTTGCAAGGACGCACGGTGACGAAGCGGTCCGAGCGGCGGGTGTGCCGCGCCCTCGGACAGCATCGTTCGACACAGCGTCAGGGGCCGCGGGGCCGAGACGACGAAGAGCAACTCATGGCCTATGTCATCGAATTAGCCCGTCGGTATGGTCGCTATGGGTACCGGAAGATCGCAGCCCTGCTGTGGGATGCCGGTTGGGTGTTGAACGACAAGTGTGTCGAACGGATCTGGCGGCGCAAAGGTTTGAAGGTGCCGGCCAAGCAGCCCAAGCGCGGACGGCTCTGGCTGAACGATGGGTCCTGCGTTCGCCTTCGACCCGAGCGGCCAAACCACGTTTGGTCCTACGACTTCGTGGAGGACCGGACCCATAACGGCCACAAGTTCCGTATGCCTGGCGACAAACGCTTGCGCGTTTGCGCCGACGTGATCGACGAGTTCACGCTCGAGTGCCTGTGGATCCGGGTAGCGCGCAAGTTGAAGGCGGCCGACGTCATCGACGCCCTGTCGGGTCTCTTCATCCTGCGCGGCGTGCCGGGACACGTTCGTTCCGACAACGGGCCGGAGTTCATCGCCAAGGCCGTGCAGGACTGGATCTGGGCCGTCGGCGCCAAGACCGCCCACATCGCGCCCGGCAGTCCATGGGAGAATGGCTTTGTCGAAGGCTTCAACGCTCGGCTGCGCGACGAACTGCTCGATGGCGAGATCTTCAACAGCCTGCGCGAGGCCGAGATCATCATCGAAAGCTGGCGGCACTACAACACGATCCGACCCCACGGCTTGCTCGGCTACAAGCCGCCGGCACTGGAAGTGTTCGTTCCAGCCTTCGCCGCTTGGCCAGCAGCGCTCACCCGACCTGCTCCGCCGGCCAAGCGACCGCTGGCGCAAAAACCAACCCTGAACTAACTTTCCAATCGGACCACTCAGGGGGGGGCGATCAAGGATGTCCGTGGCTGCCCTGCGTCGACACGATGAGGTGGCTGACGGTCAGATCCCAAGTTGTGTCGACGCACTACTCGAAACTCACCCGGACACTATGAATCGAAGACAGGGAGGCCGAGCGATGACCGACGGTCAACTTCGCACCTTCGCTGACCTGCTGCGCGAGATCATCCCTGTGCGAGGCGGATCGCTGTTCCGCACAACCTTCCAGACTTCCAAAACACGTCGCCGACGACTCCCTTCGCCACGCCGACGGACGTGCGCCAGTGTCGGCGGCGGGGCTGCGCGTTCACACTGTGAACTGGGATCTGCTCGCACCTCTCCGACATCGATCCGAGGTTAGACGATATCCTCTCCGACGCGTTGTTCCCGCAAGTCTTCATGGGTGTTCTGCGGATACCGAACCTCGCCCGAGCGTCCTGCTCCCTTGTCGGCCGCGTGTCAGATCTCCGGCATGACAAGATCGGCGGTTGCCATAGGCTCGGTTCCCCGGAAGGATGCGACCTCGCAGTCCGTCGGCTTGCCGGAGAGGGCGGAGATGTCCTTGCCTGCCGATCCAGGTTTTGGAAGCAGCGGCATGTCGTCATGGCCGGACTTGGACGCCTTGCCCTTCCTGTCGCTCGAGGACGTGAGGCCGGGATCGGCGACATGCTGCCCGATCAATGACGGGCTGCCAACGTGCTGGGGTAGCCACGCGCCGCGCCGGCACTGATGCGCGATGCCCCTCCCGGCGTCGCGATGATGTTGCCGTCGAGGGAAGGAAGCATGGTCATGCCTTGGGTCGGTGGGTCCTCCGCGTGGGACATCGTTGACCCGAACCAAGGCGTTTGACGCGCGGAAGGAGATCGCCGCCGCCTCGTGGAGCGTGGCGCCATGGGCCCTCCTGCCGGCGACGGAGGCGGGCGTATCGGTGACCGCAGCGGCGATGGTGTCGCAACACGCCCGGTCGGAATGGTCGTTGCGTCCCACGAGCGCTGAGAAGAACAGGCTTTGGTGGGCTGCCGCGAGATGGCCAGCCTTCTCTTGCGCGGTGACGATGTCCCCTTGAAGGGCGGGTGGGGTTGCGCCGGCCGGACGCGCGCTGCCGCCTGTGCCCGTGATGGCGCGGAAGATCGCCGAGACCCCTTCCGACACCGCCGCCCGAACGGCGCGATCGTCGAGCCGATGGCGCGAAGGCCCGAGGCGGCCGAGCCGGCGGCATCGCCGAGCGACGACCGGCGTGACGCGCCGCGCGCATCAGCGTGCGGAGCCGCAGCCGCAGCAGCGGTGGCGCGTCGATCTGCGCGGCGTCGGCGGATGGCGCCTGGCGCGGCATCGCCCTGTCCCGCACGCGCTTGACGTGTGGGCCGGCTCGAGGAGGCCGGGCACCATCGGCCGGACCGAACCGCCAGCGGTGGTTGTGATGGGGGGGCTGCGTCGTTCCCGAGCGCCGGGATCGCGCGCGATCGTCCCGACAAGGCCGCCGCCGCCCACCGCCGAACCTTCCCCAACGGCCGGCGGAATCGGGACTCGCCCTCCCTTGCGCCTGACGCGATGACCCGAGTGTGGACAGGGTGCCTCTGGGTTACAAGGCGAGTCCTGGTGCAGGCGAGGACGTCGACCAGCGGTCACGGGACTCCGATCCGTTCAAACTGTATTTAACATGTCGGGTGATCGTGATGCTGCAGGACGGCAGGCCAGCCGGTGGCGACGGTCGAGGAAAGCCTCCTGCCCGTGCCGATCCCGCAGTCCAGGCGTTGCAGGGGATTGGCCTTTTTACGATGCAACCTGGGAACCTTGTTCGAGGCTGACGTTTCGTGTGGCAGATGTGCCTCACCCTTACGTATCGCCCGAGAGCCGTCACGTGAACCGTCTTGCTCTGGAGTATGCCGTTATGCATACGTCCTACGGCACGGGTCTGTTACCCTTTGGTAAGGGATCTTCATGCAGGGGAGGGTGCGCGGAGTGCACGCCCGCGCCTGCCCGGATTTTGGGGCTCCAGGAGACACAATGGCCGATTTTACCTTTGACGGTCAGCAGTCGCAGACGATCACGTTCGATCCCACTGCCGACACGCTGACCCTGAACATCGTTCCGGCGCAGATCGCCGACGTCCGGGAGAACAATGGTTCGACCGAGATCGTCACCACCTCGGGTGCGATCCTCACGCTCTCCGGCGCGACCTACGCCGAGCTCGCCGCCAACAACGGCGCGATCGAGTTCCCGTCGGGCGCTGAGTTCACCTTCTCCGACGGCACCGCTGCCGTGACCGGCACCGCGTTCGGCGACGTCATCGTCGGCTCGCTCGGCGCTGACACGATCAATGCAGGCGGCGGCAACAACCTCGTCTTCGGCGGTGGCTCGAACACCGCGGCGGGTGATGCGGGCGACACCATCACGGCCGGCAACGGCAACGACACGATCTACGGCAACGGCGGCGACGACAACATCTCGTCGACCGGCGGTAGCGATCTCGTCTATGGCGGCATCGGCTCCGACACGATCTCGGTCCTGGCCCAGTCCGGCGAGACCGTGACGGTCTACGGCGGCGGCGGTCTGACCGACACGGTCGATGGTGCGGACACGATCAACGTCGGCGTCGGCGCAGGTTCGGCCCTCGTCTACGGCAACGGCGGCGACGACCTGATCACCGTTGGTTCGAACGGCGACAACACGATCTACGGCGGCCTCGGCAACGACACGATCACCGTGACGTCGAACGGCAACAACGAGATCGTCGGCGGCGCGGACGACGCTGACAACATCTCGGTCACCGGCAACGGCGACAACACGATCTACGGCGGATCGGGCGCGACCAGCCTGAACGACGGCAACGACACGATCTCGGTTACCGGCAACGGCGCGAACCTCGTTTACGCCAACGCTGGCGACGACGATGTCACGATCACCGGCAACGGCGCGAACACCGTCTACGGCGGCGTCGGCAACGACACCGTTTCGATCACCGGTGACGGCAGCAACCTGATCGTTGGCGGCGTGGCTGACGATGACTCGATCACCGTCACCGGCAACGGCGACAACACCATCTACGGTGGCAGCGGCTTCGACGCGCAGAACGACGGCAACGACACCATCTCGGTGATCGGCGACGGCAATAACCTGATCTACGCCAACGGCGGCGACGACATCGTGTCGGTCGGCGGAGCTGGCAACAACACGATTTACGGCGGCTTCGGCCAGGACACGATCAACGTCGGCTTCGGCGCTGATACGGCCACCGGCTCGAACGTCGTCTACGGCGGCACGGGCACCAACGCGATCAACCTGCTCACTTCGGGCGATGTCACCGTTTACGGCGGCAACGGCGAGAGCGATGCGGACGATCTGGCCACCACGGTCTCGGGTGCGATCTCCGGCGGCAACGCCATGATCTACACGAACGCCGGCGACGACTCGGTCAACATCACGGCTCTGACCGGCGATGCGAACATCACCGTGCACGGCGGTCTCGGCACCGATGGCGTCACGGTCGACGGCGCGGCTGCAGGCACCACGGCGGTGCTGTTCGGCGACACCGATGCGGACTTCCTGTCCTACACGGGCGCTGGTGCGGTCACGATCTACGGCGGCACGGGTGAGAACGATGCGTCGGCCGATGTCGACACCATCAACGTGGACCTGACCGCTTCGACCGGAACGGCTTCCGTTTACGGCAACGGCGGCAACGACGTCATCAACACGACGGTCGAGGGCGCTGCTTCGCTCTTCGGCGGCCTGGGCGATGACAACATTCAGGTCAATGCCGGCGCTGGTTCCGTCACCGTCTACGGCGGTACTGGTTCCGACACGGTCGACACCACGGGCTTCACCGGCGACGCCACGATCTACGGCGGCAACGGCATCAACGACTCGACGGACGGCGCGGACACGATCATTGCCGGCGACGGCAATCATCTGATCTACGCCAACGGCGGCGATGACTCGATCATCACTGGCACGGGCAACGACACCATCTACGGGGGTGCGGGCGCTGACTCGATCTCGCTCGGTGCGTCCGGCAGCAAGGTCATCGGCGACTATGTTGCGGCTGATGACTCGGTGTTGGCGACCAGCGGTACGGCTGATGCCGCGACCGTGACGATTTCGGGAACCAATGTGGTTGTCGACAACGGCGGTCAGATCATCACGTTCAACGGTGCATCGTCGCAGGTTGTCACGCTCGACTTCGCGGGTGGCGATGTCCTAGTCGTCGGCAATGAGTCGGCTAACACGCTGACCGGTACCGCAAACAACGATCAGTTGATCGGTGGTGCTGGTGCTGACACCCTGATCGGCGGCCAGGGTGCGGATATCCTGACCGGTGGTACCGGAGCTGATGTCTTCCGCTTCGCTGCGGGCGACTCTGCCCTCTCGGACACGACGTCGGATCTCATCACGGACTTCGTTTCGGGTACGGACAAGATCGATCTCGCCACTGCCGGTTCGGCGACGAACTATGCTGAGGGCGCAGGTGCCGTTGCGGATTACAACGCCGCTCTGACGGCTGCTGATGCCCAGCTTGGTGCTGGCGTTATCTACAGCTTCCAGACCGACGGCACGACCGGCTATCTGTTCATCGACACCAACAACGATGGTTCGGCGAATGAGGTTATCCGTCTGGCCGGCGTGACGTCGCCTGCCGGTTTCGGTTTTGGTGACATCTCGTAACATCTGCAACGAGTGAGAGAAGGCGGCCTTTGGGCCGCCTTTTTTGTTTGGTCTTTTCCATGGACACACAACATACCCTTGAGTGGTGTCGCCAGCGCGGCCTCCTCAGCGATACGCTTCCGCCCATCACGGGAAGCCTCGACTTCACCCCGACCATCCGCTTGATGCGCGCCGGCTCGGTGATCGCCTGTCAGATCGACGCCTATAGCTACGTCTCGCCGCAAACGGCAGTGAATCTCACCAGCGTCGGACGGTACGCCTCGATCGGCGCACGCTGCGAGATCGGACCCACCCAGCACCCTTCCGACTGGTTGACCACGAGCCCCTTCCCCTACCAGGATGTCTTCAGCACCGCGCCCGCTGACGCGCGGCTGGCGACCCACAACGAGCTAGCGCCCGTCACGATCGGTAACGACGTCTGGATCGGGAGCGCCTCGGCCGTCATGGGCGGCGTGACGATCGGCGACGGGTCGATCGTCGCCTACGGAAGCGTGGTGACGCGCGATGTCGAGCCCTACTCGGTGGTGGGCGGCGCACCAGCCCGGCTCATCCGGCCGCGCTTCAAGCCGGCGGTCATCGCCCGGCTCATGGCCGAGCCCTGGTGGCGCTATGATCTCGTGCGCACCACCCATCCCATTCCCTGGCGCGACCCCATGGCCGCCCTCGACGCCATCGCGGAGGGCGTGGCAGCGGGCGCGATCCACGAGGTCCCAGCCGTCCGCCACCGCATCACGCGTAAGGGCACACAGTTCAGCTTCCAGAAGCTCGGCTGACCACCCCGGGCGCTCGCGCCGCTCCATGGGGCCGCCGAGCCGCCCGGCCGCGGCACCGGGATCAGGCGGAGGCGGCATGACCTCTCGTCCGGGCGATGCGCGGCAACCGGTCTCGACGGTCGATCCCATCGCCAGACGCCTCCCGTCGCGCGGAGGAATGATCGGACCGGGACCGATCGTTCGGCGGGCGAAAGCACGAGCGGCGCGGACGATGTCGGGACGGTCCCGGCGCTGGCGGGAGCGACGCAGCCCATGACGGCGTCCCCAGGGGGATATGGGGGGGCGGAGCGAGCGCGTTCCGGGCCCGCGCCAGGCGCGAGGAAGCGCGCAGCGCTGGCCGCCCGGCATCCTGGCCCGGGTCGTCTCGCCGACACCCCGGCGCGCCTGTCGCAGGCGCCAGCGCGGGCACCGTGCCGTCCCGCGTTCGCATCCCCGCCGATATGCCCGGACTGCCGAGGCGGCGTCGAGGCCATGCGCCGACCATCCCGACCGCGGCCCGCTCGGGCGGGATTCCGAACGCGCCATGGTGCGATCTCGATCCGGCGCATCGGGTGGGGCCGGCCGACGGGACGAAGGGCGGGGAGGGGATGCCGCGTCCCGCTCCCGGCCATGCGGCCGAGAACTCCGCAACTCGCGCCAGGGGCCGTGTCGTCCCCGGCCGGGCGCGGCATTGAACCGGGCCCTGACGACGCAGCCGCCGTCTCCGAAGCGAGCGGTGACAGTCCACGCCGTCCGCTCCGCCTTCCACGGATCAAGCCGGCGAGGAAGCGCCCTCATCCCTCGAGGGCGCGGAGCCGAGGGTCGGCCCGGACCGGAACCGCTGCCGCCTCTCCGGCGCGCCGGCCCTTGCGCCGCCGCGCGGGAGAGGCGGGGCCGTCTCATGGAAGCGCGGCCCACGTTCCAATCCGGATCGGCCGAAGCGGGAGGGCCGTATCCCCGGCGATGTCCGGTCGAGGGATATCGAAACGGCTCGGCATGACACCGCGGCGATCAGGCGGAGGAGCGACGGACGACAAGCTCTCCCGCCAGGCGGTGGGCAGATATCTCGATAGCGCTTGACGGCCCCATCAACTCGCGAATGGCGACGGCCACCATCTCGTCGATCGGCTGGCGATAGGTCGTCAGCGAGTAGTGGTCCCATCCGGCCATGGCGATGTCGTCGAAGCCGGCGACCGCTACCTGGCGGGGGACCGACAGGCCCGCCTCGTCTCGCAGGGCGTCGATGCCCCCGGCGGCCAGGATGTCGTTGGCGAAGAAGATGGCCTCGGTTTGCGTTTCGCGCGCGATCTCGAGCGCCGCCCGCCGCCCCGCCTCGTAGGTATAGGCCCCCCCGTCCACCACGCGCGTCAGGACCATGCCGAGTTCGGCCAGGCGTCCGACGAAGCTGTGGCGGCGCTCGAGGTTGGTGCTGGTGTTGGGAAGGCCGGCTACATAGGCGGCGCGGCGATGGCCGAGGGCGTAGAAATGGTCCGCGATGGCCCGCGCGCCCGCGACGTTGTCGCAGCAGACGCTGGTGAGGCCGGCGCCGTCGTCCAGGCGGTTCACCAGGATCGCGCGGCGGCCCTCGGTGGCCTTGGCGAGCGTCGCGCCGGACAGAACCGTTGCCGAGACAACGATGATGGCATCCACATGGTACTGGCGCAGCGCCACGAGCTGGCGCCCGACGTCGCTGCCCGGCGTGACGTTGAACAGCAGGCTCTGCTGGCCGACCGCCTGCAGGGCGCGCGTGAGCTTCTCGATGAGCCCGAAGTAGAACGGGTTCTGCAGGTCCGAGATCAGGATGGCGACGATGTTGCTGCGCCGCGTCGACAGGATGCTGGCGATGACGTTGGGTCGATAGCCGTGCTTGTCGGCCGCCGCGAGAATGCGCTCGCGCATGTCGGGCGAGATCGAGGCGCCCGGCGTGAAGGCGCGCGACACGGCGGACTGGCTGACGCCCAGGACGCGCGCCAGCTCTCGTGCGGTCATGGCCTCGCCCCGTCGCGTCGACATTTCGTTTCGTCTCGCTCGATCGTTTCGCGCGCCGGACGCTACACGTTTCAGGCCACGCATGCCAATCCCGACCGCAACTTCTTGCATCCGGATGCAAACCTGCTTAGCCTGATCGAGGAAGCGGCCCGGCGCGACGCTGTTCGGTGGCTTGCGGCCTGGCCTGGCCTGCCCTGCGAGGACCGCTTCCCAAGACATGATCCGGGAGGAGCAGTTGAGATCGGCTTTGCAAGGCCTTGTCGTCGCCGACCTGTCGGAGACGATCGCCGGCCAGTACTGCGCCCGCCTTCTGGGCGACTTCGGCGCCGACGTGACGCTTCTGGAGCCGCCGGAAGGTTCGGCAACGCGACGCATGGCGCCGTTTCGCACGCGCGACGGCCTTTCGCTCGTGTTTCGCCACCTCAACACCGGCAAGCGATCGCGCCGGTTGCCGGCCGACCCGGATGCGCGGCGGGCGATGCTGCAGGACTGGTATCGCCGCGCCGACGTCGTGGTTCTGCCGGCCGAGGGTTGCGAGGACGAGGTGGAGCGGTGCAACCCGCAGGCCGTGGCGCTCCGCCTCAGCCCGTTCGGCTCCGACGGCCCGCTGCGGGACTGGAAAGGGCCCGAGATCGTGCTTCAGGCGCTGTCGGGCATGATGCACAACAACGGCGCCTTCGGCCGCGAGCCGCTCTACGGCTGCGGCAACCGCGCGTCCTTCGCGGCGGGCCTTGCGGGCGCGGCCGGGGTCCTGGCGGCGCTTCTGGCGCGGGAGGCGACGGGGCTCGGGCAGGGCGTGCGCGTCGACGAGGCCGAAACGGCCGCCGCGATGTGCTTTCCCTACGTGCTTCAGTACAACTACAACGGCACGGTCAAGAGCCGCCTCGATCCCAACATTCCCGCCGGTCAGGTCCTGTGCCGCGACGGCTGGGTCTGCATCTGGATCTACAACCATCGCTGGGCGGCCGTCTGCCGGGCGCTCGGCCTCGGGGCGCTGGAGACCGATCCGCGCTTCAGCGAGCCGCTGGAGCGCCGGCGCCACTGGGCCGAGCTCTTCGCCCTGATCCAGGACACGGTGGCCGACCGCGAGGCCGAGGCCGTGGTCGCGGCCCTGCAGCGCGAGGAGGTGATCGCCGCCAAGGCCTATCGCCCGAGCGAACTGGCGCAAAGCGGCCATCTGGCCGCGCGCGGCTACTGGGAGCGGACCGAGAACGGGATCGCCCTCGGTGCGCCCTTCCGCTTGTCGCGCACCCCGCGCTGTCCGGTCGCGTCCGAGCCGGCGCCGGGTGCGCACGACGCCGACGCGCTGCCCGCATCCCGGTTCGCGACGGCGCAGGAGGCCGCATCGGGGCTGGCCGCGTCCCGTCCGCTGGCCGGCTTGCGGGTTCTGGAGATCGCGACCGCCTGGGCCGGGCCGATGGCGGGGCGCGTGCTCGGCTTCCTGGGGGCGGAAAGCATCCATATCGAGTCGCCCAACCGGGTGAACTCCTGGCGCCTCAACAAGGAGGTGCCCAACCCCGTGAACTTTCCGGGCGGAGAGCCGGGCGAGCGCCCCTTCGACCGTGCCTTCCTGTTCAACTCGCAGAACGTCGACAAGCTGTCCTGCATCCTGAACCTCAAGGACGAGGGTGGACGCGCAACGCTGCGCCGCCTCGTGGAAAAGGCGGATGTCCTGATCTGCAACTTCCGGCCCGGCACGCTGGACCGTCTCGGTCTCGGCTACGAGGCGTTGCGCGAGATCAAGCCCGACATCATCGTGGCCGAGCTTCCCGCCTACGGGCTGGAGGGGCCGATGTCGCGCTACGCCGCGCTCGGGCCCACGATGGAGATGGCGGCCGGCATGTCGGGCATGATCGGCTACCGCGACGGGCAGCCCGAGACCACGGGGCCTTCCTATCTCGACCCGATCGGCGGCTTCAACGCGGCGGTCGCCATCCTCGTCGCGCTCAACCACCGGGCGCGTACGGGCGAGGGGCAGCATGTCGAGGTGCCGCAGGTCGAGGCGGCCATGCAGGTCGTCGGACCGCAGATCCTGGCCGCGATCGAGAACGGCACGGACCCGGTGCCGGACGGCAACCGCGTGCCCACGGCCGGTCCGCACGAGGCCTATCCGACGGCCGGCGAGGACCAGTGGGTGGTGATGGCCGCCCGCGACGACCGGGAATGGCAGGCGCTCGCCCGCGTCGTCGGCGGCCCGGCGCTCGCGGCCGACCCGCGTTTTGCGACCCTGGCCGACCGTCTGGAGCGCAGCGACGAGATCGACGCCATCCTGCGCCGCTGGACGCGGACGCGCGACAAGCACGCGATCGCGGACGCGCTTCAGGCGGCCGGCGTTCCGGCTGCGCCCGTCCAGACGCCGCGCGACCTGTCGGAAAGCGCCTATCTCGCCCATCGCGGCTTCTTCACACGGCTGGAGCATCCCGACGCCGGCGCGCACGCCCATCCCGGCCTGCCGATCCGGCTCAGCCGCACGCCCGGTGCGCATCGCCGCGCGGCGCCGGCCTTCGGCGCCCACAACCGTCATGTCCTGGAAGCAATCCTGCAACTGAGCGGCGCGGAGGTCGAGGCGCTGCGCCGCAGCCCCGCCATGGCCGACGCGCCACTGCCAGGAGCCTGAGGATATGCACGCGACACCATTGCCGCCGGCAGACACGCTCTTTCCCTCGCACCGCCGATTGCCGATCCGTCTCGATGATCGGCCGCGCTATCGCGGCTCGGTCCATGACGACGAGGTCGCGCGGCGCATGGGCTTTCGCGCCGCGCTGGTGCCGGGCGCCTTCGTCTACGGGCACATGGCGCGCGTTGCCGTGGAGGCTTGGGGCGAGCCCTGGCTGCGCGCGGGACGCATGGGCGCCCGCTTTCGCCGACCCGTCTACAAGAACGACGTCCTGGACCTTGCGGCCGGGCCGCTCGAGCGGGGGGCGGACGGCGTGCGGGCGGCGATCTCGCTACGCGACGCGGCGGGCGAGGAGGTCGCCGCGGGCTGGGTCGGACCACCGGAGGAGGGCGCGGTCCCGGCCGACCGTCCCGCGGTGCGGCCCTTGCCCGAGCCCCGACCATCCGTCGAAACCGGCCAGCTGCCGATCGGTGCCCCGATCGGCTCGCGCGACGCGGTGCTGACCGGGGACGACGTCCTGGAATCGCTCGCGGTCTTCGACGAGCACCACCCCCTGTTCCGGCGGGAGGGCTTCGTCCACCCCGGCTGCCTGATGCGGCTCGCCATGTTCGACGCGAACGAGTCCTTCCGCTTTCCCGCCCCGGCCGTCCTGGTGGAGGTCGAGGCCCGACACTTCACTGCTGTACGCCCGGGCGCACGCATCGCGACGGCCGGGCGCATCAGCGCCGACTTCGAGCGGCGCGGGCGGCACTACATCGAAACCGACGAGACGCTGCTGGCCGACGGCGTGCCGGCGGCGCGCTACCGCCGGGTGCAGATCTACGCCTCCGCTGGCAGCTAACCGTTGGCCGTCGCCGAGGTAAAATTCCCGGCGAGGTGAATGGCGGTTGCATGCGGATGCAAATCATCTAAGCTGGTATTTGTCAGTCGCGCAGAAGCTGGTCGTCAAGACCGCCACGCGACGCGATCTGGGAGTTTTCGCCTTGAGCAGGTTCTCGAGCGCGGATCGGCGTCCGTCCTGGCGCCGCCGCGACCGCCCCGTCCTATCGGCACGATTCCTCGCCGGAGACCGGCGTTGAGCGCCCGCATCCGGTCCGTCGAGGCGATGCAGGTCGCCTGGGCGCCCGGCGACGCGCCGGGCCGCCGAAGCGCCTTCGTGCGGATCGAGACCGAGGACGGGACCGTCGGCTGGGGCGAGGCCTCGCCGATGCAGGGCGGACTTCATTCGCTCGGCATCGTGGAGCGGGATCTCGCTCCCGCCCTTGTCGGGCGCGATGCCTTCGAGGAGGCCGTGCTCCACGACGAGCTTCTTCACCGCAACATCAAGCTCGGTCCCGAGGGTGCGCTCACCGGGGCGCTGGCGGCGGTCGACATCGCGCTCTGGGACATCAAGGGCAAGACGCTCGGCCTGCCGGTGCACCGCCTGCTGGGCGGCGCGTGGCGTACGGAGCTGCCGTTCTACGCCTCGATCGGTGGGCATGCCGCGCGCACGCTCGACGAGACGGTGCGTGTCGTGGAGGCGCGCTGGCGCAAGGAAATGCCGTCCGCCATCAAGATCCGCTGGGATGGCGACCGGACGCGGCAGGACGCCGACATTCCCGGCGACATCGCCAAGGCCCGCGCCGTGCGACAGCTCGTGGGCGAGGGCTATCCGCTCGCCTTCGACGCCAACAACGGCTACTCGGTGGGCGGCGCGATCCGGGTCGGTCGCGCCCTGGAAGAGCTCGGTTACGTCTGGTTCGAGGAGCCGGTCCAGCACTACGACGTGCGGGGCATGGGCGAGGTCGCGCAGCGGCTCGACATCACGGTCTCGGCCGCCGAGCAGACCTACACGACGCAAGCGCTCGTCGACATCATCCGGGCCGGCGTGCGCATGGTGCAGCCCGACATCGTGAAGATGGGCGGCATCACCGGCCTCATGCGCTGCGCCGCGATCTGCCACGCGCACGGCGTCGAGCTGGTGCCGCACCAGACCCAGCCGACCATCGCCCACGTCGCCAACCTCCACGTTCTGGCGACCCTGATGCACCTGACGAAGCCGGCCGAGTACGCCGATCCCTCGGGACGCATGGACGCGGCCTTTCCCGACCTGCCCAAGCCCGAGAACGGACGCTTCCGCGTGCCCGACGGACCGGGGCTCGGCCTTGCGGTCGACGAGTCCGTGCTGCGCGCGCGCCGCTGAAGACCCCTCCAACCGAAACCTCGCAGACGGTGGCCACGATGACGATCACACGCAGGCAGGCCCTTCAACTCGCCGGCGCGGCCGGCGCCCTGGCCGCGATGGGCCTTCCCGCCCGTGCCCAGGCCGACACCGACACGCTGCGCATGGGCATCGCGGCGCGCGGTCCCCGCCACAGCGATCCGAACCTCACCACGCAAGGGTCCGACAACTGGGCCACCGAGCAGATGTACGAGCAGCTCGTGCGGCCCGAGGACGGCGACTTCGCCGTGACGCCGGACCAGTACAAGCCGACGCTCGCGACGTCCTGGACCTCGACGCCCGATGCGCGCGGCTGGACCTTCCAGCTCCGTCCGGGCGTCCAGTTCCACAAAGGCTACGGCGAGATGACGTCGGACGACGTCGTCTATTCCTTCAAGCGCGCGATGAACGAGGGCACCAACCGGACGATCCTGTCCAACATCGAGGACGTCGTGGCGAACGGACCGCTCGAGGTCACGATGACGCTCAAGAAGCCGGACCCGCTGTTTCTCGGCACCAGCGCCTTCAACAACAACACCTCGATCGTCTCGCGCAAGGCCGCCGAGGAGATGGGGGAGCGTTTCGCGACCGATGCTGTGGGAACAGGACCCTACGAGCTCGTAAGCTTCGCCAGCGAGAGCGGCACGAAGCTGAAGCGACATGAGGGCTACTGGGGCGAGAAGGCCAAGATCGGCAACATCGAGAACGTCTATATCGCCGACACGACGGCGCGCACGTTGGCGCTGCTCGCCGGCAACATCGACATCATGGAGGCCGTGCGCGCGCCGGGCTGGGTCGATTCCATGAAGGGGCGCGACCCGACGCTCGTCTTCGACATGACGGTGCCGGGCTCGTTCAACACGCTCCACGTCAACCTGACGCGTCCCCCCTTCGACCAGCTCAAGGTGCGCCAGGCCCTGATGCACGCGATCGACCGCGAGGCGGTCTCGCAGGCGCTGGCGCCCATGGGCGGCGTCCTCGCCGGCCTGCAGCCCGCGAACTTTCCGGCCGGCTTCACCACGGATCAGCTGCCCGAGGAGCTGCGCTATCCCCACGATCCCGAGCGGGCCCGCGCGCTGCTGGCCGAAGCCGGCTTCCCCGACGGCATCAGCTTCTCCTCGCTGTGCAGCCAGCGCGAGGATTACGCCTCCACCATGCTGATCGTGCAGGAACAGCTGCGCCTCGCCGGCTTCAACATGGACCTCAGGATGATGGACCACACGGCCTATCATGCCGACAACCGGTCCGACAAAAACACGCTGGCGATGCACTCCTCCAGCTACCCGCCGATCCCGACGCAGATCTACTTCCAGCAGCTGTCCTCGCAGTCCGAGGTCAAGGGCGACGGCTCGGGCGGGGGCAACTACAGCCACTACGGCACCGCCATGCCCGGCATCGACGGCCTGCTGGAGCAGGCGCTCAACAGCACGACCTACGACGACTACGTGAAGGCCTGCTCGCAGATCGAGCTGCAGGTTCTGCGCGACCTGCCGCTGATCGGCCTCTCGACCCTTTCCTTCACCACGGCCCGTTCCGGCCGCGTCGATCTCGGCTACCCCGTGAAGAGCGGCTATGCCCGCTGGCGCTTCCACCGCGCCACGAAGTCGGCCTGATGGCGTTTCGCGCGCTCCTCACCGAGAAGCCGGCCGATGGCGCCGTCCGGTCCTCGGTCCAGACGCTCGACGAGGACCGGCTGCCCGCCGGCGATGTCACGGTCGCCGTGGAATGGTCCGGCCTCAACTACAAGGACGGGCTCTGCGTCCTGGACAAGGGTCGGCTGGTGCGCGCCTTCCCACATGTCGGCGGCATCGACTTTGCCGGCATCGTCACGGACAGCGCCGACCCGCGCTACCACGTGGGCGACCGCGTCGTCCTGACGGGATGGCGCGTCGGTGAAACGCATTGGGGCGGCTTTGCCGAGCGGGCGCGGGTGCGGGCCGACTGGCTCGTACCGCTGCCCGAGGGCCTCTCGACCCGTCAGGCCATGATCTTCGGCACGGCCGGGCTCGCCGCGGCGATGGCGGTGGAGAGGCTGGAAGCGCTGGGCGTCCAGCCGGACAGCGGCGAGATCGCGGTGACCGGCGCCTCGGGCGGCGTCGGCTCGCTCGCGCTTCTGCTTCTCGCCGCGGCCGGCTTCCGGGCGGTCGCGGTGACGGGGCGGACCGACGGCGCGGACGACCTTCTGCGCCTCGGCGCATCGCGCGTCGCGGGACGCGACGAGATCACCGGCGAGCCGCCCAAGCCCCTGGAAGCCGCACGCTGGGCGGGCGCCATCGATAATGTCGGCGGCGAAACGCTGGGCCGCCTCCTCCGCCAGCTCAGCCCCGGCGGCGCGGTGGCGGCGGTCGGCAACGCGTCGGGCATCGGCTTCGAGGGAAGCGTCCTGCCCTTTCTCCTGCGCGGCGTCACGCTCGCGGGCATCGACAGCGTGACCCACCCTTACGAGCGACGCGTCGCCTCCTGGCAGCGCATCGCCAGCGCCTTCGACGCCGGGCGCCTCGAACCCCTGGTCAGCGAGATCGGCCTCGATGTGGTCCCGGAGGCGGCGGCTCGCATCCTGCGCGGCGAAACGCGCGGCCGTGTTCTGGTGCGCCCGTGAACGCGCCCGGATCCGTGACCGGCGACGCGGTCGCCGACTTCTTCGCCGCCGGCGGGCGCCATCGTCTGTGGTGCCCGGCGCTAACCTTCTACACCGAGGACGGCTCGCTCGACAAGGAAGCCTTTGCGCGCCACCTCGATCGGCTCGCGCCCCATGTCGGCGGCATCCTCGTGCCCGGATCGACGGGCGAGGGATGGCAGATGAGCGAGCGGGAATCGCTCGATGTCCTGCGCCTCGCGCTGAAGGCGGCGCCGGCGCGCGGCATCCGCGTTCTCGTCGGGCTCCTGCGGCCGAGCGCGGGCGAGATCGCGTCGTTTGCCCGGGCCGCCGCCGATCTCGCGGACGAGGGGAGCGACATTTTCGGCTTCACGCTCGCCGCGCCGCTCGCCGCCGAACCGATGGACGAGGCGGCGCTGGAGGCGGCCTTCCGACCGGTGCTCGAGACCGGCCGGCCGGTGTTTCTCTACCAGCTGCCCCAGGTCACCGGCAGCACCATCCCGGCCTCGCTTCTGCGGCGTCTCAGCGAGCGCTTTCCCAATCTCGCGGGCCTGAAGGACAGCAGCGGAGAGGACGCGCTGGCGCTCGGCGGCACGCCAGAGCGTCTCGTGCTTCTGCGCGGCGCGGAGGGCGACGTCGTGCCGTGGAGCTTTGAGGGCGGTGGTCCTTATCGCGGCTTCCTCCTGTCGAGCGCCAACGTCTTCCCGGCCGAGCTGCACGCCGTCCTCGCCGACCTCGAGGCGGGCCGCCTGGAGGAGGCCACAGCGCTGTCCGGACGGGTCGCCGCCGCGGTCGGCGACGCCTTCGCACTCGTCGCCATGCTCCCGTTCGGCAACCCCTTCACGAATGCCAACAAGGCGCTTCTCCACGCGCGGTTCGGGGAGCGGGGCGCGGCGCGCCTTCACGACGGGCGGAGCCTGCCGCCGGACGTCCTCGCCGTGGCGCAGCAGATCCTGCACCGGCACGGCTTCGCCGGCGCCTGAGACCGACCGGGCGCGCGAACGCCCGCCAGAACGAATGGGCCGCACGGGCGGCCGGACGACGAGGAGGAACAGCCCATGGTCATGAACCGGCGCACGTTCGTCGGCGGCACCGCCGCCCTGGCAGGTCTGGCTCTCGCACCCGCCTCGGTGCGGGCGCAAGGCGCGGGGGGAACGCTGCGCATCGCGTTCGCCGCGCGCGGCCTTCGCACCATGGACCCGCAGACCTCGATCCAGGGCGTCGACAACTGGGCGATCATCCACGTCCACGACAAGCTCGTGGACCTTTCGCCCTGGCGCTTTCCGCCCGAGGGCTCCGACCCGGTGCCACGCCTGGCGACCTCCTGGGAGCGCTCCGCCGACGCCCGCGCCTGGACCATCCGCCTGCGCGAGGGCGTGTCCTTCCACAAGGGCTACGGGATCATGACGTCGGACGACGTCAAGTTCACCTTCGACCGTCTGCGCGATCCCGTGCGCTCGGGCGGCGTGCGGCCGAAGTTCCAGAACATCGAGGACGTCTCGGTGGACGGTCCGGCCGCAGTCGTGTTCCGGCTGAAGCAGCCCGACCCGCTCTTCCTGCTCGGCGTCCTCAGTGACTACGACGCCTCCGTCATGTCGCGTCGCGCGCTAGAGGAGAAGGGCGAGAAGGGCATCGCCACGGACCCGATCGGCACGGGCCCCTACAGCCTCGAGACCGTGCACCAGGATCCGGGACAGGGCGTGACGCTTCTGGCCAATCCCGACCATTTCGATGGGCCGCCGGCGACCGAGCGCCTCCAGTGCCTCTATATCGCCGACACCACGGCGCGCACGCTCGCCCTCCTGTCGGGCGACGTCCACATGATGGAGGGCGTGCGCTCGCCCGGCTGGGCGGACTCGATCCGGGCCCAGAAGCCCGACCTCGTCTTCGACGTGGTGAGCCCCGGCAGCTTCTTCACGATCCACCCCAACCTGACCGTGAAGCCCTTCGACGATCCAAGGCTCCGCCAGGCGCTGTTTCATGCCGTCGACCGCGACGAGATCGCGACCGCGATCGCGCCGATCAGCCAGCGCACCTATGGGCTGAACCCGCCGAGCTTTCCCGGCGGCTTCACGGCGGAGACGATCCCCGCCGAGGTGGCCTACCGCTACGATCCCGACCGCGCCCGCCAGCTCATGGCCGAGGCCGGCGTGCCGAACGGCTTCGCCTTCCGCGCCGACACCTCGCAGCGCGAGGACTACTCGGCGATCATGCTCATGATCCAGGACCAGCTGAAGCGCGTCGGCATCGACATGCAGCTGAACATCAAGGACCATACGGCCTTCCACGCCGACCAGAACACCGGCACCAACACGCTCTCGCAGCACTCCGCAGCGCTGCCGCCCGTACCGACCCAGCCCATCGTCAACTACCTGTCCACGGCGGCCACCGTGAAGAGCGACGGGAAGGGCGGATCGAACTTCAGCCGCTACGGCACCGCGATCCCCGGCATCGACGACATGCTGGAGGCCGCTCTCGCCGAGCCCGATCTCGCAAAGCGCCTCGACCTCGTGCGCCGGATCGAGGCGAAGGCGTTGGGCGACGCGGTGATCCTGCCGGTCTCCACCAACGGCTTCATGATCGTGCGCTCGCCCGCCGTCGACCTCGGATACAAGGTCGAGTCCGGCTACGTGAACTGGCCGCTCACCAAGGCAAGGATCGTCGCCTAGATGAGCGCTCTTCTCGACACGTCCCGCCGGATCGCCCTCGACGCACCCGCCTTGCGCGATCTCCCGCCGAACGCGCCCGCCCGATGGGCGTTGGAGGAGCTGGCGCGCGCGCTGGGCGAGCGGGGCGCAGAGCTTGGCGGCGCGTCGCGCGGCGGCGAGGAAACGCTGCGGATCGAGGCCGCGAGCGAGACCGGCGAGGCGGGTGAGGGCTTCACGCTGCGCCGTGAGGGCGACACGGTCACGGTCGAGGCGGCCGGAACGCGCGGGCTTGTCTATGCCCTGACGGAACTGGCCGATCGCGTGCGCATGGCGCCGGGCGAGGATCTCTTCGACGGACCCTTTCCGCGGCAGGAGACGCCGACGGCCCGCGTCCGCTCCATGGCGCGCCTCTACTGCTCGCCCGAGGAGGACCATGCGTGGTTCCACGACCGGCAGGGCTGGCGCGACTACCTCACGATGCTCGCGACGCACCGCTTCAACCGGTTCTCGCTGACGCTCGGCATGGGATACAACTATCCCTACCACAACCCGTGGATCACCGACGTCAGCTTCTACTTCCCCTATCCGTTCCTGCTGGACGTGCCGGGCTACGGAGTGGACGTCGCGGAGCTGAGCACTGAGGAGCGCGAGGAGAACCTCGCGGCGCTGCGCTTCGTCGGGCGCGAAGCGGCGCGGCGCGGCCTCGACTTCCAGCTCGCGCTCTGGACGCAGAGCTACGATTTCTCGGACGTTCCGCGCGCCAACTACACGGTGCGCGGCATCACGCGCGAGAACCACGCCGGCTACTGCCGCGATGCGATCACGCAGCTCCTGCGGACCGTTCCCGAGATCACGGGCCTGACCTTCCGGGTCCACGTGGAAGGGGGCATCGCGGAAGGGGACTACGGCTTCTGGCGAGAGGCCTTCGCGGGCGTCGCGGCGGCCGACCGGCCGGTCGAGATCGACCTTCACGGCAAGGGTCTCGACGAAACGGTTCTCGACCTCGCCCGGCAGAGCGGCATGCCCTTCGCCGCCTCGCCGAAGTATCTCGCCGAGCACATGGGCCTGCCCTACCACCAGTCGGCGATCCGCGAGAAGGAATACCCCCCCGAAGAGCCGCGCTCGGCGCGCGAACAGCTCAGCGAGGGCTCGCGCAAGTTCCTGCGCTACAGCTACGGCGACCTTCTGCGCAAGGACAAGGACTACAAGGTCCTCTACCGGATCTGGCCGGGCACGCAGCGCCTGCTGCTCTGGGGCGACCCGAAGCTGGCGGGCGGCTACGGGCGCTTCTCCATGTTCGCTGGCTCCGACGGGGTGGAATGGTGCGAGCCGCTCTCGTTCAAGGGGCGCATGGGCACCGGCATGCCGGGCGGGCGCTTCGGCTACCGGCGCCAAGGGCTGTCGACGCGCCGCGACTGGGAAAAGTACCGCTACCAGTATCGCGTCTGGGGCCGGCTCCTCTTCGATCCCGACGCGCCGCGCGAGACGTGGATGCGCGAGCTGCGCCACGAGTGCGGCGAGGCGGCCGACGCATGCGAGGCGGCGCTCGCGGCGGCGAGCCGCGTCCTGCCGCTCGTGACGCTCACGCACGGCCCCTCGGCCTCCAACAACTACTACTGGCCCGAAATCTACACGAACCTCTCCCTGATCGAGAGCGCGGGGGCGCTCGCCTACCGCTTCGACATGACCGGGCCGATGCGGTTCGGAAACGCGCCGACCTTCGATTCCGAGCTCTTCGCCACCGCCCGCGAATGGGCCGAGCGCCTGCTCGCAGGCGAAGCGGAACACCGCTACACGCCGTTCGACGTCGCGCTCTGGCTGGACACGCTGGCCGATACCGCGGAGGGCGCCGTGCGGTCGATCGACGCCAGCCGCGACGGCACGCGGGCCCCGGCCCTTCGGATCCGGCACGACAGCGCGATCCTCGCCGGCATCGCGCGCTACTTCGCTGAGAAGTACCGCGCCGCAGTCTTCGCCGAACTCTTCGTCGCGACCCGTGTCACCACGCTGCTCGAGCCGGTGATCGACCATATGCGCCGGGCGGTCGCAGCTTGGGAGGGAATCGCGGCGGTTTCGCGTGAAACCTACGCCGACGACCTGACCTTCGGTCCCCAGTCCTGGCTGCGCGGCTCCTGGCACACGCGCCTGCCCGAGATCCGGGCCGAGCTTCTGGACCTCGAAGCGCTGCGCGGCGGCGGGCTGACGGAGACGCGCCGGCCGACGGCGGAGACCGAACGGGCCCTCGCGGCGCTGGACGCCTGGCGGCCGGCGCGCGCGCTTCTCGACGGTCCGGCGGGCGAGGCCGATTTTCGGGGCGGCGAGCCCTTCGCGGTCTCGCTCCAGGCCGAGGCCGACGCGCCGCCGGTCCTGCACTATCGGCACGTCAACCAGGCCGAGCGCTGGCAGTCCCAGCCCATGCGCCAAGAGGGCGGCGCCTGGCATGGCGAGATCCCGCGTGACTACACGCGATCGCCCTTCCACCTCCAGTACTTCGTCAGCCTCTCGCAGGGCGGCGTCGCGGTGCTCGGTCCCGGTCTCGCCACCGACCTCAGCAACGAACCCTACAGGACGGCCCTGCAACGCTGAACCACGGCACGGCGCGGGGAGGCGCCCGACCCATGACGCGATACATCCTGACGCGACTGCTCGACGCGATTCCGACGGTTCTTCTCGTCCTGGCGCTGGTCTTCCTCGCCATGCGCATCCTGCCGGGCGATCCGGCGATCGCCGCGCTCGGCGAGCTGGCCACCCCCGAACAGCTCGCCAGCTTCCGGGAGCGCATGGGGCTGAACGAGCCGCTGTGGATGCAGTTCGTCACCTTCGTCTGGGGCGTCCTCACCCTCGACTTCGGCTCCTCGCTCCTCAACAACCGGCCGGTTCTCGACCTCATCCTCTACAACCTGCCCTACACGATCGAGCTGACGGTCGCGGCGATGCTGCTCGGGACGGTGGTCGGCATCCCGCTCGGGGTCCTCGCCGCCACCCATCGCGACCGCTGGCCGGATAGCGGCGTGCGCGGCTTCTCGCTGATCGGCTACGCCGTGCCGGACTTCTATCTCGGTGCGCTGCTCCTGATCGCCTTCTCGCTGAACCTCGGCTGGTTCCCGATCAACGGCGGCGGCGAGGGGTTCCTCGACCGCCTGCACCACCTCGTCCTGCCCGCGGTCACGCTCGCCATGGTGAAGGCCGCCTTCATCGGCCGCCTGACACGCGGCTCGCTGCTCGAGGTCCTGTCGCGGGACTACGTGCGCACGGCGCGCGCCAAGGGCGCGCGCGAGAACCGCGTGATCTACCGCCACGGCCTACGCAACGCGCTGCTGCCGATCGCGACCGGCCTCGGCCTGTCGACGCTCGCCACCCTCTCGGGCTCGGTCGCGATCGAGCTCGTCTTCAACCGGCCCGGCATCGGCAAGCTGCTGATCAGCGCGATCGCGGAGCGCGACTATGCCGTGATCCAGGGCGGGGTCGTCGTCTTCGCGCTGTTCGTGGTGCTGATCAACCTCCTGATGGACCTCGTCTACGTCTTCATCGATCCACGCGTCCGGGTGAGCTGACATGACCCTTGCGACCGACCATCACCATCCCGTCCTGATCCCCTCCGACCCGCAGGCGGGACCGCTCGGCGTCCTGCACCGCATCCTCTTCGGGCGCGTGTCGACGACGCTCGCCTTCGCTCTTGTCGTCCTCTTCGTGCTGGTGGCCGCCTTCGCGCCGCTGATCGCGCCCTACGATCCGCTGCGCCAGAGCATCATCCAGATCAACCGCCTGCCGAGCGCGGCCAACTGGCTCGGCACCGATCAGTTCGGCCGCGACGTCTTCAGCCGCCTGATCTACGGGGCGCGCAACTCTTTGATCTTCGGCCTCCTGTCGCCGCTCCTCGCGGCGATCTTCGGAACGCTGCTAGGCATCACGGCGGGCTATTTCGGCGGGCTCGCCGATCGCCTGATCTCGCGCGTCGTCGATCTCCTGCTCGCCTTTCCCGAGCTCCTGCTCGCAATCCTGATCGCGGCGGTGCTGGGCGGCGGCTTCTGGAACATCATCGCCGTGATCACCGTGGCCTTCATTCCCGGATTCGCGCGTGTCGCGAGGGCCCAGACGCTCGCCGTGCGCCAGGAGCCCTATGTCGAGGCCGCGATCTCCATGGGCGTCTCGACGCCGGTCATCCTCCTGCGCCACGTCCTGCCCAACATCACCGCGCCGATCATCGCCCTGATGACGCTCTGGGTCGCCTCGGCGATCCGGCTCGAGGCGGCGCTCAGCTTCCTCGGCATCGGCACGCAGCCGCCCAACCCCAGCTGGGGCAACATCATCCGCGACGGGCTGAACAACCTGTTCGGCTCGCCCTGGCCGATCGTCGGTGCGGGTCTCGCCATCACCGGCGTCGTGCTCGCCTTCAACCTCCTGGGGGACGCGGTGCGCGACGTGCTCGACCCCTCCACCGGACGATAGGGGCGGGAGCCATGCTCATGACCTTCGAACGCCGCGACGCCGCCCGAGAGGCGGACCCCGCCACCGGGCCGGTTCTCTCGGTGCGGGACCTGCGCACCTCGTTCCGCACGCGCTCGGGCTGGCTGCCCATCGTGCGGGGCGTGTCGTTCGACATCGCGGAGCGCGAAACGCTGGCGGTGGTGGGCGAGTCGGGCTCGGGCAAGAGCGTCACGGCGCTCTCGATCATGCGCCTTCTCGACCGCGCGTCGAGCCGTGTCGAGGGATCGGTGCGGATCGACGGGCGCGAGCTGGTGGGCCTGCCCGAGGCCGAGATGCGGGAGATGCGCGGGCGCGCCATGGGCATGGTGTTCCAGGAGGCGATGACGAGCCTCAACCCGCTCCTAACCGTCGGCGACCAGATCGCCGAGGTCCTCGAGATCCACCGCCTCCAGGAAGGCGCGGCGGCGCGCGAGGAGGCCGTGCGGCTGCTCGAGCGGGTGCGCATTCCGGGCGCCCGCGCCCGCGCCATGGACCACCCGCACGCCCTTTCGGGCGGCATGCGCCAGCGCGTCATGATCGCGCTCGCGCTCGCCTGCCGGCCCCGCCTCCTGATCGCCGACGAGCCCACCACCGCGCTCGACGTCACGATCCAGTCGCAGATCCTCCAGCTGATCAAGGAGCTGCAGCGCGAGGAGGGGATGGGCGTCCTCTTCATCACCCATGACATGGGCGTCGTCGCCGAGATCGCCGACCGCACGGTGGTGATGCTGGGCGGCGAGGTGGTGGAAAGCGACGAGACCGACGCGATCTTCGCCGGCGCCCGGCATCCCTACACCCGCGCCCTTCTGGCGGCCGTGCCGCGCCTCGGCTCGCGCGGCGTCGGAAGCGGACCCGAGCACTTCCCGCTGGTGGACCGGGCGAGCGGAGAACTCCGGCCCGCCCGGCCCCAGCCCGATACGGTGGACCGGCAGGCCGAGCCCGTCCTGCAGGTCCGCAACCTCGTCAAGCGCTTCGACCTGCGCTCGGGCTTCTTCGCCAAGGTGACGGGTCGCGTCCACGCGGTGGAGAACGTCTCGTTTGATCTCAGGGCCGGCGAGACGCTGTCGCTGGTCGGCGAATCGGGCTGTGGCAAGTCCACGACGGGCCGCGCCGTCATGCGCCTCGTGGAGCCCAACAGCGGCACGGTCCGGGTGGCGGGCGCGGACCTCGTCGGGCTGGAAGCGCGCCGGCTGCGCGACGTGCGTCGCCACATCCAGATGATCTTCCAGGATCCCTTCGCCTCGCTCAACCCGCGCATCCCCGTGGGCGCGGCTGTCGCCGAGCCGTTCCTGACCCATCGGATGGGCACGAGAACCGAGGCGCGCGCCAAGGTCGCCGATCTTCTCGGCCGCGTCGGGCTCGACCCTTCGGCGGCCTCGCGCTTTCCCCAGCAGTTCTCGGGCGGTCAACGCCAGCGCATCTGCATCGCGCGTGCCCTTGCGCTCGACCCGAAGGTCATCGTCGCCGACGAAAGCGTGTCGGGCCTCGACGTCTCGATCAAGGCGCAGGTCATCAACCTTCTCATGGAGCTGCAGGCGAGCCTGGGAATCAGCTACCTCTTCATCAGCCATGACATGGCGGTGGTGGAGCGCATCAGCCATCAGATCGCCGTCATGTATCTCGGCGAGATCGTGGAGATCGGGCCGGCCGGATCGGTCTTCTCCCGCCCGCAGCACCCCTACACCCGCCGCCTCATCTCGGCCGTTCCCGTGCCCGATCCGTCCCGCCGCCGCGAGGTGCGGCCGGTGAGCAACGACGAGATCAAGAGCCCGATCCGGCCCGCCGACTACGAGCCGCCCGCGCGACGCTACCGGCAGGTCGGCGAGAACCACCTCGTCCAGGAGTGGGACGGGGACTGGATGCCCTGACGCCCCGGCGCCGGCCCTTCGGCGCTCCGAACCGACCCATACCGCGGACCGGATGCGATCCGCGAACGACGAGGCCCGCCTGAAACGGGGCGGCCTGCGATCGCCGCAGCGAGGAAGGACACCCCACCCATGGACAGCCGACCCTGGTATCGACGGACCCTTCGCTGGGGCCAGACCAACCTTGTGGAGATCGACCCAGAGCGCTACGATGCCGAATGGTGGCGGGACCACTGGCGCCGGACGCGTGTCCAGGGCGTCATCGTGAACGCGGGCGGGATCGTCGCCTACTACCCGTCCGCCGTTCCCCACCACCACCATGCCGAGCGCCTGGGGACCCGCGACCTCTACGGCGAGATCGTGCGGGCCGCCCGCGAGGAGGGCCTTGCCGTGATCGCGCGCATGGACTCGAACCGCGTGGCCGCCGATCTCTTCGAGGCTCATCCCGACTGGATCTGCCGCGATGCAGCGGGTGAGCCCTACCGGCAGGGCGACAAGTACGTCACCTGCATCAATTCGGGCTACTACCGCGACCACCTGCCGGCCGTGATGCGCGAGATCGTCGAGCGCTCGTCGCCCGACGGCTTTGCCGACAACAGCTGGGCCGGCCTCCCGCGCCGGCACATCTGCCACTGCGCGAACTGCCGCGACGGCTTCAGCAATGAGACCGGCCACGCGTTGCCCGAGCGGCACGACCCGGTGAGTGAGACCTATCGCGCCTGGATCGCATGGAACTACCGCTGCCGCACGCGCCTGTGGGAGCACAACAACCGCGTCACGACCGAAGCCGGCGGCGAGCACTGCCTTTGGAACGGCATGATCAGTGGCGACGTCCTCAACAACGGCGCCCGCTTCATCGACCTGCGCGCCATTCTCCAGCGCTCGCACATCGTGATGCTCGACCACCAGCGGCGCAGCGCCGTGGACGGTTTCGACCAGAACACCGAAGCGGGACGGCGGCTGCACGAGCTCGCGGGCTGGGACATCCTGATCCCCGAATCGACGCCGCAGTACCAGCTCGGCCAGCCGGCTTTCCGCCTGTCCTCCATGCCCGAGGCCGAGGTGCGTCTCTGGTCGTCGGCAGGGTTCGCCGGCGGCATCCAGCCCTGGTGGCACCACATCGGCGCGTTGCACGAGGATCGTCGTCAGTACCAAACCGCCGAGTCGATCTTCCGCTGGCATGCCGAGAACGAGCGCTATCTGGTCGATCGGCAGCCGGTCGCCGATGTCGGCGTGGTCTGGTCGCAGGAGAACCACGATCTCCACGGGGGGAACGAGGCCGAGGAGCGGACACTCGATCCCTATCGCGGTGCGACGGAGGCGCTCAATCGGGCCGGGCTCGCCTGGATGCCCGTCCATGCCGAGGACATCGGGGCGGCGCAGGGGCGGTTCCGCGTCCTTATTCTACCCAACATCGGTGTCCTGTCGGATGAGCAGGTGGTGGCGGTCGAGCGCTTCGCGGCGGGTGGCGGGTCGGTGATCGCAACCGGCGAGACGAGCCTGCGGACGGGCGACGGCGCCCCGCGCGACGACTTCGCCCTCGGCTCCCTTTTCGGCATACGCCGGCACGGAACAGCAAGCCGCGGCGGAACGGGACCGATCAGCCAGAGCATCGAGGACAGCGAGCGCCATACCTACCTGCGCCTCATGCCCGAATTGCGCGCTGGGGTCGACGGGCCGCACGACGCGACCGCCCCCACGCTGGCAGGACACCGACATCCGGTCCTCGACGGCTTCGAACTCACCGACACGTTGCCTTTCGGCGGTCTCCTCTGCGGGGTCGAGGTCCGGGAGGGCGCGCAGGTGCTGGCGACCTTCGTTCCAGACTTCCCGATCTTTCCACCGGAGACGTCCTGGATGCGCCAGCCGCGGACCGACCTTCCTGCGGTCACCGCGCGCGAGGCGGGAGCGTCCCGCCTCGTCTGGTTCTTCGCCGACATCGATCGATGTCTTGCCCGCGATGGCGCACCCGACCATGCCCGACTGCTGGCCAATGCCGTACGTTGGTGTCTTCGAGGAGAAGCGAGCGTGGAACTGGAGGGCGCGCAAGGCTTCATCATCCCTTCGCTTTTCCGGCAGGACGACCGATGGATCCTGCATCTCAACAACCGGCTCGTCACGGAAAAAGTGCCGGGTCGTCAGAGCGAGCTCGTCGCGATCGGCCCCATCACGGTCGCGCTGCACGGCTTGCCAGCTGCTAGGACAGATGCGGCCCATCTGCTCGTTGCCGGGCTACGCATCGAGATGCGAAATCAGGACGGCCGGTTTCTTCTGGAGGTTCCGACTATCCACGATCATGAAGTCGTCGTCATAGATTGATGCGGGTCGAGCGTTGGATTCCGTTATCGCAACGAGCGGGCGAACACCTGGCTTCGCATCGCAAGGCTCGCATCAACGAGTACGTTTCTCCCAAGACAGAAGGTGGCCTGCTCCCGGTCATGACAACGAGGATGCTCCTGCGTCGTATCAAGGCTAACCTGACGGCGCTCGCCTTCCGGTCCGAGTTTCGGGATCGGGAATTCGTGGAATTAGAATTCGCGTGCGAAGTCGCATAGCAAGTGCAGGCCAACGTCGCTGGAGCTGCAACCGAGCGAGTCTCACGGTAGGCGGACCGCTAAGGGGCAGACCGCTGACATGGGCCCGTGATCGGGTTCCAGCCTCGGTGACGAGGCAGATCGCTGACGTGTTCTGGCTGACGGACGAGCCGGGGAGCGGCTGCGAAGGCGTCGGACCAGACGTGGTTCGCTCGCTCAGGGCAGAGTCGAATGCGGGACCCTTCATGCCGCCGAAGCTGCCCGCGCTTGGGCTGCCTGGGTTGCATCTTCAGACCCTCCTGCTGCCAAATGCGCTCGACGCACGTCACGTTGGCGAACCATCAGGTGTCGCGAAGCAAGCCCGTGAGGCGGCGGTAGCCGGGGCGTCCATGCTGCGTCGCCGGCTCGCAGGTGTCGACCCTCAGCGCCGCATCGTCGGCTTGCCCTTTGAGAGCCTTGCATCGTGTGGGTCGATGCTGCCCCAGGACCCGGCACATCAGCCGCTCCGACATTCCGAACGTCCGCACGGGGTTGGTCGTGGCAACACCGCCGTCGGTTCGACGAGTCGCGTGCCCCATCGAACGACATCAACAGTTCCCCCGGCATTCCCGATACCACCCAAAGGCTCCAAAGCCTACTCCGGTTAGGACCCACTTCTCAGGGGCAGGCCATGCCGCTCTTCGAAACGGCAACCACCGAGAGGGCGCCGTTGCGGCCGCGTATGCTGTGGGTTCCGAGGTCGTGGACTTCGAGGTCGGCGGGAAGGCGATCGATACGCCGGGTCAAGTCCGTGGACGCGATCACCGGAACATCCAGGGTCTTGGACAAGGCTTCGAGCCGGGCCGTCGTGTTCACCACGTCCCCGAAATAGGTGATCTTGTGCCGCTCGAGTCCGATCTCGGCCGTGACCACCGGTCCGCAGTGAAGAGCGGCGCGAAAGCGCGGCAACTCCCCGTAATCCGCCACCCAGAGTGGAGCATCCTGCGCCAGCACGGATGCGAAGTCGAAGACGCAGCGAAGGCAGGCGGCATCGCGGGTGCCGCGACGGATCGTCCATGTGATCAAAGCCAGGTCGCCGACGTAGTCGTCGATCGAGCCTCCCGATCGCCGGACCGGTGCGGCGAGCGCGTTGAAGATACGGCCGAGCCAGACCTGGGTCGCCAGATCGCCGTTTCTTTCCGCAAAGCTCGTGGACCCGACGATGTCGAGAAACAGGAAGACGCGCTCTTCCTGGATCGGACGATGGTAGAGCCCGAGCAGAAGGTTGGCGAAAACGTGCGGTCCGATCAGATCCCGGATCCGGAAGACGAGAATGATCACCAAGGATGCTGCGATCGAGTAGGCGAACCCGGACTGCGTCATGACCATCGCCGCGCGAGCGCTCTCCATGACGCCCAGTCCATGGTCCAGAGCCATTCCTGCGATGATGTTGGCGACGACGATCATCGAGGCGTAGGTGACCAGCGTGGCGAGCGCAAAGAGCGGGGTGGCCCAGCGGCGGATGCGGTTCCGCCAGGCCGGCAGCAGCAGCTCGCGCTCGTAGAAGAGGATCAGGGACCCGACGCAGGCACCACGCACGATGGATCCGATGAGCGTCCCGGCCTGCTCGAAGGCGGACCAATAGAAGAGCCCCGCCAGCGCCCCGATCGCGGGAGCGACGGGAAGGAGCCATAGGTGATGTCGCTGCATCGCCATATCCCGGTCGGATCGTTCTACCGATATCGAATCGTCGCTGCCGCGAACCCGACAGGCTCGAGATCGGGTTCCGTTCGACGACGGAAACAAACCCATGTCGACCGGTGGCTTCGTCGCTACGCATCCGACGACGCGCTGAGGATCACAAGAACCGACGTCCCGCGAGATACCCGAAGGCGGCCGTGATCCCCAGGCCGAGCGTGTACCACGTGGCGACGAACAGCGGACTGTCGTCGGGGCAGTGGGTGGCATAGAAGGCTGCCGCCATGGCTCCGGAGGCGACGCCGGCCGCAACGCCCGCAAGCCCCGGACGCGAGGGCATTCCCTGGCGAAGCGCCGCGATGAAGCAGGCAAGAGGACCGATCGCGATCACGGGGATGAAGAAAAGGCAGTAGCCCGCATTCGTCCCGACGAGACGGGCGGCCCATTCCGCCGGCGGCGACATCGCCAACTCGACGCCGACGCCCGTCGCCAGCACGGCAGCGACGCCGCCCAGAAGCCATGGCCAAACCCCGAGCGGTGCCGCCGGACGACCGATGCGATCGAGCAGGCCGATCATGGCTCCGGCCAACGGAACCGTGACGATGAACTTGAAGAGGACGCGGGCTGTGCGCAGCACGGCCTCAAGGTCGGGCCGGGGGTGCAGCATGACAAGGTAGGAGACCGCAGCCGCGAGAAGGCCGGCGGCCGCGGCCTGAACGATGACCCGGCCAAAGCGAACCCGAACCTTCGCGTCCTTCGACAGCACCCGGATGAGACGGTCCGTTCCGATGGATGGCTTTTGAACGGGATCGTTGTCCGGGGTCATGTGGTTCCTCCGCGATACAGCATCGCGAGGCTCTTCAGCGCCCGGTGCAGCGCGACGCGCACCGCGCCTTCCGTCATCGATAGACGCGCGGCCGTATCGCGGACGCTGGACCCGTCGAGAGAGACAGCCTGGACGATGTCGCGCTGGACGGGTTTCAGTCTGCCCAGCATCCGGCCGACGTCATGCTCGTCGTCCGATGTCGGCTGGCGTTCGTCGGGCACGAGGTCGACCACGTCGTCGATCGGAACGTGGACCCTATGTCCGCGCCGCCGCAGGGCGTCAATGAGCTTGTTGCGCGCGATGGCGGAGATCCAGGGCCCGATCGGACGCTGGGGATCCCATGTTCCCCGCTTGAGGTGGATGGCGAGAAGCGCTTCCTGGACGACATCCTCGAGATCCTGGTTGTCCGCGCCGAACGCGGACAGACGGCGCGCGGCGAGCATCCTGAGATGCGGCGTCACGGCTTCGAGGAAACGGCGGTAGGACGGCTCGTCGCCGTCCAACGCCGCCGACATCCAGGCCGACCAGTCCTCCTCGCGAGAGCGCATGGTCAAGGGTTGACGTCCCGTTCTTCCAGTCGATCCCGTTCGAAGAACGGATCGCCGCGTCGTCATGAGAGGTCCCGGTTACCGTCCATCGCGCAAGGTACGGATCGAGGCGGCGCCCTGTTACAGCCTAGCTCGACTTTTTCCTCGAGCGCTCGCCGAAGATCAGATCCCGGCATACCAGTCGTAGCCGATCGCATCCTCCCAGTATCCGCCCTTGCCCGCACCGATGCCGCCTAGACCGGCGATGACCTCGAGCCGCATGACGTACTTGGCCTGCTTGTATCCGAGCTGCCGCTCGACGCGCAGGCGAAGGGGCGCTCCGTGGCCGATGGCGAGCGGCGCCCCGTTCATCGCATAGGCGAGGATCGTCTGCGGATGGCGCGCCTCGAAAAGGTCGATGCTCTCGTAGTAGGGGGAGCCGTCGAAATCGTCCGCGCAGTGGAACACGACGTAGCGCGCGGCCGGCCGCAGCCCGGCCTCGTCGAGAAGGCGCCCGAGCGGCACGCCCGTCCATTGGCCGATGGCGCTCCAGCCCTCGACGCAGTCATGCCGGGTGATCTGGGTGCGCGAGGGCATCGCCATGATCTCGGCAAGGCTGAAGCGCACGGGCCGCTCGACGAGCCCGTCGATGGCGAGCGACCAGCCGGCGAAGCCGCCGTCCGCAAGCGTCCGGTAGGCTGCGCTCGACGGCATGGTGTTGCCGTTCGTGCGGAAGACCGGGGACATCTCGGCCGCCTCGAACTCCGGGGCGAGGGCATCGCCGCCGAGCAGCCGCTGGACGCGCCGCGCAAGGCCGTCGGCGGAGCCGAGCGCGTCGGAAACGCCCTCGGACTGCGCGAGGCCGAAGACGTCGCAGCCGGTGAGCGCGAGCGGGGCTCCGCCGATGAGGGCTCCGGTCAGGAAGCGGCGGCGCGTGGGGCTGGGAACCATCGGGCTATTCCTTCGGGAGCCGGTAGCGGCCGGTGATCATCGAGCGCAGCTCGTTGACCGGGCCGGCCAGCACGACCATCGCGACGTGGACGAGGATGAAGAGGACGACCAGCGTCGCCGCGATGAAGTGGATCGAACGCGCGGACTGTCGTCCGCCGAAGAGATCGAGGAGCCAAGGCCAGGCGGCGTTCATCGCCGGGGACATGGTAAGGCCCGTCAGGACGATCGCCGGCAGCAGAACCAGAAGGACGCCGCAATAGCTGAGCTTCTGGAGGACGTTGTAGCGCCGGGCGGCCTCGCCCTTGGGAAAGCGAAGGCGTGCGTGCTGGCCGATGTCGTGGAGGACATGCGCCGGGGCGAGCTCCGCCCGCGTCGGCAGGAGGTCGCGCGTCAGGTGGCGGCTCGCAACGCTCCAGAGCCCATAGAGGGCCAGGCCGCCCGCGAAGATCCAGGCGAAGAAGAGGTGCCAATGCCGCGCGACCGCGAGGTTGTAGCCGGACGGGATCGTCGCCCAGTAGGGAAAGGCACGGGTCACCTCGGCGCCCGCGGCGTTCGTCCAGCGTCCGAGAACTCCGGTGGTCTCGACGGAAAGGCTGCCGACGCGAAGGTAGCCGCCCGCCTCCGTCGCCCCGATCTGGAGCCAGGCGTGGTCCTGGTTCGCGCCATAGGCGCCCCAGTAGAGGCGAGGATGGGCGTTGAAGATGGTGAGCCCGCTCATCAGCATGACGAGGAGCGTCACGACGTTGATCCCGTGCCAGAGGCGGGTCGGCAAGCGGTGCCGATGGACGATGGTCGGCGGCTCGCGCCCCGTTGCTGCGCGCCCGATGCGCGATCCGGCCTCGGTCATGGCCCATCCTCCTGTTTCGAACCGAGGCGCCCGGGCGCAGCCGCCCAGGCGCGGAACGTCGCTGCTACTTCGTCTTGGGCTTTGCGGGGGCCGGAGCCATGGCATCCGGCGCCATGGCGTCGGCCTTCGTGGCGTCCGGCGTCATAGTGTCCGGCTTCATGGCATCGGGCTTCATCGCGTCGGCCTTCATGGCGCCGGCGGGCGCCATGGCGTCGGCGGGCTTCATGGCATCCGGCACCATCGCATCCAGCGCCATGGCGTCGGGCTTCATCGTGTCTTCGGCATGCGGCTTCATGGCGTCCTGGGCGGATGCGGCGGGTGCGAGACCGGCGGTCGCCGCGAACAGGACGGCACCGAGCGGCAGGGCGCGGCGAAGAAGGAAGTCGGTCATGCGTTTCTCCGGGAATAGGGAAGCGGGCCCCAGGGTCGCTTCCGGTTGAGCCGGCCGTCGGGCGCGGCAGGGAATGGGCGCATCGGAGTAAGGCCGCGCGGATGGCGCCGCGCCGCTCCAGGGTTCCGATCCGCCCTATGAAGGGTTCAGTCCGTCACCGCCGACAGGATCGGCCCGCCGGGCTTCTGGACGAGCACGGCCGTTCGCAGTCCGTCGTCGGCCGGCGGCGCCGCGAAGGACATCTCCACGCCGAGCCAACGGCCGGCATTCCGGATGTCGGTCACGACGTTCGGGACCGGCAAGGTGGTGCCGGCGTTCTCGCCCCGCTCGATCGCGACGTTCTGGACCCCGGGCCTGTAGCGGACGAGCCAGACGTCCGCGCCGGACGCCGGCGCCATGCCGCGGCCGATTCTGACGACGTTCGCCTGGATGTCGATCGGAACCTCGGCGGGCGGCCTGGCTTGGTCGATCATCGCCCGCAACGGATCCAGCCTGTTGCCCACCGTGTCGTCGACGCCGTTGACGACCACTTGCGGGGTGAAGGGGCCGTCTCGCCCGAGGCCCGCCTCGTAGTCGCGCTGGCGCAGGGTGAAGGCCTCGGAGCCGAAGGTGTCCTTCCAGCCGAGACGATCCCAGTAGGTCACGCTGAAGCTCAGGGGCAGGACGTCGGGCGCCTTCATCAGCGCCATGACGTTGCGGTTCGCGGGCGGTACGGAACTGCATCCCTGGCTGGTGAACAGTTCGACGACGGTGACGGGACGGCCGGCGGCCATCGCGGGAAGGGCCATGAGACCCACTCCCAGAACTGCCGCCGGCCCTACGAACGCCCTGTTTCCCGACCAGGACCGCTTCACGTGTTTCGCTGGCGTCATCCGACCTCTCCCCGACGGTTGCCGCGTCACCGGCGGTGACTGCGGCGTCTGGAGTGTCTACGCAGCGGCGCCTCGCGATATTACAGCGGCCCGGAAAAAGCGGATCGCGAGGTTCGGCCGTCGTCCCCTGTCGCGATGCGAGCCGACCGGTTCCCCTTGTGACGGCTGCCGGCGCCGCCGAGGTCGACGGGCGAGGCGAGGGGTCGCCCCCGTTATCGGTCGGGGGCGTCAGGACCGATGCGTGTTGGCCGGTAGCCGGTTCAACCGTTCGCGAAGGCGCCGGGCGGCGAAGTCGATGAAGCAGCGCAGCTTCAACGGCATCTGCCCGCGGGTCGCGTGGACGAGATGAACGGGTACCAGGGCCGGCTCGGCATTCTCGAGAACGAGCCTCAACCGTCCCGCCTCGACCGCCTCGCTCACCTGGTAGTGCAGCAGCCGCACGATCCCGATGCCGAGGATCGCCGCGTCCGCCGCCGCCTCGGTCGTCGTCACCGCAAGGCGTGGCGACAGCTTGACGCCGATCGGACCTCCCCGTTCCCCGGACGTGAAGTGCCAGCTCGTCTGCGCCATCGGTCCGTCGACGGCGACCACGGGGCGATCGCGCAGGTCGTCCGGCGCTGTCGGGACGCCATGCCGATCGAGGAAGGCCGGGCTCGCGGCCGTCACGATGCGCAACGCTCCGACCTTCGTCGCCACCATCGCGCTGTCCGCCAAGGGGCCGATCCGCACCGCCATATCGACCTCGTCGTCGACGAGGTGGACGTTGCGATCGTTCAGGACGAGGCGGACGTTGATGTCGGAAAACTCGTCGAGGAAGTCGGCGACCGTCGGCAGAACATGGAGCCGCCCGAACTGGATGGGTGCGGTCAGGACGAGTTCCCCCTTGGGCTCGGCGAACTCGCCGGCCGCCTCGCGTTCCGCCGTCTCGACCTCGTGGAGGATACGCCGGGCGGCCGTCAGAAAGGCCTCGCCCGCGTCGGTCAGCGCGAGGCTGCGGGTGGTCCGCACGAGAAGCCTCGTTCCGAGCCGCGCCTCGAGTTCCGAGATCTTGCGGCTGAGCGTCGGCACGGGGATGTGCAGGGCGCGCCCGGCGGCCGACAGGCTGCCGCGGTCCACCGCTTCCCGCAACAGGGCCATGGCTTCCAGTCGGTCCATCCGCTTCTCCATCCTTTCCGGATTTCGGCAAGGTGCTTTGCGAATGTGCCGTATTCAGCCGCTCGTTGGAAAGGTTCATCTGTCGCGTGAACGAGCCGACCGGCTCGCCCGGCAAGGACGATCATCGTGCCCTACGGCTTCATGGACATCGCCGCGACGCCGAGCGTTCAGGCCGCCCAAGCGGCGATGGGGGCCGATCATCTCTGGCGGGACTTCAAGGGTCATCGCGCCTTCGACCGCTTCGGCGAGAACGAGGCGGCCTTCATCGCCGCGCGCGACAGCTTCTATATCGCGAGCGCGTCCGAAAGCGGCTGGCCCTACGTCCAGCATCGCGGTGGCCCGCCAGGGTTCCTGAAGCTCGTCGACGACCGGTCGCTCGCCTTCGCCGACTATGCCGGCAATCGGCAATACATCAGTCTCGGCAACATCCGTGCCGACGACCGCGCCTGCCTGTTCCTGATGGACTACGCCCGCCAGGCCCGGCTGAAGATCTACGCGCATGTCGAGATCATTGCGGCCGATGCCGAGCCCGACCTCGCGCGGCAGGTGACGGATGCGTCCTACCGCGCCCGGATCGAGCGGATCTTCCGGCTGCGGCTCGCGGCCTTCGACTGGAACTGCCCGCAGCACATCACCCCCCGCTTCACGCAAGCGCAGATCGCCGAGGCGGTCCGGCCCCTGCGCGAGCGCATCGCGGCGCTCGAGGCCGAGAACGCCGCGCTGCGGGGCGGGATCGCCCCGACAACGAACATCCAAGGAGAACCATCATGACACGCGTGAGCTACCACACCGTCGAGGTCGACGGCGTCGACGTCTTCTATCGCGAGGCGGGCCATCGCTCGAACCCGACGCTGATGCTCCTGCATGGCTTCCCGACGGCGAGCCACATGTTCCGGGACCTGATCCCGCGTCTTGTCGACCGCTTCCATCTCGTCGCGCCCGACCTTCCGGGCTTCGGACAGACGAAGGCGCCGCCGCACGGCGCATTCGACTACACGTTCGATCGCCTCGCCGAGGTGGTCGAGGGGTTCACGCGGAGCATCGGGCTCGATCGCTATGCGCTCTACATCTTCGACTACGGCGCACCCGTCGGGCTTCGCCTGGCGATGCGCCATCCCGAGCGCGTATCCGCGATCGTCTCGCAGAACGGCAACGCCTACCTCGAAGGCTTCAGCGACCAATGGGGTGCCTGGCAGGCCTACTGGCGCGAGCCGAGCGAGGCCAACCGCGAGGCCTGTCGGGCCTCGCTGCGGCCGGGCACGATCCGTGACTGGCAATACGGCACGGGGGCCGACCCGAGTCGACTGTCGCCGGACGGACTTGAACTCGACATCGCGTATATGGCGCGTCCGGGCGCCGAGGAGATCCAGCTCGACCTGATCGGCGACTACAAGAGCAACGTCGCGCTCTACCCCGCCTTCCAGTCCTATTTCCGCGAGCAAAGGCCGCCGCTTCTCGCGGTCTGGGGCCGGCACGATCCGGCCTTCCTGCCTGCGGGCGCCGAGGCCTACCGCCGCGACCTTCCCGATGCCGAGATCCATCTTCTCGACGCGGGGCACTTCGCGCTGGAGACGCACGCCGAGGAGATTGCCGGCCTCGTCGCGGGGTTTCTCGAGCGCGTCGCGACCGACTGACCCGGCCGGGATCGACTCGGCATGGACGTATGGGGGAGGGGCCAGCGGTCGCGCTACCCCTCGGCCCGGTCAGGTCGCGCCGTCGAGCGCCTTCTCGACGGGACAGTCGGCGCAGGCCGCCGCGTCGCAAAGCCGGCAGACCGAGTAGGCGTCCCGCTCGTCCTTCACGAGGGCTCCGAGCAGCTTCTCGGTGAGGCGGCCGAACATCTGGCGCTCGTCCGGATCCAGAATGCTGAGCGCCTGGGCGATCCGAGCGTCCCGCGCGGCGAGGATGCGCGTGCAACTCTGCTCGCCCTCGCGGGTCAGGTGCAGCGCGACGGAGCGACGATCATGGATCGCCGGCCGACGCTCCATCAGGCCGCTCGCCGCGAGGCGGTCCACGAGGCGGACGGCGCCGGGATGCGAGAGCGAAAGGGCATGACGCAGGCGCTCGATGGGCATGCCAGGGTCGTGCCGCAGCAACGCGATGGCCGCGGCGGCGTGCCCGGGTTCGGGAGCCTCGCGGGCCGTGCCGTCAAGGAGGGTGTCGGCAAGGGCGAGGGCCAGCGCGCCGACGATGTTCTCGATCCGTCCGTTGTTCATCGAAGACTAATAGATGCGCGACGCATGGAAATCCACGCCATCATGATATATGCTTCAAGCACACAAAAAGGAGTCGTGCTGTGACCGGTCATCATCCATCCTTCGGCAATCCGGCGCTGATCGCCGTCACCCGTCACGCTTCGGGAGCCCGCATCGCGGCGCTCGGGCGCGGCATCGGGCTGGCCGGCGTCATCCTGCCGCTTGCCCTCATCGGGCTCGTGAAGTTCACCCGGCTGGAGGTCGAGGCGCTGCGCCCGCTCATCACCGCCACCCCGTGGCTCGCATGGCTTTACCCCGTCTTCGGCGAGGGCGGCGCGGCAGCGCTTCTCGGCGTCGTGGAGATCGCCACCGCGGTGCTTCTGACCCTCTCGATCTGGTCGCCGAAGGCAGGCCTTGCCGGGGGCGCGCTCGCCACGCTGACCTTCGCCACGACCGTTTCCATCATGCTTGCCGCCCCGATCTGGGAGGACGCGACCGGCGGCTTTCCGTGGATCAACGCGACCGGTCAGTTCCTGCTGAAGGACGTCGCGCTTCTGGGGATCAGCCTCGCCGTCGTCGGCGACAGCCTCTCACGCCTCAGCGCCGGCGATGGAGCAGAACCTGACACGACGGTCTGATGCCCGACGCGCTCGGCGGCTTTTCCAAGTGACAGCCCGCTTCATGGTGTAGGCGAGGACGTGGAGGCTGATCTCCGTGCCGACGTTCGGCAGCCTTCGTGTCTCGAAGTGGCCGCGCCCCGTGGAGTCTTTGAGTGTTCCGAACACGTGCTCGACGGTTTGCCGACGGATCCGCATGGCGTCCGGCATGCGGTCGAGGCGGTGCTCCATGGCATCCAGACGCGTTCGTGCTCCCAGCGCCGGGTGTGCCGGACAACCTCGGCATGCATCGCGACCGTATCGGGCAGTCCCGGCACGCCTCGGAGTTCCGGTAGAAGATATCCGTCTCGCGGCCCGCCCGAACGTCGCATCTCGGGAGCGCGATCGACGTGTACCACACATGGTGGGACCCCGAACTGCCGGAGGCGATCACGAGGGCGGGCCGGGAAGGGCGCATCCTTGCCTATCACGTCAACGATTTGCTTGTGGCCACGGGCGATCTTCTGATGGAGCGCGGCCTGCCAGGCGAGAGGGTCATCGACCTCGAAAGCATCGGTGGCTTCGTGCGCGACGCGGGCGATCGCGGGCTGACGGAAGTGGAGGTGTTTTCCCACAGGATCTGGAAGCACCCGCCCGATCGCATCCTCGCCGACTGCGTTGCGCCGATTGTCCAAGGACAGCCTACGTGACTGCAGAACGTTCGATGAGGTGATTTGAGACTGTCCGCTTCGCGGACGTCGGAACCCTAGCCGAGACGTCCGGGAAGGGTCGTTTACGGACAGTCCGGTTTCAGCATGAAAAAATCGGAAGCAGACGATCGCTTGAACGGAAGTGTCTTCGTCCGGTCTCCTAGCAATGGTGCTTGATCGACACGGCATCGTGATGCTCGCCTCGGCTATTAGCCAGCCGAGGCGAGTTTGCGTTCCTACTTGTCGGACGCGCAGGTGAAGTTGGCGGCGTCCCGAACGTCGCCCTTGCCCTCGAAGCGAGGCCAGGTCGGATAGGTGCAGACTGGCAGGGTCCGGCCGCGCGTCGGTGTTTCGGTCGTGTCTGTGGCGACGTAACCCTCCGGCGCGATGTCGTTCACGACCCAGTTGTCGAGGGCGGCCAAACTGTCCCAGGTGGGGGCGAATTTGCCTCCGCCATGGGCGAGACCCGGCAACATGTAGAAACGGACGAAGGTCGACGCCTTGTCCACCCCCATCGTCTCGCGGACCTTCTCGTAGTAGGCCACGGTGCCGAGCGGGGTAACGCTCGGGTCTTCGCTACCCTGAACAAGGATGAGTTTTCCGCCAGCTTGCTGAAACGCAGAAAGGTCCGGGTTGTTGGCATCAGCCATTTGCGAGATCTCAAGCAGCCGGTCTTTGTACGGACCGGGGTTCGTGATGTCGAAGCTGCGGTAGTCGAACTTGCCGTCGCGGCCGACAAAGTGCTGGAAGAACTCGTAGGCGCGGGCCGCGTGATGGGCGTTCGGGCCGGAGATCACGGGCTCGGCGTAGGCTGCCTGCTTGCCGAGGTTCATCGTGATCCCCTCGAGGCTGTTGTAACCGGGATACCGGTCGAAGCCGTTGGCCAGCTTGTAGGGCAGGCTGTAGCCCTCGTGGTAGACCTTGATCGTCCGGTCGATCTGGACGGGCGTGAGGCAGCTCTCGTCGCGTTTGCCGTCCTTGCAGGCGAAGTGGTCGATCACGTCCTGCGAGCGCGCGCGGCAGGCGTCCACGTTGCTCACGAGCCCGTCCTTCGCCCCGTCGAGCTCGTCGCACTGGGCGGTCGCGTAGTCGGCGATCGCCTTCACGAGGTTTGGTGCGATCCATCCGGCCGAGTTGTCGTCGTAGATCGCCCGGTTGAGGGCGGCGCCCCAGAGGCGCAGGCCGACGAAGTTGGCCGTGGGGTAGTAGGAGATGATACCGTCGTAGATGTCGGGCCAGCGCAGCGCCGCGGTCAGAGCCTCGCGCCCCCCGGTCGAGCCGCCGGCAAAGTACGTGGCCTTCGGCGCCTGGCCGTAGGCCGTATCTACCAGCCATGCCGCGACGTCGCGCGTCTTGCGAATATGCATGTAGGCGTAATTGACGAGCGCCTCGTCGTTCTTGGCGAAGGACGCGTCGTTCGTGTTCTGCGCGGTGTGCCCGCTGTCGGACCCGAAGGTCACGTAGCCCTGTGCCAGCGGCACGGGGCGATCGAGCGGCCCGTGGATCGAGGCTTTCGTGGTCTCCGGGAGGATGCCGTTGTAGCCGCCCCCGCCATATTGCAGCATCCGGCCGTTCCAGATGGAGGGGAGGTCAACCTCCCAGGAGATCGGCGGCGCTTCCGGGTCGACCGGCAGCACCTTCCCCGAGACCTTGCAGAAGGGGGCGGAGCCGGAAAGGTCGGTCCAGCGCGCGCTCGAGATCGCCGCGCCTCCCGTCTTGAGGCTGATGGCGTCGGCGGGGATGCCGGACGACGAAAGCGCCTCGCAGGCCTGCCGGTCAAGGCCGGCCGCCAGCGCGCCGTCGGACGTGGAAACGATCAGAACTCCCACCCAGAGCAGGGTCGAACGCATGAACATGGACATGTCCTTGAACTGAAGAAACCGTAGCGCGGCGCAAGTTTCGCCGCGTGCTCGATCGAAGATCGCGTTTGCGTGTCAGCCGTAGCTGGCGACGATCGCATCGGCGATGTCGAGGAAGGCGGTCGCCTTGACACCGGCGGGGAGGAAAGTGGTCTCGCCGAGATTGCGGGCCATGGCGTACTGGTCCGTCACCGCGCGGCGATGCACGACCACCGTGTCGATGGCTGGCAGGCAGAGGATGTACTGACCGAGATTGCCGTTGGCGTAGAAGGAGCCTTCCCAGGCCGCGCCCTTCCGATCGGGGATCCACCAGAGATAGGCATAGCCGGCGGAATCGCGCGTCTCTTCCGGCGTGAAACGCGGTTTCGTGCTCTCGGCCACCCATTCGGCGGGCACGAGCTGGCGCCCGTTCCATTCGCCCTTGCGCAGCATGAGCTGGCCAAGCTTGCCCATGTCGCGGGCCGACAGGAACATGTGATAGGCCAGGAACCGCGACCGGTCGCCGTAGCCCAGCATCTTCTGACGCCCGAGATCGTAGTCTTGGAAGCCCAGCGGATCGGCAAGGTCGCGCTTCAATGCTTCGAAAATCTTCTGGCCTGTTCGTTTTTCGAAGATCGCGCCAAGGACGTTGAAGTCCCAGTTGTTGTACTGGAAATAGGTGCCGTGCGGCTTGCTGCCGCGAGGCGGATTGTTGTCGTTGCCACCCGGACTGCCGGCCGGATGGTAGACGCCGGAACTGGACGAGAGGAGGTCGCGAACGGTCGCCTGCCGCTCCGCATCACTCAAAGTCTCGTTGTCCTGGATATCGAGATCGGCCAGCGTCGCATCGAGGTCGATGGTACCGTCGGCGACGTACTTGCCGTAGAGCATCGATAGGACGCTCTTGCGGGCCGAAGCCAGATAGCTCACGTCGCGGCCATTGCCGTATTCGTAGACGGGTTTGTCGCCGCTGTAGACCAGCAGCGACGTGGTCGGCATCTCGTAGAGCCTGCGTTCCACATCCAAGAGCCCGTCCGGCCGGAAGGGGCCGCTGTCGGTAACCGCCATGCGGGATGCATCCGAGGTCTTCGACTGGGCTGCGGCGGGCAGGCCGAGAGCGGACACGAGGGTGAGGCTCGCGACCCCTCCGCCCACACCCTTTAGAAGCGAACGTCTCGATACGCTGGAATACGGCACGCGGCTATCCTCCCGATTGGCCTCCGATACCGTAATGCTGGCATAGTTTTTATCGAGAGATAATTGCAATCTAATCAATAATAGATGCGTTATCCGAAATAATGATCCGGTTTAGTAATTTATCAAAAGTTGGGTAAGCGGCTTTGAGTTCTAATATAACGAAAAAATCCACCCGACGGACAACCGTCGGGTGGATGGATACTTCGGATCATGGATCGGCGTGACGATCCGGAGGTCGATCGGTCAGGCTGGACGCTCTTCGCCGGCGTTCGGCCGCCAGGTGATCAGGCGACGCTCGACGAAGTCGAGAAGGACGTCGATCACCAGAACGAACAGCGCCAGGATCAGGATGCCGGCGAACACGCCGACTGCGTCGAAGTTGCCTTCCGAACGCGCGATCAGGTAGCCAAGGCCCGCCGAGGCGCCGAGATACTCGCCGATGATCGCGCCGACGACGGCGAAGCCGACCGAGGTGCGAAGCGACGACAGGATCCAGCTCGCCGCCGCCGGGAAATAGACGTGGCGCAGCAGGTCCGAACGGCTGGCGCCGAGGATGCGGGCGTTCGACAGGACCACCGGGTTCACTTCCTTCACGCCCTGCATGGCGTTGAAGAAGGTCACGAAGAACACGAGCGTCACGGCGAGCGCGACCTTCGACCAGAGCCCGAGACCGAGCCATAGAACAAAGATCGGCGCCAACACGACGCGCGGGATGGCGTTGAGACCCTTGATGAACGGATCAAGCACCCGCGCCATGAAGGGGCTGAGGCCGAGCCACACGCCGGCCGCGACGCCGAGGCCTGTTCCGATGACGTAGCCGAGAACGGTTTCGGTCAGCGTGATATAGACATGGTTGTAGAAGCTGAGCTCGGTCACCCAAGCGAAGACCTGCTTCACGATGTCGAGCGGCGCCGGAAAGAAGAAGCGGTCAATGATGCCCGACGCGACGCCCAGCTCCCAGCCGCCAAGAACGACCACCAGAAGGGTGATCTGAATCAACCGGACGTTAGCGCCGCGCATAGCTCTTCTCCACTTCTCCACGAAGCGACGCCCAGATGTCGCGATAAAGGGTCAGGAACCGGGGATCGAGCTTGATCTCCGCGACGTTGCGCGGCCGCTCGAGGTCCACGGGGAAGCTGTCGATGATGTGGCTCTTGGGACCGGCCGCGAGCACGACCACGCGGTCGCCGAGCGCGATGGCCTCCTCGAGGTCGTGGGTGATCATCACCACCGCGCGACGGTCCTCCTGCCACAGGCGCAGGAGCTCGTTCTGCATGAGGTGGCGGGTGTGGATGTCGAGCGCCGAGAAGGGTTCGTCCATCAGGATGACCTTCGGCTCCGTGATCAGGGCCTGGGCCATCTGGACGCGCTTGCGCTGGCCGCCCGAGAGTTGGTGGGGATAACGCCCCTCGAAGCCCTTGAGTCCGACCTTCTCGAGCCAGGCCATGGCCTTGTCCCGCCGCTCGGCAGCGCCGACGCGGCGGAACATCAGGCCGAGTTCGACATTCTCGAACGCCGTCTTCCAAGGCAGGAGCGCATCCTGCTGGAAGAGATAGCCGATGTCGTTCTGGACGCCCGAGACCGTCGCGCCATCGATGGAAACGGCACCGACCGCCGGCTTCAGAAGTCCGGCAATCGCGTTCAGAATGGTGGACTTGCCGCAGCCGGTGGGGCCGACGATGGCGAGAAACTCACCGTCGCCGACTGCCAGATTGACGTTCTCAACCGCGACGAAGTCCCCGAAGGCCATCGTCACCTTCTCGATACCGACCATCGGTCGGGTACCGGAAGCATTCAGGGAAGACACGGGTTGCAACTTGCGCACGGTGGCCGACATGGTTCGATCCTTCAGTTGGCCGCCTGCTTTCCGGCGGCCTCGACGAACGTGTTCGTGTAGGTCTTGGAAAGGTCGATGTCGGCGTTCTTGACGCTGTCGTTGAACGATCGAAGCACGGCGAGCGGGGTCTCGAGGTCGGCCGCCACGAACGAGCCGTCGTCGGAGAAGATCGCCTTGGCATTCTCGACGGCCTTCACGTAGGTCTCCCGGTCGCCGGTCACGAAGTCGGACGGCAGTTGCTCCACGATCTCCTCGGCGCTGTGCGCCTTCATCCAGTGCAGCGCCTTCACGGTGGCGTTGGTGACCTTCTGGATCACGTCCGGGTGCTGGTCGATGTAGCTCTGGTTGGCGTAGAGCACCGACGTCGGATAGATGCCGCCGTAGACCTCCTTCGCGCCCTGGTCGCTGCGCGCATCGATCAGGATCTTGCCGATCCCGCGCTCCACAACGATCGTTGCGGCCGGATCGTAGTTCACGAGAAGATCGATCTTGCCCTGCTGAAGGGCCGCCACGGCTGCGGCGCCCGAGCCGACACCGATGATCGACACGTCGTTCTCGCCCATGCCGTGCTGCTGAAGGTAGTAGCGCACGAAGAAGTCGGACGACGAACCGGGAGAGGTGATGCCCACCTTCTTGCCCTTGATGGTCTCGGGCTTGGCGGGATCGAAGTCGGTGTCGTTCGTGCCTGCGAGAACGAGGCCGGAGTTGCGGGCGAGCTGAATGAAGCCGACGACGTTCTTGCGTTGTGCCTGCATCTGGATCGTGTGATCGTAGAAGCCGACGGCAACGTCGGTCGATCCGGCGACCAGTGCCTGCAGCACCTTCGAGCCGCCCTGCGCGAAGTTCTCGGTCGTAACGTCCAGGCCCTCTTCCTTATAGAAGCCAAGGCTCGAAGCTACCGGGAAAGGTAGGTTGTTGAGATTGTAGGAGCCAACGCTCATCCGCACGGACTGAGCATGGGCAACGTTGGCCAATGCCAGGACGGCGGTGGCAGCAAGAAGCAGACGACGCATGGAATTCCTCCCTTGAAGATGGCCGGCTCTGCGGCCGGGCGACGGGTCTAGGCTGCTCGCGTGAGTTGCGAGGCGGGCTTGGCGAAGGCGAAGCCTTCGAACAGTCGGCGAGCCGTGCGCAGAAGCCCTGCGACCGTCACGCCGTTACGATTTTCGAGTTCGACGTCGAGGCGACCGCCTGGGTGCTCGACGCCGATCCGCGCGGGAAGCGGCAGGGAACCGACAAGGTTCGCAGCGATCGTCCCCTGCGTGATGGCGGCTGTCGCGATGCCGACCGCACCTGTGGTCGCCAGCGAGGGGTGGCACTCATGAGGCATGAAATAGCGTACGTTCAGCGTGCCGCCCTTGGTCGGAGCCGAGATCAGCACCGGCTTCGGAATGACCATATCGGATACATCTCCCATGCCCATCCGCCGTCCCGCCTCGACCCGGATCGCCTCTAGGCGCTGCATGAGGTCGGCATTGGCGGAAAGCTCGTCGGCACGCTCGTAGCCGGTGACACCAAGGTCGCCGGCGCGCACGAGCACCATCGGTATCGCGCAGTCGATGCAGGTCGCCTCTACCCCTTCGATGACATCCAAGGGGTGCCCGGTCGGAAGCAACTTCCCGGTCTTGGCGCCGGCCGCGTCGAGGAAGGTCAGGGCGATCGGCGCGGCTTGGCCGGGAACACCATCGATCGAGGCGTCTCCGAGATAGGTCACCTCGCCACCGTGCGTGGGAACCTTGGCGACGATGATCTTTCCGGTGTTGACGTTGTGGATGCGGACGAGGGTGTGTCCTTCGCTGGCGGTGACGAGGCCCGCTTCGATCGAGAACGGACCCACCGCCGCGAGCATGTTTCCGCAATTGGGCGAATAGTCCACCATCTGCCGATCGTTGCGGACCTGTGCGAACAGGTAGTCGACATCTGCATTCGCGACGCTGCCCGGACCGATGATCGCGACCTTGCTGGTCACGGGATTTCCACCGCCGATTCCGTCGATCTGCAGCGGGTGACCCGATCCCATGATCGACAGGAGCGTGGCATCCCGCTCAGCCGGATCGCTCGGAAGATCGGACGCGATAAAGAACGGACCGCGCGAGGTTCCACCACGCATCAAAACACAAGGGATTCGGGTCAAGTCGTTCATTGCCACACCAATTATTCGGCGAACGGAACAATCCGTTGCTTTATTGCTATGTGGCGGTATGACAGCGATTAGTGAAATGCAAAGAGTGGCAGGATTATTGCAATATGCGCATTAATTGCGAGATACTCGACTTGCGCGCCTTTCAGAACGTCGTCGAGCTTGAAAGCTTTCACCGGGCCGCTGAGGCCCTGAACATGTCGCAGCCCGCTCTGACGCGACGGATCCAAAAGCTTGAAGCCTCTATCGGCGCGCCGCTCCTCGAAAGGACCACGCGCCACGTCGCGCCCACCGCCATGGGGCAAGAGTTGATGCCCTTGGTTCGCCGAATGCTGGAGGAGTTCGACGGCTCCCTCTTTGCGCTGAAGGATACGGGCAGCCAGCACCGCGGCCTGATCACGATGGCATGCCTCCCGACCGCCGCGTTCTACTTCCTGCCCAAGGTGGTGCGCCGCTTCAACGAGGAGTTTCCCCATATTCGCTTTCGCATCCTAGACCTCACCGCCAATGACGGGCTGCGGGCGGTCGCGCGAGGTGAGGTTGAGTTCGGCATCAATCTGATGGGGAACTCGGACCCTGATCTCGATTTCGAACCCTTGATCGACGATCCCTTCGTTCTCGCCATGCGGAAGGACCACGAACTTTCCCGATACGCCGAACTGACATGGTCCCATTTGGAGGGGCACCGGCTGATCGTCGTCGACCGCTCCAGCGGTAATCGAACCCTTCTGGACGCCAGCCTTGCCAAGGAGAAACTGAAGCTCAACTGGTTCTACGAGGTGACGCACCTGAACACCTCGCTGGGCCTTGTTGAAGCCGGCCTCGGCATATCGGTTCTGCCTCGCTTGGCCACCCCTCAAGACGATCATCCCTTCCTCATCACACGGCCCATCATCGATCCCATCGTGACCCGCACGATCGGTATCGTTCAACGGCGCAACGGACGGCTCTCCCCAGCCGCCGAGCGTTTCTTGTCGATGCTGATCCGAACTTGGAAGTTTTAGTGTTGCTATTGCCCTTCCCAAGGTCTGCTTTTGGGACAGCTCAGCATTGGGCACCTATGTCTTTGTTGGGTCGCATAGCGGATGGACCGCTTCCGAGCGTCCGCTTTCTCGGCGTCGATCGGCGTGACCGGGTGGAAAGCTGTCTGCTTCCGGCCAGTCCAAAGCGAAAAGCCGACACGCCTCGCCGATCGTGATGCAAGCCTGAATGGCATCACCATCCGCGTATTGGCCGAGGAGTTGACCACCGGTGTGGCCGTTGGTCCTTTTGGTTCAGTTCCGTCGCAGAAGAGCTGCGATGTGGTAACCGGCCTCAAGAAGGACGGCCGAGATCAATTTGAAAAGGACAGGCGTCGACAGGCTTTCCGCAGCGTTGCGAGCATCGATGAGATGCTCGATCACATCTGCCAAAACCGCATCATCGTCCGCTTTCACGTCTTGTGCAGCACTGACGCGGCTGAGATGTCCGGATATGTGGGTCGGGTTGCCGGATGGATCTCGAAAGCATCGTCCCATGGATCGGACTCGGACTGTGCCGTGCTCTGTACTGGTGATGCGATACTCGGCGACGAAAAAATCATCTCCATGCAGCGCTTGCTCAACGCTGCGGGCCAGGGCGTCGTGATCGTCTGGATGGATCGCAGCCAGGAAGCGTTCGGTCGATACCCCATGGATCCCGGCCTTGATCGGAATGTCTGCGTAGCGGCAGACGTCGCTGCAAGCGATGACGATGCCGGTCGTTACGTTCCAGGTCCAGACACCCAAAAAGTCATAAGTCGGCACCAAAGGTAACGGGCTGCGTCGATCCATGCCATTCCTCAAACCCCCATCGGAGCATCAACTCGGTGATAGCCTTATAACCTAGGGTATCGAAACCATGCGTGTGGGTTGAAATACGGAACTCACGAGTTGTAGCTTGCATTCACGCACCCGACCGTCTTTTTGTCATTCCGAATAGAGTTCAGACCATGCGACCAAGCGACGAGATTGAGCGCAGCATTGGAGATCGGATCAAAGCTGCTCGTCAGTATCGAGGGATGACGTTGATGGCACTCTCCGCGGAGTTGGGCCTTACCTACCAACAGGTTCGAAAGTACGAGACGGGTAAGAATCGCATCAGCGCAAGTATACTATTTAGAGTTGCAGACAGCTTGGGGTTTGAGACAGCATTCTTCTTTTCCGGCTGTTCTGCCGCTATGGAAGGGAGGTCTGCGCCGGTCGATCTCAACCACAGCGATGGTGCTGGCGATGAACTGCAGGCCGCACTCGAACGCGTCCAAGACGACGAGATCAGAGCCTATTTGACGGGGTTGGCGAAGGCTCTCGAGCGGTATCCGGCGGTTTCGTTGCGGACACAGAAGCTTTGATCTCAGTCCCAAGGACGAAATGGCAGCGCGATCCGATTGGAACCAGCCTCTCAACCAAATGAGGCTGAGGCACCCCCACGCCTTCATTCAACGGCGCTAGCCGAATATCAGGAGCACACTTCCACCACCGAGCATTCTTGGAATAATTTTATACGTCCACTCACGAGGCCTTAATTTCCACAGGATACATGATAACTATAGGTTGGGTTTACACAACCCTAAGGTATGGTACTTCTTTTCCAAACAGGGGAGGAAGAATACCAAGTGAATCAGACAAAGCCGGCGCTCGCGAGTTGCTGGAGGCTACCTACGATCGCATGATGGACCTGCAGGACATTCTGAAGGTCATGGTTGAGACCAACGAGATTTGCTGCCGCATGGTGCGCTATGCCGCCGACGAGTTGGTAGCACCAGAACCCCTGGTTTAGTCCGACTGCGATACCTGGATGTGGTTGAGTTGCCACTTGCGTTATCAAACTCCCCTCAACTCCTGCGTAGGGAGTTGGCTTCCGCGGGTGAGAATGTGGAGTGTGAGACGGAGTACGATCGCAACGCTCGTTCGGTTGTGCGCAACTGGAGCTGCGTCTGCTGCATCGTCCATCTACCCGGAACGCTTTCTCGGTATGAGCGAGGTGCCGCACTATGCGCGCCTCGCTCATGCCGCTCCGGCGCGCGAGATCTGCTTCCGCCATTTCGCCGTCCTTCATTCTGGCGCAACCCGCACACCAATGCGGGCCGACGAGCATCTGACCGTCGCAAAAGTTCAGGCGGCCGAGGCCATGAAGCGCACCAACCGCTTCCACGCTGAAAGCCGCCTGCCACGCTTTGAGAGCTCCGAGGAAGCCGAGGAGATGTTGACCCGCATGTGGCCCGGCGAGATCGACAGCCCGACGCGCTTCTGCGTGCGCATCGACGGGGCGGGCTGACGGGCCGGGAGACGTGAACGCGCGGACGAAGAACTGCAAGCATCCGGTCGCACCTCTGTCACGGCTGCGATGATGGCGTCCGCTAGCCGCTTGACTGCTCCGGCAGCGTTGTATGCATCAGCGCAAGCGAGAAACGCTCGCCTCGGCCATGTGGCCACACCGCTCGATGCGAGAGCCGCCGCGCTCTTGCTTGCGATTGCGAACCCGCCCGTACGCCGAGACAAAGATGGGTGGATACCTGCCGGTCCGCTTCGGAGCAAGGCGGCGGAAAGAGCGGACGATCCTCGGCTTCAACCGCACCGTGGCATCTGTGAGCCATGCCGTCCGCCTCAGCCTTTCTGACGCTCAGCAGCATCAGAGCTGCGCGAGCCGTCCTGCGGCAACGTCACGCGCGAGTGCGATGAAGACTTGGAAAGCGGCAGACGAATTTCGCCGGTTATAGTAGTAGAGGCAGAGCGGCGCGAGTGGCGGCGTCCAGTCTTCGAGAATACGAACGAGGCGGCCTGCCGTGATGTCGTCGCGGACGTCGGCTTCCATAAAATATCCGATCCCGACGCCGTTCGTGACCGCGATCCGCGCCAGGGATGCTTCGTCGAGGGTGATCGGTCCCTCGACATCGAGTTGCACTTCCTTGCCGCCCTTCTCGAACCGCCAACGGAACAGGGCGCCATCCGGGAGTCGCACACGGACGCATGGGTAGGAAAGCAGATCCTGTGGCCACTGTGGAATCGGCCTGTTCTCGAAAAAGGCGGGAGAGGCGGCAATCGCCATCCGTCGCATCTGACCCAGCGGTATGGCGATCGCGTCGCTGGGCACAAGATCCGCGCTACGCACGCCCAGATCGAAGCCCGCCGCCACGACGTCGACGAGCCGACCTTCGGTGACGATGTCGACATGAACCTGCGGATAGCGCCGCAGGTAGGTCAGGATCAGCGGCGCCATGATCTCGCGCGCCGCGGTCGCAAAGGCATTGATGCGCAAGGTGCCGGACGGCGTCTCCTGTTGAGAGCGCGCCGTATTCATCGCTTTCTGGATGCCGTCCAGCGCTGGCTTGATCTGTGCGACGAAGATTCGTCCCGCATAGGTCAACGAGACGCTGCGCGTGGTGCGGTTGAACAATCGCACGTCGAGTTCGCGCTCGAGCTTGCCCACCGCGTTGCTGATGCTCGTGGTCGACATGCCGAGTTCAAGCGCCGCGGCCCGAAACGACCCGCATCGCACGATGGCCAGAACCGCTTCGAGCTCACTGAGCGAATGACGAGCCATTGTCCCGTTTTTCGTGACACCGCATGCCGATTTGTCTCGATTATCAGGGTGCAAGTCCATCGCTAGCTTAGCCTCATCACCACCAAGGAGATGAGCGTGTCGCTGAACCTTCCCAAACCGATCGCCGACTACATCGAGGCAAATGCACGTCTCGACCTCGAAGGCATGCTGAAGCATTTCCGACCCGATGCCACCTTCATCGACAACGGCAAGCGCTACGAAGGGCTCGCCGAGATCCGCAAGCTGCTCGAGGAGGAAGCGATTGCGGTCAAGGCGGTCTTCACGCCCGACACCGTTCAGGTGGAAGACAGCGGTGTCGTGCTGGAAGGCCCCGCTCACGGCGAGTTCCCGGGCAGCCCGCTTCGCTTCACCTATCGCTTCACGATGGCGAACGACGCCATCAAGGCTCTCGAGACCACGGTGCGGGCATGAGGGCGGATCCGAGCGAGTTCGCCGGCAAGCGGGTCTTGGTCAGCGGCGGCACCAAGGGTCTGGGCCGCGCCACGGTCGAGCGCTTCCTTGCCGGCGGAGCCCGCGTCGTTACCGCCGCCCGCACGATCAAGGACACGATGGAGGGCGTCGAATACGTCCAAGCGGACTTGACCACCGCCGAGGGCGGAGAAGCGCTGGCCAAGGCAGCCCTCGAGCGGCTGGGCGGCATCGACATCTTGGCCCATGTCATCGGCGGCTCGGCATCGCCAGCAGGTGGCTTCGCTGCGCTGACGGACGACCACTGGCTTGCCGAACTCAACCTCAATCTTCTGGCGAGCGTCCGGCTCGATCGGCTTCTGATTCCGCCGATGCTGGAGCGAGGCGAGGGTACCGTGGTGCACGTCACCTCAATCCAGTCTGTCCTGCCGCTGCCTGAGTCCACGACAGGCTATGCCGCCGCAAAGGCTGCGCTACGGACCTACAGCAAGTCGATCTCGAAGGAACTCGGTCCCAAGGGCGTGCGGGTCAACTCCGTCTCTCCAGGCTGGATCATGACGGAGGCCACTGGGGACTTCCTCGAGATGCTTCGAGCTGCCAACGGCGGCACGATCGAGGATGCGCGTCGGTCCGTGCTCGATGCCCTTGGCGGCATCTCAATCGGGCGCGGCGCCGAGCCGGAAGAGGTGGCCGACCTGATCGCCTACCTTGCCTCCGACCGAGCCGCTGCCATCCATGGCGCCGAGTTCGTCATCGATGGCGGGACGATCAGAACGGTATGAGTATGGCTCCCCGGCGCTCGCACGTGTCGACGCCGGGGCCGGCCTCCTGCCGCCTATCGGTCGAGGTGAGGTAGGTAGGCCAGGACGATTTTACGTCCGCTTCTGCGACACGGTGATGGCACCTCAAAGGATAGCGGTGGGTCGAGGGCGGATGGGTAGCTTTCTGCTTGGCCAACTCAAAAAGCCGCCTGATCGCTTTTGCCCCAAAACGTTCACCGAGACGCTGCGTCGAACGGCGCAAGTGCGGTTTTGAGAAAGTCCGCAACCCGTCGCGCGGCCAGGGAGGATGCGGATCTGTTTGGGGTCAGCATCCACAAGTCCATCGTCGTGTCGGGCTCGAGAGGGCGGCGCACGAGGCGATCCTCACCGTAGTCCAGTCCGACGAACGGTGGCAGGATGGAGACGCCGGCACCCGCCGCAACGAACGCACAGGCCGTCTCCGACATGGGAACCTCGATTCGGCTACGCTTCTGGACCCCGGTCATCTGGAAGGCGCGATCGATCGTCATGAGCGAGCAATCGTCACGGGCCAGAGCGATGAACGTCTCGCCGGCCAGCTCTTCAACATGCACCACCGCATTGTGAGCCAACGGGTGATCGGCAGGCATCACGCAGACCATGCTGAAGCGCATGATCGGTGACGCCTGCACGTTTGGATGATCGAAGGGGATCAGCGAAAGGCCAATGTCGATTTGCTGTGCCGCGACGAGTTCCGCGATCTGCGGAGATGTTCGGCTGAGAATCGTCAATCGCAGTTCGTTCTGAATCTGCATCATTGGGGCGAGAGTGGTCGCTAGGTACCGTGTAGCCAATGCCGCCGGAGCCGCAATCGTGACCTGACCAGCCTCCTGATTGCGGACAGCCTCTATCAGTTGCGCAATACGCTGCGTGCCCGAGAACATTCTCTCGACCTCGGCCGCGATCAAACGTCCTTCCAAGGTCGGGACAAGCCGGCCTCCGCTGCGAGCGAACAACTCGAAGCCGCAGCTGTCGGACAGGTTGCGCAGAAGCTTGCTCACAGCGGGCTGAGACACGCCCAGACGCTCGGCCGCCCTTGTGGCCGATCCCGTCGCAATCGTTGCGTGGAAGGCTTCCAACTGCCGCGTGTTCATAAGCCTCGTCTCGCCTCATAACTTCTTGTCATGTTGGTAGCACAACAAGCGATTTGACAATCATATGTCGGGATTTTCTACTCCCATCGATCCCCCTTCTGCGTGTTCGGTGAACGCGCAGGGACAGCGGAACCAACACCACGGCACCAACGGGCAGGGTTTGAGGAGACAGGTATGATCAAGTTCGCATGGGCTGCCGGACTTCTCGCCGCCTCGCTGACTTCAGCTCAAGCCGGCATCCTATCCGTCTGTATCGAGGCGTCGCCGGAGACGTTCAATCCGGAGCTGACGAGCAGCGGATCGACCTCCTACGTCCTCACCCAGATCTACGACGGTCTGGTGTCGGTGAAGTCGGGATCCTCAGAGATCGAGCCGTCGCTGGCCGAAAGCTGGACGGTTTCCGACGACGGACGGACCTACACCTTCAAGCTGCGGCCGGGCGTCAAATGGCAAACCACATCCAACTTCACGCCAAGCCGTGACTTCAACGCTGACGACGTCGTCTTCACCTTCGACCGCATGATGAAGGCGGACCATCCCTACGCCAAGGTCAACGGCGGCAACTTCATCACGTTCAACACCAAGCTTGCCGATGAACTGGAAGAGGTCGCCAAGGTCGACGATCGGACGGTGACGTTCAGGCTCAAGCGCCCGCTGGCCCCGTTCATCGGCATCATGGCGCACCAGTCGCTAGCCATCACTTCGGCCGAGTATGCCGGGAAGCTCCTGACGGCCGGACAGCCCGAGCGCTTCGACCTGGATCCGGTTGGAACCGGTCCGTTCATGTTGCAAGCCTACCAGCCCGACGTGGCCGTTCGCCTTCTGCCGTTCGCCGGGACGTGGGGCGCAGCGCTCGGGGATGCGGCCCGCACGCCGGCCGTCGATGGCGTCGTCCTCGCCATCAGCCAGGACGCCTCTGTTCGCCTCCAGCGAGCCATGGCGGGCGAGTGTCAGGTCGCCCTTTATCCCAACCTGGTGGATGCGGACGCGATCCGGTCGAGCCAAACGCTGGATCTCGTCGAGACGCCGGTCGCCTCGGTCGGCTTCATCAACTTCAACTTCCGGGACGAGCGCTTCCAAGACAAGCGCGTGCGCGAAGCACTGGCAAGCGCGATCGATCTGCGCAAGCTCGTTGAGATCGTCTACAGTGGCATGGGACATGCAACGGGCGCGATCGTGCCGCCTGCTCTATGGGGGTTTGATCCGGACATCGGACCGCACGCCTACGATCCGGACCGGGCCAAGGCCCTTCTGGCCGAAGCGGGCTTTCCCGACGGCTTTCCGACCGAGCTTTGGGCGGTGCCAGTGGCCCGACCCTACATGCCCAACGGGCGCCGAGCCGCCGAACTGATCCAAGCCGACTGGGCAGCGATCGGCGTGAAGGCAGAGATTCGCAGCTACGAATGGGCGGAGTACATCCAGCGCTCGCGCGCCGGCGAGGCGAAGGTTGGTATGTTCGGCGGGATCTACGACTTTCCCGATCCAAGCCAGATCCTGAACAACTACTTCAGCTGCGACTCTCAAGGAAAGCCGAGCCCTTCCAACATCGGTGCATGGTGCGATGCCGAGTTCATCGACCTGTTGAACCGGGCGGGTGTGATCACCGACCAAGCTGAGCGCGACAAGCTCTACAAGCAAGCGCAAGTGCGCTTCCATGAGGAGGTGCCTGGCGTGATTCTGGGCGGTGCCGATGCGCTGACCGTGGTCGCGAAGACGGTGCGGAACTACCAGCCGGCCATCTTTGGTTCGACCCGTCTGTCCGGCGTGAGCGTGGAATAGGGGACGGGACGTCCATTGCGCTGCGGGCCATAACCCGAAGCTCTACCTGACAGAATGGAATGACATGCGTGTTTTGATCATCGGCGCCGGCATCCTGGGTGCCAGCGCAGCCTACCATCTCGCTCGGTTGGGGGCAGACGTTGAGATCGTCGATGAGGTCCATCAGGGCAAGGCGACAATGGCAGGTGCTGGTATCGTCTGTCCTTGGGCGACCAAGGCCGACGAGCCGGAATGGTACCGAATGTATGCGTTGGGTGCCCGGTACTACGATGAACTCGTTGCCGGGCTGCGGGACCGGGGCGAGACCCAACTTGGCTACGGCAAGGTGGGTGCACTGGTGGTCGCCGAGGATCCCGCCGAACTTGATGCCGCCGAAGAGCGCGTCATGCGACGGATCGCCGATGCACCGGAAGCGGGAGCGGCGCGCCGCGTTACAGCTACCGAGGCGCGTGGTCTCTTTCCGCCGCTGCGCGACGATCTTGACGCCATCCATATTCCCGGTGGCGCCCGCGTCGATTCACGGCTGCTGGCGGCCAGCATGGTCCGGGCGGCGGTCTCGATGGGCGCTCATCTACGTCGCGATCACGTATCGCTCGAGCTTCGTGAAGGGCGGCCCCAATGCCGCGCGAGCGACGGCGCGATCATCGCGGCGGACGAGATCGTCGTTACGGCAGGCGCTTGGGCAGCTCAGATCCTTCGTCCGCTCGGACTTGATCATCCGGTCCAGCCTCAGAAGGGGCAGATCGTGCATCTCGGTCTACCGGGCGTCGACACATCCCGCTGGCCGGTCCTGCTCCCCATGGGCAGCCACTACATGCTGGCGTTCGACGACTCGCGAGTCGTGATCGGTGCGACGCGCGAGGACGGTTCAGGCTTCGACTACCGCGTCACCGCGGCCGGTCAGATGGAGGTGTTGCAGGCCGGCCTTTCCATCGCGCCAGGGCTGGCAAACGCAACGCATATCGAGACACGGATCGGCTTCCGTCCTGCGGCCGGCACGATCCGGCCGATCCTCGGTCGCGTTCCGGGCATGGATGGACTGGTGATCGGCAACGGTTTGGGTGCGTCCGGTCTGACCGTCGGACCCTTTGCCGGTCTGCTGCTGGCGCAAGTCGTGACCGGCGAGGGGCTCGCTGTCCCGCTGGATCGCTACCAACCCACCGCTGCCTAATCGCGGCCCATTCCAATTCCCTTTTGCATGGATACCAACCTCATGATCACCCGTCACCGCAAGCACCGCATCATGCACGGCGTCGTTGAGCACAACGGCGTTCTTTATCTCGGCGGTCACGCCGCCGGCGACCTATCGCTCGACATGAAGGGGCAGACGCTCGAGACCTGCGCCAAGCTCGATGCCGTTTTGGCAGAAGTGGGCTCGGACAAGCGGCATATTCTGTCGGCTCGCATCTACCTGACCGATATGACTGCGAAGGAAGCCATGAACGAGGCTTGGCTGGAATGGATCGGTGAAGACGACCTGCCGTCGCGCGCCACGATCGGCGTGGCCGATCTCGGCGATCCCAAGCGCCTGATCGAGGTTGTCCTGATCGCCGCCAAGATCTGACGGGTGAACGGGCGATGACGGATCAGCCGAGCCGGGTGGATGATCGCTACGCGACGAACGAGCGATATACGACGTTGCGTGGCCTGCGTCGTGACGCTGAGCGGCGTCTGTCACAGATCGATTGGAACTATCTTTGGTGCGGGACGGGTGACGAGGTTACGCTGCGCGAGAATACGGACGCCTTCGACCGTCCGCGCTTCGATACCCCGCTCTTTGCCGGGGTCGCGAACCCTGACACGAGCACTCGCGTTCTGGGATATGATCTGAGCTTCCCCGCCTTCATCGCCCCGTTCGGGGGTGGCGAGCGTCAGTTCCACCCGGATGGGCATCTCGCGATCGGCCGCGCCGCCGAGGCCGCTGGTATCCATCAGATGGTCCCGGTCGCGGCTGGCCACTCTCTTGAAGAGGTGGCAGGGGTGTCGAACGTCGCGTCCATCTTCCAGATGACGTTTGTCGGTAGCGAAGACGGCGTCCTTGCTCTGATCGAGCGGGCCAAGGCTGCGGGCTACCGACATATCTGCGTCACCTACTCGCCGATCCGGCAGTGGCGCGAGAGGATGATGGAGGACCGCTTCAGCATTCGAGGCGAGACGGGGCCTTCGAACTTCGGACCCGGCAAGTCGGATCCAGCCGCGTTGCACGAACTCCTCGACTTCAAGCAGCCTCGCTGGACGTGGGAGCAGGCGGCACGGGTGATCCGGCAGTCTCCACTTCCGTGCATCGTGAAGGGCATTGCGGGTGTTGCGGACGCTGGCAAGGCCATGGAAGCTGGAGCCATCGGCCTCTACGTATCGAACTATGGTGGTCGCACAATCGATCGGGTTCCCGCGACATTGGATATCCTTCCCAAGGTTCGGAAGGCAGTGGGAGGCAACGTCCCCATCATTCTCGATTCCGGTGTCCGCAGGGGAAGCGACATCGCATTGGCGATCGCACTTGGCGCCAACGCCGTCGCTCTCGGACGCCTGATCGCCCTTGGCTTGGCAGCAGATGGGCAAGACGGTGTCCACCGAACGCTCGAGCTCCTCAAGCGCGAGTTTTGGACAACCCTTGGTCACTTGGGTTGTTCACACGTGCGGGAGCTCGGTCTTCATGTGATCGCCGAGGGAGCTAGGACAACCGCCGCTGCTTCCTCGAGCGAGTGATGTACCGCACGCGCTACACAAACTCGCCTTGTTCCGTGACTGTAGACGGCAGCGTTGAGCGATTGTTGCTGAGGAGCTCTCTTTCGGCCTTCGGCCCAAGATCCCGGAAAGGAAGCATCCGGCAGCACGTCCCCAGTTGGAAACTTCCTTTGGCCATTCTGGTCATGGGAGAACGGCAATGGAATATTCGACATTCGATTCGGTTGCTAGTGCACGCAAGGCCTGGAACGCAGGGCGCACGGTTGGTGCCAAGTTCGTACTGAAGCCGCCGCAGGTCTGGGCGATCCGCTTTTGGCTCGGCCACGAAGGTCGGCTCCGCGATCGAGCGTTCCTTGTCGCCGGCATCGCCGCTCGCACGCGCGGGCAGATCCTGTGGTGCGTGACGCGCTAGGACCTCTTTACCCCGGCGCTGGCGCAAGCTGGCCTAACGCCGGGATGCGTCATCCACGCCGAACTGTCCGACGAGGCCACGCTCCTCGCGTGCTTCGAGGAGGGGTTGGCGGCACCGGGGTGTCAGGGCCGTCGTGGCCGAGGTCGCCAAGTTGTCGATGACCGCCTCGCGGCGCCATCAGCTCGCCGCCGAAGGGGCGGGGACACTAGGGTCAGGACCCATTGATATGAGGTAGGCCGTCTGATTCAGGCTCCGTCCGGGGACTGGATATGAGCGATCTGTACTGGCTGACGGACGAGCAGATGGAGCGGTTGCGGCCGTTCCTTCCCAAGAGCCGTGGGAGACCACATGC
>NZ_BBWK01000021.1 GCF_001463765.1 Aureimonas sp. AU4 | reverse complement strand
GTCTGTCGGCGTCGGAGCCGATCGCTCGCGGCAGCTTGGCGCGGGCGTGGCAGGGGGCGATCGCCGGTTTTCAGGGCTAGCCATGGGTCGTCGCTCGACCTCCGCGCGCTTTCCTGACCAAAAAGGCCTGCGATACAAGGATCGGGCGCAGGCGTGAAAGGCCCTGAAGGCCGGGTCTGAATACGGCGGACCGCTCGTGGTATCCCATTGATCGGCGCGGAGGCCCCGTCGTCAGGACGCGAGGATCTTTCCGAGCCGTTCGAAGAGGCGTCAGCGCTCCTCGACCAGCTTGAGATAGGCCGCCGTGACGAAGAGGATGATGGCGCCGTAGAGGATGCGCCGCACGCCTTCCGGCATCTGGAGAATGGTGAGCAGGGTCGTCAGCACGGTGAGGATCAGGGCGCCGACGATCGTGCCGGCGTAGCCGCCCCGGCCGCCGAAGATCGAGGTGCCGCCGATCACCGCGGCCGCGACCGAGGGGAGGACGAGCGGCTCGGCGAGCGAGAGCGAGGGCGCCCGGATCAGGCCGATGTAGAGAAGGCCCATCACCGAGGCGATCAGCGCCGACAGGACGTAGAGCGCAAGGATCACCTGCCAGTAGTGGACGCCCGACAGACGCGCCGCGCGCTCGTTGTCGCCGACCGCATAGAGGAGACGGCCGAAGCCCGTCCGGTTCAGGAGAAAGAGAACGAGGGCCGCGACCGGGACGAACAGGAGAAGCGCGTTGGGCACGCCATAGGTGACGCCGGTCGCCAGCCACGAGAGGCCGGGGGGCACCTTCGCGCCGGTCGCGATCACGGTGCGCTGGTAGACCTGGAGGCAGCCGGTCGCGATCAGGCTGGTGCCCAGCGTCATGATCAGGGGGTGGACGCGGAAGACCCCGACGCCGATGCCGTTCACGACGCCGACGGCGAGCGCGGGCAGGACGGCCACCAGCGCGGCGAGGGCGGGGTCGAGCGAGACGGCCTGCGTCGCCAGCACGAAGGCGGCGACGGTCGCCACCGTGCCGACCGACAGGTCGATGCCGCCCGTCAGCATGGTGAGGGTCTGGCAGGCGGCGAGCATGGCCAGCGGAATCGCGAACTTCACCGTGTTGCCGATCCAGCGCTCGTTCACGATGCCGGGCCGCAGCACCTGCAGCACGACCACGAGAAGCACCAGGAGGACGAGAAGCGGCACCAGCGGATGGTCGCTGAGCCATCGACGTAGCTGCGCGCCGCGCGAGGAGACGGCGGAGTTCGGGAGGACGGTCATGCTCTCTGGCTCCGCATGGCGACGAAGGCGCCCAGCATCACGACGCCCACCATGATCGCGCCCTCGACGATGGTGGTGGCGTTGGGGTCGACGGCGAGCAGCGTCAGGAGCGTTCGCACGAGGCGCAGCACGAAGACGGCGAGGATCGGCCCCAGAAGGCCGCCGCGCCCGCCGCCGAGCGTGACGCCGCCCAGCACCACGGCCGCGACGCTCGCGAGAAGATAGGGGCCGGGAATGGGCGAGCCGATGCCTGTGCTCATGGTGAGCGACAGGCCGCCCATCGCCGAGAACAGGCCTCCGATCGCATAGGCGAGGATGCGCGTGCACGCGACCGCCACCCCGCTGCGAAACGCCGCCAGCTCGTTCGAGCCGATGGCGTAGAGCGACAGGCCGAGGCGCGAGCGGCGCAGCGGGATCCACACCGCGCAGAGGCAGACGAGCAGCACGATCAGCGCCTTCGGCATCCACGCCGTCGCCGCGTCCGGCAGGCCGGGCACGGGCAGCGTGCCGACGATCAGGGCTTTCAGCCACTCGGCCGCGCCGCCCCCCGGCGATTCCAGGACGAGGAGCGCCGCGCCCCCGAACATGAAGAGGGTCGCGAGCGTCACGATGATGTCGGGCACGCGCGTCGCGACGATCAGGACGCCGTTCAGCGCGCCGAGGGCGAAGCCCAGAAGAAGCACGAGCGGCACGGCGACGAGCGCGAAGCTCTCGTCCGCCCCGCTCATCAGCGCGGCGGCGGTGACGCTCGTCAGCGCCATCGTGGCGGCGACCGACAGGTCGATGCCGCCCGCGATCACCACCACGGTCTGTGCAGCGACGGCGAAGGCGTAAGGGAGGGCCGCGCGCACCAGCGAGCCGACGTCGCCCGCGCCGTAGCCGGGCTGGACGAGGCGGGCGGCCGCGAACAGGGCGACGAGGAGAAGAAGGAGGCCGAGCGCCCAGCCCTGACGGCGCAGCATCGCGGTCATGGCGCGGGCGCCGCCGGCTCGCCGGCCAGGATGCCGACGGGCGCTTGCGTCCCGCGCGGCAGCCCGTAGGCGGCGCGCGTCAGCACCGCCTCGTCGGCGATCCCGGCCGGCATCGTGTCCACCAGCCGGCCGTTGAAGATCACGACGACACGGTCGCAGGCCCTCGGGATCTCGTCGAGTTCGGATGTGTAGAAGAGCACCGAATGTCCTTGTTCGGCCAGCTCGCGCATCAGGCCGTAGATCTGGTTCTTGGTGCGCACGTCGATGCCGCGCGTCGGGTCGAAGCACAGGAGCGTCCGGGCGCCGGCCGCGATCCAGCGCGCGATCGTCACCTTCTGCTGGTTGCCGCCCGACAGGCGGCGCACCTCGCGCTGGGCGCGCGTGTCGATCTGCAGGCGCTCGATGGCACCCGACACGTCGCGCTGCTCGCGCTGCCGGCGAAGCGGTCCCCAGTCGCGCAGCCGCGCGCTGAAGGGCAGGGCGACGTTCTCGCTCACGGAGCGCTGCGACAGGAGGGCTTCGGACCGGTCGCCCGGCACGAGTGCGATGCCCTTTCCGATCGCGTCGGCGGGGTGGCGGAAGCGCACCGGCTCGCCGTCCACCGCGATCGTGCCGGCGGTGGGCGCGCGCAGGCCGGACAGCGCGTCGAAGAGCTCGTCCTGGCCCTGACCTTCCAGCGCCACGACGCCGAGCACCTCGCCGGGCCGAAGGTCGAACGAGACCCCGGACAGGCGCTGGCCGACGCCGAGGTCGCGCACTGCGACGCGCGCGTTTTCGGCCGTCGGCACGGCGCGCGCCCTCGCTTCCGGCCGGCGCTTCTCGATGCGCGCGCCCAGCATCAGCTCGACGATGCGCTCCTCGACCTGCGGCTCGATCGCAAGGACGCCGACCGTCTCGCCGTCGCGCAGAACCGTCGCCCGATCGCAGAGCGCGGCGATCTCCACGAAGCGGTGCGAGATGAAGATAACGGACCGCCCCGCGCGGCTCTGCTGGCGCACCGTCGCGAGCACGCGCTCGGCGAGGTCGGCGGGAAGCGCCGCGGTCATCTCGTCGAGGATGAGGACGTCGGGCTCGATGGCGAGCGCGCGCGCAAGGTCGAGGACGCGCAGATGCGCGAGCGGCACGTCGCGCGCGGCCGTGCCGAGATCGAGCCGGCCGAGGCCGAGTTCCTCGATGAAGCGGCGGAACGGCTCTTCCGGCGTCGCGGTGAGGCGCAGGTTGGAGCGGATGTCGAGGTCGGGGATCAGCGAGGGTTCCTGGTAGACCGAGACGAGCCCGGCCCGGCGCGCCTCGGCGGGAGAGCGGACGCTGGTCTCTCGCCCGCGCACGAGGATGCGGCCCGCACTCGGGCGGATCGCGCCCGTCAGGATCTTGACGAAGGTCGACTTGCCCGCCCCGTTGGCGCCCATCAGCGCGTGGACCTCGCCGCGTCGCAGCTCCAGCGACGCGTTGCGCAGCGCCGAAACGGCGCCGTAGGTCTTGGCGATGCCGGTGGCGTGAAGGATCGGGTCGGGGACCAAGGGAAGGGCGAACCTCGAAGGATGCGGAAGGCGAAGGGGCGAAGGCCGGCGCGAACCGCCGGCCTTCGCCGAGGTGACCCTTGAGCGGCTACTCGCCCGGTCCCTTGCAGGCCACGATCTGGTCCTTGGTGTAGGTGGTCCAGTTCGGGATCGAGATCGAGACCGGCCATTCCGGGCTGAGCGAGGGGTCGGCGACCGTCTTCAGCTTGGCCTTGCCGGCGTCGGTCACGTTCTCCCAGAGCTCGGGCTCGACCAGCACCGTGCGCTCGGCGGGCTTCTTTCCGTCGAGGATCTGGAGCGCCAGCGTGACGCCCGCGCCGCCGATCGAGCCGGGATTGGTGACGGCCGCGCCCTTCAGGCCCTCGACGCTGTTGAGCTGGCCGACGAAGCCTGCGTTGTCGGCGCCCACCACCGGCACCATGGTCGCGCCGGACTCGGTGAGGGCGTCCACGATCACGTTGTCGATGCCCGACGTCCACACGCCGTCGAAGGGCACGCCCGTCGCGATGTAGTCGAGCATCTGCTGCTTGCCCTGGTCCTGCTGCCAGCCGGTGAAGACCTCGTGGCCGACCTTCACGTCCGGGAACTCGGCGAGCGCGCGCTTGAAGCCCTTGTCGCGGTCGCTGTCGGCCGAGGCGCCGGCCGCGCCGCGCATGTAGACGACGTCGCCCTTGCCGCCCATCTGCCCGAACAGCCACTTGGCGCCGAGATAGGCGTATTCCTCCTGGTTGTTGGAGATCATGTAGGCCGAGGGCTCGGTGACGGCCTGGTCGACCGCGACCACCGTGATGCCGGCCTTGGTGGCCTCGGCGAGCGCCGACTGGATGCCGGCGGGATCGACCGGGTTGACCACGATGGCGTTGACGCCCGCGCTGACGAGGTTGCGGATGTCCTCGAGCTGGCCGGCGGCGTCGGTGTTGCGGTGGGCGATGTTGAGCTTGGACACCTTGCCCGAGGCGAGCGCCTGCGCCTTGATCGCGCAGATCATCTCCTCGCGCCAGCCGTTGCCCTGCACCGTGTTGGACACGCCGATCACGTAGGACCCTTGCGCGTTCGCCAGGCCCGTCGCCGCCAGGAGCGCGCCGCCCGCGAGCAGCGCGCGCGCCGCCGCCTTCCGTTTCGCCTTCGTCATGACATTCCTCCCGATCCGTCGTTGCGATGAGTTCTTTCAAGGAGCGGCGCGCGGCCTGATCGCCGCTTGTCGCGCCGCCCCGGGGGCATGGAAGCCGTCAGACCACGAAGGGGCGCAGGACGTCGCGCGCTAAGGCGAAGCCCCGCTCCACCTTCTCGTCCGATCCCTCGAACCCGCGGTCCTCGTGCTCGATGATCACGGGGCCGTCGTATCCGGCGGCGTAGAGGCCGGAGAAGAACACGCTCCAGTCGACCTCGCCGATGCCCGGCATGCGCGGCACCTGCCAGCCGATGCCCGCCGACAGGATGCCGTTCTCGTAGAGCCCCTCGCGGTCGATCATCAGGTCCTTGGCGTGGACGTGGAGGATGCTCGGCCCGAACTCGCGGATGAAGCGGCCCTGGTCGATCATCTGCCAGACGAGGTGCGAGGGGTCGAAGTTCATGCCGACATCGCCCCCGAACCGCTCGAGAATGCGGCGCCACATGCGGGGCGAATAGGCGATGTTGTGCCCGCCCGGCCACTCGTCGCGCGAGAAGATCATCGGGCAGTTCTCGAAAGAGAGCTTGACGCCGTGGCCCTTCGCGAAGGCGACCACCTCCGGCCAGACCCGCTCCGCCTCGCGCCAGTTCTCGTCGGGCGAACGGGCGGCGTCGCCGCCGCAGAACGTGTTGACGAGGCCGACGCCCATGCGCGAGGCCGCTTCCACCACCGTCTTCAGGTGTCCGAACACCGCCTCGCGATGCCCCGCGTCGGGATGGAGCGGGTTGGGATAGTAGGCGAGCGCCGACACCGCGAGGCCCTGTTCGGCAAGGCGGGCCACGATCTCGCGCCCCTCGCTCGCGGACAGCGCCGCGACGTCGATATGGCTCGTTCCGGCGTAGCGCCGGCTCGGCCCGCCCGAGCGCGGCCAGCAGGCGATCTCCAGCGCCTCGAAGCCGGCGCCCGCCGCGTAGCGCGCCACCTCGTCCAGCGACCGGTCCGGAAAGGGCGCGGTCAGGATGCCCAGCTTCATGCGTTCGTCCTCCCTATGCCGGTCCCGGTTCGAGCGCCCGCCGCACCACGGCGAGCGGATCGCCCGAAAGAAAACCGGCCAGCGCGTCCCGCGTCGATGCGCGGAACTTGTCGCTGTGCCTCAGATCATGGCCGAAGATGGCGGGGATCGCCAGAATCGCGCCACTCAGTTCCCCAGGATCGTCGCCCGCGCGCTCCGCGATCACGGCAAGCTGATCGCGAAAGGGATCGCTCGCCTCCCATTGCCGTCCGAAGCGCGGCGAGGCGCGCAGGAGGTAGGCCATCCAGCCGGCCACCGCGACCGACAAGAACGCGACGCTCTCGCCGCGCCCAAGCCGCTCGCGCACGGGCTGGAGAAGGCGCTGGACGATCTTCTGCGAGCCGTCCGTCGCGATCTGGTGGTTGCGGTGGCGGATCGTGCGGTTGCGCAGGCGCGCCAGGCTCTCCTCGACATAGGCGGCCGAATCCATGCCGGGCACGGGCTCGAGCGTCGGCAGGGTCTCCTCCACCAGCATGCGGTGCACGAAGCCGGCGAGAAGCGGATCGGCCATGTCGTCCGACGTATGCTCGTGGCCCGCCAGGACGCCGAGATAGCTCAGCGTCGTCTGCGCGCCGTTGAGGACGCGCATCTTCAGGTGCTCGAAGGGCTCGACATCCCCGACGAAGCTCGCGCCCGCCAGGTCCCAGTCGGGCCGGCGGCCGGCGAAGCGGTCCTCGATCACCCACTGCCGGAAGGGCTCGCCCACCGCCAGCGCCTCGTCGCGATAGCCGAACGCGTCGGCCACCGCCTGCCGGTCGGCCTCGGTGACGGCGGGCGCGATGCGGTCCACCATCGTGGAGGGAAAGGCGGCGTGACGCGCGATCCAGTCGCCGAGCGCCGGCGAGCGCCACCCGGCCAGCGCCCGCACGGCGTCGCCGAGGATGCGGCCGTTCGAGGGGATGTTGTCGCAGCTGAGGACCGTGAGCGGGCGGCCGTGGGTCTCCCGGCGAAGGTCGAGGGCGCGGGCCAGAAGCCCGGGAAGGCTGACCGGGCGCCCGGGATCGGCGAGGTCGTGGCGGATGTCGGGAGAGTTCCAGTCAAGCTCGCCCGTGGCCGGATGGTGGCAGTAGCCCTTCTCGGTGACCGTGACGGTCACGACCTCGACGGCATCCGAGGCGAGGACATCGAGCGCGGCCCCCGGCGCCTCGACGGCGTCGACGACGCGCAGGAGGCTGCCGATGACGCGCGCCTCGCTCGTTTCGCCGTGTCGCAGGAGCCGCGTGTAGAGGCCGTCCTGGGGGGCGAGCGCCGGCTCGATCCGGGGCGATCGGATGTTGATGCCCACCACGCCCCAGCGCTCGAGGCGCTGCTCCAGCATGTCGTCGGTGAAGTCGCCCTGGTGGGCGCGGTGAAAGGCGCCGACCCCGATATGGGCCATGCCCGCCTCGAGCCGCGCGCGGTCGAAGCCGGGGCGGCGGACCGAGGACGGCAGGCCGGCGAGAGTTTGGGGCGACAGGCGCGGGACGAGGCCGCTCATCGCGGTCTCGCGTCCCGTCGCGTCCGGCCGATCGGCATGCAGGCCCGTGCGACCCTGCTCTTCAGCGGAGTCCTCAACCGCCCCTCCCGGAACAGATGTTCTATTTGCTGAGGATGGAACAGATCGAGGGGGGCGTCAATCGTGTCGCCCGACGTCCCGGCGCCGCGCGGCGACGCCCTGCACGAGCGCCATGCCCACGACCAGCGAGGCGGCGAGCGAGCGCACGCCCGCAAAGTCCGACTCCACGACCTCGATCCAGGCGTCGCTGAGCGGCACGAGCGGGCTGAGCGCGCTGTCGGTGATCGCGACGACCGCGGCGCCTCGCTCGCGCGCCACCGCCACGAGGTCGGGCGTGATCGAGTTGTAGGGACTGAAGCTCACGGCGAGCACCGCGTCGCGCCCGCCCAGGCACCCGACGTGGTCGAGCGCGCCCGAGCCGACATTGTCGACGAGGACGTTGCGCACGCCGACCTGCGAGAAGGTGAGCGAAAGGTAGGCCGCGACCGGAAAGGCGCGCTTGCTGCCGACGAGGTGGACGAGGTCGGCCTCGGCGAGTCGCGCCGCCATGTCGCCGAGCGCGCTCGCGGGACCGCCTTCCTCCAGCCGGTCGAGCGAGTGGCGGGCAGCCGCCACCAGCCCGCTGACGACGCGCGCTTCCCGGCCGGCCTCGCCGTGTGCGGGGCGAGGCGCCTCGGCGCGCATCCCCTTCACGTGGTCCTTGAAGAGGGCCTGCAGCTCCGAGAAGCCGCTGAAGCCAAGGCTCTGCGCGAAGCGGACCAGAGCGGACGGCGGCACGCCCGCCCCGTCCGCGATCTGGCCGACCGTGCTCAGCGCCACCTCGCGCGGGTGCTGCCACAGGAAGATCGCGACCTGCCGCAGGCGCTTGGGAAAATGCACCGTGCCCGAGGCCAGGACCGCGCGCAGTTCCTCGTAGGTTCGGGGACGGGCGTGGCCGAGGTCGGCGCGGCTCCGCTCGGGCGCGGCGTCCTCGGGCTCGGGCGTTCCCATGGGGTCGACCGCGCCGGTCAGGGGACGAGCGCCACGGTGCGCTTCTCGCGCACCGAGAGCACCGCCGTGTCGATGATGCGCTGGCCGACGAGCGAGAGCGCGGGGTCGAGCGGGCCCGCGATCGGCGCGCCGTCGGCGAGGCGCGCGAGCATGTAGTCCACCGCCCCCCGCGCGCCGGGCGGCGGCGCGTCGGCCTCGATGCGGCGCGGCGTGATGTTCGTGCGCGTCTGAAGCGTGACGAAGCCCTCGTAGTCGTAGGAGGCGATGCTCCCCTCCGTCCCGGTCAGGACGAAGCCGCATTTGGGCTGGGGCTGCTGGATCCAGGGATCTGAGATCGTGCCCCAGCGCGTTTCCATGTGCGACAGGCCGTGCGCGTAGCGACAGACCGTGACCGAGTGCTGATCGACCTCGATGCCGGGCGTCTCGTCGACGACCGAGGTCACCTCCAGCGGCGCCTCGCCATCGAGGAACCAGGTGCCGAGCGTCGTGCCGTAGCCGAGATAGTCGAGAAGGCTGCCCCCGCCGCTGGTGCGCCGGTACCACCACGAGGCCGGCTTCTGACGCTCGACCTCTTCTGGCGTCACCTCGACCTTGTCGGCGAGGTGGAAGAGGGGACCGCGATTGCCGCCGTAGAAGCGGACCTCAGCGAGCGTGCCGACCGCGCCCTCCTCGACGAGGCGCTTGGCGGTGTTGTGCTCGGGCGACCAGGCGAGCGGCCAGTTGACCGCGAGGCGCCCGCCGCCCCGCTCCATCGCCGCGATGATGCGGCGCGCTTCTCCGGCGTTGGTGGCGAAGGGCTTCTCGATCATGACGCTGAGCCCATGCGGCGCGATGCGCTCCACGATCTCTGCATGGCTCGCCGTGGAGGAGCAGACGATCGCAAGCTCCGCCTCGGTCTCGCGCAGGCATGTCTCGAGATCGGTGAAGAGGCGCGCCTCGGGCACGCCGAAGGTCTCGGCGGCCCCCCGCATGCGCTCCGGGTCGGGGTCGTAGAGGCCTGCGATCTCCGCGTCCGGGTGCTCGTGCACCTGGCGCAGGAGGTCGCCCATGTGCATGTGGTCGAAGCTGATCCCGAGAACCCCGACGCCCATCCCGCTCTCCCGTTCGCGATGCTTTTTGCCGAGCCTATCGCAGCGCGTCCATTTCACAATCCGTAAAATGGAACGATACTCGCACCTCCAACCGGGGAGAGGAACGGTTCCATGGTCTATGCGACATCCGATGCGGCAGGGGGCGGGCGGCTTCGCGTCGGCATGGTGGGGGGCGGGCGCAACGCCTTCATCGGCGCGGTGCATCGGCTCGCCATGCGGCTCGACAACCGCATCGACCTCGTGGCCGGCGCCCTGTCGGCCGATCCCGAGAACGCCCGCGTCTCGGCCGCCGAGCTCGGCATCGCGCCCGACCGCACCTATGCCGACTACCGCGAGATGGCCCGCGCGGAAGCCGCGCGGCCGGACGGCATCGAGGCGGTGGCGATCGTCACGCCCAACCACCTCCACGCCCCGGTCGCGAGCGCCTTTCTGGAAGCGGGCATCGACGTGATCTGCGACAAGCCGCTCGCCACCACGGTAGAGGATGCCGAGGCGCTGGTGCGCCTGGCGCGCGAGGCGGACCGCAAGCTCTTCGTCACGCTCAACATCACGGGTCACGCCATGGTGCGCCAGGCGCGCGAGATGGTGGCGGCGGGCGAGCTCGGCCGCGTCAACGCCATCCACACCGCCTTCATCCAGGAATGGCTGACCCAGCCCATCGACGCGCAAGGCCACAAGCAGGCCGAATGGCGCACCGACCCGGCGCGCGCCGGGCAGTCCGCCGTTCTCGCCGACATCGGCGTCCATGCCTACAACCTCGCCTGCTTCACGGGCGGCTGCGAGGCCGACGAGGTGTCGGCCGACCTCTTCACCGCCGTGCCCGGCCGTCGCCTCGACGACAACGCCAACGTGCTCGTGCGCTGGTCCAACGGTGCGCGCGGAACGCTTCTGGCCAGCCAGACCTCGCCCGGCCACTACGGCGATCTTTCCGTGCGGCTCTACGGCGACCGGGCGGGGCTCGAATGGCACGCGAGCCGGCCCGAGGAACTGCGCTTCACGCCCTATGGCGAGGAAACGCGCACACTGGTTCGCGGCGGCCACGGCTCGCGCGGCGAGAGCCGGCGCGTGTCGCGCATGCCGGCCGCCCATCCGGAGGGCTATATCGAGGCCTTCGCCAATCTCTACAACGACGCCGCCGCGCTGATCCGCGCCCATCGCTCGCGCACGGTGGCGGAGGGCATCGACCCCGCGCTCGTGCCGGACGTCCTCGACGGCGCGCGGGGCGTGCGCTTCGTGGCCGCCGCCGTCGCCTCGCATGCGCGCGGCGGCGGGTGGGAGAAGGCGGGCCTCGGCCAGCCCTGATCCGGGCGCGGCCCCGCCCGCTCACTCCTCGGGAATGTTCTCCCGCAGGATGAGGTGGAGGCGGGGCGGGTGCGCCTCGTATCGCGTGCCGCGCACCGCGTTTGTCAGAAGGTCGAGGGCCTCGCGGGCCTCGACGCGCGGGTTCTGGTCGAGCACGGCGTCGAGCGTGCCGTCGAGAAGCAGGCGGCGCGTGTCGTCGGTGAGCTCGTGCCCGATCAGGACGACCCGGTGCTGCAGCGCCCGCTCGGCCAGCGCCTGCGCGAGGCCCGCGTTGCCCGCCCCGATATTGTAGATGCCGGCGAGATCCCCGTGCCGCTCCAGGAGGTCGCGCGCTTCGCGATAGGCGCGCTCGCGGTCGTCCTCCATCTCCGCCAGCCCCACGATCTCGAGACCCGGAAACTCCTCGGCCAGAACATGCCGGAAGCCCATCTCGCGCTCCTGGTGGCCGCGATAGGAGAGCGAACCCGCCAGAAGCGCGACCTTCTTGGTCGGTGCGCGGCCGGACGCATCGGCGCCCAGCAGTCGGCCGAGAACATAGCCCGCCAGCCGCCCGGCCTGCCGGTTGTCGATCCCGACATAGGCGACGCGCGGAACGTGCAGGATGTCGCTGACGAGGGTTACGACCCGGATGCCGCGCCGCGCGAGGTCGCGCACCGCCTCGCGCACGGCCGGATGGTCGAGGGCGATGAGGCCTACCCCGTCCGTGTCGTCGCCAAGCGCGTGGAGCGTTTCGGCGAGGCGTTCCGGGTTGAAGTCCTCGAGCGCCGTGATGCGGACCTCGAGCGCGGACCGCCGGTCCGCCTGGAGGCGGAGCTGGTCGTGCAACATCCGCACGAAGCTGTTGGTGCCGACCGGCAGGATGAAGTCGAGACGAACCGTGGGGCCCGCCGCCTCGGCGCCGGCGATGTAGCCGAGGCGCCGCGCAGCCTCGACGACCCTTTCGCGCGTCCGCTCCCGCACGCCCGGTCGCCCGTTCAGCACCCGGTCCGCCGTGGCCGTCGAGACGCCCCCCTCGCGCGCGACGTCGGCGAGCGTCGGTCGCGCGGCGCCCGGCGGGGAGGGGAAGGAAGACTGGGGCATCGGTTATCCGGAAGTGATGGTTTTTGATGTTACGAAATGATGTTGACTTCATCAAGGCGCCTCGCCGATAGTCGCGGCTGAAACGGATCTCCGCCCAGACGCCGCGAAGACGGCGCGGGCGCAAGGGTCCGGCTGGGAGGATCGGATGGCGCAGGGCGCAGGCGCGAGGGGCTTCGAGCCGGACGTCGAGATACGCACGCGCGACCGGCGCATCGGCTGCATCGGCGCCGGCATGATCATGGCGGAATGCCACCTCGCCGCCTATGCCGAGGCCGGCTTTCCCGTGGTCGCCATCGCCTCGCGCACCCGCTCGCGGGCCGAGGCCGTGGCCGAGCGCTGGGGGATCGGCCGCGTCCACGACACGCCGGAGGCCCTGATCGAGGATCAGGACGTCGAGATCGTCGACCTCGCCTTTCCGCCCGACCGACAGCCCGACCTGATCCGCCACGCGCTGCGCCAGCCGCACGTGCGGGCGATCCTGGCGCAGAAGCCGCTGGCGCTTTCGCTGGATGAAGCGCGGCGCCTGGCCGACGAGGCGAGGGCGGCCGGCAAGCTCCTCTCGGTCAACCAGAATATGCGCTACGACCAGTCGATGCGCGTGCTCAAGCAGATCCTCGACCGGGGCGACCTCGGCGAGGTCGTCTTCGCGCAGATCGACATGCATGCGATCCCGCACTGGCAGCCGTTCCTCGAGGACTACGACCGGCTGACGCTCGCCAACATGAGCGTCCATCATCTCGATGCGCTGCGCTTCCTGTTCGGCGACCCCGACGAGATCACGACGCAGGCGCGGCGCGACCCGCGCACGCGCTTCGAGCACACCGACGGCATCACCGTCTCGACGCTGCGCTTTCCTTCGGGGCTGCTCGCGGTGTCGCTGGAGGACGTCTGGTCGGGGCCCCGCCAAGAGGGCTACCGCGACGACCAGCACATTCGCTGGCGCGTCGAGGGAACGGCGGGCACGGCGCGCGGCACGATCGGCTGGCCGACGGGCGCGCCCTCGACGCTCGCCTACGCTTCAGTGCACGCCACCGGCGGCGAGTGGGTGGAGCCGAGCTGGAACACGATGTGGTTCCCACAGGCCTTCGCGGGCGTGATGGAGCAGGTCCAGCACGCGGTCGCCACCGGCGCGCCGCTCGCCCTGCCGGTGGAGGACAACGTGCGAACCATGGCGCTGGTGGAGGCCGGCTACCGCTCCATGAGCGAGCGGCGGACCGTGCGCCTGTCCGAGATCGAAGCGGGCGCGAGGCCCGAGGGGGGAGACCACAGACCATGATGCAGAGCGGCATCTTCACCGCCTATTTTCCCTATGGCCTGGAGGAGACGGCGAGCCGGATCCGCGGCCACGGCTTCAACACCGTGCAGCTCGACCTCCACTTCAAGGACGTCGACCTCGGGGCGGGCAAGCTCGGCAAGGACAACTGCAAGCGGGTGCGCGACACGTTCCGCGCCCACGACCTGCCGATCTCAGCGATCTCGGGCTACACCAACATCATCCATCCCGACCCCGACCACAGGCGCGCCAACGTGGAGCGGCTGAAGGAGATCATCCGCAACGCGCGGGCTCTGGGCAGCCGCTACGTCATCTCCGAGACCGGGACCTACAACACCGAATCCGAGTGGATGAGCGACCCGAAGAACCGCACCGAGGAGGGCTTCGAGACCTGCCGCGCCGTGATCGCCGAGTTGGCGCGCGAGGCCTACGACCACGGCGCGATGTTCCTGCTCGAGACCTACGTCAACAACGTGGTGGGCTCGGTCGAGGAGACGGTGCGCATGTTCGCGCAGGTCGACCATCCAGGCCTCGGGCTCCTGATGGACCCGACCAACTACTTCGAGAGCCACAACATCGACGACATGGACCGGGTCCTGAACCAGGTCTTCGACACGCTGGGCGACAAGATCCACATTGCCCACGCCAAGGACGTGGCGCGCGCGGGCGACGACAAGTCGGAAAAGCACGCCGACATCGGCGACGACGACGCGCTCGCCTCGCACACGTTCCGGGGCGTCGGCGAGATCGTGCTCAACGCGCCGGGAACGGGTGCGCTCAACTACGACCTCTACCTCAGGCGCCTGTCCGAGAAGCACCCCAACATCCCCGTCATCATCGAGCATCTCGACGAGGCGGACGTGCCGCGCGCCAAGCGCTTCCTGGACGAGAAGTTCGTCGCGCACGGGCTCTGAGACGACGCATCCCATAAGCCGCCGGACCGGGCCCGGCCGGTGGCACGAAAACCGAAAAGGGCCTCAAGGGAGGTGAGAGCGATGCTCAAGAGACTGCAACTCATGCTTGGCGCGATCCTGCTCGCGCTGGCCAGCCCCGCGCTGGCCCATGCCAAGACGCTCTACTGGATCTCGCACGGCGGCCCGGCCGATCCGGTCTGGACCTACTTCCTGCAGGGCGCCGAGACCTGGGCGAAGTCCACCGGCAACACGGTCAACACGTCGTTCCACAACGGCGACGTGCCCTCGCAGCAGGAGGCGCTGCGCACCGCCATCGCCGCCAAGGCCGACGCCATCGTCACCACCAGCCCCGATCCCGGCAGCCTCGTCGAGATCGTCAAGGAGGCCAAGGCCGCGGGCATCCCGCTCATCAACTTCAACACGCCCGACCCCGCCGCCAACTTCCAGGCCTATGTCGGCACCGACCTCGTCTCGGTCGGTCGCGGCTGGGCGCAGTATCTGGTGGACAAGGGCCTCGTGAAGAAGGGCGACTTCGTCTGGATGCCCGTCGAGGTGCCGGGCGCGAGCTACGGCGTCGAAGAGGAGAAGGGCATCAAGCAGGTCTTCGAGCCGCTCGGCATCACATACGAGATCACCGAGACGACGCTCGACCAGGCCGAGGTGATCACCCGCATGAGCGACTACCTCTCGGCCAACCGCGAGCGCATCAAGGGCATCATCGGCCTCGGCGACCTCGCCACCGCCTCGATCAAGCGCGTCTTCGACCAGGTCGGCGTCAAGGCCGGCGAAATCCCGGCGGTCGGCTGGGGCAACTCGCTCGACACGACGGCCGAGGTTCAGGAGGGCTACGTCAACGCCGCCCAGTGGCAGGACCCGCAGGCGACGAGCTTCGTCGCGCTGAGCCTGGCCCTGATGGCCTCCGACGGCATCCCGCCCGCCTTCAACGTCACGACCGGCGCCCTCTACGAGAAGGACGGAGCCGGCGTCTACGCCAAGGTCATGGAAGGCAACTAGCCGCCACCAGCGGCCGCGGGGCGCCTGTCCCGCGGCCGCCCGAAGTCCCCGCCCTCCGCGCCAAGGTCGACCATGCTCCAGCGCCTGACCGCCAAGCCCGAATTCGGACCGCTCGTCCTGCTCCTGGTGGAGCTCGTCGTCTTCACCGCGATCAACCCGCAGTTCCTGTCGCCGCTCAACATCTCCAACACTCTCGCCTTCTCGGTGGAGCTCGGACTGGTGGCGCTCGGCATGACGCTCCTGATGACGTCGGGCGAGTTCGACCTGTCGGTCGGCTCGGTCTTCGGCCTTTCGCCCGTCGTGATGTGGACGCTCTACAATGCCGGCTCGCTGCCGCTCGAAGTGTCCTTCGTGGCGGCCATGGCGCTGGCCGCCGCGATCGGCCTCGTGAACGGGCTCTTCGTCACGCGCATCAAGATTCCGTCCTTCCTGGTGACGCTCGGCATGCTCCTGGTGGCGCGCGGCACCGCGCTGTTCATCACCGACGGCTTTCCCCAGCGCACCTGGAACGCGGGCGACCTGTGGCTGGCGCAGGTTCTCGTCGGCGACTTCTACGTCGGGCCGTTCCGCATCTACATGTCGCTCCTGTGGTTCGCGGCCGCCGCGCTCATCCTCGGCTACACGCTGAACCGCACGAAGGCCGGCAACTGGATCCAGGCCTCGGGCGGCAACCCGAATGCTGCGCGCGCGCGCGGCGTCGACGTCGACCGCACCAAGGTCGCGCTCTTCGTCCTGTCCTCGGGGCTCGCCGCGCTCGCCGGCATCATCAGCTCGATCCGCACTTCGGCCGCCAACCCCAACAGCGGCACCGGCTACGAGCTGGAGGTGATCGCGATGGTGGTGATCGGCGGCACCGCGCTGACCGGGGGGCGCGGCACGATCCTGGGCACCGTCATCGGCATCTTCATCCTGCGCATCATGCGCAACGGCATCGTCATGGTGGGCGTGCCGGGCCTTGCCTACAACATCTTCATCGGCGCCATCATCCTGGCCATGATGGCCCTCCACGCGGGCCTGGAGCGCCGCCACCAGACGGGAACCTGACCCATGGCGCGCGAACTCGTCCTCATGGATCGGATCGCCAAGTCCTACGGGCGCGTGCGCGCGCTCGACGGCGTGACGTTCCGGGTCTTCCCCAACGAGATCGTCGGGCTTCTCGGCGACAACGGCGCGGGCAAGTCGACGCTCATCAAGATCCTGTCGGGCGCCGTGCGCCCGACGTCCGGCGACATCTCGATCCGCGGCGAGAAGGTGGACATCCGCTCGACGCGCGACGCCATCCGCAACGGCATCGAGACGATCTACCAGGACTCGGCGCTCGTTCCCCAACTCTCGATCACCCGCAACCTGTTTCTGGGGCGCGAGCCGATCCGGGGCCCGCGCTTCCTCAACCGCATGGACCACGAGGCGATGGAGACGGTGGCGCGCGACCTCCTGCGGCGCGTCGGCATCACCAAGAACATCCCGCCGAGCACGCCCATCGGCTCGTTGTCGGGCGGCGAGCGCCAGGCCGTGGCGATCGCGCGCGCCATGCACTTCCACAGCGACCTGATCATCCTCGACGAGCCCACCAACAACCTGGGCGTCGCCGAGACGCAAGGGGTCCTGCGCTTCGTGCGCAACGCCCGCGACACCGGACACTCCTGCATCTTCATCGCCCACAACATCCACCACGTCTTCCAGGTCGTCGACCGGATCGTCGTGATGCGCCAGGGGCGGGTGGTGGCCGACGACATCGACCCGCGCACCACCACGGTCGAGAAGGTCGAGGAGGTCATCACCGGCATGTCGGACCACGAGCTGCGCGCCGCGATCGAGCGTCCCGGCGCCGTCGATCCCGTGCCGGCCCTCGCCGGGCACGAGGGAGCCTGACGGCCATGGCCGAGCTCTACGGCACCCGGCTCACCCGCCGCGACCTGCGCGAGCGCATGGGCCTGCTCTCGCAGGTCGCGGGCGTGCGGCTGATGGAGCTCGCCGACGGAACCGAGCGCGGCATCCGCATCCTGGAGTTCCGCACCGGCTCGGGGCTCCGCTTCACGGCCCTCATCGACCGCGCGCTCGACATCGCGGACTGCGAGTACAAGGGGCAGGGCATCGCCTGGCATTCGCCCTCCGGCTTCCGCCATCCGGCCCTGCACGACTACGAGGGAGAGGAGGGGCTCGCCTTCACGCGCTCCTTCTCGGGGCTCCTCGTCACCTGCGGCCTCGACCATACCGGCGTGCCGCAGACGGTGGACGCCTCGAACTACAACTATCCCGGCCGGCGGACCGTGCGCCACTCGCTGCACGGGCGCGTCGGCACGATCCCCGCGACGCTGTCGGGCTACGGCGAGACCTGGGACGGGGAGCACTGCGTTCTCTGGGCGGAAGGCGTGGTGCGCCAGTCCACCAACTTCGGCGAGGACCTTCACCTCCACCGCCGCATCGAGGCCGATCTCGGCGGCATCGAGATCCGCATCCGCGACCGCGTCGTGAACCACGGCTTCAACCCGACGCCGCACATGTTCTTCTACCACGTCAATCTCGGCTATCCGCTGCTCGACGAGGGAGCGCGCTATCTGGCGCCGGTGCGGGACGTCGTGTGGGCCTCGCATGCGGGCGAGCGCTACCGGGCGCAAGGGGTCGGCTGGAACCGGATGGGGGCGCCGGCCGCCCCGTTCCGCGAGCAGGTCTGGCAGCACGAGCTGGGTGTCGACGACGAAGGCGAGGTGCCGGTCGCGCTCGTCAACGACCGCCTCGGCCTCGGCTTCGAGGTCGTGACGCGCAAGAACCAGCTGCCCTGCTTCTACGAGTGGCAGAACTTCCAGTCGGGCATGTACGCGGTCGGGATCGAGCCCTCGACCCACCATGTGCTTGGCGACCTCGCGGCGCGCGAGCGCGGCGAGATGATCTGGCTCGAGCACGGCGAGGAGCGGCGCTACGATGCCGCCTTCCGCGTGCTCGACGGGCCGGAAGCGATCGGGAGCGCCGAGGCGCGCATCGATGCGATCGCGAAGGCGCCGCAGGACGGCTTCGCGGAACCCTCAAGCCGCTTCGCGCCGCTGCGCGAAAAGGGCAGGAGATAGGAGGACGCCATGACCGGCGAAACGCTGAGAAAGCGCGACTACAGCCTGACGGGCGAGAGCGGACGACGGGCGGTCGAGACGGGTCTCGCCTCGGCCGAGTGGTACCACACCGACGTGCCGCGCAAGACCATGAAGGCGCTGATGCAGCGCCGCGACGGACCGGCGATCCGCGACACGGTTCTCTGGCTGGGCCTGCTCCTGGCCTCGGCGGCCGGCATCATAGCGCTCTGGGGCACGTGGTGGTGCGTGCCGTTTCTCCTTGTCTACGGCGTCCTCTACGGTTCGGCCTCGGACTCGCGCTGGCACGAGTGCGGCCACGGCACGGCCTTCCGCACGCGCTGGATGAACGACTGGGTCTACCAGATCGCGTCCTTCATGCTGATGCGAAACCCCGTGACCTGGCGCTGGAGCCACGCGCGCCACCACACCGACACGATCATCGTCGGCCGCGACGCCGAGATCGCCATCATGCGCCCGCCGGATCTTCTGCGTGCGGCGCTGATGTTCACGGGCTTGCTCGACTTCCGCTACGCCCTGCCGGGCCTCGTGCGGCAGGCGTTCCGGGGCCTCGACGCCGAGGAGCGGAGCTACGTGCCCGAAAGCGAGCACCGTCGCGCCGTCGTGGCGGCCCGCTGGCACGTCGCGATCTACGCGGCCACGCTCGCGCTCGCGATCGCCCTTCGATCCTGGTTGCCGCTGGTGCTGGTCGGCCTGCCGCGCCTCTACGGCAGCTGGCACATGGTGCTGACGGGCCTTCTCCAGCACATCGGCCTCGCCGACGACGTGACCGACCACCGGCTGAACACCCGCACGGTCTACATGAACCCGGTCAGCCGGTTCATCTACTGGAACATGAACTACCACGTGGAGCACCACATGTTCCCGATGGTGCCCTACCACGCGCTGCCCGAGCTGCATGCGCTGATCCGGCACGACCTGCCCGAGCCCAACCCGTCCATGTGGCACGCCTACCGGGAGGTCTGGCCCGTGGTGCTCCGGCAGCTGCGCTACGAGGACCACTTCCTCCGGCGCGACCTGCCTGCCTCCGCGCGCCCCTATCGCGGCGAGTTCCACGACATGCCGACGCTTGCCGCCGCCGAATAGCCGCCCGGCTCGAAAGGAACCCCACGCATGACCACCTGGGTCGACGCCTGCGCCACCGACGACGTGGACGAGGAGGACGTGATCCGCTTCGACCACGACGGGCGGACCTTTGCGATCTACCGGTCGCCGGACGACCAGTATTTCGCGACCGACGGGCTCTGCACGCACGAGCGCGTGCATCTGGCCGACGGGCTCGTCATGGACGACGTGATCGAGTGCCCCAAGCACAACGGCCGCTTCAACTACAAGACGGGGCAGGGCCGGGGCGCGCCGATCTGCGTCGATCTCAAGACCTACCCGGTACGCGTCGAGGGCGGCCGCGTCCTGATCGACCTGGGCTGAACGCGATGTCGGCCGGGATGGTGATCGTGGGGGCGGGAGAGTGCGGAGCGCGGGCCGCCTTCGCGTTGCGCGAGGAGGGGTACGACGGCCCGGTGACGCTGGTCGGCGACGAGCCGCATCCGCCCTACGAACGACCGCCCTTGTCGAAGGAGCGCCTGGCGCCGGGCGGCATGGCCGCGGCGCCCAAGCCGATCGCCGAGCCCGCGCGCTTCCGCGAGGCCGGCATCCATCTCCTGTTGTCGCAGCCCGTCGCCTCGATCGATCGTGCCGCCCGCCGCGTGTGCCTCGCGGACGGCACCCGCCTCTCCTACGAGACCCTGCTTCTGGCAACCGGCGCGCGGCCCCGTCGCCTGCCGCTCGCGGACGGGATCGCCCACGCCCTTTACCTGCGCACCCACGACGACGCGACGAAGCTCGCCTCGCGGCTCGGCGCCGTCTCGTCGGTCGCGATCGTGGGAGGTGGCTTCGTCGGCCTGGAGCTGGCGGCGGCCGCGCGCGGGCGTGGCCTCGACGTCACCGTGATCGAGGCCCAGTCCCGGCTTCTGGCGCGCGCCGTTCCGCAGGATATGTCCGAACACGTCCTTGCGCTGCATCGCCGGCACGGCGTGCGGGTGCTGACGGGCGCGACGATCGCCGCGGTGGCGGATACGCCGGACGGCGTCGCGCTGGAGCTCGGCGACGGCACGCGGCTCGAATGCGGCCTTGCGGTGATCGGCGTCGGTGCCGTGCCCCATACCGAACTCGCAGAGGCTGCGGGCCTGGCTTGCGACAACGGCATCCTCGTGGACGATCATTTGCGCACCGACGATCCCGCGATCCTCGCGGCGGGCGACTGCTGCAGCTTCCCGCTCGCGCTCTACGGCGGCCGCCGCGTGCGCCTGGAGGCCTGGCGCAACGCGCAGGAGCAGGGCGCGCTCGCCGCCCGCAACATGCTGGGCCGCCGCGAGGCTCATGCCTTCGTGCCCTGGTTCTGGTCGGACCAGTTCGACGCGACGCTCCAGATCGCCGGGCTGTCCGACGAGGCGAGCGAGACCGTGCGCCGGCCGGTGGGTGAGGACGGCTTCATCTTGTTCCATCTGGACGGCGACGGGCGCCTGGTCGCCGCCAGCGGCATCGGCGTCGGCAACGTAGTGGCCCGTGACATCCGCCTGGCCGAGATGCTGATCGCGCGGCGTGCCGCGCCCCCGCCCGCCGCGCTGGCGGCGCCCGAGACCAAGCTCAAGACGCTTCTGGCCGCCTGAGGATCCCCCGCATGAGCCGCACGAGACCGACCGTCGCCGACCTGCGGGCCCTGAAGGGCCGGCGCCAGCTCACCATGCTGCGCGTCGTCACGCTCGAGGAGGCGGAGGCCGCCGAGCGGGCGGAGATCGACATCGTGTCGGTGCCGCCTGACCTTCTTCTCGACCCCCGCTATCGCGACGCCGCCCCCGGCCTCTTCACCATGCCCGGCGAGAACTTCTTCGAGATCGGCACCGCCGACGACTTCGTGCGCTGGTCGTTCCGCATGCTCAAGGCCACTGCCGACGCCGTCTACTGCAGCGCCAGCGTCGCCACCATCCGGCGCATGGCCGACGAGGCCGTGCCCGTGATCGGCCATGTCGGCCTCATTCCGTCGCGCCGGACCTGGACCGGCGGCTGGCGCGCGGTCGGCAAGACGGCCGAGAGCGCGAGCGCGATCCTGCAAGCCGTGCGCGAGCTGGAAGCGGCCGGCGCCGTCGGCGCCGAGATCGAGGTCGTGCCGGCCGAGGTCGCGGGTGCCATCTCGCAGCGCACCTCGCTTCTCCTTCTTTCCATGGGGGCCGGCACGGGATGCGACGCGCAGTATCTCTTCGCCGAGGACGTGCTCGGCGAAAACCGCAGCCGCGTGCCCCGTCATTCCAAGGTCTATCGCGACTTCGCCACCGAGTACGAGCGCCTGCAATCCGAGCGCGTCGCAGCCTTCCGCGAATTCGCCGCCGACGTCCGCAGCGGGGCCTTTCCGGAGGAGCGGCATCTCGTGCGCATGGACGAAGCCGAGCTGACGGAGTTCCTGCGTCTCATCGATTCCCGCTGAGCGCTGCCGAAGCGCCCCGGTCGCGCGGGCCGGGGGCGCGCCGACGAGGGCTCACGAAATGCGGGACGCCGACCGCCCGGCCGCCGCGAACGTCCGGTTCAGGCGCCACTGCGCCGGAAGTCCCCACCAGGGAACCCAGGGCTGGTCGTGATGCTCGTGGTGATAGCCGAAGTGGAAGCAGGTGAAGAGGGATGCGAGGTAGCCGAACTCGTTGGAACGGGCGTTGTGGCGATCCTTGAAGCCGTTCTCCTCGTGCCGATGGGGGCGGAACGTTCCGAAATAGAAGAGCTGCAGCGAGGACAGGAGCGAGGGCAGGCCGTAGAACAGGACGACGTTGGCGACCGAGGCACCGAGCACCAGGATGTAGATCGTCACCACCGTACTGACGAACAGGATCGAACGTCGCCCGAAGTAGCGCGCGAAGAAGGTGCGGTACCACGGCCAGAACCGGTCCGGCTCGTCCGCGAAGAAGTCGGGATCGGCGGCGGTGCCCGGCGCGTCGTGATGGGCCATGTGCGCGTTGCGCACCTTTCGCCACGCGAAGCCGGCATAGATCGTCAGGATGAACGTACCGATGCCCGCGTTCACACGCGGCCGGCCGGGAACGAGCGAACCGTGCATGGCGTCGTGCGCGACGATGAAGAGCCCGACCGTCAGCCAGCACTGAACCGCGACGATGACCGGAACCAGCGGCGCGGTGGACGCGGCGAGGTCGAGAAAGAAGACCGCGCCGACATGGATCGCGATCCACGAGACGAGCACGAGGATCGCGAGCGTCAGTCCGATCAGGGACTGAAAGGGGCGCAACCTCGGTTGTCCCGGTTTGCGGCGTTCGGGAACCATTGTCGGATCGAGGCCGCGCGCGGCGGTGACATCTGCCATGGGGATCGACCTTACGCCAAGACCTAGCCGGGAGCAGCGCCATGCGGCGTTATGCCGGTGGGCGCAAGGGCTGGCCGCGCAGGGACCGCGACCGTGTCGCCGCGCCGCGCCAGAAAGGCGTCCACGAGACCGGCGGCGGTTCGGGCGCCGTTCGAGCGGGCGATGTCGTGGCGCATGGGCTCTGCCGCGGCAAGATAGGCGTCCCGCCCTTCGAGAATCCGCTCGAGCCGCAGGCGAATGCCCGCTCGAGTTGCCCGTCCGGCTGCCAAGGTCTCGCCGACGCGGTGATGGCGGATACGCGCGCCCACACCCGGCTGGTCGAAGGCGATCGGCAGCGCGAGCATGGGTGTCCGCGTCGCCAGCGCGTCGAGAACGGTGTTCAGGCCCCCGTGGGTGACGCAGACGTCGGCATTCTCCAGCATCGCCGGCTGGTCCGTGAAGTCGACGACGTGCTCGGCGTCGAGACGCGCGGCCTGCAAGGGGTCGAGCCCGCCGCAATGGGCGATGAGAAGCTGCGTGCCGAGATCCCGGCAGGCCTCCGCGATCATGCGGAAGAGTTCGAAGCGATGGCCCTGGAGCGTGCCGAGGGACGCAAAGACGAGGGGCCGTGCACCCTTGTCGGGAACGCAGGCGACCGAACCCGGACGTGGCGTCTGCGAGCGGATCGGGCCGACCGGCCGCAGCAGCGTGTCCGCCCGGCGCGGGAAGTCGAAGCTGGCGACCGTCTGGGCGATTCGCAGCCTGTCCGACAGGCAGTCGATGTCTGTGCGAAGCGCGGAAAGCCCGAACTGCTGCGCCCAGCGACGGATCACCCGTCGCTGGCGTCCGAGCAGCAGTCCGCCGACGAGTTCCCCGCCGCGATTGCGTTTGAGGCCGCGCTCGGTGGCGTCGTAGGGCCAGCCCAGGAAGGGAAGCGGCATGGACGGGTCTCGCTCGATCGGCAGGGCCACCGCCATCGAGGCGAAGGGAAGGCGCAGGTGACGGGCGAGGAGACCCGCCGCCGGCTCCAGCTCGTCGCCGACGATGGCGTCGATCCCCAGCTCGCGCAGGATGCGCGGCCCGCTGCGGCACAGCCCGTCGGTGACGGTCGCGCTGTCGGCGACGGTCCGCAGGATACCGATGATGCCCCGGGGGCGCGCGGCGCGTCGGGTGGCCGCTTCGGGATCGTAGCCCGGCAGGAGCGGCACGCCCACCACCTCGAAACCGGGCCCGTGAACCATGGTCTCCATGCCTTCGGGCAGCATGAAGACCATCTGGTGTCCCAGGGTCCGAAGCTGCTCGCCGAACGCCTCGAAGACGCGCAGATGACTGTAGAAGGCGGGGCAGACGACGGCGATGCGAGCCAATGGGCGACGTTCCTGCGCCTCGACCGAGAGAAGGCCGGCGACTCCGGACCAAGGCAATAGGGGACACCGGCCCTGTTGGGAATGCGGATCAAACGCACCCGGCTACGCATGGCGCCGCTCGAGCCGGGAAGGCGCCAGCGTCGCCTGCACCGGTGTTCGAGGCGCCGGGCAACCCCTTGCGTTCACGACAGGGCGATGTTGCCCACTCGAGGCATGCGCGGATCGGGCGCGCGGGCTATGCTTGGCATGGGCGTCCAGCCTTGCCATATCGTGGCGCGGCGGGATGCGTCCCGACCGACGACCCAACCATCAGAGCTGCCATGACCCTCGACATGCTTCTCTACGCCCTGATCGTTCTGGCGACCGTGGTCGCCATGGAAGGGTTCGCCTGGGGCATGCACAAGTTCGTCATGCACGGGCAAAGCGGATGGGGCTGGCACCAGTCCCACCACGAGGAGACCGAGGGCCTGTTCGAGAAGAACGATCTCTACGCCGTGGTGTTCAGCGTGTTCGCGATCGGCCTCTTCTTTCTCGGCCACTACCTGTCGCCGGTGCTGCTGGCCATCGCCTGGGGCATCACCCTCTACGGGCTTCTCTACTTCGTCGCCCACGACGGGCTGGTGCATCAGCGCTGGCCGTTCCGATACGTCCCCCACAAGGGCTATGCGAAGCGGCTCGTCCAAGCGCACCGGCTGCACCATGCGGTGGAGGGCCGCGACCATTGCGTGTCGTTCGGCTTCCTCTACGCGCCGCCGATCGACAAGCTGAAGGCCGAGTTGCGCCGCTCGGGCGTTCTGGACCGCGAGCGCATCGAGCGTTCCGTGACGGCGCAAGGTTCCGCGCACGCACCGGTCCGCGACTGAATCCGGCGAGCGCCGCGCGATCAGACCGCGCCGGGCAACCGCAGGAGAAGATTGGCGAGGAGCGCGGTTCGCGGCACGAGGCTGGAAAGCAGGATATGCTCGTCCAGCGTATGGGCGCCCGCGCCGTCGGCCCCGAGGCCGTCGAGCGTCGGGATGCCGAGGGCGGCGGTGAAGTTGCCGTCCGATCCCCCACCGGTCGCGACGCCCTCGAGACGGAAGCCGAGCGCGTCCGCGATGCGGGCGGCCTCGTCGAACACTTCGAGGCCGGCGGCACTGCTGGCGAAGGGCGGGCGGTTGAGCGCGGCCGCGATCTCGTAGCGGATGTCGGGATCGACGGGCCTCAGGGCCCGGATGCGCTTGAGAATCTCTTCTGCCGATGTCATGTCGGGCAGCCGGAGGTCGACCTGGAGCCGGCACTCGTCGGGAACCGTGTTGCGTCCCGTGCCGCCCCCAATCGTCCCGACCGTCACCGTGATGCCGCGCTCCGTGTCGTTCAGCGCCTCCAGCTCCAGGACGAGGCGGGCGGCGGCGCGGATGGCGGAGCGTCCGTCGGCCGGCCTGACGCCCGCATGCGCGGCCCGGCCCCGCACGGTGATGTCGCAAAGACCGACGCCCTTGCGCGCGGTCACGATCTTCCCGCCGTCGCGTGCCGGCTCGACGACCAGCGCGGCGAGCGCCCCTTGCGCCAGCGCCTCGATCGCAGGACGCGAGCTCGGCGAGCCGACCTCCTCGTCGGGCACGATCAGAAGGTCGACCGGGTGCGAGGGGCCGTGCGCCAGGCACAAGCGCATCGCCTCGATCGCCATCGCGACGCCGCTCTTCATGTCGTAGACGCCGGGGCCGTAGAGCCGGTCGCCCTCGCGCCGGAGCGGCAGCCGTCCGGCCAGCGTGCCGACCGCATGCACGGTGTCGATATGGGCGAGGATCAGGATGCGCGGAACGCTGCCGCCGACCGGGCGCGGCGTGCGCAGGACGAGGATGTCGCCGAAACCCAACGTGCCCGCGCGTCGCTCGACATCGAGGCCGACGCGCCGTGCGTGGGCTTCGACGTGGTCGGCCAGCCGGTTCACGGCTTCGCCGTTCCGGCTGGGCGTCTCGATCTCGACGAAGGCGCGCAACTCCCGCAGGAGGCCCGCCTCGTCGACCCTCGAAGGATCGATGGCAAGGCTCATGCGACCGTTCCTTCGCCCGGCACCAGGCGGATGAGGTGCCGCGTCGCCTCGTCGACCCGCGTCCGGCTGTAGAGAAGCGGCACGAAGGCGCCCGTCGACCAGAGCGGGGCGAGGTCGCCGTAATGGGGCGAGGCGGGGTCGCCCGACTGGCCCGGCGCATTGATGCAGACCGAGGCGTCCCACTCGCCGACATCCATGACGAGCCGCACGGAGGCGCCTGCGGTCACCACGAAGTCGTCGAGCCGGTAGGCGGCATGCATGGGCGTCGAGCGGCTGCCGCCGACGGGCAGGGGGCCGACGTCCCAGGCCGTGTCGGGCCTGGCCTTCACGCCGCTCGCCTCATGCTCGAACAGGGCGCGGTGCAGCGCGCCCCAGCGCCATTCGGCCGGCTCGGACCCGAGGCGCCGCGCGCATTCCGCGACGGCGTCCGCAAGGGTCGAAAGGAGAAGGGCATCGCGCTCGGGCACCGTCCAGAGCGGCCCGGCGCGCCCGAGGCTGGACAGGATGCGGTCGAAGTCGCCCGGCAGAAGGAGCTTGCGCACCTTGGGGTCGGGGGCGGCGCGCGAGAGGACGGCGGGCCGCAGGTGCTTCATCCACCAGACCTCGAACAGGGCGGCCGCCGCGCTGTCCGCCTCCAGCTGATGGTCCCAGTCCGCAAGGAGCGCGATCGCGCGCGCCGTCTCGCCCGCGGCTGGTCGGAGCCCTTCGAGAAGCGGGACAAGGACCGCGGCGGGGCGCGAGTGAACGTCGGTCTGCAGCGCCATGGAGGCTTCGACCGTGTGGCTCGCGTCCTGTTCCAGCACGCTCTCGATCCGCCGCGCCCGGCTCGCGTCGGCCCATTCGTGGCCGATGGTCGGCGCATCCCGTGGGCGATCCGGCGGCAGGTTCATCTCGTTGGCCGAGAACACGAAGCCGCGCTCCGGGTTGAGCGCGCGGGGCAGCTCCCCGGGCTCGAGGAAGCCGTCCCACTCGTGCGTGCCGTCGCCCGGCACCGGCAGGAGCCCGTGCCAGTTGCGGCGGCGCGGCGTGAAGCCGGCGGTGAACCAGCCGATGTCGCCGCCCGTGTCGGCCGCGACGTGGTTGACCGAAGGCGTGCCCCAATGGCCGAGCGAGGCGGCGAAGCCTCGGGTCGTCGGCTCGCGCATGTAGGAGAGGCTGCCGAGATAGGCGGCCGAGCCCGGCAGGAGCCAGACGGTGCGCAGCGCCACCGCGCGGCGGCGCGCCGTGTCCTCGTGCAGAACCGGCCCATGGCGCGTGAAGGACAAGGTGAGGTGCTGGTCGTCGCAGCCGCGCACGGCAAAGCGCTCCTCGATCCGTCGGATCGCCTCCCAGCCCTCGCCATAGCGGTAGAACCTGGGATCTCCCTCCCGGGTCTCGTAGACGCAGACGTCTTCCTGGTCGGCGCCGAAGATCGTCAGGCCGAAGGCCAGCGTCTCGTTGTGGCCGATCGAGAGGCCGGGTGCGCTCGGCTCGCCGGCGCCGATCACGTTCAGCCCCGGGGCTTCCAGGTGGGCGAGATAGCGCAAGGAAGGTACGGCATGGGCGCGGTGCGGGTCGCTGGCGAGGATCGGCCGGCCGCTGCGCGTGCGGGACGGGTGGACGGCCCAGTTGTTGGACCCCTCCTCGGCGGCGCGGCGGACGATGTCGCCGAGATCCGTCACCTCGGTCCAGACCCAGGCATCGGCGAGCGTGGCCTCGAGGCGCTCGCGCTCGAAGGTGACGGGCGCGGTCGCCAGCTTGAACAGGCTGATGCATTCGAGCGGCACGTCGGCGGCCGTGACGCCGCCTGAAAATCGGGGGCTCACCGGCGGATCGATCTCGAACCGCATGAGGTCGGTCTCGGCATCCGCCGCCGCCATCACGTTGGCGCGCAGGATCTCGGACACGCCGTTGCGCGTCAGCGCGTGCGAGCGGATGCGCACGACGTCTGCCGGCTCCCAGCGCAACGGCTTCGTGCCGAACAACGCGAATTCTGGGGGCAGGCGATGGGGCTCGCGCTCGCACAAGGCGACGAAGGCGTTCACGCCGGCGGCGAAGGCCGTGCAGATGACCTTCGTGTCGTCGGCATAGCTGCGCCACTCCGCGTCCATGTCGCCCCGGTAGAGAAAATGGCGGGCGGCGTGGTCCTGCGCGAGGTAGCCCGGGCCGAAGTCGGCGGCGAGCAGCCCGAGGCCGCGCTTGCGCCACAGGTCGATCTGCCAGAGCCGGTCGCGCGCCGCGTTGAAGCCCTGCAGGAAGAAGAGGTCGGCCTCGCCGGAAGCGCGGATATGGGGAATGCCCCAGCGGTCGACGCGGATCTCGGCAGGTGCCAAGAGGCCGGGAAGGGCGATGGTTTCCGTCGTGGTGCGGGTCACGGCTGTCCGGGTCTCAGGCATGGTGGCAGGCGACGAGCGCGCCGTCGGGGCGCGGCGTCAGTTCGGGACGCACGCTGGCGCAGATCTCGCTGGCCAGCGGGCATCGCGTGCGAAAGGCGCAGCCCGACGGGATGTTGGCAGGGCTCGGCAACTCGCCGGTGAGCGTGAAGCGCGGCTTGGCGCGTTGCACGGCGGGATCGGCCTCGGGAACCGCCGCCATCAGCGCCCGCGTATAGGGGTGCTTGGGGGCGGCGAAGAACGTGTCGCGCTCGGCGATCTCGACGAAGCGCCCGAGATACATGACCACGACGCGATCGCAGATGTGCCGGACGACGCTGAGGTCGTGCGAGACGAAGAGATAGGAGACGCCGGTCCTCGCCTGCAGCGCGGCGAGGAGGTTGAGGATCTGCGCGCGCACCGAAACGTCGAGCGCCGAGACCGGCTCGTCGCAGATCACGAGGTCGGGCTCGAGCGCCAGCGCCCGGGCGATCACGACGCGCTGGCGCTGGCCGCCGGAGAACTGGTGGGGATAGCGGTCGGCGTGCTCGGGCCGAAGGCCGACCTGGGAGAGAAGCGCGCCGACGCGCTCGCGCAGCGCCTGTCCCCTGGCGATCCCGCGAACGCGCAAGGGTTCGCCCACGGTCGCGCCGATCGTGGAGCGCGGGTCGAGCGAGAGCGCGGGGTCCTGGAAGATCATCTGGACGTGGCGGCGGATGGCGTGGAGCTTGCGGGCGCTCGCCCCGATCACCTCCTCGCCGCCGACCCGGATCGTGCCGGCCTGCGCGGGCTGGAGGCCGACGATGGCGTTGGACAGGGTCGACTTGCCGCAACCCGACTCGCCGACCAGCGCGACCGTCTCGCCCCGGCGGATGGCGAGGTCGACGCCGTTCACCGCCCGCACCACGGGGCCGGCCGATCCCAAAAGCGACGCGCGTCCGCCGAAGTGGACCTCGACGCCCTGCATCTCGAGAACGTAGCCGGGGGCGCTCATGCGGCGACGTCCCGAAGCTCGGCGACGCGGTCGGCATGCCAGCAGGCCGAGCGGTGGCGCGCCCCGCGCTCGAAGAGGGGAGGCTGCTCCTCACGGCACCGCGCGCTCGCGAGCGGGCAGCGGTCCCCGAAGCGGCAGCCCGCGCCGAACTCGTGCGGGGCCGGCACCATGCCCTCGATCGTGGCGAGATCCGCCTTGGGCGGGTGTCCGGGCTTGGGGACGCTGGCCAGAAGCAGCGCCGTATAGGGATGCTGGGGCGCCGCGAAGAGCTGATCCACCGGCGCGATCTCGGCGACGCGTCCGGCATACATGACGGCCACGTCGTCGGCGATGTCGGCCACCACGCCCATGTCGTGCGTGATGATGACGACCGCCGTTCCGCGCTCGGTGACAAGCCGCTTCATGAGATCGAGGATCTGGGCCTGGATCGTCACGTCGAGCGCGGTGGTCGGCTCGTCCGCGACGAGGACGCGCGGGGCGCAGATCAGGGCGATCGAGATCATGATGCGCTGGCACATGCCGCCCGACAGCTCGAACGGATACTGGTGGAGGCGCCGGTCGGGATCGGGGATGCCGACATCGGCGAGCATGCTGCGGGCCGCCGCCATGGCATCCTTGAGCGACACCTTGTGATGGGCCCGGTAGGCTTCCGCGACCTGCGAGCCCACCGTGCTCAACGGGTCGAGCGAGGCGCTGGGCTCCTGGAAGATGATCGAGATGTCGCGCCCGCGGATGCGGCGGAACTGGCGCTCCGACAGGGCCGATAGGTCGGTCTCCTCGAGCCGGATGCGGCCTCTGGTTCGGCGCGCGGCGGGCGGGAGCAGGCCGAGCATGGCGTAGGAGGTGAGGGACTTGCCGCAGCCGGACTCGCCGACGAGCGCGAGCACCCGCCCGCCCTCCACCGCGAAGCTCACGCCGTCCACGACGCTCGCGCCGCCGATCTCGACGGTGAGGTCCTCGACCCGCAGAAGCGGCTCCCGCAGCGCTGGCGCGACCGCGTCCATCAGCCCACCGCGGCCGGCTCGGGCCGGCGGTAGGTGCCGATCGAGTTGCCGCCGTCGACGCTGATCACCGCGCCGGTGACGAAGGCGGCGGCGTCCGAGCAGAGATAGGCGATCGCGGCCGGCGCATCCTCCGGCCCGCTCGCGCGGCCGAGCGGGATGTTGGCGAGCATGTTGGCGACGTAGGCATCGCTCAAGGCGGAGACCTCGCTGCCCGGCGCAAAGCCCGGCTCGACCACGTTCACGCGGATGCCGTGGTGGGCGAGCTCCAGCGCGAAGCCCTTGGACAGGCGCTCCAGCGCGGTCTTCGACAGGCAGTAGGGCACCGAGCCCTGGTTCATCTTGCGCGCCGCGCCCGACGAGATGTTGACGATCGAGCCGGGGCGCTTTTCGGCGATCATGAGCCTGGCCATCTCGCGCGACAGGACGAAGGGCGCGCGCAGGTTGATGCCCATCACCCGGTCCCAGTCCTCGAACGCCATGTCGAGAAGGTCGAAGCGCGTGTAGATGCCCGCGTTGTTGACGAGAATGTCGGGGGCGCCCCACCGCGTCCGCACGAGGTCGACCAGCGACAGCATGGAGGCGTCGTCGGTGAGCTCGGTCGCGTGCAGCAGCGTCGTGGCGGCGTCGAGCTTGAGGTCGGCGGCGCGCCGCTCCAGCGCGTCCATGTGGATGTCGCTGAGGCAGAGCGCCGCGCCGCGCCGCGCGAAGTAGTCCGCGATCCATCCGCCGAAGATGCCGGCGGCGCCGGTCACGACCATCGTCTTGTTCTCGAACTCCATCGGGGATCCTTCAGCGGGTTCGCGAGCGCGGGTCGAGCTGGTCACGCAGCCAGTCGCCCACGACGTTGACGGAAAAGACGAGCAGGAAGAGGCAGATGCCGGGAACCGCCACGATCCAAGGCGCGCGCTCGATGTACTGGCGCCCGACGCTCATGATCGAGCCCCAGCTGGCCGAGGGGGGCTGGATGCCGAGGCCGAGGAAGGAGAGGCCCGATTCCATGAGGATCATCAGGCCGAACTCGGCGGTCATGACGATCAGGATCGGTCCCGCGATGTTGGGCAGGACATGGTGGAAGAGGATGCGCGCCGCGCCCGCGCCCGCCAGTTCCGAGGCCTTGATGAAGGGAAGATTCGCCACCTGCAGGGTCTGCGCGTAGGCGACGCGGGTGTAGCGCGGCCAGCGCGTGAGGCCGAGCACCAGCACGAGCTTCAGGAAGCCGGGCCCGAGCACCGCCACGGTCAGGACGGCGAGCAGGATCGCGGGGATCGACATCATGATGTCGACGAGGCGCATGATCACGGTCTCGGTCCATCCGCGGAACCATCCGGCCAGCATGCCGAGCGTCACGCCGACAAGGGTCGAGACCACGACCGACAGCAGGGCGACGCCGAGCGACACGCCGGCGCCGTACAGCGTTCTCGACAGGAGGTCGCGGCCGAGGTCGTCGGTGCCCAGCCAGTATGTGGCGCCGCGATAGCTGAAGCCGGGCGGCTTCAAACGGGCGAGAAGCGTCTGTCGGTTGGGGTCGAAGGGCGCGACATAGGGCGAGAGCACCGTCAGGGCGACGATCACGGCCAGGATCGCGAGCACCAGGACGACGGAGAGGGGGATGCGGCGCGCGGAGCGGCGAAGGGCGAGCGTCGGGGCGTTCATGGAGCCTCCTACCTCGCCAGCCGGATGCGCGGGTCGACCGCGACATAGACGAGGTCCGCGAGCACGCTGGTCATGACGTAGACGAAGGAGATGAGAAGCACGATCACCTGCACCACGAGGAAGTCGCGCGACTGGATGGACTGGATGGCGAGCTGCCCGATGCCCGGCCAGGCGAACACGGTCTCGACGATCACCGCGCCGGCCAGGAGGTTGCCGATCTCGAGCGCCGCGATCGTGATCACAGGGATCGCGGCGTTGCGCAGGACGTGGCGCAAGACGACCTGCGACTGCGACAGGCCGCGCGCGCGGCCGGCGCGCACGTAGTCCTTGGAAAGTTCGTCGACGATCGAGATGCGGGTCATGCGCGCAAACGTCGACATGGAGAGGGCGCCCAGCGCGACGGAGGGCATGATCATGGCCGACCACTCGCCCGAGCCCGACGTCGGCAGCCAGCGCAAGGTGACGCCGAAGACGAAGATCAGGAGGATGCCCGACAGGAAGGTCGGCACGCTCTGACCCGTCACCACGATCGCGGTGAGGAGCCGCTCGATCGCTGTGCCGCGCCGGGTCGCCATGACGATGCCCGCCGGAATGCCGACGCCGACCGCGATGCAAAGCGCGCCCGCCGCCAGCTGGATCGTATAGGGCAGGCGCGACAGGACGATGTCGAGGGCCGGCACGCGCTGCACCACCGACAGGCCGAAATCCAGCCGGGCGAGCCCGGCCAGATAGTCGAGATACTGGACCGGGATCGGCCGGTCGAAGCCGAGCTGGCGGCGCAGCTCGGCGATCATCTCGGCCGAGGCGTCCTGAGGCACCAGGAGCAGCGTCGGATCGCCCGACAGGTGCATCACGACGAAGACGATCGTGAGCACGCCGAAGATCGCGACGACCGCCTGTATCAATCGCCGGATGGCGTAGCTCAGCATGACCGGCCCCCGCGCCTTACGGCTTCCAGCTCATGTCCATGACGAACATGGCCTCGTTGGCGGTAGGCTGCCACTCGAGCTTCTTGGAGGCGCCGTAGAGCGCGTAGACCTGATAGAGGCCGATGCCCGGCACGTCCTCGCGCAGGATCTCGTAGGCCTGCTTGTAGAGGGCAAGGCGCTTGTCCTTGTCGAGGATGCTGCGGGCCTCGTCGACCAGGGCGTTGTAGCTCGTGTTCTCGTACTTCGCCCAGATGCCGCCGCTGCGGAACAAGGGGAAGATGATGCCGTCGGCGTCCTGGCAGGCGCAGGACCACTGGCCGAGCGCCATGCTGCCCGCGTTTCCGGCCTCGCCCTGCCGGCGCTTCAGGAAGGTCGCCTGGTCGCTGGAGGAGATCTGGACGTTGAGGCCGACCTCGGTCAGCATCTGCTGGATCGCCTCGACCAGCGCCCGGCTGTAGGAGGGCGAGGTCAGGAACTCGACGGTGGCGCCCTCGGCGCCGGCTTCCTTGATCAGCGCCGCCGCCTTGTCCGGGTCGTAGGGATAGCCCTCGACCTCGGCCGTGTAGCCGAAGATCGGCTCGGCGCCGACGATGTTGACCGGCTTGCCGTAGCCCTCGAGCAGCGCGTCCACCAGGCCCTGCCGGTCGATGGCGTAGGCGATGGCCTGGCGCACGCGCACGTCCTTGGTCGGGCCGGCCTGGGCGTTCAGGTAGAGATAGCCGACACGCTCGGTCGGCGCGGAGAGAAGCTGCGTGTCGGTGCCGTCCTTGAGCGTGGCGGCCTGATCGGGCGGCACCTCGCGCGCGAGGTCGGCCTTGCCGGTCTGAAGATCGGCGATGCGCGTCGACACGTCGGGCACCGCGCGGAACACGACGCGCGGGAAGGGGGGCTTGCCGCGCCAGTAGTTGTCGTAGGCCGCAAGGTCGGTCTCGACGCCCTTCTTCCACTCCGTGAGCTTGTAAGGCCCGCTGCCCAGCGGCTTCAGGTTGAATTCCGCGTCCCCCACCTTCTCGACATAGCTCTTGGGCACGATCGACAGCTTCACGAGCTGGGCGAGAAGCGCGGGATAGGCCGTCTTCGTCTTCAGGCGGACGGTGGTCGGGTCCACCACCTCGGCGGATACGATCTGGTCGAACTGGGAGAGCTGCGGGCTCTTGAGGGCCGGATCGATGATCCGGTTCACCGAGAAGGCGACGTCCTCGGCCGTGAGCTTGGATCCGTCCTGGAACGTGACGTCGTCGCGGATCGTGAACGTCAGCGTCGTGTCGTCGTCGTAGGTCCACTTCGTCGCGATCTGCGGCACGATCTCGCCCGAGGCATCGCGCGTCAGGAGGTTGTCGAAGATGTTGCGGTAGATCGTGTAGCTCTCGGTGTTCCACTGGAGGTGCGGATCGAGCGTCGCGGCCTCGCCGGGCAGGTCGATCGTCAGCGTGTCCTTGGTCTGCGCGAGCGCCCCGGTCGCCACAAGCGCCATGACGGCCACGGCCGCGGATGTCAGTCCTCGTGTCATGCGTCTCATGCGGTGCGACCTTTCTCTTGGCGCGGGAGGCAGGGGGAAGTGCCGGTGAGCCGTCGCATCGCAGCGCCGGCCCGGTGATCCGTCAGGGAAGGGCGAGTCCACCTTCTTGCGCACAGTAGCGCGCGAGCTCCGCGTGGGTGCAGAACCAGACGTCGCCTTTCGAGCGGGCCTGGAGAATGGTTTCCTCCAGAATGAAGATCCGGGAGCGATGGCCGACGTGATGCGGATGGAGCGTCATCTGGAACAGGCCGCCTTCGGCATGGGCGACGTCCAGCTCGCGGCGCAGGATGTCGGCCACCATGGCGGGGCCGCCGTAGGGGCGCGCGCCGCCGCCGCGGTCCATCGCCATGTAGGGGGCGTCGTCGCGGATCCATTCCACGGGAATCTCGACGACGCCGGTCGGCTCGCCGTTCTCCAGGAGCTCGTAGGGCTCGTCGTCGGCCATCAGGGAGGAGTCGTAGAGAAGCTCCATCTCGCGCGCGATGGCGAGCGTATGGGGGCTGAAGTCCCAGGACGCCGTGCGCATCCCGACCGGCCGCACGCCCGACAGCCGCTCCAGGACGTCGGCCGCGCGCAGCGCGAGGTCGCGCTCGGTCGCATGGTCGAGCCCCGAGTTCATCTCGTGGATCCAGCTGTGGATCCCGATCTCGTGGCCCCCGTCGCGCGCGGCGCGGATCTCGTCCGGGTTGATCAGGGCCGAGACGGCGGGAACGAAGAAGGAGGCGGGCACCTCGTATCGTTCGAGGAGCTTCAGGATGCGCCACACGCCCCGGCGCGCGCCGTACTGTCCCTGGCTCATGCGGCCGATCGACTGGCCGCCGTTCTTCAGCTCGAAGGTCTCGTGGTCGGAATCGAACGAGACCGCGAACGCCATGCGCGCCCCGTTCGGCCAGCGCTCAGGCTTGAGCGAGCGGCCGGCGCGCACCTTGTCGACCTTCTGGCGCCAGGTCGGCTCGTCCCAGAGCCAGGGCGCGGTCTTGGGTGTTCCCTCGGTCGTCATGTGCGCTCTCCCCTCGGGGTGCCTGCATCCGGCGCGGCGAAGGCGACGATCGCCCTCACCAGGCAGTCCAATGTGTCGAAGGCTCGCACGCTCGGCGCGACCGCGTCGGCGATCAGCGAGAACTCGGTGCAGGCGATCATCTGGACGGCCGCCCCAGCGCCCTCGAGCCGCGCGGACGCCTCGGCCAGCCCGTCCCGCGCCGCCCGGCTCGGACCGTCCGACTTCACGCGGCGGATCACGGCCAGAAGCGCGTCGTCCTCCTCGAGATACACGGGCACGAGCCCGGCCTCGGCGAAGGCCGGCTCGAACAGCTTCGTGCGCCGCACCGCCGGCGAGGCGAGGAGGCCGATGCGCCCGCCCGCGCCCGCCATCTCGCGGGCCACGCGCGTCGCCTCCGCCACCATGTCGATGAACGGCACGCCGATCGCCCGCTGGATCGCGGGCGCGTAGTGATGGGCCGTGTTGCAGGGCATGGCGATGGCCTGCGCCCCTGCCGCCTCCAGCCGCGCGGCCATGGCGGCCAGCACCGGGCCGGGATCCTCGCCCACACCCTCGATCAGGTGGCGGATGCGCGAGGGGACCTGCGGGTTCTGGTCGACAAGGAGCGGAACGTGGTCCGCGTCGTCGCGCGCCGGAACGGCCGCGATCACCCGCTGCATCAGGAGCACCGTCGCCTCGGGGCCCATGCCCCCCAGGATGCCGACGGGTCGACGGACGGATGCGGTCACCGGCGCCCTCAGGCGGCCGGGGCGGACGGGCGTACGCCTTCCAGCGCCGCGTCGTAGCCGAACAGCGCGGCCGAGCCGCCGGTATGGAGGAAGACCACGCGCTCGCCCTTCTTGAAGCGCCCTTTGCGGCAGTAGTCGATGAGCCCGGCGGCCGCCTTGGCGGAATAGACGGGGTCGAGAAGGATGCCTTCCATCTGCGCGAACATCGCGATCGCCTCGATCGTGTCCTCGCGCGGCACGCCGTAGCCCGCGCCCACGTAGTCGCAGTCGGCGACCACGTCCTCGCGCGCCACCACGCCGGGGCAGCCGAGCTTCTCGGCCGTGCGGCAGGCGAGGTCGAAGACGTTGGCCTCCTGGCGGTCCTTGGGGGCGCGAACGCCGAAGCCGAGGAGCGGGATTTGCGCGTTGATGGCCTTGAGCCCGACGACGAGGCCGGCATGGGTGCCGGCGCTTCCGGTCGCCGTCACGAGGTGATCGATCGGCAGCGCGCGGTCGTTGAGCTGGCCGACGAGCTCGAAGGCGCAGTTGACGTAGCCGAGCGCGCCGGTCGGGTTCGAGCCGCCGCCCGGGATGACGTAGACGCGGCGGCCCTCGGCGCGCATTCGCGCGGCGACGGCGTCCATCTCGGCTGCCATGTCGGCGCCGCCGGGACGCATCTCGGTGGTCGCGCCGTGCAGGTGGTCGAGGAGCACGTTGCCGTTGCGGTTGTAGTTCGGGTCCTTCGAGCCCGTGCGGTCCTCCAGGAGGATGTGGCAGCGTATTCCGAGCTTGGCCGCGAAGGCGGCGGTCTGGCGGGCGTGGTTGGACTGGGTGGCGCCCTGCGTGATCACGAGGTCCGCGCCCTGGTCGACCGCCTCGGCCATCAGGAACTCGAGCTTGCGCGTCTTGTTGCCGCCGGTCGACAGGCCCGTGCAGTCGTCGCGCTTGATCCAGATGTCCGGGCCGCCGAGCTCCCGGCCCAGGCGCTCCAGGCGCTCCAGCGGCGTCGGGAGGTGCGCCAGGAATATGCGAGGAAAACGAGCAAGGTTCATGCGACGATCTTCCCAAACTTGAATGCTTGGACTGTTTCAGATCATCCGCGCCTCGACAAATGCGAAATTCCGATCGAAAGATGCACATCCTGCATGTTGCATAGGGATTGGGCTGCGATGCGACTGGAGTGGCTGGAAGACATCCTGGCAGTCGCCCAGACCGGCTCCTTCAGCGAGGCGGCGGACCGTCGCTTCGTGACGCAGTCGGCCTTCTCGCGGCGCATCCAGCAGATCGAGGACCACGTGGGCGTCGAGCTCTTCGACCGCACGCGCAAGCCGGTGCAGCTGCGCCCCACGACGGAAGCGCAGCGCGCGCGGATCGAGGAGCTGGCCGAGGCGCTGCGCCGGCTCGTCGGCGACCTGAAGCAGGGCGCGAAGGTCTCGGCCAACCGGATCATGATCGTCAGCCAGCACGCGCTGACCGCTACCATGACCTCGCTGATCATCGAGCGCGCGCAGCGCACCGCGCCCGACGCCTTCTTCCGCATCCGCTCCGCCAATCTCGACGAATGCCTGACGCAGCTCTTCTCGCGCCAGGCGGACATCGCGGTCGTCTATCGGCTTCCCGGCACACGCCATCCCGTGCGCACGGACTTCGTGGAGTCGGCCGTGATCGGCACCGAGCAGCTCGTGCCGGTGCTCGCCGCCGGCCGCGTCGACTGGCTTCTGGCACGCCTCAAGAGCGGCGAGCTGCCCTATATCGCCTATCCTGCCGACGTGTTCCTCGGGCAGGCCATGGAGCGGACGGTGCTGGCACGGCTGCGGCGCGACTTCCAGCTCGACGCGCGTGTCGAGACGGCGCTGACCTTCGCCTCGTGCGAGATGGCGCTGGCCGGCGTCGCGCCGGCCTGGGTGCCGATGTCGCTGGCGCGCCGCGCGATCGAGGAGGGGCGCCTTGCGGACCTTTCGGCGCATCTGCCCGCCTGCGATCTCGAGGTGACCGTGATCCGTCTCCTCGGCACGCCGGGCGGTCTGGAGCAGCAGATCTGGCGGCAGCTCGCGGATCGGTCCGTCGCCCCGGGCGTCGTCTGAGGGTGCGTCGTCTCAGGCCGAGGCGAGTTCCAGAAGCGCCGCGACGGCCCGGGTGCGGTGGCGCTCGGGATGGGTCAGAACCGTGAAGGGGCGGGGCGGGTGGTCCACTGGAAGCGCGGCGACCTCGCCGGCCGCGACCGCGCTCGCCACCGCCCGCCGCGACAGGACGCTGACGCCGAGCCCCGTCGCCACCGCGCTGAGCACCGCCTCGTTGGAGGGAAGCTCGAGCAGGACGCGCAAGGCTTCCGGCGCGACCGCCGCGCCGCGCGCATGCGCCTCGAACTCCGCCCGCGTTCCCGAGCCGGGCTCGCGCAGGATCCAGCCCTGCGTGGCGTAGCGCGACGGCTCGACCGCCGAAACCTTCGACCAGGGGTGTTCGCGGCCGACCACCAGCACGAGCTCGTCGCGCGCGACGACGCGCTGGAGAAGATCGTCCTGCCGCACGGCCCCTTCCACGAAGCCGATATCGGCCGATCCGTCAGAGACGGCGGCCGCGACGGTCGTCGTGTTGGCGAGCGTCAGCGCGATGTCGATGGATGGGTGGGCGGTGCGAAGGGCGAGGAGGTGCGGCGGCAGCCAGTAGCTCGCGACCGTCTGGCTGGCATGGATGCGGATCTGCCCGCGCAGCTCGTCGGCGAGCTCGTCGAGGACGTGCCGCGTCTGCGCCGCGCGGGCCAGAAGCTCGCGCGCCTCGTGGAGAAACAGCCGGCCCGCCTCCGTCAGCTCGATGCGGCGCCCGATCCGGTCGAAGAGGCGGACACCGTGCTGCGTTTCGAGCTGGGCGATCGAGGCGCTGACGGCCGACTGGGTCAGGTTGAGATGGCTGGCGGCCTGGGTCACGTGGAGGCGCTCGGCCACGGCCACGAAGATGCGGAGCTGCTCGAATGTCATGAAGCTTCGATCGGGAGAACAAATCGTTCCGACAAGGAGAACTAATTGGATCAAACGTGCTGGACAAGCCGATAGTCGGCCATCCGCTCGGGCCCTGACCCCGAAGCATCCCCATCGGTGGCAGGTTCCATGTCGATCCAGACCCATGCCGGACAGACCGGCGACGCCTTCGCATCCGCTTCCCGCGTGCTTCCCGGCATCGCGCTCACCGGCACGATCGCGGCCGTCGCGATCCTCGTTCCCCGCCTTCTCCAAATGCCGGCGCTCAGCCCGCTGGTGGTGGCGATGGTGATCGGGATCACGCTGCGCAACCTCGTCGGCCCGATCGCGGGCAGCGCGGAAGGGGTCGCCTTCTCGATGCGGCGCATCCTGCGCTTCGCGATCGTGCTTCTCGGCCTGCAGCTCACCGTCCGGCAGATCGGCGATCTCGGATGGGGTGCGCTGGCGCTGGTCGCCGCCTCGCTGGTCTCGACCTTCTTCGCGATCAAGCTCGCGGGGCGGCTGCTCGGCGTCGAGCGGGGGCTCACGGAGCTGATCGCGGCCGGCACCTCGATCTGCGGGGCATCCGCCGTGATCGCCACCAACACCGTGACGCGGGCGCGCGACGAGGACGTCGCCTACGCGATCGCCTGCGTGACCGTGTTCGGAACGCTGTCCATGCTGCTTCTGCCGGTCGCCGGCTCGGCGCTGGGGCTGGACGCGGCCCATTACGGGCTCTGGGTCGGCGCCTCGGTGCACGAGGTGGCGCAGGTCGTGGGCGCCGCCTTCCAGGGCGGCCCGGAGGCCGGCCAGTTCGGAACCGTCGCCAAGCTCAGCCGCGTCCTGCTTCTCGCCCCGATGATCCTGCTGATCGGGACCATCGCCGCGCGCGGGCGGGGGACGAGCGCCGGGCGGGCGCCTATGCCCTGGTTCGTCTTCGGCTTCATCGCGATGGTGCTGCTCAACAGCGTCCTCGCGCTGCCGGGGGGCGCGCGCGAGGTGATCGTGCCGGCGACCTCGTTCCTGCTCGCCATGGCACTCGCCGCCATGGGCCTCACCACCGACATCGGCAAGCTGCGCGCCAAGGGCCTTCGGCCGCTCGCGCTCGGTGCCGTCGGCTGGATCTTTATCACGCTCTTCGCACTCGTCGGCGTCCTGGCGCTCTGAGACGGCGGCTCCGGACGGCGGCTTGCTCAGTCCGCCTTGCGGACAGCGCGGCTGCGCTGCAGGCGCTCGTTGAAGGCGCGGACCGTCAGGTTGTACGTGTCGGTTGCCCGGTTCGCGGTCGCGATGGCCTCGTTGGCCGTGGCCTCGAGGCAATCCGCCAGGGCCGTGGTGGCGGTCTGGAAGGCCGCCATCTCCGTTCGGCAGTTGTCGATTTCGAACTGCTCCGCGAACTCCGCCTCCCGGGCTGAGCAGGCCGGCGGAAGAACCGCGAGGCAGCTCGCCTCTGCCGGCAGCGAAACGAGCGCCGTGGCCAGGGCCAACGATCGCGCAGCGGTTCGGGGCGCACGATTCGACATCTCGTCACGCGGCATGCGCGAACTCCAGAACCCGGTTGAAGACCGTCGCGAACGCGTTCCGCCGAGGTCGTCCGTCCGATCGTTACAGCAGCTCGCCGACCTATCGCAACCCAGGATTGCGTTCGCTCCCTCGAGGCCCCGGCGGCCGAACGGAAGGCGGCGAGGCGATCGGCTGCGCGCCGGCGGGCCTTGCGAGCGCCGCAAGGGTCCACCGGACCCGTCCTCGCCTCATCCGCGACGTCGTTTCGGTTGAGGCCGGTCGCGAAAATCCGTATCGGCTCCGGTCGGCGCCTGGGATCGGAGCGGGAATTCTCTTCCAACATGAGTCTGGGGCGCCGCCTACCGCCGTTCGATTCCCTCGTCGTCTTCGAAACGGCGGTGAGGGTCGGCAGCTTTTCCGGTGCGGGCCGGGAGCTCGGGCTCACGCAAAGCGCCGTCAGCCGCCAGATCGCCAAGCTCGAGACCTTTATCGGCACAAGCCTGTTCCTGCGCCTGCCCTCGGGCGTGCAGTTGACCTCGTCGGGCGAGACCTATGCGAGCGAGATCGCGCGCCTTCTCAACGAAGTGGCGGGCGTGACCGACAGCGTGCGCGCCTGGAGCGGACCGCGCCAGGTGACGATCGCCTGCTCGCGCGGGATCGGCGACCTCTGGCTGATGCCGCGGCTCGGCGCCATGAACGCCGAGCTTCCCGGTCTCGAGCTGCGCCTGCGCGTCACCGACGACTTCGACCACCTGCGCCTCGACGAGTTCGACCTCGCCATCTTCTACCGCCGCGAGGCGCCGACCGGCGTCCATGCGGTGCGGCTGGGCGAGGAGGAGATCGTGCCCGTCACCTGTCCCGGCGGCGCGATGCTCTCCGATCTCCGGCAGCCGACGCTTCTCTCGATCGAGGACCCGCGCCGGGAATGGATGGGGTGGAACGACTGGTGCCGCGGCGGCTCGGTCACGCTGCCCGAGTCCGCGCGGCACTGGCGCCTCGGCGACTACCGCCTCGCGGTCGAGGCCGCCGCCGAAGGCATCGGCATCGCGCTCGGCTGGACGTGGATCATCCGGCAGCAGCTCGACGAGGGCCGCCTCGTCGCCGCCCATCCCTATCGCTTCCGCTCGGGCGGCGGCTTCTACGTCATGCGCTCGACGCATCGGCATGCGCGCCGCATCGTCCGCGAGATCGAGGACTGGCTCGTCGCCTCCAACCGCTGAGACGGGCGGCGGGACGCGGCCCGTCTCAGGCCATGCGTCGCGCGCGGCGGCTTCTTGCGTAGCCGATGAGCGTGAAGGCGAGCCAGAGCGTCTGCGTGACGAAGGCGGCGAGGTTGAAGTTGAAGGCGAGCGAGTAGAGGAGGGACACGCCGCCATAGGCGTTGAGGCCGAGGTAGCGACGATCCTCGACGTCCAGCATGCGCAGCTGCAGAAGCGCGTAGGCCGTGAGGTAGGCCACCACGCCGGTCAGGCCGATAAGATCCGCAAGGGTCATGAAACAAGCCTTCCTCGACTGCGAGGCCAGCCCCATAGGCCGTCCGCCCCGCATCGCGGGAGCCGCATTCTCCGCATGGGGGTATGCACACAAAGCATTGCCCTCGTTTTGCGCATTGCTTTAACTCGATGCAGAACGCGCCGGGGTCGCGCGTGGCCGTCAGGAGTCTTTCATGAGCCAGCATGTCCATGGTCTGTCCCTCGATCGTCGCGCGTTCCTGGCTTCCGCCACGGCCCTCGGCGCGGGTCTCCTGCTGCCGCCCGGCCTGCGCGGAGCGCGCGCCGAGGACGCGTCGCCCAAGCGCGGCGGGGTCCTGAAGCTCGGCATCGGCGGCGGCTCGACCTCGGACACGCTCGACCCGCGCAAGCTCACCGACTGGGTCCCGGTCAACCAGGCCTTCATGCTGATGAACGGGCTGGTCGAGATCGACAAGGACAACAAGGCCGTCCCCGAGCTCCTGGAAAGCTGGGAGGCCAAGCCCGGCGCGACGGAGTGGGTGTTCAACCTGCGCGGGGGCGTGACCTTCCACGACGGCAAGCCGCTGACCGTCGAGGACGTGATCTATTCGATCAACCTTCATCGCGGCGACACCTCGTCCGCCGCGCGCGCCGTCGCCGCCCAGCTCACCGACGTCCGCAAGCTGTCCGACACCCAGATCGCCGTCACGCTCGCCGAGGGCAACGCGGACCTGCCCTATGTCCTGTCGGACTACCATTTCCTGGTGGTGCCCGACGGTTTCACGGACTGGTCGAAGCCGGTGGGAACCGGCCCCTTCGTCTTCGAGAGCTACGATCCGGGCGTACGCTCGCGCTTCACGCGCAACCCGTCCTACTGGAAGGCGAACTGCGCCAATGTCGACGCCGTCGAGGTGATCGTCATCAACGACATCGCCGCGCGCACCAACGCGATGATGTCGGGCCAGGTCCACGCGATCAACCGCGTCGACTTCAAGACGGTGGATCTCCTGAAGCGCAGCCCGCGCCTCCAGATCGTCCAGTCGGCGGGCGGCCAGCACTTCACCTTCCTGATGGACTGCACGCAGGCCCCCTTCACCGACAACAACGTGCGCCTGGCTCTGAAGTACGGCGTGAACCGCGAGCAGCTTCTCCAGACGGCGCTGCGCGGCTACGGCCGGATCGGCAACGACCATCCCATCCCCTCGACGGACCCGTTCTTCGCCAAGGACCTCGCGCAGCGGACCTTTGATCCCGACAAGGCGCGCTACCACCTGAAACAGGCGGGGCTCGACCAGCTTTCCGTCACGCTCTCGGCCTCCGACGCCGCCTTCGCCGGCGCCGTGGACGCGGCCGCCGTTTATCGCACGGCGGCGCAAGGAGCGGGCATCGACATCGCCATCAAGCGCGAGCCCGCCGACGGCTACTGGGACAGCGTCTGGATGAAGGCGCCCTTCTGCATGTCCTACTGGGGCGGACGCCCGACGGCCGACCAGATGCTGTCGATCGCCTACCAGTCGACCTCCTCGCAGAACGACACGCACTGGAAGAACGCGGAGTTCGACAAGCTCCTGGTCGAGGCCCGCGCCATGCTGGACCAAGGGAAGCGCGCCGAGATCTACGCCCATCTGCAGGAGCTCGTCTCCAACGACGGCGGCGCCGTGATCCCGATGTTCGGCGACTATCTCGACGCCGTCTCGACGCAGGTGAAGGGCGTGACGCCCCATCCGATGTTCAACTTCATGGGCGCGCGGCTCGCCGAGAAGGTCTGGCTGGACGCCTGATGGCCGCGCTGATCCTCAAGCGGCTGGGCCTCGGCCTCGTCACGCTCTGGCTCGTCTCGGTGCTGATCTTCGCCGGGACGCAGATCCTGCCCGGCGACATCGCCTCGACCATCCTCGGGCAGAACGCGACGCCCCAGTCGCTGGCGCGCCTGCGCACCGAGCTCGGGCTCGACCAGCCCGCCGTCGCCCGCTACCTCGCGTGGCTGCAGGGCTTTGCGACCGGCGATCTCGGCAAGAGTCTCGCCAGCGGCCAGCCGGTGAGCGAGCTGCTCTGGCCGCGCTTCGGCGCGACCATGGCGCTTGCCGCCTATGCCGCCGTGATCGGCGTGCCGCTGGCGGTCGGGCTCGGCATCCTGACGGCGGTGCGGCGGGGAGGGCTGTTCGATCGCGCCGCCAACGTCCTGGCGCTGACCGCCGTGTCGCTGCCCGAATACTTCCTCGGCCTTCTCCTGATCCTCGTCTTCTCGGTTCAGACCAACTGGCTGCCGAGCTTGGCCGACACCTATCCCGGGATGGGCTTCTCCGCCTGGCTCCAGGCGACGACGCTGCCCATGCTGACGCTGCTCCTCGTCACCGTCGCGCAGATGATGCGCATGACGCGAACGGCGGTTCTGGCGGTGATGGACCGGCCCTATGTCGAGACGGGCTACCTGAAGGGCCTGTCGACGGCGCGCGTCGTCCTGCGCCACGCCACGCCCAACGCCGCCGCCCCGATCGTCAACGTCGTCGCCTTCAACGTCGCCTACCTCATCACCGGCGTCGTCCTGGTGGAGGCGGTCTTCAACTACAACGGCCTCGGCCGCTTCCTGGTGGACGCCGTCGCCAAGCGCGACTTTCCGCTCGTGCAGGCCGCGGCCATGGTGTTCGCCGCCGTCTACGTCCTTCTCAACATGGTGGCCGACATCGCGGCGATCGCCCTCAACCCGCGCCTGCGCCATCCTCGCTGAGCCATGAAGAAGCTTCCCCTGACCGCCTGGATCGGCCTCTTCATCGTGGCCGCCAACCTCGTCGCCTTCCTGTTCGGACCCGCGCTCGCCCCCTTCGGCGAGGAGCAGATGGTCGGCATGCCCTTCGATCCGCCCTCGGCTGAGCACTGGCTCGGCCTCGACCAGAACGGGCGCGACATGCTCTCGCGCGTGCTCGCGGGCGCCCAGATGTCGATCGGCGTCTCGCTCGCCGCCTCGCTCCTGTCCTTCTCGATCGGCATTCCGCTCGGCTTCCTCGCCGCGCTCGTCGGCGGCTGGTTCGACACGGTGCTGTCACGCTTCGTGGACACGGTGATGTGCGTGCCGGTGCTGATCTCGGCGCTGGTCGTCCTGCAGGCGCTCGGCTCGTCGCTGCCCGTTCTGATCGTCACGATCGCGCTTCTCGATTCCACGCGCGTCTTCCGCCTGTCGCGCGTCCTGGCCGAGGGCATCGCCGTGATGGAATATGCCGAGAGCGCGCGCCTACGCGGCGAGGGCTTCTGGTGGATGATCCGCCGCGAGATCCTGCCCAACGCCTTCGCGCCGCTGGTCGCCGAGTTCGGCCTGCGCTTCTGCTTCACCTTCCTGTTCGTCGCGGGCCTCTCCTTCCTCGGCCTCGGCGTCCAGCCCCCCTTCGCGGACTGGGGCGGCATGGTGCGCGACAACCAGCAGGGCATCCTCTACGGGCTCTACGCCCCGCTCTTTCCCGCCGCCGCGATCGCGCTCCTGACGGTGGGCGTCAACCTCGTAGTGGACTGGCTGCTCGCCGGCCGCACGCTGGTCCAGGGAGAGGGACGATGAGCGACACCGTTCTCTCCATGCGGGGCCTGCGCGTCGAGGCGCCCGGCGGCGCGGTTCTCGTCGACGGCATCGATCTCGATCTCCGGCGCGGCGAGGTGCTCGGCCTCATCGGCGAGTCGGGCGCGGGCAAGTCGACGGTCGGGCTCGCGGCGCTGGGCTACGGGCGCGGCGGCTGCCGCATCACGGGCGGCGAGGTCCGCGTGCTCGGCACCGAGCTCGTCTCGGGCGGCCGGGCCGCGCGCGAGCGCATCCGGGGCGTGACGGTCGCCTATGTCGCCCAGAGCGCGGCGGACGCCTTCAATCCCGCCATCCGGATCGGGGCGCAGGTCATCGAGGCGCCCGTGCGCCACGGCGTCATGACGCGCCGCGAGGCGCAAGCCTGGATGGTGGAGCTCTTCACCGCCCTGGAGCTTCCGTCGCCCGACACGTTCGGCGATCGCTTTCCCCATCAGGTCTCCGGCGGCCAGCTCCAGCGCGCGATGATCGCCATGGCCATGTCCTGCCGACCGGCGGTGATCGTTCTGGACGAGCCGACCACCGCGCTCGACGTCACCGTGCAGATCGAGGTCCTGGCCCTCCTGAAGCGCCTGATCGCGCGCTACGGCACGGCCGCGCTCTACATCACCCACGACCTCGCGGTGGTCGCGCAGGTGGCCGACAGGCTCCTCGTCCTGCGGCACGGGCAAGCGGTCGAGACCGGCGAGACGGCTGGGATCATCGGCGCGCCGAAGGCCGACTACACGCGCCGGCTGGTGGCCGAGCGCGAGGCGTCGCTCGGCGGCGACGGCGCCCATCACCAGGCCGGCGCGCCGCTCCTCGAGGTGTCGGACGTGACCGCCGCCTACGGGCGCACGACGGTGCTCGGCGGCGTCGGCTGCCGCCTCGCGCGCGGCGAGACGCTGGCGGTGGTTGGCGAGTCGGGGTCGGGCAAGTCCACGCTCGCCCGGGTCGTCACGGGGCTTCTGACCCCCGCATCGGGCGAGGTGCGCTTTGCCGGCGAGCGGCTGGCGCCCGGCTACCGCCGCCGCACGAAGGATCAGCTGCGGCGGATCCAGCTCGTCTACCAGCTGCCCGACGTCGCGCTCAACCCGCGCCAGACGGTCGGCGAGATCATCGGCCGCCCCGCGCGCTTCTACTTCGGCCTGAAGGGTGCCGCGCTCCGGGCGGAGACGGACCGCCTTCTCGACCAGATCGGGCTGCCCGCCGACTTCGCGGATCGCCTGCCCGGAGCCTTGTCGGGCGGCCAGAAGCAGCGCGTCTGCCTTGCCCGCGCGCTGGCCGCCAGGCCCGACCTCATCATCTGCGACGAGGTGACCTCGGCGCTCGATCCGCTGGTGGCCGAGGAGATCCTGCGCCTTCTGCGCCGGCTGCAGGACGAGCTCGGCGTCGCCTACCTCTTCATCACCCACGATCTCGGCGTCGTCAGGCGCCTGGCCGACCGCACCATGGTGATGCAGCGCGGCGCCGTGGTCGAGACGGGGCCGACGGCGGATATCTTCCGGCCGCCCTTCGAGCCCTATACCGAACGCCTCGTCGCCTCGATCCCCGAGCTGCGCACCGACTGGCTCGACGAGATCACGGCCCGCCGCGCGCTCGCCTGACCGCGCGGGACCGCGCCCCGACATCCATTCCCGAGACCATGGCCATGACCGTCGAGATCACCGAGCACCTTTGGGTCCCCCTGCGCGACGGCACGCGCCTCGGCGCGCGGCTCTGGCTGCCGGCAGGGGCGAGCGAGGCACCGGTCCCCGCGATCCTCGAATACATTCCCTATCGTAAGCACGACGGAACGCGCGGGCGCGACGAGCCCATGCACGGCTTCTTCGCCGAGAACGGCTATGCGGCGCTGCGCGTCGACATGCGCGGCACGGGCGAGTCCGACGGCCTGATGGACGACGAGTACCTCCTCCAGGAGCAGGAGGACGCGCTCGACGTCATCGCCTGGATCGCCGCGCAAGGCTGGTGCACGGGCTCGGTCGGCATGATGGGCAAGAGCTGGGGCGGCTTCAACGCTCTCCAGGTCGCCGCCCGCCGCCCGCCCGCCCTCAAGGCGATCATCTCGGCCTACTCCACCGACGACCGCTTCCGCGACGACATCCACTTCATGGGCGGATGCCTCCTCAACGACAATCTCTGGTGGGGCGCGATCATGCTCGCCTACCAGTCGCGCCCATTGGACCCCGCGATCGTCGGCGAGACCTGGCGCGAGCGCTGGATCGAGCGGCTCGAGCATCTGCCGCTCTTTCCCGCCCTGTGGATGCGTCACCAGCGCTACGACGACTACTGGAAGCACGGCTCGGTTCAGGAGGACTGGTCGGCGATCGAATGTCCGGTGCTCGCGGTGGGCGGGTGGGCCGACAGCTACACCAACGCGGTGCCCCGCCTTCTCGCCAACCTCCAGGTGCCGCGCCTCGGCATCATCGGCCCCTGGGGCCACATCTATCCGCAGGACGGCGTGCCCGGCCCGGCCATCGGCTTCCTCCAGGAGGCGGTGCGCTGGTGGGACCATTGGCTGAAGGGCGAGGACCGCGGCATCATGCGCGAGCCCATGCTGCGTGCCTGGCTGTCGGACAGCTACGCGCCGGCCGGCACGCGGACCCAAACGCCCGGGCGCTGGGTGGGCGAGCCCGCTATCCCATCGCCCGGCATCGCGATGCGCCCGCTCGGGCTCGGCGCGGACGGCTCGCTTCGGCTGGATGAAGCCGCCGGGGGCGGCGAGCGCTCGATCCGCTCGCCGCAGAGCCACGGGCGCGCGGGCGGCGAGTGGATGGGAACGGGCTGCGTCGGCGAGATGCCGGTGGACCAGCGGCTCGACGACGGCGGCGCGCTCGTGTTCGAGACGCCGGTCCTGGCCGAGCCGCTGCCGGTGCTGGGCGCACCCGTGCTTCACGTCCGGCTGCGGTCCGACGCCCCGCAGGCGCAGATCGCCGTGCGGCTGTCGGAGGTCCTGCCGGACGGCGCCGTCACGCGCGTCTCCTACCAGGTCCTGAACCTGTCCCACCGCGACGGACACGAGAGCCCCGAGGCGCTGGTGCCCGGCGAATGGGTGGACGTGCGTGTCACGCTCGGCGACTGCGGCCATCGCTTTGCGGCGGGAAGCCGCGTGCGCCTGGCGGTCGCCACCAGCTACTGGCCGCTGGTCTGGCCGGCGCCTCACGCCGCGACGCTGACGCTGGACACGGGCGCCAGCCGTTTGGAGCTGCCGATGCGCCGGCGCAACGACGATGCCTCCCCGGTCTTCCCGCCGCCGGCTCGGGGACCCGCGACCCCGGTGACGCAGCTCGATCCCGGCTCCGTGCGCCGCTGGTCGACGCAGGACCACGTGACGGGCGAGACGACCTACGTGACGGAGGGCGTCGGCGGCCTGTTCGGCGAGGGCGTCCTGCGCTTCGACGAGACCGGCACGGAGCTGTCGCACTCGCTGCGGCGAGAGCTGCGGATCCGCGACGACGATCCGCTCTCGGCGCGCTACGTCCTTGAGCAAAGCTACGAGATGGGGCGCGAGGGCTGGCGCACGCGGACGCAGACGCGCTGCGTCCTGACCGGCGACCGCGAGCGCTTCCATCTCACCGTGGAGCACGCGGCCTTCGAGGGCGACAAGCCCGTCTGGAGCCGCCGCTGGAACGAGACGATCGAGCGCGACAACCTTTGAGCCGAGGCGCCGTCGCGCGGTCCCGCCCGAACCGACCGTTCAGGCCGTTCCGAAGCGGGCGACGGTTCGCGCCGCGCCCTCCCGCAGGAGCTCCGAGAGCGCCCGCTCCACGGCGTCACGGAACGTGGCCGAGGCCGGCAGGTCGCGGCCGAAGACGGTCTCGAAGCCGAGGCACGCCGCCATGAGACCGGCCGCATCGGTGTGCCCGTGCGTCGCCTCGGCCAGATCCTTGGCAAGGGGGTCGCGCACGTCGATCGGCCCGCCGCGCTCGTCCGTGCCGCGCACATAGACCATCCAGGCCGCGACGCCGAGCGCCAGGCGATCGAAGGCCTCGCCGGCAGCCAGCCGGTCGCGGATCGTGCCGAGCAGGCGTTGCGGCAGCTTCTGCGAGCCGTCCATGGCGATCTGCCAGGTGCGGTGGCGCAGCGCCGGGTTCCGGAAGCGGGCGAGGAGCTGGTCGCGATAGGCGGCCAGATCGAAGCCGGGCAGGGGAGCGAGCGTCGGCGAGGCTTCCTCGCGCATCAGGCCCCGCAGGAGCGCCTCGAAGCCGGGGGCGCCCATCGTCTCCGCCACCGTCTCGTGGCCGGCGAGGTAGCCGAGATAGCTGAGCGTCGAGTGCGAGCCGTTGAGAAGGCGCAGCTTCATCAGCTCGAAGGGTTCGACCTCCCGCACGAAGGTGGCGTCCCAGGCCGGACGGCCCGCCGGAAAGCGGTCCTCGATCACCCATTGCGTGAAGGGCTCGGCCATGACGGGCCAGCGGTCCTCCTGTTCGAGCGCACCGGCCACCAGCGCCCGGTCGGCGTCCGTGGTGGCGGGCACGATGCGGTCCACCATGGAGGAGGGGAACGAGACCTCGGATTGGACGAAGCGGCCGAGCTCGGGATCGCGCAGCGCCGCGAAGCGCGCCACGACGCGCCCCGCCGTTTGCCCGTTGGCGGGAAGGTTGTCGCAGGACAGGACCGTGAAGGGCGGAATGCCGGCGGCCCGGCGGCGCGCGATCGCCTCGACCAGGAAGCCGACCGCGCTTTTCGGGCGGCCGGGATGGGCGAGGTCGTGCCGGATGTCGGGATGCGCCTCGTCGAGCTCGCCGGTGGCGGGAAGGTGGCAGTAGCCCTTCTCGGTGACCGTGAGGGAGACGATGCGCGTGTCCGCCGCGCACAGGCGGGCGAGCACGGCTTCCGGGTCCTCGGGCGCGACCAGCGACTCGAGGATCGCGCCGATCACGTGGAACCGGTCGCCCGAGCCGTCGCGGACGGCGAGCGTGTAGAGCCCGTCCTGCGGCTGGAGCGCGTCGCGCGTCTCGGGCGAACGGAGCGACACGCCGCAGATGCCCCAGCCCAAGTCGCCACCCGCCAGCACCGCGTCCGTATAGGCCGCCTGATGGGCGCGGTGGAACGCGCCGAGGCCGAGATGCACGATGCCGGTCCGGGCGCCGGCGCGGTCGAAGGCGGGCCGCGCCACCTTGGCGGGGAGACGGTCGAGCGTCGTATTCGACAGGCGGGTCATCGGGGCCTCAGTGTGCGGGCTGGGACTGCTTGGCGCGCGCCACGATCTGCGTCGGGTTGACGAATCGAAGGGCCAGGACGAGCCAGAACAGGGTCGTGATCATGTACACCACCGCCATGGCGTCGATCGACTGCGAGGCGCGCACGCCCGAGGCGAAGACCGCGTAGTAGAGCGAGACCACCAGCGTTTGGCTGGTCGGGCCGGCGACCAGGAAGGTCAGCTCGAACATGGCGATCGTGCGCACCAGCACGAGAAGCAGCGCCGCCAGCATGCCGGGCAGGAGAAGCGGCAGGAGGATGCGGGTGAAGAGGCTGGTGGTGCCCGCGCCGAAGACGCGGGCGGCCGCCTCGATGCGCGGGTCGATCTGCTCGATGAAGGGGATCATCACCAGCACCACGAAGGGGATCGAGGGCACGAGGTTGATGATCACGACGCCCCAGAACGTTCCGCCGAGACCCACCTGGTAGAGAAGTGTGGCGAGCGGGATGCCGTATGTGAGCGGGGGCACGAGCAGCGGCAGGAGGAACAGGAGGATCGCGAAGCGCTTGCCGGGAAAGTCGCGCCGCGCCAGCGCGTAGGCCGTGGTGATGCCGATGAGGCCCGACAGGAGCGTGACCAGGAAGACGATCCGGAAGGTGACCGACAGGACCTCCGTCAGCTGGAACTCGCGCCAGGCCGAGACGTACCAGCGCGTCGTCCAGTCCACCGGCAGCCAGGTGCCGAGCCACCGCGTGGCGAACGAGTTCGTCACCACGGTCGCGATGACGCCGAGAAGGTTGAGGACGAAGAGGACGACGACCGCCCAGACGGCGGTGCGCCACAGCTTCGAGCCGATGCCTTGATCGCGGATCATGGTGTCACCCCTTCGTTCCGCCGGCCGGGCCGCGATAGAACAGGCCGCGCACGCCCAGCACCAGGAGAACCACGGCGAGCTGCACGAGGCCCATGATGATGGCGATCGCCGAGCCCAGCGAATGGTCGTACTGCTCGAAGGCCGCCGAATAGGCGGCGATCGAGATGACGCGCGTCGGGCCCGCCGGCGCGCCGAGAAGCACCGCCGACGGGAACACGGCGAAGGCCTGCACGAAGGCGAGGCAGAAGGTGACGGCGAGCCCCGGCACGAGAAGCGGCAGGAAGATGCGCGTGAAGCGCCGGCGCGCGTTGGCGCCGAGCGTGGCGGCGGCCTGCTCGATCGCGGGATCGATGCCCGAGACGTAGGAGAGCGTCAGCAGGAAGGCGAAGGGAAAGCCGGTGATCAGCAGCGAGGCGAAGACGCCCCAGTAGTTGTTGGTGAGGCGCAGCGGGGCGTCGATCAGCCCGATCAGCATCAGGGACTGGTTGAACCAGCCGCGCGGCCCGAGGAAGTTCAGGAGCCCTTCGGCCACCAGCACCGTGCCGAGCGTGATCGGCAGGACGAGGAGCGTGGTGAGAAGGCGCTGGCGCCGCATCAGCCGGACGCGGAAGGCGATCGGCACGGCGAGCGCGAGGTTCACGATCGTGACCGGCAGGGCCAGCCAGAGCGTCGCGCCGATCGTGTCGTAGAGAAACGGGTCGGAGAAGAAGCGTCGGTAGTTCTCGTACCAGGCGCCCTCGAGGGGCGTGAGCGAGTCCACGAGGCCGTAGAGGAAGGGATAGACGAAGAGCGCGAGCACCGCCGCAAGACCCGGCAGGACGAGAAGCGTCGTGCCGTCGATGCCCCGGGCCGCCAGGCGCAGCCGCAGCGAGGGACGCGCGGCGCGCGCGGAAGGGGGGGCGAGGGCTGCGCGGCTCATGCGGCCTCGGCGGGAAAGACGAGCGTGCGCGCGGGATCGAAGCTCAGGGCGACGCGGCGCCCGTGCGCCAGATGGCCTTCGGAGCGGAAGAAGACGAGCGTGCCGTCGGCGAGCGCCGCCGAGCCGAACCAGGCGCGGCCGCGATACTCGATCGAGCGCACCTCGGCGGGCAGGCCCTCCGCGGCGCCGGCGACCAGGTCTTCCGGGCGCACCGAGATCGAGACGGCCGAGCCCGGCGCATGGCCGCGCGCGGGCGGCAGCGTCAGCCGCGCGCCCGCCGCCTCGACCGTGCCGTCCGCGTCGAGGACGCGCGCGGGGATGCGCGTGCGAAAGCCCATGAAGTCGGCGACGTCGCCATGCGCGGGACGCTCGTAGAGATCCTCGGGCGCGCCGACCTGCCGGATCACGCCGTTCGCCATGACGACGATGCGGTCGGCCAGCGACAGCGCCTCGTCCTGGTCGTGCGTGACGTAGATGGTGGTGGAGCCGATCGCCTCATGGATGGCGCGGATCTCGGCGCGCATCTCCAGGCGCAGCTTGGCGTCGAGGTTGGAGAGCGGCTCGTCCATCAGGACGACGGGCGGGCGGATCACGATGGCGCGGGCGATCGCGACGCGCTGCTGCTGGCCGCCCGAGAGCTGCCCCGGCAGCTTGTCGGCCTGGTTGCGCAGGCGCACGAGGTCGAGCGCGGCGTCGATCCGCGCGTCGGCCTCGGCGTGCGGCACGCCCTGCATGGCGAGGCCGAAGCCCACGTTCTTCCGGATCGTCATGTGCGGAAACAGCGCGTAGCTCTGGAACACCATGCCGAAGCCGCGCTTCTCGGGCTCCAGCTCGTGGATCGGGCGTCCGTCAAGGCGGATCTCGCCGCCCGTCAGGGGCAGGAGGCCGGCGATGCAGTTGAGCGCCGTGGACTTGCCGCAGCCCGACGGCCCGAGGAGGGCGATGAACTCGCCGCCCTCGACGGCGAGGTCGATCCCGTCCAGCGCCGTGTAGGAGCCGAAGGCCCGGCGCAGGCCGACGAGTTCCAGGCGGCCTCCGTCGGCATGGGGCGAGGCGGCGCGCCCGGCGGGCTGGGTCGGTGAGGAATGGGCATTCATCGCGAACGGCCTCCGGACGGCGGGCAGGGAAGGGCGGCGGCCGGTGCGGGTGCGGCCGCCGCGATGGGGGAAGGGCGTCAGCCCTTCTTGGCGCCGATCCGCTCGTCCCAGATGCGGAAGGCGGCGACGAGCTTGTCGGCGTCGAGCGGGATCTCCATCGGATTGCCGGCGATCCACTCGTCGTATTGCGGCCGGCCGAACTCCTTGATCGCCGCCTGGCTCGACTCGGGCGCCATGGACAGGGGCACGTCCTTCACCGCCGGGCCGGGATAGAAGTAGCCCTCGTCATAGGCGTAGGCCTGGGACTCGGGCGTCAGCATGAAGTTCATGAGGTCGAGGAGAACGGCGAGCTTCTCCGGGGCGACGCCCTTGGGCACCACCATGTAGTGGGCGTCCGTCACCCAGTGGAAACCCTGGAGCGTTCCGACCTCGGCCTCGGCCGGCACGGTGCCGAGCACGCGTGGGTTGATGTCCCAGCCCGTGGTGGAGACGACGATGTCGCGCGTGCCCTCGCCGAACTCGCGCATGGTCTGCGTCGTGCCGGACGCGTAGTACTCGACATTCTGCCCCAGCGCCTCGAGGAAGGCCCAGGTCTTCTCCCAGCCCTTCTCGGGATCGCGCGGGTCGCTGTCGCCCAGGAGGTAGGGCAGGCCCATCAGGAAGGTGCGGCCCGGGCCGGAGTTGGCGGGGCGCGCGTAGATGAACTTGTTGGGGTTCGCCTTGGTCCAGGCCAGCAGCTCTTCGGCGGTCTTGGGCGGCGTCGGCACGCGGTCGGGCATGTACTCGATCAGGGGCCCGGACGGGTAGTAGGAGACGACCACCCCGTGATTCTTCGCCATGCCCTGCATCTTGAAGGCCTGGGGAATGTAGATGCCCTCGAGGTTGGGCAGATCCGCCATGTAGGGCGACAGGTCCGTCCAGATGCCCTGGTCGAGACCGGCCGAGAGCGCGTCGGTGCCGGTGAGCACGAGGTCGATGTCGACCCGGCCCGCCGCCTGCTGCGCCCGCAGCTTGCCCGGTAGCTCGGGCGCGGGCGCCTTGGTGAAGGCGATGCGGCTCGCCCATTCGGGTTTGGCCGCCGTGTAGCGTTCCATCGCGGCCTGCGTGAGGGCAAGGTTACCCGCCACGTCCGCGACCGTGATCGTGACGGGGCTGGAGGGCGCCTGGAGCGCGGCGAAGGCGCGGCCGCCGAAGACGGTGACGCCGGCAGCGGCCGCTGCGGTCGTCGCCATGAAGCGCCTGCGGGTGATGGTCATTGGCAAATCCTCCCAGATCGCACCGGCAAAGGGGCCGGCTCCCTTGAGGTCAAAGTCGGTAGGCCTGCTTGGCAAGGCCGTAGGCAAGCTCGTGCGCGGTCTCGTGCGCCTCGTCCTCGTCGAGGCGCCCGTCGGCGACGAGGCGGGCGAGATAGGCGCAGTCGACGCGCCGCGCCATGTCGTGGCGCGCGGGGATCGACAGGAAGGCGCGCGTGTCGTCGTTGAAGCCGACCGTGTTGCGGAAGCCCGCCGTCTCGGTGGTCGTCTCGCGGAAGCGCCGCATGCCTTCCGGGCTGTCGAAGAACCACCAGGGCGGCCCGAGCCGCAGGGCGGGGTAGTGGCCGGCGAGCGGGGCGAGCTCGCGGCCGAAGGCGGTCTCGTCCAGCGTGAAGAGGATCACGGTCACGGAAGGGTCGTTGCCGACCGCCGCGAGCAGCGGGCGCAGCGCCTCCACATAGTCGGTCGGGCCCGGAATGTCGGCGCCCTTGTCGAAGCCGAAGCGCTGGAAGACGGCGGGGTTGTGGTTGCGCCGCGAGCCGGGATGGATCTGCATGACGAGCCCGTCGTCACGGCTCATGCGCGCCATCTCGGTGAGCATCTGGGCGCGGAAGAGCTCGCGCTCGCCCGCATCCGCCGTGCCCGCGCGGACCCGGTCGAAGAGGCGGGCCGCCTCGGCGGATCCGAGATCGGCCGTGCGCGCGCTCGGGTGGCCGTGGTCGCTCGCGGTCGCCCCGCGCTCTCGGAAATAGGCCCGGCGCGCGCGATGCGCGGCCAGATAGCCCTCCCACGTGTCGGGCTCGCCGGCCAGGGCCGTGAAGCCGGCCAGCGCCTCCGCGAAGCCGGGCCTGTCGGGGTCCACCACCGCGTCGGGGCGGTAGGTCGGAACGACCCGACCGTTCCAGCCGCTTCGGCGGATCGCGTCGTGATGCCGGAGGTCGTCGGTAGCGGCGTCGGTGGTCGCGATCACCTCGATGCGGAAGCGCTCCATGAGCTCGCGCGGCCGCATGGCGTCGCTCGCCAGCGCCTCGGCGATGCGGTCGTAGAGCGCGTCGGCATTGGCTTCCGACAGGCGCTCCTCGATGCCGAAGACATCCTGCATCGAATGCTCGAACCACAGGCGCGAGGGCGTGCCGCGAAACAGCGCGTAGTGCCGGGCGAAGAGCCGCCAGATGGCGCGTCCGTCGGTTTCCACGGAGCCGCCGTCCGCGCGCGGCACGCCGAGCGCCTCCAGCGGCACGCCTTGGCTGTAGAGCATGCGGAAGATGTAGTGGTCGGGCACCACGAACAACGCGGCGGGATCGGGAAAGCGCGGGTTCTCGGCATACCAGACCGGCTCGGTATGGCCGTGCGGCGAGACGATCGGCAACGACGCGACCTCGGCGAAGAGCCGGCGCGCGACGGCTCTTGCCTCAGGCTCGATGGGCAGGAGCCGGTCCGGATGAAGCGCCATGCGAAGTCCCCCCGAAGGTCTGCGTCCCGTCTTCCCGCCGGGATGCGACCTTGGCACGATGTAGCAACTGGTATATTAGAATGTCAAACGAGATTGGCAGCGGACCCCTCATGTCGCAGAGCGCACCCCGATCCGACGACGACCCGGCGCCCGCCGCGCCGGTCGTTCTGCGGCGCGTGACGTCGGCGACGCAGATCTTCGACGCGCTGCGCAACGAGATCGTCGCCCTGAAACTGCCGCCCGGAACGCCGCTCGCGGACCGGAGCCTCGTGGAGCGCTTCGGCGTCAGCCGCACGCCGGTGCGCGAGGCGCTGATCCGGCTTGCCGAGATCGGGCTGGTGGACGTGCGGCCCCAGAGCGGGACCTTCGTCTCGCGCGTGCCGGTGAACGCGATCCCCGAGGCGGTGCTGGTGCGCAAGGCGCTGGAGGGGGTGACCGTCGAGAAGGCGGCCGAGCGCGGCGCGCCGGCGCGCATGAGCCGCATCGACGCGGCGATCGCACGCCAGAAGGCGGCGGCTGCCGCCGGCGACAACGACGACTTCCACGAGGCCGACGAGGGCTTCCACGCCGCGATCGCCGATCTTGCCGGCCATCCCGGCATCTGGACCCTGCTCGCCCAGACCAAAGTCCAGATCGACCGTGCCCGGCGCCTGACGCTGCCGGTGCTCGGCCGCATGGACCACGTGATCGGGGAGCACGAGGTCATTCGCGCCCGCATCGCCGCGGGCGACCTGCCGGGCGCGCGAGCCGCCATGATGCATCACCTCGACGCCGTCATTCCCGACGTCGACGAGCTGAAGGGGCGCTACCCCCAGTATTTTAGCTGAAACGATCCCGGCGCGCCGCGCGCCGGACGGGAGACGACGACGCATGCGCCAAGGCTGGAGATGGTTCGGACCGGAGGCACCGGTGACGCTCGACGAGGTTCGGCAGGTCGGCGCGACCGACGTCGTCTCCGCGCTTCACGAGGTGCCGATCGGCGCGGTCTGGACGCAGGCGGCCGTCGAGGCGCGGCGCGACCTCATCGAGACGACGCCGCCCGGCCGCGTGCCGCTGCGCTGGAGCGTGGTGGAAAGCATCCCCATCCCGGACGCCGTGAAGCGCACGGGGGCCGAGGCGCGGGGCGAGATCGAGAGCTGGATCGCCAGCCTGGAGAGCGTCGCGAAGGCCGGCATCGGTGTCGTCTGCTACAACTTCATGCCGGTCGTCGACTGGTGCCGCACCGAGCTCGACCACGTGATCGAGACGGGCGCGACGGCGATGCGCTTCGACATCGAGACCTTCGCGGCCTTCGAGCTCCACATCCTCGAGCGGCCGGGGGCCGAGCGGGACTATACGGATGGCGAACGCGCGCGGGCGCGGACCCGCTTCGAGGCGATGGGCGAGCGCGAGGTCGCAGACCTCACGCGCAACATCGCGAGCGCCTTGCCGGGCTCGACCACCGAGCCGATGACCATTCCCGGCTTCCGCGACAGGCTCGCGCAGTACGGTGGCGTCGACGCCGCGCGCCTTCGCCGCCACCTCGTGGAGTTCCTCCAAGCGGTCGCGCCGGCCGCCGAGGCGCTCGGCGTCAAGCTGACGCTCCATCCCGACGATCCGCCGCGCCCGCTCTTCGGCCTGCCGCGCGTCGCCTCGACCGCCGAGGACTACGCCGCGCTGTTCGAGGCCGTGCCCTCAAGCGCCAACGGCATGTGCCTGTGCACGGGGAGCCTCGGGGTGCGGCCGGAGAACGACCTGCCGGCCATCGCGCGGCGGTTTTCAGACCGCATCCACTTCGCGCACCTGCGCAACACGCGGCGCGAGGCGGACCCGCGCACGTTCCACGAGTCGGCCCATCTCGACGGCGACACCGACATGGTCGCGGTGCTACGCGAGCTCGTCGCCGAGGACCGGCGGCGCGAGCGGGGGCAGACGATCGTCTTCCGCTCCGACCACGGCCACCGGATGCTGGACGACCTCGCCAAGGAGGTCACGCCCGGCTATCCGGCGACGGGGCGCATGCGGGGTCTGGCCGAACTACGCGGCGTCCTCCACGCGCTCGGCCATCCGCCGGAAGGGACCTGGGCGCGGCCGGGGCCTTGAGGTTCAGTCCAGCGCGGGCGCGCGGCTCGGCTCGTGCAGGGGGCAGCCGTTGAGGCCGCTGCGATAGTCCTGGATCGCGGGGTAGACGACCCGGCGCGCCCGCATGACGGCGCCCAGCGGCCGGTGCGCCTCGATCCCGTGCCAGGGGCGGAAGGCGGTGCGCCCGTCGATCGCCTCGGATCGCTCCTCGGACCAGCTGGTCTGCGCGGGAACGGTGATCGTGGCGAGCGGGATGTAGGGGTTGTCGTCCTCGGGCCAAGGGATCGAGGCGTCCTCGACCGGGTTCGCCTCGGCGTCGCGGCAGAGCTGGGCGCGCAGCGTCCAGGCGCCGCCCTCGCGCGTGAAGACGTCGAGGAGGTTCTCCCGGATGGCGTTCTCGCCCCGGCTCTCGTCGATCGGCTTGTCGGTCAGGGCGCGGAAGTTGTCGGACTCGGGCACGATGTCGAACTTGGCGATGTAGTCGCCAAAGCGTAGCGGGGCCTGCGTGTAGTAGCGGTCGCCGATCGGGTTGGTCGCGGGATAGCCGCCGAAGCCCTTGAGCGTCGCGCTCTCCAGGTGGACCGCTTCCAGCGCGCGCTCGATCGGCTGAAGCACCTTGGAGAGCGCCTCCTTGGCCCATTCCGCGCGGTCGGTGGTCTTGGCGAGAAGCCGCACGTTCGAAAGGAAGCCTTCGGGCCGCGCGGCCTGGAAGGCGGGACCGGTCGCCATCAGGAAGTCCTGCGTGGTCTCGTCCTCCGAGCCCGGCAGGCGCTCGCCGTCGACGCCGATGACCTTCACCGAGAAGCCGCGCGGGAGCGAGACGCTGTCGCGGATCGGATCGCCGGGAATGGCGGACATGCGGATCAGGACGGGATAGCGCCGCCCCCGCTCGAAGATGCCCTGCGCCTGCTCGTCGGCGAGATCGTCGTGGACCCGCAGCTCGCCTTCCAGGAGCGCGTGGCTCTTGGCATGGACGCCACGCTGGGCGGTGCCGAGATCCTCGTGCGTCTTGGCGACGATGCCGCGAAAGGCCTCGATCAGCCCCTGCGCCGTCGCCTCCTCGTCACCTTCCGTGACCTCGATGGCGGGCGTGTAGCGAAGCGGTGGCTTGGGCATGGGAGCGCCTTGGTCGGTCGCGGGAGCCGGGAGGCCCGCCGGGACGATGGGTGTATCGCCCGCCAATCTTTGGCGCGGCCTATTCGTTCCCGGGCGCGGGCGGATATCGGGCCCGGCCCGCCCTTCACCAGCCCATCGTGCCGGGGCCGCCCTTGAACGGTCCGGCAAGACGGCTCGTGATCCAGCCGCCGTAGAAGGGGCCGGGCTGCGGCGTGACGACCTCGCCATCGACGAGGCAGCGGTCGAAGGGGCGTGCATAGAAGGCGACGTGGTCGCGCAGGATGCGGAACGCCGCCGTCGGTTCGGGATAGCTCCAGCCGACGCCCGGCAGGACGTCGCCGCCCGCCACCACGTCCCAGTAGACGGCGGCCCCCTTCCATTCGCACAAGGAGGCGCCCGTGGCCCGCCGCAGCACGCCCTCCGCGATGTCCTCCACCGGGATGTAGTAGCTCGGCGGATGGCTGGTCTCGAGCGTTCGCACGGTGCGTCGGCTGTCGGCGATCCGCAGGCCGCGATGCTCGATCACGACATGGGCGTCGCACCGCTCGGCAATGGCGGGCCTCGGGTAGCGCCAGACGCTCTCCCCGCCCGGCGGCACGGGATCGGGCACGGGCCTCATGCGCGCTCCCATCGACGGGCAAGCCCTTGCAGCCTCGGTCGCACGCGCAGAAAGCCGCGAAAAAGCCGCTCCAGGACGGCGAGCGGCAGCGGCGCCCGGAACAGAAGGCCGAGCGGCCGCAGGACGGGCACGGCCCGCCACATAGCGGCGAACGCCGCCGCGCCGCTGAGGATGCGGCCGTTCTCGCGGGCATGGAAGCGCGCGAGAAGCTCGGCCCTGTCGAGCGGACAGTCGGCGGGCCCTTCAGCGGCGGCATCGATGAAGCGGATCGCCCCGCGCCGGTCGAGGCGGCGCATCAGCGCGATCTCGCGGCGGCACAGCGGGCACGATCCGTCGTGCCAGACGGTGAGTTCGGTCATGGCGTCGATATGGGGCGCCGGCGCCGCGCCGCCGCCCCCGCGAACCGCGTGAGCACGAGACTGGGACGACATGACGCTCCGGAGCCAGTTGCCATCGCCGGTGCCGCGACCCGCGACGGCGCGCGGCACTGCGCTATATCGCGCCGCGGAGGCCGGAGCGCGACGATGCGGCGAAGGCGCCTCATCCGAGGATGGCTTGAACCCAGGTCCGACCCTGCCCGGCGCCCTGCGCCGCCTGCACCCCTTCCTGCCGGTTGCGCAGCTTGCCGCCGGGCTCCTCGTGCTCGCGGCGACCGTCCGGCTCGTCGACGGGAGCGGCGTCGCGCGCCGGCTTGCCGGCATCGAGCCCGTGCCCCTCGCGCTCGCCCTTCTCGCCGTGCAGGTCCAGGTCCTCGTTTCCGCGCTGCGCTGGCGCTTCACGGCGGGGCGCCTCGGCCAGGCGCTGCCGCTCGGCCGGGCGGTCGCGGAATACTATCTCGCCAGTCTCCTCAACCAGGTCCTGCCGGGCGGCGTCGCGGGCGACGCGGTACGCGTCCTGCGCTCGTCGCGCGAGCGCGGCGGGGAACGGCGCACGGCTCGCGCCGCGCAGGCGGTGGTGCTGGAGCGGTTGTCGGGGCAGGTCGTGCTTCTGGGCGCGGCGCTGGCGGGCGTCCTTCTCGCACCGCTCGTCTACGGGCGGGACCTGCCGGGGCGATGGACGCCGCTTGTTCTCGCGGGTGTCCTGCTCCTCGCCGTCCTGCTCGGCCTCGCTCTGACCCGCGCAAGGGGCCGGGCGGCGGGGTTCATCGCTACGATGGGCCCGGCGCTCGGCGAGGCGTTCTTCCGGCGCGGGGCGCCGCTCGTGCAGCTCGCGAGCTCGCTCGCCGTGGTGGGCGCCTATCTCGCGGCCTTCGCGCTGGCGGGCGCGGCGGTCGGCGCACCGCTGGGTCTCGGGGCCGCGCTGCTTCTGGTGCCGCTCGTGCTCCTGTCCATGCTGCTGCCAGTCTCGGTCGGCGGCTGGGGCGTGCGCGAGGGCGCGGCCGCCGCGATCCTGCCGGTGGCGGGTCTCGGCGCCCAGGAGGCCGTGGCGGCGAGCCTCGTCTACGGGCTGGCCTCGCTCCTCGGCGCGATGCCCGGACTTCTCGTTCTCCTGCGCTTCGCCGTCGCGCGTCGACGCCGCCGCGCGACGGCCTGACGCTCAGCGCGGCAGGGCGAGGACGTCCCAGTGGCCGACCTCGCAGAACGGCCCCGCCGCGCGCCGTCGCGCCGCCCAGTCCGCGAGCCGTGCCGGCTCGACCGCGCCGGTTTCGGCCACCGCCGCCACGACGCCCTCCAGGAACAGCGCATGAAGGGCCTCGTCGCCCGGCCCGAGACGCCAGGGGCTGCGGGCGAGGCGCACTTCGAAGCCCTGACGCGCGAAGGCCTCGCGCAGCGCTTCCGTCGCCCCGTACCCGAGCGCCGGGCCGAAGCCCTTGTCGCCGGTCTGGTGCCGGTTGAAGGCCGCGACGACCTCGTCGTCCGCTGGGAGCGGCGGGTCCCAGCGCATCGCGCCGTCGTAGTTGAGCGCGGCGTAGAGCGCGACGCGTCGCTCGGCCAGCAGGGCGGCGAGTTCTTCCACGAAGGAACGCGAGGCGAGGTCGAAGAGCGCCGAGGCGGTGACCAGCCGCGCGCCCTCGATCTCGGACGCGGACAGGCGCGTCAGATCGGCCTCGACACGCTCCACCGCCCCGAACCCGGACAGGCGCGACGCGGCGGCCTCCAGAAGGCGCGGGTCGTTGTCGACGAGGCGCCAGCGCGCGGCTTCCGCAAGGGAGCCGAAGGCGCGCAGCGTGGAGCCCGTGCCCGAGCCGAGGTCGACCGCGAGCGGCGCCTCGCCGCCCGCCGCGAGATAGGCGGCGGCGGCTCGGAGGAGCGCCCCGTCGCGGGCCGCGTGGTCGGCGCGCTCGCGCAGGTCGAGCCAGCGCGTGTCGAAGCCGCTCATCGGATCGCCTCCAGGGTTCGGGACAGGATCGCGGCCGAGGCCGCCCAGCCCGGCAGAGCGCGCGAGGCGGCCAGGGCGCCGGCCGACAGGCGCGCGCGAAGCGGCGCGTCGTCGAGAAGACGCGCGAGCGCGCTCGAAAAGGCCGGCGCGTCACGCGGCGGCACGAGAAGACCGGCCTCGGGCGGCACGACCTCGGGCACCGCGCCGCCCGCGCAGCCGACCACGGGCAGGGCGTGCGCCATGGCCTCGGCAAAGGCCATGCCGTAGCCCTCGAAGCGCGAGGGCAGGGCGAAGAGGTCGGCGCGCCGGTATTCCGCCTCGATATCAGCGACCGCGCCGGGAACCTCGATGCGCCCGGCAAGGCCGGCGTTTGCGATCCGCTCGCGCAGCCGGCGCGCGGTCGCCGGGTCGGCCGTGTCGCTGCCCACGATCCGGCAGCGCCACGGGCGGCCGCGCAAGGGGCCGAGCGCATCGACCAGCACCGCGTGGTCCTTGCGCTCGATCAGCGCGGCGACGCAGAGGATCAGGGGCTCGGCGCTCCCGCCGCGAGGCGCGGCTGCGGCCACGGGCTCGGTGCCCGGCGGCACGACAGTGATGCGCTCCACGCCCACGCCGAACTCGGCCGCAAGGCGGGCGCGCGTCGTTTGGCTGGTCGAGACGACGGCGCGCGCGTGGCGCAGCGCCTCCCGCTCGCTCGAGCGCAGCCGCTCGGCGGCCTCCGGCGCAAGGCCTTCCTCCAGCGCGAGCGGATGGTGCACGAGCGCGACGAGACGCAGGCGGCTCGCCTCGGCGCTCGCCAGACGCGGCAGGGCACCGAAGGCGAGGCCGTCGACAAGGACGAGCGTCCCGTCCGGCAGGGCCGCGAACGCCTCGTCGCTCGCGCGCAGGTCCGCCTCGGCCGGAAACGGAAAGGCGGCCGGCAGCGCAAGCACGTCGACCGCCCAGCCGAGGCGGCCGAGTTCACCGATCATGCGCCGGTCGTAGCCGTAGCCCCCGCTGGGGGCGGAAAGGTCGCCGGGAATGGCGAAGACGAGGCGGCGGCCCTTCGGCTCGCTCAAAGCGCGGCCTCGTACCAGGCCCGCGCGACATGGCTCTCGTGCAGCGTGACGCGCACGCGCTCGATGCGCCGGCCGCCGGGGCCGAAGTCGCCCTGGGCGATGCGCCCGGCCAGCGCGTCGAAGACGTGGCGCGCCAGCACCTCCGTTGTCGTGACGCGGCCCTTGAAGACGGGCAGTTCGTCGAGGTTCTGGTAGTTTAGGGGAGCGATCACCTCGCGAAGGACCGTGGTCGCGAGGCCGATGTCGACGCCGAGGCCGTCCTCGTCGACGTCGGAGGTGAAGAAGGCGGCATCCACCACGAAGGTCGCCCCGTGCATGCCCTGCGCCGGCCCGAAGACGGGCCGCGCGAGGCTGTGGGCGATCATCATGTGGTCACGGACTTCGACGGCGTACATGCTTGGGCCTCGGGTCGGGAGAGGGGAGGGATGAGGAAGCCCGCCCGTCAGGCGGGGTAGCGGATGCGGTGGCACAGGGTGCCGGGGTCGGCGAGAATCGAAGCGTAGTCGCGGTCGAGCCGCTCGAACGGCGTCTCGCCCGAAAAGAGTTGGTCGAGGGCGGGGTCGGCCAGAAGCGACAGCGCCTTTTCCAGGCGGCGCCGCGTCGTCCAGCGCGCCCGGCGGTGCGCCGGCACGTGGCTGACCTGCGAGGAGACGATCTCGAGGCGCCGCGCGTGGAAGGCGCCGCCAAGCGGCATCTCCACCGGGGCCGCGCCGAACCAGCTCGCCTCCACGACGCGCGCCTCGAAGCCGGCGCAGCCGAGCGCCACCGTGACCCCGGACGGGTGGCCGGAGGCGTGGATCACCACGTCGCAGTCGGACGGCGCGTCCTCGGGCGCCACCGCCGCGCAGGGCCAGCCGGAGAGATAGGCCCGCCGCGCCGCGCTCGGATCCACCAGGACGACCTCTGTGCCGGGAACGCGCGCGGCGAGCGTGGCGACGAGGCATCCGACGAGGCCCGCGCCGATCACCCCCACGCGGTCGCCGGGCTCGACCCGGGCGTCCCAGAGCGTGTTCAGCGCCGTTTCCATGAAGGGCGCGAGAACGGCGCGTTCGGGCGGCACCTCGTCCGGTACCACGTGAAGCATCTCGGGCGGCGCGCGGAAGCGGTCCTGATGGGGATGGAGGCAGAAGACCGTGCGGCCGCGCAGCGGCTCGGGGCCGCTCTCCACCACGCCGACGGCGCTGTAGCCGTATTTCACGGGAAACGTGAAGGCGCCCTCCTGAAGCGGGGCGCGCATCCGCTCGTGTTCGGACGGAGGAACGAGGCCCGCGAAGACGAGGCGTTCCGTGCCCCGGCTGACGGCACCGAACAGCGTGCGGACCCGGCAGTCCGCCGTCCCGGGCAAGCCCGCGCCGCCGCGACGCAGTTCGGCCCGTCCCGCGGCGGTGATCCAGAGCGCCGTCGCGCCGTCCTTGTCCCCGTCCTGCGTGGCGATGATTCCCATCCTCCACTTGTGCCGCTTCTCGCCGCGAAGAACCGGCGGCGTTCCGCATTCGGCGGGATCGACCGTAGGGCGCCCTGCGACCGAACGTCTCCCGCTCGCGAAGTCGTTTAGGCGGCTATCTGGATAAGCCGCCCGCGTCGTCTAGCTGTCATAACTCAGCCGCGAGAACCATTCGCACTGGGCGGCGCGGTTCGGGTGCAGGAGTAGCAGTTCATGGGCAAGGGCAGCACGGACATCCTGTTCGACCCGGCCGACCGTCGTCTCGAAACGGCGAGGATCAACAGCGAACGCGCCGTTTCCGAGCTTCGGTACGGGCGGCCCGTTCTTCTGGAAGCGGAGACGGGAACCGTCGCGGTCCTGGCGCTGGACTGCGCGGCGCCGGACGACTTGCTGCGCTTCCTCTGCTCCGACCCCGGCTCCGTCAGCCTGTTCCTCACCGCGCACCGCGCCCGGGCGCTCGGGCTGTCGACGCTCGGGCCCGTCGCGCTCGCGGTCGGGTCGGCCGACTTCGATGCGCTGTCGCGCGTCGCCTTCGGTACGAAGGCGAAAACCGATGCGGAATGGCGGCCGGCACCCGAATGGTCGTGCCTGTCCGATCTCGCCCGTCTGGCGCTGATCCTGCCCGTGTTCCTGTGCCGGCCGGCCACGGCGCGCGACGAGGCCTTTGCGGGCTGCCTGTCGCTCGGCGTGTCGGATCTGCGCGAGGCGATGGGTCTTGATGCGCGCTTCAGCGAGATCGCCCGCACCCGCGTACCCCTGCGCGACATCGCCGCCGAGACGCGCTTCGTCGTCTTCCGGGGCGGCCTCGCCCAGCGCGACCAGCTCGCCATCGTGGTGGGCGAGCCCGACGCGTCCCGGCCCGTGCCGGTGCGCATCCACTCCTCCTGCATCACGGGCGATCTCTTTGCCTCGCTGAAATGCGACTGCGGCGACCAGCTGCGCGAGGGCCTGCAACTCATCGCCCAGCGCGGCGGCGGGGTTCTCCTTTATCTCGACCAGGAGGGACGCGGCACGGGGCTCGCGGCGAAGATGCGGGCCTACGGTCTCCAGCACGAGGGCTTCGACACGATCGACGCCGACGCCGAGCTTGGCTTCGAGGCGGACGGGCGCCGCTACGGCGCGGCGGTCGCCATGCTGCGGGGCCTCGGCATCGGCTCGGTGGAACTCCTCACCAACAATCCCGCTAAGATCGCCGCGCTGCGGGAGGCCGGGATCGAGGTGCAAGCCCGCACGGCGGTGCTGGGCGCCGTCACGGCGGAGAACCGGAACTATCTCGTGACCAAGGCGCGGCGCGCGGGCCATCTCCTCGACTGGCCGGCGATCGCCGCCAAGCACGGTTGACGGCCATGGTGGCCGATCCCTTCCATGCGACGGTCCGGCGGGGCGCGCTCGTCCTCCCGCCCCTGCGGCTGGGCTCCTCGCCGCTGGCCGGCGCGCTCGCGAGTCTTGGCGCGACGGCCTTGCTGGTTCTCGCCGCCAGCCTCGGCCTCGTCGCGGGTCTCGGCACTTCCTGGTCGACCGCTCCGCTCGCGCTCCTTCTCTTTCTTCCGATCGGCTTTCTCGTCTTCCGCTTCCTCGACGCCCACCCGCACCATCGCTTCGGTCCGGCCAATGCCGTCACGGTGCTGCGCGGCGGCATGGCGGCGGTGATCGGCACCTTCGTCTGGGAATACGAGCGCCTGGAGGGGGCCGGCGGCGAGCCCCTTCTCCTTGGGCTGGTGGGGGCGACGCTCGTCGCCTTGGCGCTGGACGGCGTGGACGGCATGCTCGCCCGGCGCACCGGCCTCGTCTCGCGCTTCGGCGAGCGGTTCGACATGGAGACCGACGCCTTCCTGATCCTGGTCCTGTGCGCACTCGCCTATGCGAGCGGCAAGGCCGGGGCCTTCGTGATGCTGATCGGCCTGATGCGCTACGGCTTCTGCCTCTGGGCAAGCGTGGACGAAAGGCTGCGCCGCCCGCTCGCGCCCTCGTTCCGGCGAAAGGCCGTGTGCGTGCTCCAGATCGCGCTTCTCTGCCTCGTCCTCGTGCCGCTGGTTCCTCCCGCCACCTCGAACGGGCTGGCGGCCGCCGCGTTTCTCGCGCTCGCGTGGTCCTTCGAGGTGGACATCGCGGCGCTCCTGCGAGGGTCCGCGTGAGCGCCGCCGTTCTCAGCCGCCTCGGCGTCGAGCCTGCCACGCTCGGCCTCTGGCGCTCGATCCTCGTTTATCGCGGGCAGTTCTGGCGGCGGCGTGCGCTGGAGCGCTTCTTCCGCACGATGGTCGCACCCGGCGACCTCGCCTTCGACATCGGCGCCCATGTCGGCAACCGGTCTCAGGCGCTGGCCCGCGCGGGCGCGCGCGTCGTCGCCTTCGAGCCGCAGCCGCGCCTGGCCGCCTATCTGGAGCGCCGCGTCGCGGGCGGGCCGATCCGCCTCGACCGCCGCGCGGTGGGCGCAAGGCCGGGGCGGGCGGTGCTCGCCATCTCGCCGCGCCATCCCACCGTCTCGACGCTCTCGGCCGACTGGCGACGGCGGGTCGGCGAGGACGCGGGGTTTCGCGGCGTCGAGTGGAACGAGCGGGCCGAGGTCGAGATCGCGACGCTGGACGACCTGATCGCCGAATACGGCGAGCCGGCCTTCTGCAAGATCGACGTGGAAGGGCACGAGGCGGAGGTGCTGGCCGGCCTGTCGCGCCCCTTGCGCTTGCTCGCCTTCGAATACACGCCGGCCACGCTCGACATCGCCGAGCGGTGCCTTGAGCACCTCGCCGCGCTCGGACCCTATCGCTTCAACCTCGTCGTCGGCGAGAGCCTCCGCTTTCGCCGAGCCGAGTGGCTGCCGCCCGCCGCCTTCCGCGCCGCTCTCGCCGAGGAAGCGGGCCGCAACAGCCGGTCCGGCGATGTCTACGCGCGCCTTGAGGCACCGCACCGGTGAGGGGCGAGCCGGCGGTGGGAGAGGCGATGCGACCCGCATCGGCGGTGCGGCGGGGCACCGACGCCCGGTCGGCCGCGCGCGCGGCGGTCGGGCTCGCGCTGCTTCTGGCCGCGCTCGCCCTGCCGGAGCGGCCGGGCGCGGCGGAATGGGGGCGCGTTCCCGTGGAATGGTTCTGGGCCGTGGGTCTCCTGGCGCTCGGGCGCGGGCGCGCCTTCGCGCTCCTGGCCGCGCTGCTCCTTGCCGTGTCGGGCGTGACGACGCTCCTGAAGCTTGCCGACTGGGGAACGCTTCTCGCCTTTTCGCGACCCTTCGACCCCGTGACCGACGGCCCGATCGCGGCGGCCGGCTGGCAACTCCTGTCGGGCACGCTCGGCATGGGGCGGGCGGCGCTGGTTCTGGGCGGAGCCGTCCTTCTCTTCCTCCTCGCGCTCGCCGCCGCCGCCTGGGGCCTGACGGGCCTGCGCCGGCTGGACGGGCGGGCGCGGCGGCTTCTCGCCGCCGGCGGCCTCGGCCTCGGGGCCGTGACGTCCATCCTGCTCCTCCTGGCACCCGCAAGTGCGGGACGCCCGCCGCTGTCGGCCGATCTCGAGCCCTATCTCGTCGCCAAGGCCAGCGGGATGGGGCGCTCGCTGGCGGCGCGCGCCGCCTTCGAGCGGGAACTGCTCGACGATCCCCTGCGCGAGGCGCCGCCCCCGGGCCTTCTTTCGGCGCTGGCCGGGCACGACGTCCTCGTGCTCTTCGTGGAGTCCTACGGCCGCAGCGCGGTCGAGGCGCCGGATTACGCGGGACCCACCGTCCGCCGCCTGCGAACGGTCGAGCGGGACCTTGCCGCCGCCGGGATCGGCGCGCGCAGCGGCTGGATGCGCTCACCCGTCTCGGGCGGCCAGAGCTGGCTCGCCCACGGCACGCTCCTGTCGGGCCTCTGGGTCGACAATCAGGCGCGCTACGCCGGCCTGATCGCGAGCGGGCGCGAGAGCCTCAACCGCTTGTTTCACACGGCGGGATGGCGCACGGTCGCCGTCATGCCGGCGATCACCATGCCCTGGCCGGAGGCCGAATGGTTCGGCTACGACGAGGTGCGGGCGGCCTGGAATCTCGGTTACCGGGGCCTGCCGTTCAACTGGGTGACCATGCCCGACCAGTTCACCCTCCGGCGGATCGGCGACGTCCTGGCGGCCTCGCCCGCGCCCGTGATGGTCGAGGCGGCCCTGATCTCCAGCCATGCGCCCTGGACCCCGGTTCCCCGGATGGTGCCGTGGGAGGAGGTCGGCGACGGGCGCGTCTTCGACGCGCAGGCCCGCTCGGGCGAGGCGCCCGACGTCCTCTGGCGCGATCCCGCCAAGGTCCGCCGGAACTATGCGCTGACCATCGACTACGCCTTGGAGGCCGTCGGCTCGTTCGTGGCGCGCGGCGGCCGGAACGCCGTGACCCTGGTGCTCGGCGACCACCAGCCGGCCGAGATCGTGACGGGCCCGGGCGCCTCGCGCGATGTTCCCTTCCATATCCTGTCGGGCGACCCGGCGGTTCTCGCCCGTCTCGACGCGCTGGGGCTGACCAGCGGCATGGTGCCGGCCGGCGACGTGCCGAGCTTTCCCATGAGCGAGTTCCGCGAGCGCTTCGTGCGCGCGATGAGCGAGAGCCCGGCGGGGGCCTCGTGACCGGCACGCCGTTTCAGGTCCGCGATGCCGTGTGGCGCGACCTTCTCGCTCTGCGGCGCGGCGAGGGGCCGGGCGCCGAGCACGCGTGGGACCCGGCCTGGGCGCTCTACGAGCCGATCGCGCGGCGAAGGGCGACCTCCTTCGTGGTGGCGCAGGTCGGCCAGAGCCTCGACGGGCGCGTGGCCACGGTGGACGGCGACGCCGCGCCCATCTCCGGGCCGGACGGCTTTGCCCATCTCCACCGTCTGCGCGCGCTCGCCGATGCGGTGATCGTGGGGGCGGGCTGCGTCGTGGCGGACGACCCTCGCCTGACCGTGCGCGAGGTCGAGGGACCCTCGCCCGCGCGCGTCGTGATCGACCCGAGCGGGCGCGTGCCGGCCGGCGCCAAGTGTGTGGCGGGGGTGGGTGGGGCGATCCTCGTTCGCGCCGAGGACTGCGCGGCGACGGAGGACGGCGCGAGCCTCCGCCTGCCGCGCGAGGCGGACGGGCGGCTCTGCCCGCGCGCGCTTCTGGCGGCGCTCGCCGATCGTGGGCTGCGCACGATCCTCGTCGAGGGCGGGGCGGCGACGATCCGCCACTTCCTCCAGGCGGGGCTCGTCGACCGGCTCCATGTGACGGTCGCCCCGATCATCATCGGCTCGGGCGCGCCGGGGCTCCTCCTCGATCCCGTCTCGCACCTTTCGGAGGCGCTGCGACCGCGATGCCGCGTGACGCCGCTCGGCAGCGACACGCTGTTCGACTGTGCGTTCGATCGCGGTCCGGTCGAACCCTCCCGCGCGCCATCCGCCTGACGGCGCGACGGGCCGCCTTTGGCGAGTGGCCGTTTCGCGAGCCGCCCGGAACTGATAGGCCGGCGGACGGCAGCGGCGGCGCTGGACAAGGCCGTCTTCCCTCCGTAACTTGTATACATTTATCACTTGCGGAGGGCTGAATGACCGCAGCATTGAACGAGCAGGCCAAGGGCGTCTACGTGATCGCGGTGACGCCGTTCACCGAGTCCGGCGCGGTGGACATCGCCTCGATCGACCGCATGGTGGACTTCTACGAGGAGGCCGGGGTCGACGGGCTGACGGTCCTGGGGCAGCTCGGCGAGGCGCCCAAGCTCACGGCGGCCGAATCGCGCGAGGTGGTGGAGCGGGTGCTGCACCGGCTCCAGGGTCGCCTGCCGGTCGTTGTCGGCGTCTCGGCACCGGGTCTCGCCCCGATGCGCGAGCTGGCCGACGCGGTGATGGGCGCGGGCGCGGCCGGCGTCATGGTGCTGCCGCCCTGGACGCTGCGCACCGACGACCAGATCCACGGTTTCTACCGCTCTGTGGGCGAGGCGCTGGGCGACACGCCCTTCGTGCTGCAGGACTATCCGCTCACCACCAACGTCCAGATCTCGCCCGGCGTCATCGAGCGCATCGTGCGCGACGTGCCGACTTGCGTGATGCTGAAGCACGAGGACTGGCCGGGTCTGGCCAAGATCGGCGCCCTTCGCGCCGCGTCCGATGCGGGACGCATGCGCCGCATCTCGATCCTGTGCGGCAATGGCGGCCTGTTCCTGCCCGAGGAGATGGAGCGCGGCGCGGACGGCGCGATGACCGGCTTCTGCTTCCCGGAGATGATGGTCGGCGTCTGCCGCCTGTTCGCGTCCGGCGAGCGCGAGGCGGCGCACCGGCTGTTTGCCGCCTACCTGCCGCTCGCGCGCTACGAGCAGCAGCAAGGTCTGGGTCTGGCCGTGCGCAAGTACGTTCTCGCCAAGCGCGGCGTGATCGGCTCGGCCAAGCTGCGCGCGCCTAGCCCGGCGCTCTCTGCTGCCGACGTCGCCGACGTCGAGCGCCTGCTCGCCGCGCAGGAGCGGCGCCTCGCCGAGATCGGCGCCTAAGCCGCGCCGGCGAGCTCCTGCGACAGGGCCCAGGCGTCGAGCCTCTGCCCGCTGAGCGCCTGCGGACGCTCGGCCGAGAGGTGGCGGAAGGCCGGCGCGAGGCGCGCCGGCTCCACCCAGCGCCCTTTCATCTCGGGCGCGTAGTTGCGCTCCGACATGGGGGTGTGCATCGGCATGCCGGGCGTGATCGTGACCGAGGCGATGCCGTGCGGCGCGCCGGCCTCGGCCATCGACTTCGAGAAGCCTTCCAACCCGTGCTTGGCCGCGCAATAGGCGGCCTCGTCGCCAAAACCCATGATGCCCGAGCGCGACGAGACATAGACCAGCATCCCGCCGCCGCGCCGCGCCATGCCCGGCCATACGGCCTGCGTCAGGAGAAAGGCGGCCTGGAGCCCGACGTCGAGCGTGCGCCGGAAGCCCTCCAGCGTTTCCCGCTCGAAGGCGACCGGGTTGAGGATCGCGGCGTTGTGGATCAGCGTGTCGGTCTCGCCGACCGCATTCCCGAACTCGCGCAGGGCACGGAGCGTGCTCTCGGCATCCGACAGGTCGGCCACCGCGAAGCGTGCTCCGGACCCGCAGTCGCGCGCGACCGCGTCGAGACCCTCGGCGTCGCGGTCGATCAGCAGGAGCCTCGCGCCCGCTTCGGCCAGGTCGCGCGCGATCGCGGCGCCCAGGCCCTGCGCGGCGCCCGTCAGGAGAACGGTCTGCGGCTCGTGTCGGGTCGCGCTCATCGGGGCTCCTCGGCCAAATCGATCCATCGCCGCTCGACCGTGGAGCGGTGGACGGCGTCGAGCACGCGCTGGTTCGCCACGCCGTCCGCGAAGGTGGCGCCCTCGCGCAACGGGCGGCCCTCGCGGATCGCCGCCGTCAGCTCGCGCAGCGCCGCCACCACCGACACGTTCCAGATGCCTTTGTTGAGCCCTGCCAGTCCCGCGTTGGGGTCGTCCTGCGTCTCGTCCTGGAACGGGCCGCCGCCGCGAGAGATCAGAAGGCGTTCGGTCTCGTTGTCGAGCGTCGCCGTTCCGCGCGAGCCGAAGACCTCGGTCCGGTTGCCCATGTTGGACGCCGCGACGCCGCTCATGAAGACCTGCGCGAGCGCGCCGTTCGCCATCTCCAGCGTGAGGTGAGAGAGGTCGTCGGCATCGGCCCGCCACGCCTCGCCGGTCCGCTTGTCGACGCGATCGGGAACGAGCGTCAGCGCCTGGCCGACAACCGAGCGCACGGGCCCGAGCCACCAGCGCAGGAGGTCGACCTGATGCGAACCGTTGGCGCCGAGGCGCCCGCCGCCGTGGCTCTTCAGCGACCACCAGTCGCCCTTCGGCCGGCTTGCGGGATCAGCCCAGGAGGAACCGATGTTGGCTATGTTGACGTGGCGGATCTCGCCGAGCTCGCCCTCCCGGATGAGGCGGGCGAGGTGGCGCCGGTTGGGATTGAAGCGCAGCTCGTGGTCGATCATGCCGAGCCGCCCGGCCGCCCGCTGCGCCGCCAGCATGGCTTCGGCCTCTTGCGCGTCCAGCGCCGTCGGCTTCTCGCACAGGACGTGGGCGCCGCGCGCCAGCGCCTCCAGTGTCATCGGCGCGTGGAGGTCGGCGGGCGTGGCGATGAGCGCGAGGTCCAGCCGCTCCTCGGCCAGCATGGCGCGCCAGTCGTCGGTCGCGCGGGGGATCGCGAAGGCCCGGGCGGCCTCCGTCGCGCTCTCCAGCCGGCTCGATGCGAGCGCGACGACCTCGGCGCCCTCGACGTGCCGGAGCGCGGGAAGATAGGCGGCGCGTGCAAAGCTCGCGCCGATGATGCCGATGCGCATGGGGTCTCCCGTCAGCCGGTGGTCTTGAGGCGGGGGTCGAGGAAGTCCCGCAACCAGTCGCCCAGGATGTTGAAGGACAGGACGGTCAGGACGATCGCCATGCCGGGATAGAAGGCGAGCCACCACTTGTTGGCGAGAAGCTGGTCGCGGCTCTCGGCCAGCATCGAGCCCCAGGTCGGAACGGACGGCGGCACGCCGAGCCCGAGAAACGAGAGCGAGGCCTCCGACAGGATGACGCTCGCCACGTTGAACGAGGCGATCACGGTGAGCGGGGCGACGATGTTGGGCAGGATCGTGCGGAAGATCACCGAGACCGTGCGGTCGCCGAGCGCGCGCGCCGCCTCGACATATTCCTTCTCGCGCAAGGAGAGCGTCTGCGCCCGCACGATGCGGGCATAGGTCACCCATTGTCCGATACCGAGCACGATGATGATGTTGACGACGCCCGGCCCCAGCACCACCAGGAACATGATGGCGAGGAGAATGAAGGGAAAGGCGAGCTGGATGTCGCCGAGCCGCATCACGACGTCGTCCACCCAGCCGCCGAAATAGCCGGCGAGCAGCCCCGCGACGGTGCCGATCGTGCCGCCCACCAGGATCGCGCAGATGCCGACCAGGAGCGAGACCCGCGCGCCGTAGAGAAGACGCGACAGGACGTCCCGGCCGAGCCCGTCGGTGCCCAGGAGATAGGTCCCGCCGCGCCGCGCCTCGGTCATCGGGTCGGCGAGGCGCAACATGATGTTCTGCCGGTTCGGATCGAAGGGCGAGACCTGCGGCCCGAACAGGGCGGCGAAGACCACCACGGCGAGGATCGCGACGGCGACCAGCGGCCAGCGGGCGCCGACCATGGAGCGCACCGCGCGCCGCATCGCCTGCCGGCGGGTGGGCGGCGGCAGGAGCGAGGGCGCGGGCGCCTGCGCCTCGACGGTCGCCGGGGGGAGGGCCTCGACGGTCATGACTGGAACCCCTTCACAGTTTCACACGCGGGTCGATGCGCGCGTAGACGAGGTCCACCACGAGGTTCAGCGCGATGAAGACCACGGCCAGCACGATCACGGCCGCCTGGACCACGGGAATGTCGCGCTGGTTGATGGCGTTGAAGATGAGGCGCCCGATGCCGGGCCAGGAGAAGACCATCTCCACCACGACGACGCCGCCGAGAAGAAAGCCGAACTCGAGGCCCACCATGGTGACCACCGGCAGCCAGGCGTTGCGCAGGGCGTGGTGGACGACGACGCGCCATTCCGAGAGGCCCTTGGATCGGGCCGTGCGCACGAAGTCCTGGCCCAGCACCTCCAGCATGGAGGAGCGCACGAGCCGGGCGTTGCGCGAGAGCGAATAGAAGCCCACCGCCACGCCCGGCATGACGAGATAGTAGAGCGCCTGCGGCAGCTGCCGGAAGGCCTCGACGACATGCCCTTCCAGAAGCGGCATCAGGAAGGGCACGTGGCCCGAGATCGGGAACCAGCGCAGCTGGAGGCCGAGGATCATGATCATCATGATGCCGAGCCAGAAGGAGGGGATGGACTGGCCGAGCATGCCGAGCGTCATGATCGAGCCGTCCACCGAGGTGCCACGGTTCAGCGCGGCGAAGACGCCGAGCGGGATGGCGAGCCCGATCGCGAAGATCATGGCGAAGAGCGTCAGCTCGATCGTGGCGGGCAGGGCTTCCAGCACCGGCTCGATCGCCGGTCGCTTGAAGGCGAGCGAGGTGCCGAAGTCGCCCTGCACGAGGCGGCCGACGAAGGACAGGTACTGCTCGGGCAGCGGGCGGTCGAAGCCGAGCGCGGCGCGGGTCTGCTGGATCTCCGCCTCGCTCGCCCGCTCCGAGACGTAGAGGTAGGTCGGGTCGCCCCCGATCTGGAGCGCCACGAAGGTGATCGCGGTGACGCCCACGATCACGATCAGGCTCTGGAGGAGGCGGCGGACGAGGAAGGTCCCCATCAGGCGCTGTCCCCCTGCCGGACGCGGCCGGCCCTCACGGGGCGAGCCTCGCCTCGAAGAGGTCGATCTCCTCGTCGCGCCGCGGCTGCCAGCTGATGCGGTGCGACACGCCGTAGAAGTCGGGCTGGAAGTAGAGCTGCAGCCAGGGTCCCTCCTCGTAGAAGAGCTTGAGCATGCGGTTGATGGCCGGGCGTGCCGCCTCCACCGTATCGGCCTCGAGCGCGACCTTCCAGTCGGCGTACCAGCGCGGGTCGTTCCAGCTCTGGTAGTTGGTCGTGGCGTCCGGGGTCGCGAAAAGGCTCATGTCGTAGAGCGGGTTCCACGTGACGCCGCCCTGGCCGAGGAAGAAGAGCGGCGCCATCTTCTTGGCGCGCAGCAGGGGCGAGTAGACCGAGGCCCATTCCAGGAGCTCGACATCGGTCTCGACGCCGATGTCGGTGAGGTACTGGCCGATGGCCTGCACGACGTTGGCGTCGTTGAGATAGCGCCCGCGCGGACCCTGGAGCGTGGTGCGGAAGCGTACGCCGTCGGGGCCTCTGGGATAGCCGGCCTCGTCGAGGAGCTTCTCGGCCTTCTCGGGATCGTAGGGCACGGGCTTGAGCGAGGGGTCGTCGTTCGGCGGGTTCACGAGGCTCGTCGCGCGGCGGCATTCGGTGCCGAGAAGCTGCGTGCAGATGCCCGGCACGTCCACGGCGTATTGCAGGGCCCAGCGGACCTTGGGGTCCTGGATCTCCTTGCCGCCCGGCAGGCTTTTCGCCGCCTCCGACAGGTTGAAGCCGACCTGCATGCGCCGCGTGCCGTCGACCTTGGCGACGCTCGCCGTGCCCGAGCCGTCGATCGCGCCGATCTGGTCGGGCGCGACATTGGTGATGAGGTCGACATTGCCGGCGATGAGTTCGGCCGTGCGCGTCGAGGCCTCGGGGATCACGCGCCAGACGATCTGGCGGAAGTTCGCGGGCTCCTGGCGCTTCTCCAGGACGATCTGCGAGCCGCGATCCCAGCGCGCGAGTCGGTAGGAGCCCGAGGCGACGGGATGGATCGCCGCCTCGTCGAGGGTCATCTTCTCGTAGCTGTCGCGGCAATGGACGTAGACCTGCGCCATCATGCCGAGCGCGAGCGTCGTCTTGGCGGCGAGGTTGATGCGCACGCGGCGCTCGTCCAGCGCCTCGGCCGACTGGAAGCCGAGCGTCGTGTAGACGAAGCCGGCGGAGTTGCCGGTGAAGTTCTTGGACTTGTCGGCCGGACGGTTGAACGAATAGGCGACGTCGTCGGCCGTCAGCGGTTCCCCGTCCTCGCAGGTGAGGCCGGGCTTGATCGTGAACGTGTAGGCGCGCCCGTCGGCGCTGACCTCGGTGGACTCGGCGAGATAGGGCTTGATCTCGCCCTCGAAGTTCACGGTGAACAGGGTCGCGAAGATGTGCTTGGCGATGTTGGCGTTGTCGCGCGAGGCGATCTGCGCGGGATCGAAGGAGGAGGCGTCGGCCGACAGGCCGACCACCAGCGTGTCGTCGGGCGGAGCCGCGAGGGCGGACGCCGCGAGGAGGGGGAGGATCAGAAGGGATGCGGGAAGAAGGCTGCGCACGGTCGTCAATCCTTGGTCAGAAGGGGGCGAGACGTCTGCTGGTCGGGACGCGCGGGGGACCTCCCCATCCCCCGCGCGCAGGGGACGGCTACTTCGCGAGGCCGACGTCGAAGAGGTAGACCTTCTCGTCGCGGCGCGGCGTGAAGTCGACGCGCTTGGAGACGCCGTAGAAGTCGGGCTGGAAGTAGAGAAGCAGCCAGGGCCCGTCGTCGTAGAAGACCTTGAGCATGCGATCGATGATCGGGCGCCGCTCCTCGTCGGTCTTGGCGGCGGCGATCTCGGGCCAGCCCGAGTACCAGCGCGGATCCGACCAGTTCGTGTAGTTCGTGCCCGATTCCGGCGTCGCGAGGTCGGTCATGTCGTAGAGCGGGCTCCAGGTGCCGCCGCCCGAGCCGAGCAGGAACAGCGGGCCCGCATCGTGCTTGGAGATCAGCGGCACGTAGACCGAGGCCCATTCCATGAGCTCGACGTCGGTCTTGACGCCGATGTCGCTGAGATACTGGCCGATCGCGAGCGCGACGTTGGCGTCGTTGAGGTAACGGCCGCGCGGCGCCTGGAACTTCAGCTCGAAGCGTGTGCCGTCGGCCCCTCTGGGATAGCCGGCCTCGTCCAGCATCTTCTCGGCCGTGTCGGGGTCGTAGGGGTATGGCGCCAGCGACTTGTTGTCATTGGGCGGGTTCACGAGGCCGGTGGCGCGCGTGCACTCGAAGTTCAGGAGCTGCTTGCAGATCGCCGGCACGTCGATCGCGTATTGCAGGGCCCGGCGCACCTCGGGCTTCTGCACGGCGGCGCCGCCCGGCGTCGAGGCGAAGTCGGCGCGCTGGTTGAAGCCAGCATAGATGCGGCGCGTGCCCTGGACCTTCTTGACCTCGGCCGCGCCCGAGGCGTCGATCGCGCCGATCTGGTCGGGCGCGACGTTGGTGATGATGTCGACGTTGCCGGCGATCAACTCGGCCGAACGCGTTGAGGCCTCGGGAATGATGCGCCAGGTGATGGTCTTGAACTTCGCGCCGTCGGGCTTCCAGCGCTCCAGCTTCACCTGACTGCCGCGATCCCAGCTCACCAGGCGATAGGGACCCGAGGCGACCGGCTTGGCCGCCGCGTCGGCCAGGCTCATCTTCTCGTAGCTGTCCTTGCAGTGGATGAAGACCTCGGCGATCAGACCGAAGGACACCGGATTCTTCGTTCCGATATTGACCTTCACCTCGCTGTCGGAGACGGCCTCGGCGCTCTTGAAGTCGATCGAGGTGAAGACGAAGCCCGGCGTGTTGCCGGTGAAGGCGTTCTTCGGGTCGGCGGCGCGGTTGAAGGAATAGGCCGCGTCCTCGGCCGTCAGAGCCTCGCCGTCCTCGCAGGTGAGACCCGGCTTCAGCTTGTAGGTGTAGGACAGGCCGTCGGCGGCCTCCGTGTAGGACTCGGCGAGGTCCGGCACGATCTTCCCCTCGGGATCGACCTCGTAGAGCGTTCCGAAGATGTGCTTGGCGATGTTGGAGTTGTCGCGCGAGGCGATCGCATCGGGGTCGAAGGTCGAGGCGTCGGCCGAGATGCCGACGACGATCGTGTCGTCGGCCGGCGCGGCGTGCGCGCCCGGCGGAGCGGCGAGGGCGCCTGCGGCAAGCGCTGCCAGGAGGAGACGGCTGGATGTCATGGTCGGGCGTCCTTTCTCAAGCTGTCGGGGTGGCATGGGGCATGCGGGCGGTCGCCGGCGGGAGGAGCCGGGGATCGTCCATCGCGATCGCCTGTCCGCTCGTCGAGGACAGGATGCAGGCTTCCACCATGCGCAGCGAGCGCAGGTGGTCGGCGCCCGAACAGGGCAGGGGGGTCTCGCCGGCGAGCGCGCGGCGGAAGGCGACGAGAAGGGCCGCCGCGTCGTCGATCCACTGCCGGTAGGGCGGCAGGGAAACCGCGGTCTCGCGCTCGTCGTCGCGCCGCGCGAAGCTGAGCTCACCGAACTGGTCGCGCTGGAGCACGACGCCCCGCTCGCACTCGTGGCGCCACTCGAAGGCGGGGCGGCGCCAGTTCGCGGCCCAAGTGCCCTGGTAGTTCACCTCGACCCCGTTCCGGAAGGTGACGAGCGCCGAGACGTTGGCATCGTCGCGGTACATCGACCAGGGCGGGTTGAAGGTCCGGGCATAGATGCGCACCGGCTCCACGCTATAGACATGGCGCAGGAGGTCGAGATGGTGGATCGACTGCTCCCACAGCATGGGCTGCGCCATCTCGAGCGGGTACTTGTTGAGATGGGCCTGCCGGCCGTCGCGCCAGCGCTCGTAGGTGAAGCGCGAGAAGGCCGGCGGGCCCACCTCGGACGCGAAGAGCCGGCGCGTGGCTTCCGTCACCGCGAGATAGCGGAAGTTCAGCCCGACCATCAGCGGCACGCCCGCCGCCTCGGCCGTCGCCACGTGCCGCGCGGCCTCCGCCAGCGTGTCGGCGAGCGGCTTCTCGGCCAGGATGGCCAAACCGGCGCGGCAGGCGGCCTCGATCTGCGCCGCGCGTCCGCCGGGCGGGGTCGCGAGCAGCACCGCGTCGGCCTCGACACCAGCGATCTCGTCCAGCGAGGCGAGAAGCAGGGCGCCGGGGCAGCGCTCGCCGGCGGCCGCGCGGCGCTCGGCAACCGGATCCATCAGCGCGACGACACGGGCCTCAGGGTCGGCCTCGATGACGTCGAGCCAATAGCGCGAGCGCGCGCCGAGGCCGACGAGGACGATGCGAAGCGGCGTCCCGGTCATGCGGCGGCCTTTCGTGGGAGAAGCGAGGCGAGGCCCGCCTCGATCGGCGTCCAGGGAAAGTCCGCGAGCTCGCCGCGCCGCGAGACCATGGGTCGGCGCGGGGAGCCAAGGGGCGGCTCCGCGATCCGGGCACCCAGCCCGTGATGCCGCGCGATGCGCCCGGCCAGCGCGGCATCGTCCATCGCCTCGCCGGAGGTGAGGTGCAGGAGGCCCGTCGCCTCCCGCCGGACGAGCCGGTCGATCGCGGGCGCCAGGTCCGGCGCGAAGGTCCAGTCGCGGCGCGAGAGCGCGTTCTCGACCAGGGGCGAGCGACCGGCGGACGCTTCCGCGATCCACGTCGCCACCGGCGACAGGCGCGCGCGGCTCTCGCGCGCGGCCTCGTGCGGGCCGAAGACGGGGCCGAGCCGCAGCGTCAGTCCCCTCACGGCGGCGGGAAGCAGCGTCTCCATCGCCAGCTCGCCCATGCGCTTGGCGACGCCGTAGGGATGGGCGGCGTCCGGCGCCGCGCTCTCGTCGAGGGGCCGCTCCCGCTCGCCCCCCGCCTCGAAGACGCCGGACGAGGACAGGAACAGAAGGCGGCGGGCGCCGCCGCGCGAGGCGAATTCAATCGCCGACAAGAGCGGGTCGAGGTTGAGCCGCACGAAGGCCGCGACCGAAAGACCGAGGCCTTCGGGCGGCGTCGTCAGGGCGGCGGCGTGGATGAGCACGTCGAAGCCGTGGCCCGCCCCCTCCATCGCGGAGGCCGAAACCTCGCCCTCCACGAGGCGCGCGGCGCCGAGCCGGCGGCGGGTCGCTGCGTCGAAGGCGCGGTCGAGCGCGCTCACGCGCCAGCCGAGCGCCGTGAGACCTTCCGCCAGATGCGCGCCGACGAAGCCGCCCGCGCCGGTGAGAAGGAGCGTGCCGCTCATGCGAAGGCGGGCTCCGGTTCGATGCGGATGGGGGGAACGGACAGGAACACGTCGTCGTCGGGAAGGCCGCGCCACATGAGGACCGCGAAGCTCGCCGCGCGGTCGAGGGCGCGCGCGCCGGCATGCCAGACGCCGCGCCCGTAGACGACGCCGACGCCGCCCGGCGCGACGAAGGAGCGAACGGCGGACAGGTCCGGTTCGCCGCTAGCGGTCGAGGGCGCCACGACGACGAGGAAGCGCCCGGCATCCAGCGGCACGAAGCCTTGAGCCGCGTGCGGGTGGCGTTCCAGAGCCGCGATCTCGTGCGGCAGGGTGACGGGCGCGACGAGGTTGGTGTGGAAGACGGGGGCAAGACCAGGCTCCGACGGCGCCGGGTGGAGAAGCGCGTCGAAGCGACGCCGTTCGCCCACCGCGCCGGGCGGCGCGATCAGGGTGCCGAAGGGCCGGAAGGCGTCTTCGGTCAGCGGCGCGCAGGCAACAGGGCGCATCACGAGACGGCCCTTTCCGCGGGGCGGCGATGGGGCATGGCGGCGCGCCAGTGGGCGGCGATCTCGCCGCGCCGCGCGACCCAGGCGCCCTGCGAGCGCGCCACATGGTCGAGAAACAGCGCGAGGCCCGAGGCGCGCCCGGGATGGCCGACGACGCGCGGGTGAAGGCCGACCGACATCATGCGCGGCGCGTGACGGCTGTCGGCCAGCAGCGTGTCGAAGCTCTCGATCAGGAACTCGCCGTAGTCGCGCCCCGTCACCCATCCCCCTTGCAGGAACTTCGCGTCGTTGGTGACGAGCGAGTAGGGCACGACGAGGTGGGGCCTGCCCGATACCTCGGTCCAGTAGGGGATCTCGTCGTTATAGGCGTCGGAATCGTAGGCGAAGCCGCCGTGCTCGACGAGGAGGCGGCGCGTCCGAGGCGAGCGGCTGTAGCGGCAGTACCACCCTTCCGGCGGGCGGCCCGTCGTGCGCGCGACGCTGTCATAAGCCTCGGCGATGTCGCGCCGCTCGGTCGCCTCGTCGATCAGATAGTGCTCGATCCAACGCCGCCCGTGGCAGGCGACGTCCCAGCCGCTCTCGCGCACCGCCGCCGCCACCTGCGGGTTGCGCTCCAAGGCCAGTGCCGCGGCGAAGACGGTCAGCGGCAGGTCGCGCTCGCGGAACATGCGGTGGAGGCGCCAGAAGCCGACGCGGCTGCCGTATTCGTACATGCTCTCGGAGGCGAGGTCGCGCTCGCCCACCGGTACGCGCGGCTGCGCGATCTCGATCAGCGCCGTTTCGGAGCGCCCGTCGCCGTCGTCGACCGAGTATTCCGCGCCCTCCTCGTAGTTGAGCACGAAGTTGACGGCGAGGCCCGCCCCGCCCGGCCAACGTAAGCTCGGCGGGCGGTCGGCATAGCCGACGAAGTCGCGCATCGAAGGTGCCGTGCCGCCCGCCCCGTCCATCAGTCGCGCGTTCCCTCGACCTTGCAGTAGAAGCAGCACCAGTCGCCCGTATTGACGTTGGGCAGCGCGCGAAGGCCGAAGATCAGCCCGTCGGCGGGGGCCACGAGCTTGCCCATCTCGTCGCCGAAGACGTTGCGGATCGTGGCGATCGGGTCGCCCTTCTTCATCAGGGTCAGGAACTTCGTGCCGGGCTCGGGAATGAAGATGCCGGACGCGGGAGCCAGTAGCGCCTCCTGCTGGCCCTTGTAGCGGGGCGAGGGATACACGGCCTCGCCCGGATACATCTTGTAGTGCCGCAGGATGTTGAGGATCGAGTTGGCGAGCTCGCGTCCCACATGCGCGAAGGCCTCCGGGCCGGTGGCCGAGCGGCCGCCCAGCTCCACGGTGATGCCGGTCTTCCCGATCGCCTTCATCTGCGCCATGGGCGAGCCCTTGGGCAGGAAGTTCGACATGATGTTGCCCCAGCCCTCGCCCATGGCGAGCGCCAGTTCCACCGAGGCCGGCGTCTCGTCGACGAAGATCGCCTTGGCGAGATAGGAGTGGGCGCCGCCCGAGTGGATCGAGATCTCGAAGTCGGCGACCTCGCTCATCCACTGCGAATGCGCCCAGGCGACGCGCTCCGACAGGTAGCCGTCGGCCCGGCCTGGATAGATGCGGTTCATGTCGAAGGAGAAGGTGTCGCCCGGGTTGCCGCGATTGGCGGCCTCGAAGGCGAGGACGTTCAGCACCGGCACCATGACCAGCGTGCCGGCCAGACGCTGCGGGTCCACCTCGCGAAGCGCGATCTGGCAGGCGAGCGGCCCCTCCGGCTCGTCGCCGTGGATCGCGCCGTCGACCCAGAAGACGGGGCCGGGCTTCACGCCGTTGACGACGACGAGCGGGATCTCGACCTTGGTGCCGCCGGCGAGCTCGGTGACGGGGATGACGCCGCGCACCACCTCGCCGGGCGCGGCGCTGGCCGTGCCGACCGTGACGGTGCGGGCCTGCGCGGGGGCCTCAGATGCCTTTGTAAGCATTGTACTTCTCGAGCTCTTCGGGGGTGTAGACCTGCATGAACTCGATCTCGACGCCGCCGGCGTCGTTGTCGAGGAAGGCGACGTAGCCCTCGGGATGGGGGTGCGAGCCCTTCACGCCGCACGCCTTGCACAGGCGAAGGCTGGCCCCTTGCGCCTGCGCATGGTCGAGGGCCGCGTCGATGGAATCGACCTCGTAGCAGATGTGGTGGAGCCCCTCGGCGCCCCGCTCCTCGATCCATTGGTCGAAGCGGCCGCCCTTCTCAAGCGACTGGCAGAGCTGGTACTCGATGCCGCCCAGGTTGAAGAGCGCGACGCGGTTCTTCGACTTCGGATAGTCCGTGAGCGCCGTGTCGGCGGGCACGTGGAGGAATTGCGCGTAGGCCTTCAGGGCCTCGGCCGCGTCGCGCACGGCAAAGGCCATGTGCTTGATCGACCGGACGTTGGGATTGTCGGACTTCACGTTGGGAACCCTCTTCAGGCGGCCGGAGCGCGGGTTTCGGAGCGGATCGCGGCGATCACCGCGCGCATGCGCGCGACCGCCTCTCGGATGCGGGGCACGGGCTGGGTCAGCGACATGCGCACGAAGTCGTCGGTGTGGTCGCCGTAGATCTGACCGGGAAAGACCAGGACGCGGCCCTCGCGCAGCAGCCGCTCGCAGAAGAGCGTGGCCGGCAGCCCCGTCACCGACACGTCGGCATAGACGTAGAAGCCGCCCTGCGGCTCGGCATAGGGGATGCCGAGCGAGCGCAGACCCTCGCACAGCGCCTGGCGCCGCTCGTCATAGGTGCGGCGCATGTCCTCCACGCAGTCCTGCGGCCCGGTGAGGGCGGCGAGCGCGGCGTGCTGCGAGACCGAGGCGGTGGAGATCGCGAAGGCGTGGTTGATCTCGCTCATGGCCGGCACGAGCGCACGGGGCGCCGCGAAGTAGCCGATGCGCCAGCCAGTCATGGCATAGGCCTTCGAGAAGCCCGAGAGCGTGATCGTGCGCTCCGCCATGCCGGGCAGCGCCGCCACCGGCTGGATGCGCTGGTTGCCGAAGGTGAGGCGGGCGTAGATCTCGTCGGAGACGACGATGAGGTCATGCTCGATCGCGAGTTCCGCGATGCGGGCCACCTCGTCCGGCGGCGTCACGGTGCCGGTCGGATTGTTGGGGTTGATGAGGACGAGGATCTTGGAGCGCGGCGTCAGATGGGCGCGCACCATCTCGGCCGTCAGCGTGAAGTTCGTCTCCATGGTCATCGGCACGGAGACGACGGTGGCGTCGGCCAGCTCGGCCGCCTGGGAATAGGGATTGTAGCCGGGGCAGGGCACGACGATCTCGTCGCCCGGGTCGAGCAACGCCAGCGCGATCACGAACATGGCGTGCTGGCCGCCCGGCGTCACCACGATCTGGTCGGCGCCGTAGTCCGCCCCGCCGCGCCGGCGGATGTCGTCCGCGATCGCCTCGCGTAAGGGTGGCAGGCCGAGCGGGTGACCGTAATGCGTCTCGCCGCGCCCGAGCGCGTCCTGGCCCGCCTTCACGATATGGGCGGGCGTGTCGAGGTCGGGATCGCCCCGGCCGAGCCGGATCACGTCGGGCAGGGTGGCCGCGATGTCGGCCATGCGCGTGACGAGATGGGCGTCCTTGAGCTTGACGCGGCGGGCGAGGCGGTCGGCGAGGCTCACGCGGCGTCTCCCAGGGCATAGAGTTCGCGATACTTGGCGGAGAGGTGCTTCAGGTACGGCTCGGGATCGAGCGCCCGGCCGGTCGCGCGGCGCAGGAGCTCGTCGCGCCCGTAGCGCCGCCCGTGCCGGTGGACGTGCTCACCCATGAAGCGGCGCAGCGGCTCGTAGTCGGCGCGCTCGAGACCCGCCGCGACCGCGCCGTCCGCCTGCGCCGCCTCGAAGAGCTGGCCGGCCATGACGTTGCCGATCGTGTAGTTGCAGAACGTGCCGATCTGGCCCGACGACCAGTGGACGTCCTGCAGGCAGCCGAGCCGGTCGCTCGGCACGTCGAGCCCGAGATCGCGCTTGACCGCCGCGTTCCAGGCTTCGGGCAGGTCGCGGGGTTTGAGCGAGCCGTCGATCAGCGCGGCCTCGATCTCGGTGCGCAGCATGATGTGGAGGTCGTAGGTCAGCTCGTCCGCCTCGACGCGGATAAGGCCCGGCCGGCAGCGGTTCACCGCGCGGTAGAATTCCTCCGCCGACACGTCGCCGAGCTGCTCGGGATAGGTCGCCTGCGCTTGCGGGAAGTGGCGCTGCCAGAAGGGGCGCGAGCGCCCGACATGGTTCTCCCACAGGCGCGACTGCGACTCGTGCGCCCCGAACGAGACGCCGCCCACCGCATAAAGGCCGACGAGGTCGGTCGCGAGCGGGGTGCGCGTGTAGGCCTCGTCGACGCCCTGCTCGTAGAGCCCGTGGCCCGCCTCGTGCAGCGCGCCGAAGAGGCTGGCGGGCATGTAGTCGGGGTAGAAGCGCGTGGTGATGCGCACGTCGTTGCGCGTGAACGACACCTCGAACGGATGCACCGTCTCGTCGAGCCGGCCGCGCCCCAAGTCGTAGCCGACGCTCTCGGCGAGCTTGAGCGCAAAGGCGTGCTGCTGCTCCACCGGATAGTGGCGCTCCAGGAAGTCGAAGCGCGGCGGCTCGACTTGCGCGATCGCCGACACGAGCGGCACCAGCACCTCGCGCAGCCGCGCATAGAGCGGTCGGAGCGTCGAGACCGTCTCGCCCGGCTCGAAGCGGTGCATCAGCGCGTCGTAGGGGTGCTCGCTGTAGCCGATCGCCTCGGCCATGGCGCGGTTGATCTCGACCGTCTCCTCTAGGACCGGGAGGAAGAGCTGGAAGTCGGACCGGGCGCGCGCCTCGGCCCAGATGCGCTGGCCGACGGTTCCGAGCTCCGCCCGACGACGCTGGAGGTCGGCGGGAATGGCGAGATGGTAGTCCACCGCCTCGCGCACCTGGGCGACGATCGTTCGCTCGACGCTGTCCTCGCTTGCTCCCGCCGTCTCGCGCTCCGCCCCGTCCAGAAGCCGGCGCGTGCGGTCCGCGACCAGGAGGTCGCGGGCGAAGACCGCGAGCGTCGCGATCTGCTTGCCGCGCGTCTCGGTCCCGCCCGAGGGCATCATCGTGCGGGCGTCCCACTTCAGGATGGACTCGGCGTTGAGCAGGTCGTTCACCTGTCCCATCGTGTCGAGCAGCTCGGCGTAACTCATGGAAGGCTCGGCTCTTTTCCGGCCCGGAAGGTCCCCAGCGAGGGGCTTCCGGAGCCTTTTCGATCCCTTGCCAAGACCGCTTGACGACCTCGGCTGCGTGTGATCACTGTTTGAATGTATACATTTTGACGGTGATAGTGACGAGGGATCGGGGACGTTGTCAAGCGAGGGGATCTCAAGTTTTCCGAGCGGGGGTTCGGGCGGAACGGCGGGGCCGGGCGTGGCGTCGAACCGCGACGCGCTGGTCGAGATGGCGGTCTGCGGCTTCGTCTCGCAGCCCGCGCTCAGGCCCGGCGGCTACGTCCACCATCCCGACGGACGGGGCGAGATGCTGCCCGGCATGTTCGGCATCGCCTTCAACGCCCGCGTCGGCGACCGCGCCTTCGGATGGGCCGGCGACCATGTCGAGCCCGGCGTCTCGATCGCGCATCCCGACGAGCGCGCCGACTTCGCGCTCCATTATCTCAGCTGCATCGGCAACGAGGCGGTGGTGACCTCTGGGCTCGCCAAGGGCGCGACCGGCACGGTCACCGGCGAGCACGCACGCCTTCTCGTGGACTTCGAGCCCGACATCCTGGAGCGGCTGAACATCGGCGATGCGATCCAGATCCGCGCCCACGGCCGGGGCCTTGCCTTCGACGGGCTGCCCGGCATCGACGTGAAGAAGACCAGCCCGCGCCTTCTCGACGCGCTGGGGCTGGAGCGCCGGGACGACGGGACGCTGGTCGTGCCGGTCGCCATGGAACTGCCGATCCGCATCATGGGCTCGGGCGCGGAGCTCAACTCGGAATATGTCGACCAGGACCTCATGAGCGGCGACCGCGCGCTGATGGCGGAACTCGGCGTCGACCGGATGCGCCTTGGCGACCTCATCGGCATCCGCCACGCCGACCACCGCTTCGGCCGCTCGTATCGCGAGGGCGCGGTCACGATCGCGCTCTGCATCCACGGCGACTCGGTGATGACGGGCCATGGCCCCGGCATCCTCACCCTGATGAGCGCGGTCGGCGGCGAGCTCGATTTCCGCATCGATCCGGGCGCCAACATCGCCTCGCTTCTGGGCATCGGAGAACAGGCATGAGCGTGCGGACCAACGAGGCCGATCTCGTCTGTGTCTCGGCAGGCGGCCAGATCGTCCATTCGAGCTTCCCGGGCCTGCCGGCCGAGCCCTACCGGCTTTCGGCCGAGGGGAGGCCCTTCCTGCTGCCGACCTTCGGCGGCATCGTCTACAACGTGTCGGTGGGCGACCGCGCCTTCGGCTGGGCGGCGGACTGCATCCATCCCGGCGTCTCGATCCGGGGCGCGGACGACCTGAAGAACCGCGGCCTCAACGTGTTCGCCTGCGTCGGCAACGAGGCGGTCGTGATGACGGGGCGGGCGGCGGGAACGCGCGGCGTCGTCACCGGCAAGTCCGGGCGCTTCGCCGAGCAGCTCATCGTCCACTTTCCGCGCGAGAGCCGCCTCCTGATGGCGGTCGGCGACGCGATCGTGGTGCGCGCTCTCGGCACGGGCCTGAAACTGGCCGACCATCCCGAGATCCAGCTCAAGGGGCTGTCGCCGCGCCTCCTGTCGGCGCTGCCGACGCGGCTCGGCAACGACGGGCGGTTGGAGGTCGGCGTCACGGCGACCGTGCCGCCCCATCTGGTAGGCGCGGGCGCGGGTCTCACCTCGGAAGGGGGAAGCCTCCACATCCAGTCGAGCGACAAAGCGGAGCTGGAGCGCTTCGGCCTCGACGATCTGCGGCTTGGCGACGTCGTCGCGGTGGCCGACACCGACAGCCGCTACAACCACGGCTACCTGCGGGGCGCCATGGGCATCGGCGTGGTCGGGCAGGGCGACGGCCCGCGCGCGGGCTACGGGCCGGGCCTCACGATTCTCCTCACCGCCCCCGACGAGCGGCTCGGCGCCTTCGAGGCCGCCGGCACCAACATCCGCACCCTTCTCGACCTGGAGCCCTGACCCGCCATGGCGATCACGATGACCACGGTCGAGCGCGCGAGCCTGGAGCGCTTCATGGCGGAAGGCTTCGAGGCGCTCGGCCTGACGGCGGAGGACGCCGCGATCTTCGCGGGCGCGCTGGTCTTCTCGGAGCTGCGCTTCCATCCCGGCCACGGGCAGGGCGTCCGGCGCCTGCGCCGCTACCAGGAGCGCATCGGGCAGGGGCTGGTGAACCCGCGCGCGCCGCTCGACACCGTGAAGGACGCGCCCTCGCTCGCCCTTCTCGACGCCAATAACGGGCTCGGCACCGTGGCCGCCGCCAAGGCGATGCGGCTCGCGATCGAAAAGGCCAAGGCCAACGGCATCGGCACGGTGATCGTGCGCAACTCGACCCATTACGGCTCGTCGGCGGTCCACGCCTGCCAGGCGGAGGAAGCCGGCTGCATCGGCGTCGCCTACACCAATGCCGGCCCCGAGATGGCGCCCTGGGGTGCGCGCGAGGGGGCGGTCGGCACCAATCCCTGGGGCATCGCCGCCCCGACCGGCCTCGGCTTTCCGGTGGTCATGGACTTCGCGCTGACGACGGCGGGCAAGGGCATGATGCTCTGGCGCTCGCGCGAGGGACAGCGCATGCCGCGCGACTGGGCGCTGACGCCCGACGGCCACGAGACCGACGACCCCGACGCCGCCATGAAGGGCGCGCTGCTCGCGATCGGCGAGTACAAGGGTTACGGCCTCGCCTTCATGACCGACGTCCTGACCGGCGTGATCGGGGGCGGGGGCTTCGGCCTCATGCCCTACAGCGACCAGGGCCGCCTCGACGTCTCGCATTCGCTGACCGCGATCGACATTGAATGGTTCATGCCGCTGCCCGCATTTCGCGAGCGCATGGACCGCTTCGCCGACATGGTGAAGAGCCGTGCCACGCGCCCGGGCTTCACGGAAGTTCTCCTGCCGGGCGAGCAGGAGGCGCGGCGCGTCGAGCGAAAGTCGGGCGCCGGCGTGCCGCTCGACGACGAGGTGCTGGCCGATCTGAAGGCGCTCGGCCGCGAGCTCGGCGTCGCCTCCACGCTGGAGGAGATCGGCCCCTATCGCGAGGAGCGGCTGTGAGCGCTGCGCTGGAGCCGCTCGGGGATGCGTTCCGGCGCGGCGTCCTCGATCGCCTGCGCGCACGGATCGCGGCCGAGCGGCTCGACGCCGCCCTGTTCCTGCGGCCCGGCAACGTGCGCTACCTCACGGGCTGGGACTTCCACGCCAACGAGCGGCCCACCGGCGTCCTCGTGCGGCTGGATGCCGATCAGCCCGAACTCCTTGTGCCCGATCTCGAGCGCGAGAACGCGGCCCAAGCGGCGCTCTTCCGGGTCGAGACCTACGAGGAATATCCCGGCGAGGTGCCGGCCGAGCTCTGGATGGGCCGGCGCGCCGCGGGTTTGCGCCTCGCGGTGGACGCGCTGGATGCGAGCCTGCTGCATGCCTGCGGGGGCGAGGTTCGGGAGCTGCGCCTCGTCGACCTCGCCGCGCCCCTTCGCGCCCGCAAAACAGAGCAGGAACTGGCGCTGGTACGTGAGGCCGCGCGCTTTGCCGACCTCTGCCTCGAACGCCTCCTGACCCAGGCCGGCGCGATCGTCCGGGACGGCGGGACCGAACTCGACCTTCTCGCCGACTGCACGGGCCATGCGCGGCAGGCTCTGGAAGCATCGCACGGCGCGCGCTTTGCCGGAACGCGGCTCGCGATCACGGCCTCCGTCCATTCCGGCCCGCGCGCGGCGCTGCCGCACGGCGCCACCTCGCTGAGGCGCCCGGAGGCCGGCGAAACGCTGATCGCCGGGATCGGCGCGTGCCTCGGCGGCTACCACGCCGAAAGCGGCGCGACGCTGTTTCTCGGCGATCTCACGGCCGAGCAGGTGCGCGTCGCGCGCGCCATGGAGCGGAGCGACCGGGCCGCGCAGGAGGCGCTCAAACCCGGCACGCCGTGCCATGAGGTGAACCGGCGCGCCATGGAGCCCTTGCGCGAGGCGGGGCTCGGCGAGGCGATCCGGCATCGCATCGGCCATGCCATGGGCGTCGAGGGTCACGAGGGCCCCTGGCTCGCGCCGGGCGATCCGACCCCGGTCGAGCCCGCCATGGTCTTCTCGTCCGAGCCCGGCGTCTACCGCCCCGGCCGCGACGGCTTCCGCACCATCAACACGCTGATCGCGGGCGAGGCGGGCACCGAGGTGCCGAGCCGCTTCCTCGCCGCGCATCCGATCGAGCGCCGCGTCGTCGCGCTCGCCTGACGTCCATCTCGTCCTATCCGAACCCGAAGGCCCGGTCCCATGCCCGAACCCGCAAGCTGGCACTACCAGACGATCATCAAGCCGATGTTCGAGCGCCACGCGCCCGACCGCATCCTCCTCGGACGCGTGATCCCGTGCCACGACGACACGGTGATCGAGGACGGCTTCGTGGAGATCCGGGGCGGGCGCATCGCGCGGGTCGGCGAGCGCTCGGGGCTGGGAGACACGGGCGCTCTCCAGCCCGAGGACACCGGCGGCCAGACGATCATGCCGGGCCTCGTGAACAGCCACGCCCACCTGTCCTGGGACGGCATCCACGAACTGTCCTTCCAGTCGATGCACGACGCGCCGGAGATCCGCGCCTACAAGGCAGCCGGCAACATGCTCAAGTCGCTGCGCGCGGGCGTCACGCTCGTGCGCGACCTCGGCGTCCACGACGCCAACCTCTTCACCAAGCAGGCGGTCGCGCAAGGCATCGTGCCCGGGCCCCGGCTCAAGGTGTCGGGCAGCAGCATCATCCAGACCGGCGGCCACACCTACTGGGTCTGCCGCGAGGCGTCGGGGGCCGACGAGATGCGCCGCGCCGTGCGCGAGCAGGTGCGCGGCGGCGCCGACCTCATCAAGATCATGGCCTGCCACGACACGCTGGAGTTCACCGACGAGGAGCTTCACGCGGTGATCGACGAGGCGCACCGCAACAAGCTGCCGATCACCGCCCACGCGACCTACGACGCGTGTATCCGGCGCGTCGCCGAGTTCGGCATCGACTGCGTCGAGCACGGCGGCTCCATGTCGGACGAGACGATCCAGGTCCTTCTCGACCGCAAGCTGCCGATCGTCACCACCTTCTCGGCCCTCGTGCTGCAGGCCGACGAGGCGATCGCGCGGCGCTTCGCCATTCCCGAATGGAAGATCAATGAGCGCAAGAAGGCGGTCGCCGATCCCAAGCGCTTCGCCGGCCTCAAGGCGGCGGCGGAAGCCGGCGTGCCGATCGCCTTCGGCACGGATGCCGGAAGCCCCGCCGTCGAGCACGACCAGATCGCGCCCGAGCTCGACTTCATGGTGCGCGTCGGCGTCTGCCGCTCGCCGCTGGACGCGCTTCGCGCCATCACGCAGCGCGGGGCGCGCGTCTGCCGCATGGATCACGAGGTCGGCACGCTCGAGGCCGGCAAGGCCGCCGACCTCATCGTCGTGCCGGGCAAGCCCGACCAGGATCTCTTCGCCTTGCGAAACGTCGCGATGACCTTCATCGCCGGCCAGCGGATGCACTGAACGCCATGAGCACGCTCTTCGACCGCATCGCCCCCCGCATCCGCGAGGAGGACGAGTCCTTCCGCACCAAGATGCTCGCCATCGCGGCGACGCAGCCCGACGTCATCGCCATGGGCCGCGGCGACCCCGACTTCCACACCCCGCCTCATATCGCGGAGGCCGCGATCCGGGCGATCCGCGACAATCAGCACCACTACACCGCGCCCACCGGGATGCCGGCGCTGCGCGCGGCGATCGCCGAGCACCTGGCCGACCTCTACGGGCTCCGCTATGGGGCCGACGAGATCGTGGTGACGGCGGGCGTCCAGGAGTCCATCACGCTCCTGATGCTCGGCCTCGTCTCACCGGGCGACGAGGTTCTCGTCACCTCGCCGCGCTTCACGACCTACGACACGGCGGTGCGGCTGGCGGGCGGCGTGCCCGTGCCGGTGCCGACCGTGGAGGAGAACGACTTCGCGCTCGACCCCGCCGAGATCGAGCGGCGCATCACGCCGCGCACCCGCCTGTTCGTGCTGGTCTCGCCCAACAACCCGACAGGCGCCGTGACGCCGCCGGACGCCATCCGGCAGATCGCCGAGATCGCGCAGCGGCACGACATCATCGTCGTCTCCGACGAGATCTACGCTCAGATCATCTACGAGGGGAACGAACACCTCTCGATCGCGACGCTGCCCGGAATGAAGGAGCGCACGGTCACGCTGAACGGCTTCTCCAAGACCTATGCCATGACGGGCTGGCGCGTCGGCTATCTCGCGGCGCCCGCCGACTTCGTCGCGAAGATGACCGAGCCGCGCCACACGCTCTCGATCAACGCCTGCACGATCTCGCAGCACGCCGCGCTCGCGGCCCTTCAAGGTCCGTCCGAGCCGATCGAGGCGATGATCGCGGCCTATGCCGAGCGGCGCGCGGCGCTGACCGAGGCGTTCCGGCGCATGGGCCTCTCGTTCGGCCATCCCGGCGGGGCCTTCTACCTCTACACCAACGTCTCCTCGACGGGGCTGTCGGCCCCGGTCTTCTGCGAGCGCCTGCTGCGCGAGACGGGGGTGCTGCTGTTTCCGGGCGCGCTCTTCGGCGACGAGAGCGACCGCTACGTCCGCGTCTCGTTTCTCCAGCCGATCGAGCGCATCCGCGAGGCGATCGCGCGTATGGAAGGCTTCATTCAGGGCCTGAAGGCGCAGGCCGCATGAGCGCGCCTCGTCCCGATCCGGCCGAGAAGTTCGTCGGCATCCAGGTCAGCCCCATCTCGTTCCTCGACGAGGGCGTGGATGCGGTGCTCGACACGCTGCAGACCCGCGTCGGCGTCAACGTCCTGATGCTGGGCACCGTGTCCTGGCTCGGCCTCAAGACCGGCCGCTCGATCAGCCACGCGCTGGACGGCTGGCCCGACCACGGCATCCCCGAGCCCTACGCGCTGCGGGGCGGGGCCTATTTCCAGCCCGATCCCGCCTATTATCGCGACACGTTCATGGCGGACTACCGCACGCGCGATCCCGAGTTCGAGGGACGCGACATCCTCGCCATGGTGCTGCCCGAGGCGCATCGGCGCGGCATGAAGGTCTTCGTCGAGCTGATGGAGCCCTTCTTCAAGTATTCCGGCCACGGCTCGGCCGGCACGGTCGACATTCCGAACCTGCCGCAGGCGATGGAGGTCGACCTCTTCGGCCGGCTCGGGCCCGAGCCCTCCACCAGCCATCCCGGCTACCGCAACTGGATCCTCTCGATGGTGGAGGACCAGGTGCGCCGCTACCCGATCGACGGCCTGATGTGGTGCAACGAGCGCAACTCGCCGCTCGACACGCTGATCCAGGGCGGGGCGCCGGGCGACTTCTCCACCCATTCGCGGCGCGAGGCGGCGGAGCGTGGCGTCGACGCGGAACGCTGCCGCGAGGCGCTCCTGCGCCTCTACGACTTCTGCCAGGAAGCGGCGGCCGGCAAGAGCTTTGCCGACGGCACCTTCGTCACCTTCCTGCGCACGCTCCTCGCCCACCCCGAAGCCCTGATCTGGGAGCGCTTCTGGCTGGAGCGCAACAAGGACCTCGACCGCGAACTCTACGGCCTCGTGAAATGGTGCCGCCCAACCCTCCCGTTCGGGCTCAACGTCTGGAACCGCAACCACTTCAACATCTTCCGCAAGGCGCAGTGGCCTTGGGCCGAGCAGACGCTCTACGCCGACTGGGTGAAGCCCATCACCTACCAGCACCAGGCAGGCGAGGTGTTCGCCAAGGAGCTCGGCTTCTTCCGCAAGACGATCTTGCGCGACTTCGAGCCGGGCGAGGCGACCGCCGTCCTGTACCGGCTGCTCGGGTTGAAGGAGGCGCCGTTCGACAAGCTCGTCGAGACCGGAATGGACCCCGACACCTACGTCTTCGGGCAGTGCGCCGATGCGTTGCGCGGGGTGGAGGGCCGGGCCAAGGTCTATATGGGGCTCGGCGTCGACGCGCCGCGCACGCGCGCGGAAACCGCCCAATGCACGCCCGACATCGCCTACCGCTCGGTTCTCGCGACCTATCGCGCGGGCGGGCACGGCGTGGTGCTGGCGCCCAACTACGCCTCGATGCACCTCACCCATCTCGACGGCGTCGCCGCCGCCCTGCGCGAGCTCGGTCTCCATTGAGCGGGCCGTTCGACATCGTCGTCCGGGGGGCGGAGGTCGTCGGCGAGGCGGGCGTGCGGGCGGCCGACATCGCGATCCGGGACGGGCGCGTCGCCCTGCTCCTTGCGCCGGGCGAGGCGGCCGACGCGCGCGAGACCTTCGACGCCGCCGGCCTCCACGTCCTGCCGGGCGCGATCGACATCCACGTCCACGTGCGCGCGCCGGCCTTTCCCGAGCGCGGCACGGTGGAGAGCGAGACGGCGGCCGCCATTGCGGGCGGCATCACGGCGCTGTTCGAGATGCCGATCACGCAGCCCTGCTGCAATTCCGGCGAGCGGATACGCGTGCGCGCCGAGCATTTCCAAGGACGGGCGCTCGCCCATTTCGCGATGATCGCCGCACCCGGCAGCCTGGACGACGCGAGCATCGAAGCGATCCGGAAGGCCGGCGCGATCGCCTTCAAGATCTTCACCACCGCCATGCCGGCGGGCCGCGAGACCGAGTTCGCGGGGCTGGCCCGGCCGGACGAGGGCGAGGAGTTCGAGGCGCTGCGGGCCTGCGCGCGCACCGGACTGCCGGTGATCGTCCACGCCGAGAGCGCGCAGCTTCTCGATCACTTCGCGGCGGCCGCGCAGGGGCTCGACCCGCAAAGTGCCGCGACCCACGAGCGGATGCGCCCCGCGCTGTGCGAGAGCGTCGCGGTCGCCCGGCTGCTCGCGATGAACATGGAGGCGGGGGCGAAGCTCCACATCGCCCACGTGACCTCGGCCGCGACGGTGCGCGTCCTGCGCGCCTTTCGCGGGACCTCGGACTTCACCGCCGAGACCTGCCCGCACTACCTCCTCTTCACGGGCGGGGAGGACGTCGCGCGGGCCGGCGTCTTCGGCCGCGTCAACCCGCCGATCCGTGGCCCCTCGGACCGCGCGGCGCTGTGGGAGGCGTTGGCGGACGGAACAATCGGCTTCGTCACCACCGATCACGCCGCCTTCAGCCTCGCCGACAAGGAACGGGCGAACGGCGATTTCACAAGCGCCCCGCCCGGCACGCCGGGCCTCGAAATCCTCGTGCCGACGCTGCTCGACGCTGTGGCCGAGGGGCGGCTCTCGCTTCCCGACGTCGCGCGGCTCTTGAGTGCCGAGCCGGCCCGGCGCTTCGCCCTGCCCACGAAGGGCCGCGTCGAGCCGGGCTTCGATGCCGACCTGACGCTGGTGGACCTTGCGGGCGAGACGCGCTTCCCGCTCGGCGCGATGCGCACCAAGGCGCGCGACGTCGCGCACCTCTATGCCGACCGGCGCTTCCGGGGGCGGGTCGCGGCGACCTTCCTCGCCGGGCGGCCGGTCTATGCCGCCGGCGAGCTATGCGCCGCTCCCGCGAGCGGCCAGTATCTGACGCCAGATCATCAGGGAGCCTTCCGTTGAGCCGATCCGACGCCGCCCTCGCGCCCCCGCTTCTCGAGGTCGACGACCTCCAGACGAGCTTCTCGATCGGGGAGGGCCGTGAGGTCCGCGCCGTGGACGGGGTCGGCTTCTCGCTTCGCGCCGGCGAGACGGTCGCGATCGTCGGCGAGTCCGGCTCCGGCAAGTCGGTCACCAGCCTTTCCATCATGCGCCTCCTGCCCAAGAAGGTCGGCTGGATCTCGCGGGGGCGCATCCGCCTGCGCGGACGCGACCTCGTGAACCTGTCCGAACGCGAGATGCGGGGCGTGCGCGGCAATGACATCGGCATGATCTTCCAGGAGCCGATGACCTCGCTGAACCCGGTCCATACGGTCGGCGAGCAGATCGCGGAGGTCGTGCGCGAGCACCAGGGCCTGCCGCGCGCGGCGGCCCGCGCCCGCGCCGTCGACATGCTGCGCCTCGTCGGCATTCCCGAGCCCGAGCGCCGAGCGAACAGCTTCCCGCACGAGATGTCGGGCGGCATGCGCCAGCGCGCCATGATCGCGATGGCGCTCGCCTGCGAGCCGAGCGTCCTGATCGCCGACGAGCCGACGACGGCACTCGACGTGACGATCCAGGCGCAGATCCTCGACCTCATGCGAAGCCTGCAGGAGCGGCTTGGCATGGCGATCGTCTTCATCACGCACGATCTGGGCGTCGTCGCCGAGATGGCCGACCGCGTGGTGGTGATGTATGCGGGCCAGGTGGTCGAGACCGGCTCGGTGCGCGAGATCTTCGCGCGGCCCCTGATGCCCTACACGGCCGGCCTGATGCGCGCGATCCCGCGCCTCGGCGCGTCGGCGGAGCGCTCGCGCCTCCAGACGATCCCGGGCTACGTGCCGCCGCTGAGCCGCCTGCCGGCCGGCTGCCGCTTCCGCACGCGCTGCGCCCACGCCTTGGCCCGCTGCGCGGAAGGCGAGCCGCCGCTGGAGACGGCGGGCGAGGGGCGCAGCGTCCGCTGCTTCCGCTGGCGCGAACTCGAGCTCGCCGAGAGGGCGGCATGAGCGCGCTCCTGTCGCCCGTGCCGCAGGCGTCGTCGGATCCGCTTCTCGTCGTCTCGGACCTGCGCAAGTACTTCCCGATCCGGGGCGGCGTCCTCAACCGGGTGCAGCGCCACGTCCATGCGGTGGAGGACGTGTCCTTCACGGTGAACCGCGGCGAGGTCGTGGGGCTTGTCGGCGAGTCGGGCTCCGGCAAGACCACGGTCGGGCGCACGATCCTGCGCTTGGAGATCCCGACCGCCGGCTCGGTGAGCTTCGCGGGCACGGATCTCGGCTTTCTCGGCCGGCCGCAGATGCGCGCCATGCGCAAGCGCATGCAGATCGTGTTCCAGGACCCCTATGCCAGCCTCAACCCGCGCGAGAAGATCCGCACCGTCCTGGCCCACGCCCTTTCCGTCCACGACATCGTGCCGGCGCGCGAGCGCGAGGCGCGCGTCGTCCAGCTCCTGGAGCAGGTCGGACTATCGGCCGACTATCTCGACCGCTTCCCGCACGAGTTCTCCGGCGGCCAGCGCCAGCGCATTGGCATCGCGCGCGCGCTCGCCGTCGAGCCCGACTTCATCGTCGCCGACGAGCCGGTCTCGGCGCTCGACGTGTCGATCCAGGGGCAGGTCATCAACCTCCTGCAGGACCTCAAGGACGCGCTCGGCCTCACCATGCTCTTCATCGCTCACGATCTGGCGGTGGTGGAGCACATCTCGGACCGGGTGATCGTCATGTATCTCGGCCGGATCATGGAGATCGCGCCGACGCGCACGCTCTACGCCGCGCCCAACCACCCCTACACGCAGGCGCTGCTGTCGGCCGTGCCCCAGCCCGACCCCGACCGCCGCCCGCAGCGCACGATCCTCACCGGCGACATCCCGAGCCCGATCTCGCCGCCGTCCGGCTGCGTCTTCCGCACGCGATGCCCGCAGGCGATCGCCGACTGCGCCCGCGTCGTGCCGGAGCTGAGGCCCGTCTCGCCGGGCCAGTTCAGCGCCTGCATCCGCACCGCCCCCTGACCTTTTTTCGAGACCCTTCATGACCGCTGAGCCCGACATCCGCTTCGACCGCTACTACAGCTACGACGAGATGACCGCCTGCCTCCAGGCGCTCGCCGCCCGCTACCCCAGGCTCGCCACGCTGCGCTCGCTCGCGCGCTCGTTCGGGGGGCGCGAGGTCTGGGTGATGGAGATGACCAACCCCAACACGGGGCCCGCCGCGGAAAAGCCCGGCTACTACATCGACGCCCAGATCCACGCCGAGGAGCACGCGACCAGCGCGACGGCGCTCTACGCCATCTGGCACCTCCTGACGAACTACGGCCGGGACGAGGAGGCGACGCGCCTTCTGGACACGCAGGTCTTCTATGTCCTGCCGCGCATCAACCCGGACGGCGCCGAGCTCTCGCTCCAGCCGCCCTACTACAACTGGTGCGGCAACGGCCGCTTCATGCCGGGCGCCGACCGTCATGCCGGGCTCATTCCGGAAGACGTCGACGGCGACGGCTTCCTGGTCTGGATGCGCGTGCCCGATCCCAAAGGCGAGTGGAAGAAGAGCGCCCGCAATCCCGACATCATGGTGCAGCGCGCGCCCGGCGAGGAGGGCGGCGATTACTTCCGCCTCTACCCCGAAGGCACGATCCGCGACTACGACGGCGCGAACGTCGCCATCGAGAAGCCCTTCGACGGCAACATGAACCGCAACTTTCCGACCAACTGGTCGCCGCAGGAATACGGCGCGGGCGAGCATCCGCTGTCGGAGCCGGAAGCCGCCGCCATGGCGCGCTTCATCCTCGACCATCCCAACATCTGCGGCATGTGCGCCTACCACACGCACGGGGGCATCATCATGCGCCCCTCGATGACCAGGCCCGACAGCGCCATGAGCGCGCGCGACATCACGCTCTACAAGGAGATCGGCAAGGTCGGCACCGAGCTCACCGGCTACCCCACGGTCTCGATCTACGAGGACTTCACGCCCGACAAGACCCAGGTCCGGCGCGGCGGGCTGATGGACTGGACCTACGAGGAGATGGGCATCATCTCCTTCGGCACCGAACTCTGGGACCTCGAGCGCGAGGCGGGCGTCGAGAAGGTGGGCTACTACAACCTCTACCCGCGCAACGAGGAGGTACAGCAGAAGGTCTACACCTACGTGCGCGAGCACATGGGCGAACGCGCCTGGCGTGACTGGCGCCCCTTCGAGCATCCGCAGCTCGGCGCCATCGAGATCGGCGGCATGGTCAACATCTGGAGCTACCGCAACCCGCCGCCCGCGCTTCTGGAGGGCATCGCGCGCGCCAACGCCCTGTTCAACCTGCGTCATGCCGCAGCCGCCCCGCGCGTTCGCGTCGACACGCTGGAAGTCGAGCCGATGGGCGCCGATCTCTTCAAGATACGCGCCGTGGTGGCCAACCACGGCTACCTGCCGACCAACCTCTCCGACGTCGCGGTCGCCAACAAGGCGGCCAAACCCGTCGAGGTCGCGCTGGAGGTCGAGGGCGGAGAGGTCGTGATGAACCCGGCCCGGGTCGAACTCGGGCATCTGGCCGGGCGCAACGAGCGGCTCTACCCCTGGTCGCCCTGGGGCCAGCAGTGGAGCGCCGTCGCCAAGCCGGTGGAATGGCTGGTGCGCTCGAGCGGCTCTGGGGCGGGGGTGCGCGTCGTCGCGCGCTCGCAGAAGGGCGGCGTCGATCGGCGCGAGGCATCGCTCGGCTGAGAGGTGGCGGCATCGCAACCGGCGCGTCGCGCGCCGGCCGCCGGCGGGCAGCCGCGCAAGCATCCGTGTCTTGAGGCAGCCATATCGTCTACATTATAACATCGTGCGATAGCGAATTGTGCGTCGCGCCGGCGCGGGAGAGATGGCATGGCAGACCACGAGCCGGAAGACGACAGCTCCCCTTCGGGTACGCTCCGCCAGCCGCTCCGCCTCGCGCTCGCCGACTCCATCGCCGACTCCATCGCGGAGGCCATCGCCACCAACAACCTGAAGCCCGGCGAGCGGATCATCGAGACCTCGTTCTCGGAGCGCCTCGGCGTCAGTCGCGTTCCCATCCGCGAGGCGTTGAAGGTCCTTCATGCGCAGGGCATCGTCATCGGGGGAAGCCATCGCGGCTACAAGGTCGCGACCTTCGACGCGCGGGTCACGCAGCAGATCCTGGAGGCGCGCCTCCAGGTGGAGGCGCTTCTCCTGCGCGATGCGATCGGCAACTGGGCGGCCGGGCTGGAGGATCCCGCCATGCTCCAGGGACCGATCGACGACATGCGGCGCGCGGCGCGCGTCGGCGACGTGCGGGCCTCGCTCCAGGCGGACCTCAACTTCCACCGCGTGTTCCGCAACGCCGCCCGCAACGCGATCGTGGGAACGCTGTGGGACACGATCGCCCGGCACGTCCTGATCGTCTTCAACTTCGAGCGCTACCGCGACAAGGACCTGCGCGCCGTTGTGCGCCAGCACGAGGCGTTCCGCGACTGGATGCTGGAGCGTATGGCGGCGCCTGTCGACGAGGACGAGATCCGCAACGCTCTGGAGGACCACATGCTGATGATCGAGCGCGGCCGGCGCCGGCACGGCGCCCACTGACTTCGGCCGGCCAAGGCCTGGCCTTCAGCCCTTGACCGCGCCGGCGAGCGAGCCCGCGAGATAGCGGTAGAGGACGCTGCCGAGGATCACCGGGGGAAGGGCGGCCAACACCATGACCGCCGAGGCGACGCCCCACTGGACCCCGCCGCCGCCGGACGCGAAGAAGAAGGACGCGCCGACCGTGACGGGCACGGCGTCGCGCGTCGTCAGGATCAGGCCGAACAGGAACTCGTTCCAGGCCGTGATGAAGCCGAACACGAAGGCGGTGACGAAGGCCGGGCGGCAGAGCGGGGCGACCACCCGCAGCATGCGCGACAGGCGGCCCGCGCCGTCCATGACCGCCGCCTCCTCGATCTCGAAGGGCACCTCCTCGACGCCGTTGAGGAGCAGCACCAGCGTCAGCGGTAGGTTGACGACGGCGAGCACCAGCCCGAGGCCGAGACGCGTGTCGAGGAGCCCCGCCCACTGGAACATCATGTAGATCGGGATCGCGAAGATCACGAGCGGCATGGCGCGCAGGTTCACGACGAGAGGCATCAGCCACCGGCGCCCGAGCCCGCTTCGCGCGATGCCGTAGGCGGCCGGAAAGGCGAGGAGGATGGCGAGCACCGTTCCCGTCAGCGAAGCGGCGAGGCTGTTGAGGAGGTAGCCCGTCATGTCGACGCGGCCGGCATCCGCGAAGACGCGCGCGTAGTTGGCGAGCGTCGGCGCCTCGATCCAGAGGCCCGGATTGCGCGCGATCTCGGCCGCCGACTTGAACGAGGTGACGAGCGTCACGATCACCGGCAGGTTCACGAGAAGAACGGCGACGAGGTAGACGGCGACGCGCAGGATCATCACGGCGTCAGGTCCTCCGCCGCAGCGAGACACGGTTCAAGGCGTAGAGAAGAAGGAACGAGGCTGCGAACAGCACCACCGAGGCGGCGACCGCCCGCCCGATCGCGCCCTGCCGGAAGAAGCTCTCGTAGATGTAGATCGACAGCGACTGCGTGGAGCCACCGGCCCCGCTGCCCGTCAGCACGTAGACGTTGTCGAACACGCGCACGCCGTCGATGAAGCGGATGAAGAAGGCGACCGCGACCGTCGGCAGCATGAGCGGCAGCTCGACGAAGCGCAGGCGCTGCCAGGCACCGGCGCCGTCCATCGCGGCGGCGTCGCGCACGTCCTGCGAGATCGCGCCGTAGGCGACGTGGAACAGGAGAAAGGCGAAGGGCGTCCACTGCAGCGCCTCCACGGCGACCAGCGTGCGGAACGCCATGTCGGGGCCGAGAAAGGCCGGGCTGTCGCCGGTCCATTCGAGGAGATAGTAGGGCAGGGGTCCCACGAACTCGTGCAGAACGAGGCGGTACATGAGGCCGACCAGCGCGGGGGCCACCATGAGCGGCAGCATGAGGCCGGTGATCAGGACGGAGCGCCTGGCCAGGAGCGGGGCGAGGAAGACCGCGAGGAAGAGGCCGAGCCCGCACTCGATCAGTGCCGTGACGAGGCCGAAGCGCAAGGAAAAGCCGGCCGCGCTCCAGAAGGCGCCGTCCCGGAGAACCGCCGCGTAGTTCCCGAAGCCGGAGAGCTTCGGCTCGCGCAACGTCTGGAACGTGACCTCCGAGACGGAGTAGACGAGGTTCACCAGCGCCGGGAAGCCGAGAAAGGCCAGCAGGAACAGGACGAGCGGCGCCATCAGGACGGACCAGCCGAACGTGCCGCCGCGCATCGCTGATGTCATGGGAGGAGAACCCGTGTCCGGTGGCGCGGCCGCCAAGGGCCGCGCCGGTTGCCGAGGAGGCGCACGCCTACTTCAGGAGGTCGGCCATGCCGGTCTCGGTCGCCTTCAGCGCCTCGTCCAGCGAGCGCTGGCCGCTCCAGTAGCCGGTGAACTCCTTGGCCTGGAGCTCGTAGACCGAGAGCGCGTTGGCCGAGGTCGCCCCGTTCATCACGAAGCCGTACTTCACCGCGTATTCGCCGAGCGGAACGAGGTCCGGCCGCTCGGTGGCGATCTTGGCCGCGACCTCAGCCGTCAAAGCCGGCGCGCCGCCGGCCTTGGCATAGGCGAGGGCCGCCTCCTCGGTCGACATCCAGCGCAGGAACTTCGCGGCACCCGCCTTGTTGGGCGCGGTCTTCGACAAGCCGAGGCCGAGCGAGTGGATATGGGTGAAGCGCCCGTCCGGTCCGGCCGGCGGGGGAACGGTCGCGGTGGTCTCGGCGACCGCCGGCGACTGGTTCGGGTCCGTGAGCACGGGCGCGGCGGCGTTCCACTGCACCATGGCCGCGACCTGGCCGGACGCAAACGCCGCGTTCGCCTCGGCGAACTCGTAGGACAGGGAGTCCTTGGGCGTCGCGCCGGCATCCGTCAGCATCTTGTAGAGCTCGAGCCCGTGCCGGTAGGCGGGCGAGTCCACGCTCACCTTGCCGGAAGCGTCCTCCCAGTTGCCCCCATAGGCGCGCGGCAGGGACTGGAACACCATCATGTTGAAGAGAAGGTTCTTCATCTGGAGGACGGTGCCGTAGCGCGTCGGGCTGTCGGGGTTCACCGCCTTGGTGAAGTAGAGGGCGGTGGCGGCGAAGTCGTCCCAGGTCCAGTCAGCGGGGGCCTTGGGCTGAAGGTCGAGGCCGAGCCGCTCCTTGGCGATCTTCGCATAGGTCGCCTTGGCCTCGTCGCTGGCGAGCAGCGCGTCGACGAGGTCCTTGCGGAAGTAGAGGAAGTGCATCGAGAGGTCGGTCGGCACGCCGTATTGCCGACCCTCGAACTGCATGGTCTTCAGCACCGGCTCGCCGACGACCTTCGCGGCGGAGGGGTCGAGCTCGACCGGCTCCATGAAGGGCGCGTAGCGGCCGATCGAGTAGGTGGCCAGCAGGTTGGCGTCGAAGGCCGTGGTGCCGGCGGCCAGGTCCGCCTGCAGCTTGTCCCAGAAGCCCTCGCGGTTGAAGAACAGGAGGTCGACCTTGTCGGCCTCGGCCGTATCGGACTTGGCATTGTAGGCGTCGGCCGCGGCCCGCAACGCCGCCTCCTCGGGACCGCCGGGCCAGCCGAGGACCGTGACCTTGGCGTCGGCGGCGCCGGCCGACAGGAAGCTCGCCAGCGTTGCGGCGAGAAGAAAGGCACTGCGTCGGGCGCGGTTCGGCATGGATCAGACCCTTTCGGCGGTGGAGATGGCGGTGAGAGCGAGGTCGGCGGCGCCGATCAGCCCCGCGTCCGCGCCGAGCTCGGCCGGAACGAGGCGTGGCCGCAGCCGGGCGGGCTGGCCGCCGAGCGCGGCATCCAGGCGGTCGAGATAGCCGGGCGCGAGCCCGATCCCGCCGCCGATGACGATGCGGTTGGGGTCGAGCGCGAGCTGGACGTTGAGGAGAAGGGCGGCGGCCCGGCGGGCCGAGCGCTCGAGGATCGCCTCGGCCCACGCCTCGCCCCCGTGTGCGGCATCGAACACGGCGCGCGCGTCGGCATCGAAGCCGGCGGACGCCGCCTCGGCGGCGATCCAGCGGCCGGAGACCGCGTCCTCGGCGGGCGGCGCGCTCGGGTCGCCGCCCTCGCGCCACTGCCCGAAATGGCCCGCCAGTCCGCTGAGGAGCCGTCCGCCCGAGACGATGCCGCCGCCGATGCCGGTGGAGATGGTGAGGAACGCGACCGTGGCCTCATCCGCGCCTCGCCCCGCGCCGAAGCGCGCCTCGCCCCAGGCGGCGGCCTGTGCGTCGTTCCAGGCGCGGACCGGGAGCCCGAGGCGGCGCGACAACTCGGCCTCGACCGGGAGACCGTCCGGCACGGGCAGCGTGCGCGGGTTGAGGGCCGACCAGCGCCCGTCGTCCACCAGTCCGGTCAGGGCCGCGCCCACGGCCCGCGCGCGTCCGCGCCAGGGATGGGCGGCGTCGGCGATGGCGTCGAGCCAGACCTCGGCGCCTCGTTCGCGCGGGGTCGCAAAGGCGCGGCGCTCGACGATCCGGCCGCCCTCCACGAGCGCTGCCGCGATCTTCGTGCCGCCGACGTCGAGCGCGAGGACCCCGGCCACGGCGTTCACGCCGTCGCGGGCTGCGGCGCGACCGCGCCCATGGCCGACACGAACCAGCTCGTGGCGTGTTCGGGGCGCGTGATGGCGGAGCCCACCACGACGCAGAAGGCGCCCGCCGCCAGGGCCTCGGCCGCCTGGTCGGGCGTGCGGATGCGCCCTTCCGCGACGACATGGGGCGTCAGGCGCCGCAGGCGCGAGATCAGCGCGATGTCGGGGTCCACCGGCTCGGGACCGCCCGTATAGCCCGAAAGCGTCGAACCGACGACGTCGGCGCCCGCCGCCAGCGCCTGCCTCGCGTCCTCCTCGTCGGAGCAGTCGGCCATGGCGAGCGCGCCCTCGCGCTGAACGGCCTCGACGAGTTCCCGCACGCCGGCGGGCCGGGGGCGGCGCGTCGCGTCGAAGGCGACGATGTCGGCGCCGGCCCGCGCCAGCGCCGCGGCTTCCTCCAAGGTCGGCGTGATGCGAACGGGGGAATCGTCGAGGTCGCGCTTGACGAGCCCGATGATCGGCGCTCGCGTCACGGCGCGCACGGCCTCGACATAGCGCACCGACTCGATCCGCAGGCCGCTCGCGCCCCCGTCGAGAGCGGCGAGGGCGAAGGCGGCGACGATCTCCGGCCTGTCCAGCGGACCGCCCGGCACGGGCTGGCAGGAGACGATCAGCTTGCGGTCGAGATCGGAGAGGCGCACGGGGGTCCAGATGTCCGCGATCGGTTTCCGGACGCTAACCGAACGGTTGGAGAATGCAACCGGTATCGTACCGGTCTTATCGCAAAATCTCGGTGACGAAGTCGTAGGCCTCACCGAGATAGCGCGACTCCGTGCTCTCCACGATGCGCCCCTCGCGCTCGAAGCAGCGTCGTTCCATGACCAGGAGGGGCGAGCCCGGCTTGCAGCGCAGGTGCGTGGCGTCGACCCGCGTCGCGGCCTCGGCGCGCAGGCGCTGCACGGCCCGCACGGGCGCCGCGCCCACGGCCTCCAGAACTTTGTAGAGCGACTGGTCGACGGCGTCCGGGTCGCCGAGCACCCAGCCCGGCACGGCGGTCCGCTCCCAGGCGATCGGCGCGCCGCTCGCGGTGCGGATCCGGTGCAGGCGCAGGATCGCGGCGCCGAGCGGGAGCCCGAGCGCGCGCGCCTCGTCGATGTCGGCGTTGGCGCGCTCCTTCAGGAGCCAGACGCAGCCGGGCTCGAGGCCGCGCGCGGCCATGTCTTCGGAAAAGCCGGTGAGGCGCGTCAGCGACTTCTCCACCCGGCCCGCCACCGCCGTGCCCGCGCCGGGCCGGCGCGCGAGGCGTCCGGCCTCCACCAGCCCGTCGATCGCCTTGCGCACCGTGACGCGCGACAGGGCCAGACCCTCGGCGAGCACCCGCTCGCCCGGCAGCGTCTCGCCGATGGACAGGCGCCCCGCCGCGATCTCCTGCGCGAGCTCGCGCGATAGGCGAGCATAGAGCGGCTCCGCGAAGTCCGGCGCGGCCAAGCGCTCGCGCAGGCGCTCGATCAGGCCGCCGCCGGGCCCGGGGGCGACTCTGGGCTCGGCGCCGTCGTCGGGAGGAGCGGTCATCGAGGGGAAACCGTGGCGGTGGGCGGGGCGGATGGGATGGCCCCCCCGCGATACGCCGCTTGCGGGGGGCGGCGCAACGGGCACCGCGTGTCCGCGGCGCGGCCCGGTCGCAGCTCCACCGGGGATCCGCCGGCGAGGGGCTTGACCTCGGCCGCCCGCTCCTGTGGACATCCGCCCGATTTTCCCACGCGGGTCACCCCCTCTGCCGGGGCTGCCGCGAGTGACCACCAAGGGGCTGCGATGTTCGATCTTCTCGTTGCGGGCGCGACGCTGCCCGACGGCCGCACCGGCATGGACGTGGCCGTGAAGGACGGCCGCATCGCCGCGATCGCGCCCCGGATCGAGGGCGAGGCGGGCGAGCGCGTCGAGGCGCACGGGCGCCTCCTGTCGCCGCCCTTCGTCGACCCGCACTTCCACATGGACGCGACGCTCTCGCTCGGCCTGCCGCGCATGAACCGCTCGGGCACGCTTCTCGAGGGCATCGCGCTCTGGGGCGAGCTGAAGCCGCTTCTCACCGTCGAGGCCATGGTAGAGCGGGGCTTGCGCTACTGCGACCTCGCGGTCTCGCAGGGGTTGCTGTCGATCCGCAGCCATGTCGACGTCAGCGATCCGACGCTTCGCACGGCGGAGGCGATGATCGAGCTGCGCGAGCGCGTGCGGCCCTATCTCGAGCTCCAGCTCGTCGCCTTTCCGCAGGACGGCTACTACCGCAGCCCCGGCGCGGTGGCGCTTCTCGCGCGCTCGCTCGACATGGGGCTCGACGTGGTGGGCGGCATCCCGCACTTCGAGCGCACCATGGCCGACGGCGCGGCCTCGGTGGAGGCCCTGTGCCGGCTCGCCGCCGAGCGCGGCCTGCCGGTGGACCTCCACTGCGACGAGAGCGACGACCCGCTCTCGCGCCATGTGGAAACGCTTGCCGCCGAGACGGTGCGCCACGGCCTGCAGGGGCGCGTGGTGGGCTCGCACCTCACGTCCATGCATTCCATGGACAACTATTACGCCTCGAAGCTGATCGCCCTGATCGGCGAGGCCGGGCTTCATGTCGTCGCCAACCCGCTGATCAACATCACGCTGCAGGGCCGCCACGACACCTACCCCAAGCGCCGCGGCATGACGCGCGTGCCCGAACTCATGGCGGCCGGCGTCAACGTCGTCTTCGGGCACGACTGCGTCATGGACCCCTGGTACGCGCTCGGCTCCGGCGACATGCTGGAGGTCGCCCACATGGCCGTCCACATCGCGCCGATGACCTCGCGCGAGGGGCTTCGCGCGGCCTTCGACGCGGTGACCGTGAACGGGGCGCGCGCGATCGGCCTGACGGACTACGGGCTTGCGGTCGGCTCGGCCGCGAGCTTCGTGCTCCTCCAGGCCGCCGATCCGATCGAGGCGATCCGCCTCAAGGCGCGCCGCCTCCTCGTGGTGCGCGAGGGGAAGGTTCTGGCCCGCGCCGAGCCGCAGACGAGCCGACTGTCGATCCCTGGCCGCGAGAGCGTCGTGGACCCGTCGAGCTACGTGCCGCGCGCCGCCGGCTGATTGTTCCTGTCCATTTCCCCGGCAGCCTTGCCGATTGACACGAATAGAGGCAATCCGTCACATGCCCTTCATCCGAGGGCATGGGACGAGGGGCTGAGATGGCGATGACGACGGGATCGATCGGGCGACGCGGATTTCTTCTGGGGTCGGCGGGCGTCGGCCTGGCGCTTTCCATGCCCCGCGCCTTTGCGCAGGCGCCCCTCAAGGTCGCGGGCATCCATGCCTCGCCGGTCGAGAACGCCTGGAACTCCTGCCTTCACCAGGCGCTCCTGAACGCGGCCAAGGACGGCAAGATCGAGTACGTCTTCTCGGAAGGCGTGCGCGGACCCGACTACGGCCGCGCCATGCGCGAATACGCCGAAGGCGGCGCCAAGCTCATCGTCGGCGAGTCCTATGCCGTGGAGAGCGAGGCGCGGCAGGTGGCGGGCGAATACGCCGACACCGCCTTCCTGATGGGCTCGTCGGGCGAGCCGGCGGGCGAGAACTTCGGAACCTTCGGCACGTGGAACTTCGAAGCGGCCTATCTCGCCGGCATGCTGGCCGGAAAGATGAGCAAGAGCGGCGTCTTCGGCTCGGTCGGCGCCATCCCGATCCCCGAGGTCAACATGCTGATCAACGGCTTCCAGGCGGGCGTCACGGCGGTGCGGCCCGACGCCAAGCACCTCGTCGGCTTCATCGGCACGTTCTTCGATCCGCCGAAGGCGCGCGAAGCCGGACTCGCCCAGATCGATGCCGGCGCCGACATCCTGTTCGGCGAGCGCATCGGCACGGCGGACGCGGCCAAGGAGCGCGGCGTCAAGGCGATCGGGTCGCTCATCGACTACACGCCGCGCTATCCCGGCACGGTGTTCGCCAACGCCATCTGGAACTTCCGCCCGATCCTCGACGCGGCCGTGGCGGACGCGGCGGCCGGCCAGCCGACGGGCAAGAACTACACGCCCTTCAGCCTGATGAAGACGGGCGGCAACGACATCCAGTTCGACGCCGCGCAGGTGCCCGCCGAGGCCGTCGGTCCGATGGAGGAGCGCCGCGCCGCGATCAAGGCCGGCACGTTCGAGGTGCCGATGAACACGAGCGAGCCGGGCTGACCGTCCTCCGCCCAGCCATGCCGTCTCCGCTCATGCCCTTATCCGCCGACGAGCCCCTCGCCGGCGGCGATGCCACCGCGCTCGGGTCCGCCGTGCGCGACGGCCGGATCTCGGCCACCGAAGCGATGGAGGCGGCGCTGGATGCCGCGGAGCGCCTCGCCGACTTCGGCGCCGTCACCTTTCTCGACGCGGCGGCGGGGCGCGCGGCGGCGCAACGGCTCGACCGCCTGCGGGCCGAGGACGCC
>NZ_BBWK01000020.1 GCF_001463765.1 Aureimonas sp. AU4 | reverse complement strand
CCTGCGGGCCGAGGACGCCCGCGCCCTCGACGCCATGCCGTTTGCGGGCGTGCCGTTTCTCGTGAAGGATCTCGGCAGCCCGTTTGCCGGCATCCCCGTCCATGCGGGATCGCGCGCGCTCGCCGCGCGCCTTGCGGCATCCTCCGAGGACAGCGATTTCGCCGCGCGCCTGCGGGGGACCGGCCTCCTGCCCTTCGGCCGCACCGCGGTGCCCGAGTTCGGCCTGTCCCTTTCCAGCGAGCCGGCAGCCTTTCCGCCTGCTCGCAACCCGCTCGACCCGAGGCTCACGGCCGGCGGCTCGTCGGGCGGCGCGGCGGTGGCGGTCGCGCTCGGCCTCGTGCCGGTCGCCCATGCGACGGATGCCGGCGGCTCGATCCGCGTGCCGGCGGCCTCGTGCGGTCTCGTCGGCCTGAAGCCCTCGCGCGGGGCGACGCCGGAGGGGCCCGACTTCGCCAACCATCTGGCGGGCCTGACCTCCGAGCTCGTCGTGGCGCGCTCCGTGCGTGACCTTCGCACCGCGTTGCAGGCCGCCGGCGGCCGGGCGTTGGGGCCCATGCCGGACGTCACCTTCTCGTCACCCAGGACGCGCCTGCGCATCGCGCTCCTCCGGACGCCAAACGTCGCGCCGGAGCGCGCCGTCGCCGTCGAGGAGGCCGCCGGGCACCTCGCCGCCCTCGGCCACGAGATCGAGGTGCGGGATCCCGCGCTTCTGGCGGAGCCTACCCGCGAGGCCGGCACGGTCTTCGACCGCGTCATCTGCGCCTCGCTCGCCGGGCTCTTCGATGCGCTCGCGATCCGGGACGACGAGGTCGAGCCGCTCTCGGCCGCCGCCGCCGAGCGCGGACGCCGGATCGGCGGGGCCGAGGTGCTGCGGGCGATCGAGGCCGGCGCGCGGATCGCGCGTCGCATGGCGATCCTGTTCGAGCGCTTCGACGCGCTTCTCATGCCCATGCTGGCCTCCGCGCCCCCGCCGCTCGGCGCCTTTCCGACCGATGGCGACGATGTCGAGGCGCAATGGCGCCGCATGGAGCGTTTCGCACCCGGCGCCGTGCTCGCCAACGTCGCCGGCCTGCCGGCCGCGACGGTTCCCTTCGGCCAGGATGCGGCTGGCCTGCCCCTGCCTGTGCAACTCATGGGTCCGAGCGGCGCGGATCTCCGCCTTCTCGACCTTGCGGAGGCGCTCGCTGCCGAGCTGCCCTTCGCCCATCGTTTTTCCTTGGCGAGCCTTCGATGACCGCGACACCGGCCCTTCGCCTCGAGGGCATCAGCAAGCGCTTCGGCGCGACGCTCGCCAATGAGGACGTCACGATCGAACTGGCGCGCGGCGAGGTGCTGGCGCTGCTCGGCGAGAACGGCGCCGGCAAGACGACGCTCATGAACATCCTGTTCGGCCACTACGTGCCGGACAGCGGACGCGTCCTCGTGGACGGACGGGAACTGCCGCCCGGCCGACCGCGCGCGGCGATCCGCGCCGGGGTCGGCATGGTGCATCAGCACTTCGCGCTCGCTCCCAATCTCACGGTGCTGGAAAACGTCATGGCGGGAACCGAGCGGCTCGTGTCCCTGCGCTC
>NZ_BBWK01000019.1 GCF_001463765.1 Aureimonas sp. AU4 | reverse complement strand
GGCGGGAACCGAGCGGCTCGTGTCCCTGCGCTCGGCGCGCGGGGCCGCCCGCCGCAAGCTCGCGGAGCTCTCGGAGCGCTTCGGCCTCGCGGTCGACCCGGACGCGCGCGTCGCCGACCTCTCGGTCGGCGAGCGCCAGCGCGTCGAGATCCTGAAAGGGCTCTACAACGACGCGCGCGTCCTGATCCTCGACGAGCCGACCGCCGTTCTGACGCAAGGCGAGGGCGAGCGGCTCTTCGCGACGCTGCGCCGCATGGCCGCCGAGGGCCTGTCGCTGATCTTCATCTCGCACAAGCTCGGCGAGGTCCTGGGCGCGGCCGACCGCATCGTGGTGCTGCGGGCGGGCCGCGTCGTCGCCGAACGGCGCGCGGCCGAGACCACCAAGGACGAGCTTGCCGAACTCATGGTCGGGCGCCGCGTCGCGCGCCCGAAGCGCGAGGGCGCGGACGTCGGCGACCTCGTCGCTCAGGCCAGCGGCGTCGACCTGACGCTGGGCGGCGTGCGCCGCTTGGCGGACGTCTCCTTCGAGGCCCGCTCCGGTGAGACGCTCGGCATCATCGGCGTCTCCGGCAACGGGCAGGCGGCGCTCGCCCGCCTTCTGTCGGGGCTGGCGGCGCCCGATCGCGGCACCTTGCGCATCCTCGGGCAGGACGCCGGACGGCTCGGGGCCCGCGCGCTGGTGGAGGCCGGCGTCGGCCGCATCCCGGAGGACCGCAACGCGGACGGGGCGGTGGGCGACCTGCCGATCTGGGAGAACGCCGTGCTGGAGCGCGTGCGCGAGCCACGCTTCTCGCGCCTCGGCTTCGTGCGGCGGGGCGCTGCCCGGCGCTTCGCGCAAGACCTGATCCGGCGCTTCGACCTGCGCGGCGGCACGCCCGACAGCCGCACGCGCCTCCTTTCGGGCGGCAACATGCAGAAGCTCATCTTCGGCCGGAACCTCGACCGGGTGCCGCGCCTACTCGTCGCCGCCCAGCCGACGCGCGGCCTCGACGAGGGCGCGATCGCCGCCGTCCACGGCGAGATCCTGGAGGCGCGCCGGCAGGGCGCCGCCGTGATCCTCATCTCCGAGGATCTCGACGAGGTGCTGGCGCTGTCCGACCGCGTCCAGGCGATCCACAAGGGACGTTTGGGACCCAGCGTCCCGGCGGAGAAACTCGACGCGCGCGCGCTCGGCCTGATGATGGCCGGTGAATGGGAGCACGCGGCCTGATGCGCATCGAACGCCGCGAGCATCGACCCGTCCTGTTCCTCCTTCTCGCCCCGCTCGGTGCGGTGGCGGTGGCGCTGGCCCTGTCCGGCGTGCTTCTGGCGCTGGCGGGCGCGCCGGTTCTCGACGCCTACCGGCGCATCGCGCTCGGCGCCTTCGGCTCGCGCCTCGCCGCGACCGAGACGCTGACGCGCGCCGCCCCGCTGATCCTGACGGGCCTCGCCGTCGCGGTGGCGTTTCGCGCGCGCATCTGGAACATCGGCGCGGAAGGCCAGCTCTATGCCGGCGCGCTGGTGGTGGCCGCGCTGGGCTCGGGCAGCGGTCTCCTCGCGGGGCTTCCGGCGCCCGCCCTGATCCCCGCGCTGATGTTGGCCGGGGCGCTGGCCGGCGCCCTGCTCCTGATCGGCCCGCTCCTCCTGCGCCTGCGCTTCGGCGTTGACGAGGTCGTGACGACGCTTCTTCTCAACTTCGTCGTGATCCTCTTCGTCTCGATGATGATCGAGGGGCCGTTGCGCGATCCCATGGCCTTCGGCTGGCCGCAGTCGGTGCCGGTCGTCTCCGATGCCATGCTGCCGAAGCTGCTTGCCCGCTCGCGCCTTCACTTCGGCCTCGCGCTGGCGGTCGGGGCGGCGATGCTCGTCCACGTCGTGATGAGCCGCACCGTGTTCGGGCTGGAGGTGCGGGCCGCCGGTCTCAACCCGGGCGCCGCGCGCTTTGCCGGCGTGCCGCTCGTGCGCACGCTTCTCCTGGCCGCGCTCGTGTCGGGCGGGCTCGCGGGGCTGGCCGGCGCGGTCGAGGTGACGGGCGTGCGCCGCTACGTCACCACGGACCTTTCGCCCGGCTACGGCTACAGCGGCATCGTCGTCGCCATGCTCGCCAACCTCCAGCCGCTCGGCGCCGTGGCCGCGGCGCTGTTTGCTGCGGCCATGTTCGTCGGCGCCGATTCCATGAGCCGGGCGCTCGGCGTGCCGAGCTTCATCGCCGACGTCACCGTGTCGCTGTCGCTCCTCGCCATGCTCGTCGCCCTTCTTCTCGTCAACTTCCGGGTCCGCCTCAGGTGAGCGCTTCTCTCGACATCCTCGCCTCCGCGGGTCTCTGGGCGGCGGTGTTGCGCATCGCGACGCCGCTCGTCTTCGCGACCCTCGGCGCGCTTCTGTGCGAGCGGGCGGGCGTCCTCAACCTCGGCATCGAGGGGATCATGACCTTCGGGGCGATGGCGGGCTGGCTCGCGGTCTTCAACGGGGCGGACCTTTGGGTCGGCTTTCTCGCCGCCGCCCTGTCGGGCGCCGCCTTCGGACTCCTTCACGCGCTCATGACCGTGCCGCTCGGCCTGTCGCAGCACGTCACCGGCCTCGGCATCACGCTGTTCGCCTCCAGCCTCAGCTACTACGTCTTCCGCCTCGTCGTGCCGCTCCAGTCGACGCCGCCCACGATCGAGCCCTTCCAGCCGGTCGCGGTGCCCGGCCTGTCGGACCTGCCCTTCGTCGGGCCCGCGCTCTTCTCGCAGACGACGCCCACCTACCTGGCGCTGGCGCTGGCTCTGCTGCTCGCCTGGATCCTCGGGCGCACGCCGCTCGGCCTTGCGATCCGCCTGACCGGCGAGAACCCGCATGCCGCGGAGGCGCAGGGGCTGGACCCGGTGGCAATTCGGATCGGCGCCGTGGTGGCGGGCAGCGCCCTGATGGGCATGGGCGGCGCGTTCCTGACGCTATCCGCCTTCAACAGCTTCTTTCCGACCATGGTGCAGGGACGCGGCTGGATCGCCATCGCGCTTGTGGTCTTCGCGGCGTGGCGGCCGGGGCGGGCCGTCGTCGGCGCGCTGCTCTTCGCCCTGTTCGACGCCTACCAGCTCCGGCTCCAGACCGTGATCGGCAAGGCCGTGCCCTACCAGCTCTTCCTGATGATGCCCTACCTCCTGTCGATCGCCGCGCTCTGCGTCACCGCGCGCCGCGCCCGCGTGCCCCAGGCCCTGATGCAGCCCTTCCTGCGCGGCGAGCGCTGACCGGCTCGCCCCAGGCGGCCAGCCTCTCGCCGTTCACCGCATCGAAGAGGTGGACGCGCTCGACCTCGGGCGCGATCGCGATCCGCTCGCCGGGCCGCGCGGTGATGCGCTCGCGGAAGACACAGGAAACGGTGGCCCCGCCGAGCTTCGCCACGACCTGCGTCTCGGAGCCGGTCGGCTCCACCACCACGATCTCGGCCGGCAGCCCGTCGGCTGCGAGGCGGAAGTGCTCGGGCCGGATGCCGTAGCGCGCCTCGCGGTCGCCGAGGGCGGCGGCCTGTGCGGGTAGCGGCAGGCGCAGGCCGGGCGCGACGAACTCCGCCCCCTCGACGCGGCCCTCCACGACGTTCATGGCCGGCGAGCCGATGAAGCCGGCGACGAACAGGTTCGCCGGGCGGTCGTAGAGGTCGAGCGGGGCGCCGACCTGCTCGATTCGTCCGTCGCGCATCACCACGATCTTGTCGGCCATGGTCATCGCCTCGATCTGGTCGTGGGTCACATAGACCGTGGTCGTGCCCAGCGTCTGGTGCAGCGCCTTGATCTCGGTGCGCATCTGGACGCGCAGCTTGGCGTCGAGGTTGGACAGCGGCTCGTCGAACAGGAACACGGCCGGATCGCGCACGATGGCGCGGCCCATGGCAACGCGCTGGCGCTGGCCGCCCGAGAGCTGACGCGGATAGCGGTCGAGCAGCGTCTCGAGGCTGAGGATCCTGGCCGCCCGCTCGACCTTCTCGCGGATCTGCGCCTTGGAAAGCTTGGCCAGCATGAGCGAGAAGCCCATGTTCTCGGCCACCGTCATGTGCGGGTAGAGCGCGTAGTTCTGGAACACCATGGCGATGTCCCGGTCTTTCGGCGGCAGGTCGTTGACGACGCGCCCGCCGATCCGCATCTCACCTCCGGTGATCTCCTCGAGCCCGGCGAGCATGCGCAGCAGCGTCGACTTCCCGCAGCCGGACGGCCCGACCAGGATCACGAACTCGCCGTCGCTGATGTCGACCGACACGCCGTGGATCGTCGCCACCGCGCCGTAGGATTTGCGCACGTCCCGGATCGCGACGTCGGCCATGCTGGTTTCTCCTCCCGTTGGATCATCGTGCCGGGCCGCCGGTCGCGGCGGCCCGGATCTGCCAGGCGTCTCAGGCCGCCGCGGCGCGGCGCTTGCGGGCGATGCCGGCGGGCATCGCGTCGCCGTGCGCCTCGATCATCTCGTCCACCATGGAGCGGATGTCGCGGATCGACAGGACGCTCGCGGTGTTGCGGTCGAGGACGGCCGCGCGGTGGACGCGCTCGGCATCGCCCTCCAGCGCCGCCTTGACCGTGAGGTCCTGCACGAAGACGTGCGGCGCGCAGTAGCCGGCGAGCTCGGGCGGCAGCTCGCCGACATGCACCGGGCGCAGGCCGTTGCGGTCGACGAGGATCGGCACCTCGACGCAGGCGTTCTCGGGCAGGTTGGTGATGAGGCCCGTGTTGCGCACGTTGCCGTAGATCACGCGCGCCTCGCCCGTCACCATGGCGTGGATGATCAGCGAGCCGTACTCGACCGAGCGCTCGATCGGGAAGGCCTCGCTGGCGAGCAGCTTGCGCCGCGTCTCGGCGTAGCGGCGCAGGTTGCGCTCGGAGCGGCGCACGTACTCGTCCACGGGCACGTCGTAGTCCGCGATCTCCTTGTCGGAGCGCAGGAAGTGGGGCGTGTACTCGGCGTTGTGCTCGGAGGATTCCGAGATGAACCGCCCGAAGACGCGCATCAGCTCGAAGCGCACCTTGTCCTTGGCCACGATCTCGGGATCGCGCGAGGCCTCCCACAGGCGGGGATAGGCGTCCTCGTCACCGATGCGCAGCTTCATGAACCAGCACATGTGGTTCACCCCGGCGCAGTCGTAGGACAGGCTCTCCACCGGCACGCCGAGATAGGTCGACAGCTCCTTGGCCGTGTTCTGGATGTTGTGGCAGAGTCCGACGACCTTCTGCTCGGGATAGGCCTCGTAGACGGCCTGCGTCAGGATGCTCATCGGGTTGGTATAGTTGAGCAGCAGCGCGTCCGGGCAGAGCTCGCGCATGTCGGCGACGAGCGCCGTCATGAAGGGGATGGTGCGCAGGCCCCGGAAGATGCCGCCGATGCCGAGCGTGTCGGCGATGGTCTGCTTCAGCCCGTACTTGCGGGGGATGTCGAAGTCGATCAGCGTCGCCTCGTGCATGCCGATCTGGACCATGTTGATCACGAAGTCGGCGCCTTCCAGCGCCGCGCGCCGGTCGGCGTGGAGTTCGATCACCGGGTTCGCCTTGAACTGCGCTGCGGTCCAGCGCGCCATCATGCCGGCGGTCTCGAGGCGCTCGGCATCGATGTCGTGAAGCGAGATCGTGACCTCGCGCAGCTGGTCGAAGTCGAGGATGTCGGTGAGGAGGTTCTTGACGAACACGACGCTGCCCGCGCCGATCATGGTGACCTTGAACATGGGATTTTCCTTCGTATGCGATGCTGAGGATTATTTCAGGCCGGTGCCGGCGATGCCTTGGATGAGCTGGCGCTGGAAGAAGGCGAAGATCACGAGCATGGGCACGAGAGAGAGGAGGGCGATCGACATGATGCTCGTCCACTCGACGTTGTACTGACCCTTCAGGAGGTTCAGCCCGAGCTGCACCGTGTACATGTCCTGGTCGGTCAGGACGATCAGCGGCAGGACGAAGTCGTTCCAGCGCCACATGAAGGTGAAGATGATCAGGACCGCGATGATCGGCTTCGACAGCGGCAGGACGATGCGGCGAAAGATCTGGAACTCGGTCGCCCCGTCGAGGCGCGCCGCCTCCAGAAGCTCGTCCGGAATGCCCAGCATGAACTGGCGCACCATGAAGATGCCGAAGGCCTCGGCCGCGCGCGGCAGGATCACGCCCCAGTAGCTGTTCAGGAGGTTGATGTCGGCGAGAAGCAGGAAGAGCGGGACGATGATGACCTGGATCGGGATCATCAGCGCGCTGATCACCGCGATGAAGAGGAGGTCGCGGCCTGCGAAGCGGAACTTCGCAAAGGCGTAGCCGCACAGGAGATTGAGGCTCACCGTGATGGCGACGGCGACCACCGCGATCACCGTGGAGTTCCAGGCCCAGTGGAGGAAGGGCATGGCGTCGAGGGCGGCGCGGAAGTTCACCCAGACCCAGCCGGTGGGAGCCAAGCTCGTTTCGCCCGAGAAGATCTCGTCGGCCGGACGGATCGCGGTCGCGAACATCCAGTAGACCGGGAAGAGCATGACGAGGGCGCCGGCCGCGAGCAGGAGCCAGAGGCCGAAGCGCTCGGCGCGGCGCGTGAGCGGACTTGCGTTCGAGACGATCATGGGGCGCTCCTCAGATGAACTGCTCGGTGCGGCGGTTCACGCGCCACTGGATCAGCGTGAAGACGAGCACGAGGGCGAAGAGCACGACACCCATGGCGCTGGCGTAGCCCATCTCCGAGGTCACGAAGGCGGCCTGGTAGATGTACTGGACGAGCATCGTCGTGGAGAAGCCCGGTCCACCGCCGGTCATCACGAAGATCAGGTCGAAGACCTGGAAGGAATGGATGACGTTGAGGATCAGGAGCAGGAACGTGGTCGGGCGCAGGAGCGGCCACGTGACGTAGCGGAACTGCTGCCAGCGCGTCGCGCCGTCGATGCGGGCTGCCTCGTAGTAGCTGGGCGAGATCGACTGGAGAGCCGCGAGATACACCACCATGCAGAAGCCGATGCGCGTCCACAGCGTGGTGATGATGATCGAGGGCAGGGCCCATTGCGTGGTGGAGAGCCAGGCGACGGGGCGGATGCCGAGATGGCCGAGGATGGCGTTGATGACGCCGTAGTTGTCGTTGAACAGCCACGCCGCGATCACGGCGGTCGCGACGCTGGAAATCACCACGGGCAGGAAGAAGGCGCTGCGCAGGAGCGTCCGGGCGAACAGCTCGCGGTTGAGCCCGATTGCGACGCCCAGGCCGATCGCAAGGCTCGTCGGCACGGTGGCGAGCGAGTAGAGCACCGTGTTGCCGAGCGCCTGCCAGAACTGCCGGTCGCTCAGGAGGCGCTCGTAGTTCTCGGTGCCGGTGTAGAGCGGCGTGTCGATCAGCGACCACTCGTGGAAGCTGATGAAGAAGGCGTAGAACAGCGGAAAGAAGATGAAGACGCTGAACAGGACGAGGTTCGGCGCGATGAAGACGTAAGGCGTCGCGCGCGCCTTGAAGCGTTGCCACCGGACGCCTTGGCGTCCGGTGGTGCGGGTTCCGGCCCGCTCCATGTCGAGTGTCGTGGCTTGCGTCATGGAGCGGTCCTTCCTCCGGTCGTTTGCGCGGACGGCTCTTGGGATCAGGCGACGAGGATGCGGCCTGCGTCGGCCGCGATGGTCTCGGCCGTTTGTTCGGGCGACTGGCCCGACGTGAAGGCAAGGTCGAGCTGATCGGCAAAGCGCGGGTTGAAGCGCCCCCAGGTCGGCAGCGTGACGGTGCGCACGAGGTGCTCGGGGATGGTCTTCGTCATCTCCACGAAGACGCGCATCTCGTCGGGGCGCAGCTTGTAGTCGATGCCCGCATCCACCAGCTGGCGGCGCACGGGCAGGAACTGCGCCTCGTTGACGAAGTCGCGCATGTTCGCCTCGTCGGTCAGAAAGCGCAGGAAGGCCGCCGCCGCCGCCGGGTCCTTGGCGTCGCGCGAGACCGCGACGCAGGTTCCGCCGAGATCGTCCGCCATCGCCTTGTCGCGCGGCAGATACGTGACGCCCCACTTGAAGCGGCTCGCCTGCGCCTGGACGAAGGGGATCTGCCAGTTTCCGTTCAGCATCATCGGGATGGTGCCGTTCACGAAGAGGTTCTGGATGCGCTCCGAGCTCTTGAGCGAGGTCGAGGGCGGCACGAGCCCGTCCTGGAACCAGCTCTGCGTCCAGCGGATCGTCTCGATGCCCGCGGGCTCCTGGATCGCGGAGGCCGAGAGGTCGTCGCTCAGGAGCTTGCCGCCGTGCTGGTAGAGATAGACCAGCCAGCGGTGCACCGCGCCGTTCTGCCAGCTCATGGCGAAGGGGTAGGAGCCGAGCTGCTTCTCCTTCAGCGCCTTGGCGTTCTCGATGAACCGTTCCCAGGTCCAGGCGTCGTCCAGCGACGTCGGCAGCGCGATGCCCGCCTGATCCAGCATGTCCGCATTGTAGTAGAGCGCGAACGTATCGGTGTGGTGAGGCAGCGCGAAGTGCGCGCCGTTCACCGAGACCGCGCTCCAGACCGCGGGCGTGAAGGACTCGCCCGTGTTGGCCTCCAGATAGGGGCTGAGGTCCACGGCGGCCTTGCCGGAGGCGTAGCGGCCGACCTGCTGGTAGGTGACGCGGAAGAGGTCGGGGGCCTGGCGACCGGCGAGCCGCGTGTCGACCTGCTGGTAGAACTGGGCGAAGGGCATGACGTCGAGGCGGATCGTCGTGCCGGGATTGGCGGCCTGATATTTTGCGATCACCGCATTGTAGGCTGCGACCTCGGCGTCGCTGCCCCAGACCGCGAACGTCATCTCGCGGCTCTGCGCGAGCGCCGGACGGGCCAGGCCCCCCGTGGCGAGGCCGGCGCCCAGCGCCAGGCTGGATTTCAGGATGCTGCGTCGATCGATCAATCGTGTCATGGGCTTCCTCCCGAAGCGTTCAGATGAAAAGGGTCGGGGCCGCCGCTTCCCCCCGGCGGGCCCTTGCGTCGTCTCAAGGGGCGGGATGCTCCAGCGCCCCGCAGGAGCCGCGCACCATGAGGCGCACGGGCAGGCGATGGGCCTCGCCGACGGCGGCGCCCTCTTCGATCGCGCGGATCAGCGTCTGCGCGGCCAGGCGCCCGAGCGCGCCGCGCGGGCTGTCGACCGTGGTCAACGGAGGCGCCGTGAAGGCGCCGATCGCCAAGCCGTCGAAGCCCACGACGGCGAAGTCGCCGGGCACGCGGAGCCCTCTCGCGCGGAGTTGGGACAGGACGCCGACCGCGAGCTGGTCGTTGTAGACGAAGGCCGCGGTGGGACGCTCGCCCCCCGCCAGCAGCAGCCTGTCGAGGGCCGCCGCGCCGCCTCCCATCGAGTTCTCGGTGACCACGACGAGATCGCCGTCGAAGGGAATTCCCGCCTCTTCCAGCGCCCGCCGGTAGCCGTCCATGCGGCTGCGCCCTTCGGCGGCAGGCCGCAGCCGCTCCGTCACGTGGCCGATGCGGCGGTGCCCGAGGCCGACGAGATGGCGCGTGGCGAGGTATCCGCCCTCCGCCAGGTCCACGCTGATCGAGCTGATCGCCGGATCGGGGCTCTCCTCCTGCAGGACGGCGACCGCCAGCCCGCGGGCGCGCAGGAGATTCAACTCCGGGGACGAGCAGTTGTCGTGACCGGCCACGATGATGCCGTCGCAAGCGGCGCCTTGAAGGAGGCTGGAGACACGAAATTCCTCGCCGGCCCGGATCGGAATGACGGCGACGGCGTAGCCGCTTTCGCGCGCGGCCTCCTGCGCGGCGTTCACGACGTCCGAGAAATAGGGATTGTCGATGGTCGGCAGAATCAGTGCGATCAGCTTCGTGCGGCGCTCGCGCAAGCTGCGGGCGGCGTGGTTCGGGGTGTAGCCAAGCTGCCGGGCCGCCTCGATGACCTTGTCGCGCGTATCGGGCGAGATGCGCGTGACGCCCGCCTTGCCGTTCAGGACCTGCGAGACCGTCGTCTGCGATACGCCGGCTAGACGCGCGACGTCAGCGCTGGTCGGCGCTCGCTTCGTCACGGATCGGGGTCTCGGCTTCATCATTTCGCGCTGCAGCATTGCTAAAACGTATTAGCAAGGTTGATGGAGCCCACGAGCTTTGTCAACTCACCAGCGCGCGAGACCGGATCCACCGGAAAGAAGGCCACCCCTCGTCGGGTCGGCGCAGGGCGAAGCGTGGCGCAATTTCGCTCGCGGGTTTGGATCAGGCGCCCACCCGACGCGTTGGGGTCGGCGGCGGCGACGGACTAGAGGAGGGGAGACTCCCCGGACCGTTCCGTCCCGTGTTAAAGACGCAGGCCGACTTTCGGCATTTCGGCCGGTACGGAGACGATGGCGGAATGCATTTGGAAATCGAGCGCAAGTTCCTGGTCACGGGCACCGGATGGCGCGAAGGGGCGACGAGCCGCAGGGCCTTGCGCGACGGCCTCGTCAGCCAGGGGGCCAACGGCAAGGTGCGCGTGAGGCTCGACGGCGATCGGGCCTGGCTGACCGTGAAGGGCGCGCGATCGGGCATCAGCCGAACCGAGTTCGAGTACGAGATCCCGGTCGCCGATGCCGAGCACATGTTCGCCAATGTCTGCAGCGGCTCGATGATCGAAAAGACTCGCTTCCTCGTGCCTCATGCGGGCCATGAATGGGAGGTGGACGTCTTTCAGGGGCCGCTCTCCGGGCTCGTCTGGGCCGAGGTCGAGCTCGAGAGCGAGACGCAGGCGATCACGCTGCCGCCCTGGGCCGGCCGGGAGGTGACGGGCGACCCGCGCTTTCGCCACGCGAACCTCCTGATGCTCTGCGCCCATGATCGCGGGCGGATCGGCCTGTCGGAGCTCCTGCGGGAAACGGGCGAGCGGCGCATGCGAGCGTCCTGACGGTCCCGCCGACGGGGCGGCCTTCATCGCGTTGTCATGGGGCTCAGGCATGGAGCCGCCTCACGCGAACCATCCAAGGCCCGTCATGCTCCGTCACTTCCTTGGCTTGTCCCTCCGCCCCTTCGGCGTCCGGAGCAACGGTCGCGGCCGGAGCGCGCACGAGCAGCATCTCATCGTCTCGATGCTCGACGAGGGCTGCTCCTACGCCGTGATCCGGCACCGGCTCGATGTACCGAGCTCGGCGATCGACGTCGCGATCCGCCATCGGGGCGACCGAGGCTGACGGGCACGGCGCAGACGCGAAGCCTTGGCCGGCGCGCCGCGCGGCGCGGGATCGGGCACCGCGCGCGACGGGCCTGAACGTCGCAAAGCAGATCGCCGGTGCCGCGAGAACAGCTCGGCAGCGCGCATCGACGGTCGGCAACGGGTTCGGGGCGAGGCGTCGGCGACGCGGCGGTTGCCGACGTTCCGGGCCCCGCCGTTCGTGCCGGGGATACGGGTCGAGAACCGCCACCGACGTCCGCCATATCGCACCCGAGGCCATCGTCCCGTTTTCGTGGTGAGAGCCGGGCGTCGGGCCGGGCCGGACACGCGTATAGCCATCACGCCTCATATATCTGTTCGGCCTTGGACGGTGACCTGATGATCAGGCGCGCCAACAGTCGGATGCTTGCAGTGCGGATCTGACACAACGAGTGTTCGCCAAACTCATATATCGGTTGACGATGTCAGCCGGGATTCGATACGTGTTGCGACAAGGCGGAGGGGAGGCCGCCAGCTCGAGGTCGAGACGGGGCATGGACCGCTCGGCGACCCGATCAGACCCCCGGAAATCGACGATGCCGAACGCGCGGGTCTCCCGCCGCGACGGTCTCCCCACGCTCCGGGCGACGCCCCGCAGGCGACCGTCCGCGCCCCTCAAGACAAGCCGATCCGAAAGCGTCTCGCCATGGCCCTCATCACGTACCTGACCCGCATCGAGTTCGACGAGGGCGCAATCTCCCGGCTTCCCGAAATCCTCGCCGGGCTCGGCGTGACGCGCCCGCTCGTCGTCACCGATCGGGGCCTCGTGGCGAGCGGACTCGTGGAGCGCGTGCTCGCCCTCTTCGCCGCGCGCCCGGCGGTGTTTTCCGAAACGCCCGCCAACCCGACCGAGGCTGCCGTCGATGCGGCCTTTCGCCAGTACGGTGCGGACGGGTGCGACGGCATCGTGGGCCTTGGCGGCGGCTCGTCGATCGATCTCGCCAAGGCCGTGCGCCTCCTGACAGGCCACGAAGGGCCCCTTGCGCAATACACGGCGGTGGAGGGCGGAGCCGCCAGGATCCACTCTCGCATCTGCCCGCTCGTCGCCGTGCCCACCACCTCGGGCACCGGCTCCGAGGTGGGGCGCGCGGCCGTGATCATCACGGCGGAGGGGCGCAAGCTCGGCATCGTCAGCCCCCACATGCTGCCGACCGTCGCGCTGTGCGATCCCGAACTGACCTACGGCCTGCCGCCCTTCCTGACGGCGGCCACCGGCATGGACGCCATCTCCCACTGCCTCGAGACCTTCATGGCCCCGTCCGTGAACCCTCCGGCCGACGCCATCGCGATCGACGGCCTGAAGCGCGGCATGGGCGCGATCCGCGAGGCGGTACGCGACGGCTCGAACCGCCAAGCTCGCTGGGACATGATGATGTGCGCGCTGGAGGGCGCGATGGCCTTCCAGAAGGGGCTCGGCGCCGTTCATGCCCTGACCCATCCGCTGGGCGCCTTGCGCGAGCTGAACCTTCACCACGGCACTCTCAACGCCGTGCTCATGCCAGCCGTCCTGCGCTTCAACCGCGAGGCGATCGGTGCGAAGTGGGAGGTCCTGTCCGGGATCCTCGGCGGCGAGCCCGACCGGGTGATCTGCGACCTTTCGAGAAGCATCGGCCTGCCGCCGGGCCTCACGGCCATGGGCGTCACCGAGCCGATGATGGAACGCGTTTCGGGCGAGGCGCTGAAGGACCATTGCCACGGTACCAACCCGCGCGTGCCGACCCGCGAGGAGTATCGCGAGCTTCTGCGCCAGTCGGCATGATACATCGGCCGAGACCGTTGATTCCCGCTTAACCCTTCGCAAGGCCGTATCTCCATGAAGGCATCCGACAAGCGACCGCTGAAGCGCGCCGGCATCGAGCTGACGGCGCTGGGCATGGGCACCGCGCCGCTCGGCGGGCTCTACGCGCCGGTCGCGCTCGCCGACGCGCGCGCCGCGCTCGACGCCGCCTGGGAGGCGGGCATCCGCCATTTCGACACCGCGCCCATGTACGGGCTCGGGCGCTGCGAGCACCTGACGGGCGGCTTGCTGCGCGAGGAGGACCCGTCGTCCTTCGCCGTCTCCACCAAGGTCGGCCGCCTCATGACCTTCGAGCGGCCGGGCCGCACGCTGCCGCCCGAGCCCCCGAAGAACGAGTTCGATTCGGGCTGGCACAACGGCCTCTCCTTCCGGGAGGTCTTCGACTACTCCCGCGACGCGATCCTGCGCTCCTACGACGACTCGCGGCAGCGGACGGGGCTGTCCAAACTCGACATCCTCTTCGTCCACGACATCGGCCGCGTCACCCACGGCGCGCTCCACGACCATCACTGGAACGCCTTGACGAAGGGCGGCGGCTTCCGGGCGCTGGAGGAGCTGCGCGCGGCGGGGCTCATCGCGGGCTTCGGCCTCGGCGTCAACGAGAACCAGGCCATCCTCGACGCGATGGAAGAGGCCGACCTCGACGTCTGCCTGCTGGCCGGCCGCTATACGCTGCTGGACGGGTCGGCCACGGACGCGCTCTTGCCCAAGGCTCTCGAGCGGGACGTGGCGCTGGTGGTCGGCGGCGTCTTCAACTCCGGCATCCTTGCCTCGTCCTCGGGCCGCAAGAAATACAACTACGTCGACGCGCCGGCCGAGATCGTCGCGAAGGCCGAAGCGCTGGAGGCAGCCTGCGCCGAGCATGGCGTGCCGCTCGCGGCCGCCGCCATCCAGTTCCCGATGCGCCATCCGGCCACCGGCAACGTGGTGATCGGCGCCCGGAGCGCCGCGCAGGTCCGCCAGAACGTCGAGTGGTTCGAGCAGCCCATTCCCGATGCCCTCTGGACCAGCCTCGAAAACAAGGGTCTGATCCCCTCGGCCTGAGTCGGGATCGCGTCTGGGAACATGCCATGCTGAAGACCATCGATCCGCCGCCCGGCGCCGTGTGTCCCGCCTCCGCCCAAGCGGGGACGGCAAGGCTTTCGCGGCACCGGCACGCGGGAGCGTTCCGCCCGTGAGCGCCCCGGCCGAGCCTTCCACGATCGACAGCCACCAGCATTTCTGGCGCGTCTCGCGCGGCGACTACGGCTGGATGGGCGAGCATGTGAAGCCGCTCCTGCGCGACTTCATGCCGGGTGACCTCGAGCCGCTCCTGCGCCGCGCCGGCATCGGGCGCACGATCATCGTCCAGGCGGCGGCGACCGAGGCCGAGACCGACTTCATCCTCGACATCGCCGCGCGCACCCCCTTCGTCGCGGGCGTCGTTGGCTGGCTCGACATGGAGGCGGACGACTTCGTCGGGCGCCTCGCGCATTACGGCCGCAACCCGCACTTCCTGGGCCTGCGGCCGATGCTGCAGGACCTGGACGACGACCGCTTCATCCTGCGCCCGCGCGTCCTCGACAACCTGAAGCGGGTCAGCGAAAGCGGGCTCGCCTTCGACATCCTGACCTTTCCGCGCCACCTGCCGCACGTCGCCGAAGCGCTCCACGAGGTGCCGGGGCTCCGCGCCGTGGTGGACCATCTCTCCAAGCCCTCGATCGCGGACGGGACGCTCGATCCCTGGCGCGACGACATCGCCGCGATCGCCGCCTTCCCGAACGTCTCCTGCAAGGTGTCGGGCATGGTGACCGAGGCGCGGGGCGACTGGGCGCTCGAGGACCTAGCCCCTTACGTCGACCACGTCGCCGCCTGCTTCGGCGAGGACCGGCTCCTGTTCGGGTCCGACTGGCCGGTGGCGACCCTCGCCGCGACCTACGGCGAGGTCGCCAACGCGGCGCGTGCGTTGCTCGGCCGCCGCTTCGGGCCGGAGGGCATGGAGAAGATCTTCGGCATCAACGCTCGTCGCTTCTATCGCCTGCCCGACTGAGGCGGGCGGGCAGACGGTTCAGGGGAGGAGTGACCGGGAGGGGATGGCAATGGGTTTCGAGGGCAGGACCGCGATCGTCACGGGCGCGGGCAAGGGGATAGGCCGGCGCACCGCCGAACTTCTGGCCGAACGGGGCGCGAGCGTCGTCGCGCTGTCGCGCTCGGCCGAGGATCTCGCCGCACTGGAGCGGGCGATCGACGCGCGGGGCATCGCCGTTGACCTCGCCGACGCCGCCGGGACGCGCGAGGCGGCGAGCCGGGCCCTGCCGGCCGACCTTCTCGTCAACTGCGCGGGCATCAACATCCTGGAGCCCTTCCTGGAGATGCGCGACGAGAGCTTCGATCTCGTCCAGGGCGTGAACGTGCGCGCCGCGGCCATCGTCTCGCAGGTCTTCGCGCGCGATCTCGTGCGGCGCGGGCAGCCGGGGGCCATCGTCAACGTCTCCTCGATCTCCTCCTTCCTCGGCTTTCGCGACCACGCCGCCTACTGCGCCTCGAAGGGGGCGATGGACGGGCTGACCCGCGTCATGGCGAACGAGCTCGGTCCCCACGGCATCCGCGTCAACTCGGTCGCCCCCGGCATCACGCTGACGGATCTGGCCCGCGTCGCCTGGGAGGCGCCGGAGAAGGGCGGACCCATGCTCGCCCGCACCCCGGTCGGCCGCTTCGCCGAGACCGGCGACGTCGCCGAGGTGATCCTGTTTCTCCTCAGCGACGCGGCGGCCATGATCGCCGGCACGACGCTTCCGATCGACGGAGGCTTCCTTGCCGTCTGAGCGCGTGCCGCTGGTCGCGCTGCGCGGGATCGAGAAGTCCTTCGGCCCGGTCTCCGTGCTGAAAGGGGTCGAGTTCGACCTCTATCCCGGCGAGGTCCACGCCCTGATGGGCGAGAACGGGGCCGGCAAGTCCACGATGATCCGCCTCATGTCGGGCGCCCACCAGCCCAACCGGGGAACGGTCGAGATCGACGGTGCGCCGACGCGCCTCTCCACCCCCGCCGACGCCAAGGCGGCGGGCATCGCCGTGGTGCACCAGGAACTCCTGCTCTTTCCCGCCATGACGGTGGCCGAGAACATCTTCCTCGGCCATGCGCCGCGCCGGGGCGGCGACCTTCTCGACTGGGGCGAGATGCGCCGTCGCGCCAGAGCCCTCCTCGACCGGCTCGACTGTCCCGAGCTCGACGTCGACGAGACGGTCTCGCGCCTGTCGGTCGCCAACCGGCAGCGCGTCGAGATCGCGCGCGCCCTGTCGCGCGATGCGCGCGTCCTGATCATGGACGAGCCGACCGCAGCCCTCGCCGAGGCCGACGTGCGCCGCCTTCTCGACGTCGTGCGCTCGCTCCGCGCGCAAGGCGTCGGCATCGTCTATGTCAGCCACCGCATGAACGAGATCTTCGAGATCTCGGATCGCGTCACGGTGCTGCGAGACGGGCGCACCATCGACACGCGCCCGACGGCCGAGGTGAGCGAGGCGAGCCTCGTGTCGATGATGGTGGGCCGCGACATCGATCAGCTCTTCCCCAAGGAGGCCGTGCCCGTCGGCGACACCGTCCTCGAGGTGCGAGGGCTGACGCATGGCGCCAAGGTTCGCGACATTTCGTTCAGCGTCCGGGCCGGCGAGATCCTCGGCATCGCCGGGCTCGTCGGCTCGGGCCGCACCGAGCTTGCCCAGACGATCTTCGGCGTGACGCCCGCGACCTCTGGCGAGATTCTGATCGACGGCAAGCCCGTCTCGGTCGGCAGCGTGAGGGAGGCGATCGACCATCGCATCGCCTACGTGCCCGAGGACCGCGCCCAGCACGGCCTCGTGCGGCCGCAGTCGATCCGCGAGAACGTCTCCATGGCGATCCTCGACCGACTGACGCGGCGCAGCGTGGTGGACACGACGCGCGAGCGCGAGCTCGCAGAGGATGCCATCCGCCGCTTCGCCATCCGGGCGCGGGGCCCCGGCCAGGTCGTCGCCCAGCTCTCGGGCGGCAACCAGCAGAAGGTCGTGATCGCCAAGTGGCTCGCCACCGACCCGCGCATCCTGATCCTCGACGAGCCGACGCGCGGCGTCGACGTCGGCGCCAAGACCGAGATCCACAAGCTCATGAACCAGCTCGCGGCCCAGGGGCTCGCCATCGTGATGATATCGAGCGAGCTGCCCGAGGTGCTCGGCATGAGCGACCGGGTGCTCGTGATGAACGGGGGACGCGTCTCGACGGTCCTCGACCGCGTCGATGCCACGCCCGAGACGGTGGGTGCCGCCATGATGACGGGGCACGCGGCATGAACGGGCCCTCGCTCGCCCGACGCCTCGCGGGCTCGGGTCAGGAGCTCCTGCTCCTCTTCGCCATCCTTGCGATCTTCCTCGTGGTCGGATGGCTCAATCCGCGCTTCGTCTCACCCAACAACCTGACCTCGATCTTCGTGGGCAACGCCTATGTGGCGGTGGCCGCGATCGGCATGTCGATGGTCATCATCTCCGGCCATATCGACGTCTCGGTCGGCGCCCTGATCGGCGTGCTCGCCACGATATCGGGGCTGCTCGTCACCAACGGCTATCCGGTCTGGGTGGCCTGGCTCCTGCCGGTCCTGATCGGCGGCCTCTGGAACGCCGGGCTCGGCGCCGTGATCGCCTATCTCAAGGTCCCCTCGATCATCGCGACGCTCGCCGTCCTGTCGATCCTGCGCGGCGGGCTGATCACGGCGACCGGCGGCGCCTGGATCTCGGGTCTTCCGCCCGAGTTCCAGCTCGCCCAGTTCCGCCTCCTCGGCGTTCCCTCGCCGGTGTGGTTCATGGTGGGCATGACGGCGGTCGCGGCCTTTCTCCTGCGCAACACCGCCTTCGGGCGATCGATCTACGCGGTGGGCGGCAACGGCGAGGCGGCCGAGGCCGAGGGCATTCCCTACAAGCGGACGATCGTGAAGGTCTTCGCGATCCACGGGCTGATCGCGGGCGTCGCCGCGATCCTCTTCGCCACGCAGCTCCAGGTCATCCAGTCCACCGTGCCGAACGGGCTGGAGCTCCTGATCATCACGGCCGCCGTGGTGGGCGGCGTGTCGATCCTGGGCGGCATCGGAACCGTGACGGGCGCGGCGCTCGCTGCGATCCTGTTCGCGGCGATCGGCTCCTCGCTGATCTTCCTCAACGTCTCGGCCTACTGGCTACGCGCCGTCCAGGGCGTCCTCATCCTCGGCACCGTGCTCATCGACATGGCGCGGCGCGGGCGAACCGGCTGAGAGGGGAGAGACCCATGACCCTGCGCTCCATGCTGCGCCACGAGACGCTTCTGGCCCTCATCCTCGCGGTCGCGCTCGCGATCCTCGCCTTCAACAACGACCGCTTCTTCACCGGCGCCAACCTTCTGAATCAGGGCCGGCTGATGACCGAGGTCGGGCTCATCGCCGTGGTGATGACCTTCGTCATCGTGACCGGCGGCATCGACCTGTCGGTCGGCTCGATCCTCGGGCTCTGCGCCATCCTGGTCGGCGTCTTCTGGAAGACGCTCGGCCTGCCGCTGCCGCTCGCCATGGCGCTGTGCCTCGTGGTCGGCACGCTGGCCGGCTTCGTGAACGGCGTCATCATCACGCGCTTCCGCGTGCCGCCGCTGATCGCGACGCTCGCGACCCTCGCGCTCTACCGGGGGCTTGCCGAGGGCATCAGCCAGGCGCAGTCGATCCGCGGCTATCCCACGTGGTTCTTCACGCTGGGCCAGGGCAGCGTCTTCGGCGTTCCCACGCAGCTCTGGCTGCTTCTGGCCACCGCGCTTCTCGGCTTCTTCATCCTGCGCTTCACCGCCTTCGGCCGGGCGACCTACGCCATCGGCAACAACGAGCGGGGCGCCGAGTTCTCCGGCATCGACGTCACGCGCACCAAGCTCCTGATCTACTCGGCGTCGGGCTTCATGTCGGCGCTGGCGGCGCTCGTCTTCGTCAGCCGCGTCTCGACCACGCGCTCCGACATGGGCTCGGGCATCGAGCTCGACGTCATCACCGCCGTGGTCCTTGGTGGTACCTCGATCTTCGGCGGGCGCGGCCTCGTGGTGGGTACGCTTCTCGGCCTCTGCCTCGTCCAGGTGCTCAAGAACGGCCTCGCCTTGTCGGGCGTGCGCGGCGACGGCACCATCGTCATCATCGGCGCGGTGCTGATCGCCGCCGTGCTGATCTCGAACTTCCTCAGTCGCTATTCCGGCGACTGAAGGGCGGCGCGCGGCCGGGAGGGCCGCGCGAGCGAAACGTCACTGTCTCAGGGAGGACACAAGACCCCATGCGCACCCTTCTGGCATTCCTCGTCGGAACCAGTCTTCTCACCGCACCCGCCATGGCGCAGACCGCCTGGACCGGCGGCGACGACCAGCCCGCCAACCCGCTCGCCTGCGACGCCTCGGTGTCGGCGGCCGCGCCCGGCGAATACAACGGCGGCATGCCGACCAACGCGCCCGACCGCAAGGGCAAGCCGCTGCGCGTCGTCGACATCCCGAAGCTCGTCGGCGTCGGCTACTTCGCCTCCACCGCGGCCGGCATCCAGGAAGCGGCCAAGGAGATCGGCTCCATGACCGTCACGACCGACGGTCCGACCAAGGCCAATATCGACGAGCAGATCACCTTTATCGACAACTACATCACGTCCGGCGTCGACGGCATCCTGTTTGCCGCCAACGACCCGGTGGCGATCGCCCCCGTGCTGAAGCGCGCGCTGGAAGCGGGCATCAACGTCGTCGGCTACGACGCCGAGGCCGAGGCCGACGCCCGCCAGTGGTTCGTCAACCAGGCCGAGCCGAACGGCGTCGCCAAGGCGATGATCGACCAGCTCGCCTCCGAGATCGGCGAGGAGGGCTCGTTCGCCATCGTCACCTCCACCTTCACCACGCCCAACCAGGCGCGCTGGATCACGGAGATGAGCGGCTATGCCGCCAAGTGCCACCCGAAGCTGAAGTTCCTGGAGACGGTCGAGGCGCAGGAAGACAACATCCTGTCCTTCAACCAGGCCCAGACCCTGATCAACAAGTACGGCGACGACCTGAAGGGCATCCTCGGCATGACCTCGGTCGCGACGCCGGCAGCCTCCGAGGCGGTGCAGCAGAACAAGCTGTGCGACAAGGTCTCGGTGGTGGGGCTCGCGCTGCCCAACGCGATGAAGCCCTACGTCAACGGCGGCTGCATCAAGTCGACGATCCTGTGGTCGACGGTCGACCTCGGCTACGCGGCGGGCATGGCGATGCGCGCGGTGGCGGACGGGACGCTGAAGCCCGGCGACAAGACCTTCAAGGCGGGCCGCCTCGGCGAGCTCCAGATCGTCAACCAGAGCCAGATCCTGCTCGGCGCCCCGAAGGTCTTCACCAAGGCCGACATCAACAACTTCGACTTCTGAGGAAACGAGGCGCCGCCCCCTCGGGCGGCGCTCGCATCGGTCGGGGCCGCGACGCGCGTCGCGGCCCCGACCTCAGCGACCGTAGCGCGCCATGCCGAGATCGCGCGCGTCGATGGCGGGCGCATGCGCCGAGACGAGGTCGGCGAGAAGCTGTCCCGAGCCGCAGCTCATGGTCCAGCCGAGCGTGCCGTGGCCGGTGTTGAGGAAGAGGCCCGGCAGCTTGGTCGGGCCGATCACCGGGGTCCCGTCCGGCGTCATCGGGCGAAGGCCCGACCAGAACGCCGCGCGGGACAGGTCGCCGCCCGGAAACAGATCGCCGACCGAGTGCTCCAGCGTGCGACGCCGTCGCTCGGGCCGGTCGTTGGTGAAGCCCGAGATCTCCGCCATGCCGCCGACGCGGATGCGGTCGCCGAGGCGCGTGATGGCGATCTTGTAGGTCTCGTCCATGACGGTCGATTCGGGCGCGCGCGACGCGTCCACGATCGGGATCGTCAGCGAGTAGCCCTTCACCGGATAGACCGGCAGGCGGACGCCGTGCTCGGCGACCAGCCCCGGCGAATGGGAGCCGAGCGCCACCACCACCGCGTCGGCCTTCACCGTGCCCGTATCCGTCTCGACGCCGCTCGCGCGACCGCCGTCGCTGAGGATGCGGCGCACGCCGACCCCCCATCGGAAGGCGACGCCCCGGTTCTCGGCCATCTCGGCCAGCGCGTTGGTGAACTTGAAGCAGTCGCCGGTCTCGTCCTGCGGGGTCTGGAGGCCGCCCACGAACTCCGCGCTCGTGTATGCCAGCGCCGGCTCGGCGCGGATGCAGCCGTCGCGGTCGAGGACGGCGAATGGGATGCCGTCCGCTTCCAGTGCCTTCTGGTCCTTGAGCGAGGCGTCGAGCTGCGCCTGCGTGCGGAAGAGCTGGAGCGTGCCCTTCATGCGCTGGTCGTAGACGATGTTGGTGTCGCGCCGCAGCTCGGCGAGGCACAGGCGGCTGTAGTCCGACAGGCGCAGCATGCGGCTCTTGTTGCGCGCATAGGCCGAGGAGGTGCAGTTGGCGAGCATCTGCGCCATCCAGCGCAGCATCGCCGCGTCGAGCTTGGGCCGCAGGACCAGCGGCGCATGCTCCATCATCAGCCACTTGATCGCCTTGCGCGGGATGCCCGGCGCGGCCCAGGGGCTGCAGTAGCCGAACGAGACCTCGCCCGCATTGGCGAAGCTCGTCTCCAGCGCCGGCCCCTCCTGCCGGTCGAGGACCACGACCTCGTGCCCCGCGCGCGCCAGATACCAGGCCGACGTGACGCCGATCACGCCGGCGCCCAGAACTACGACCTTCATGCCATGCCCTCCGACCGCTCGCGTCCGGAACGGAAGTGCCGAAGAGGCGCCGACAAGCGTCTCGGATCCGGCCCCCGCGAACCTCTCCCCCGGACGCGACCGGCTATCGATGGACCCGGGCGAGCGGCCGGGTCAAGACCGCCCGCAAGGGGCCGGCTCAGGCTCCTGTGGGAATTCGCGCGACGACCTTGATCTCGAAGTCGAAGCCCGCGAGCCAGGTGACCCCGACCGCCGTCCAGGTCGGGTAGGGAGCGTCGGGAAAGGCCTTGCTCTTGGCTGCCATCACGGCCGGGAGCTGTGCCTGCGGGTCGGTGTGGAACGTCGAGACGTCGATCACGTCGTCGAAGCCGCAGCCCGCGGCGGCGAGCACCGCCGCAAGGTTGCGGAACGCCTGCTCGACCTGGGCCTCGAAGCCCTGCACCGGCTCGCCGTCGAGCCCGCTGCCGACCTGGCCGGACACGAACAGGAGATCGCCGGACCGGATCGCGGCGGAATAGCCGTGCTTCTCGTAGAGCGCATGGCGGCCTTCGGGGAAGATGGCGTCGCGCTTTGTCATGTCGTGTCTCCGCTCGGCCGTCGGTTCGCGCATCGTGGCGCGCCGAACCGAAACGGCTTCGGTTTCGAATGATCTCGCGAAGTGATATACGAGGCGTATGTGAGATATTCGCATACGAAACGTATGTCAATTCGCATACGGGGCGTATGCCAACCGAGAGTCGATATGGCACCTAGCCGCCGAGCCGAAACGATGGGGGAAAACCGGGCGAGGCTTCTGGCCGCCGCGCGACGGGCCTTCGCGGCGACGGGCTTCGCCGCCGCCTCGATGGACGAGCTGACCGCCGAGGCAGGGCTGACGCGCGGCGCGCTCTATCACAGCTTCGGCGACAAGCGCGGTCTGCTCGCCGCCGTCGTGGCCGAGATCGACGGCGAGATGGCGGCGCGCGCCCGCGAGGCGGCGGCATCGGCGCCCAGCGCCTGGGACGCTCTGCTGGCGGAAGGGTCGGCCTATATCGGCATGGCGCTCGACCCGGAGGTCCGGCGCATCGTCCTTCTGGACGGACCGGCGTTCCTCGGGGACCCCTCGCAATGGCCGAGCCAGAACGGTTGCCTGGATCTGACGCGCCAGGCCGTGGCGCAGCTCCTGCGGGACGGGATCCTGCGCCCCGTCGATGTCGAGGCGGCCGCGCGCCTCCTGAACGGCGCCGCGCTCAACGCCGCGCTCTGGGTCGCGGCGAGCGACGCCCCGGAGGCGGTGCTGCCGCGGGCCGACGCGGCGTTTCGCCTGATGGCCTCGGGTCTCCTGCGCGAGCGGGATGGGCAGGGCTAAGGTCGCCCGCCTGCCCGCGCGGGTGCTCAGGCGCTCATGCGCTCGAAGCCGCCGTCGCCGTCGAGGTCCAGCGCCATCCCCTTGTCCGGCCCGGCCAAGGCTGCGACCGGCGGGCGCGCCGCGGGACGGTGCCGCTCGCCGAAGGCTGCGACCTTTTCCTGCAGGACACGCACGGACTCGCGCCGCTCGGCGGGTGGCTGGGCGGGCCGTGCCAGGGTCGCGGCGCCGATCCGGAAGAAGCCGGCGCGCTCGGTGAGGCGCGCGGCCTCGGCGGAGAGCTGGGTGGCGGTGGCCGACATCTGCGTCGCCGCGCCCGCATTGGCCTGCGTCACCTGGTCGAGCTGCTGGATCGCCTGGTTGATCTGCTCGGCGCCGACCGACTGCTCGCGGCAGGCCGCCGAGATCTCGGCCACCAGCTCCGAGGTGCGGCGGATGTCGGGCACGAGCTGCTGGAGAAGGGCGCCGGCCTCCTCGGCCACATGCAGCGTGTTCGAGGACAGGGTGCCGATCTCGCTCGCCGCCTCCTGGCTGCGCTCGGCGAGCTTGCGCACCTCCGAGGCCACGACCGCGAAGCCCTTGCCGTGGGAGCCCGCGCGCGCCGCCTCGATCGCGGCGTTCAGCGCGAGGAGGTCAGTCTGGCGCGCGATCTCCTGCACGATCGTGATCTTGTCGGCGATCGTGCGCATGGCCTCCACGGACTTGGCGACTGCCTCGCCCGAGCGCTCGGCGTTCAGCGAGGCCGCGCCCGCGATCCGCTCCGTCTGCGTCGCGTTCTCCGAGGTCTGGCGAACGTTGGCGGTCATCTGCTCGACGGCCGCCGAGGCTTCTTCCGAGGCCGCCGCCTGCTCGGTGGAGCCGGACGACAGGCGCTCGGCGGTCGCCGCCGACTGCGAGGAGCCCGAGGCCACGAGATCGGCCGAGGCTGCGACGTCGGACACAATCTCCCGCAGCTTGGCGGTCATCGACGCCATGGCGCGCTGGAGCTCGGACACCTCGTCGCTGCCCTTGGCCGCGATCTTGAGCGACAGGTCGCCCGTGCTGATCGCGTTGGCCGCCTCCACCGCATGGCGCAAGGGGCGCGCGATCATGCGCCGGCTGAAGAAGGCAAGCAGCGCGACCACCACGACGAGGCACGCGGCGACGCCGGCGAACATGGTGAGGGCCTGCCGGTCCGCCGGGCCGATGATCGCCGCCTGCGGCACGTCCACGACCATGATCCAGCCCGCGCTCAGCGCCGGCATGTCGAAGGGCAGGAACAGCCGCTGGAAGACCGTCCCGTCCGTGGCGACGAGCCCTTCCGCCGTGGTGGCGGTCCGGCTCTGGATGGCGGCCCGCAGCTCCGCGCTGCCGGCGCCGTCGCCGTAGGGCTTGGCGCGAAGGCCCGCGTCCGGGTTGCTGATCCAGTCGCCCTTGCCCGACAGGAGGGTGACCGAGCCGACGCCGAAGGGCTTCAGGGCGAGAAGGCGCGTGGACAGGCCGCCGAGGTCGACGTCGAGCCCGATGAGGCCGATCATCTTTCCAGCGGAGGAAAGCGGCATGGAGAGCGACGAGATCATGACGCCGCGCCCGGTGGAGCCTTCCACATAGGGCGAGGAGATGGCGAGCTTGCCGGAGTTCGCGGAGGCCGTCCACCAGTCGGCCTTGTAGTCGTCCTTGAAGGTCGAGAAGCTGACCTTGGTGGCGTCGTCGCGCGTCCAGTAGGCAGCGAGGATGCCGTTGGCGTTGGCGCCCAGCTCCTTGTTGTCGCGCACCTCGTCCTGGCGTCCGTCGAAGGCCTTGGGGCTTTCGATGAACCAGCTGCCGAACGCCGTCGGGAACGCTTCGAGGTTGCGCTTCAAGGCGACGAACAGGCCGGGGCGGTCGAGCTGGCCGCTCTCGAGCCGCTCGCCCAGAAGCGTCGAGGCCGAGCCGAGGCCGCCCGCATACTGGTAGAGTTCGGTTTCCACCACGTGGGCGGCGCTGGTGGCCTCGCCGAGGATCGTGCGCTGCGCGCTCGCCACCGCGTTCTCGCGCGTGGTGCTCGCCAGATAGGCCGCGCCCGGGAGCAGCGTCACCGCAAGGCCTGCCCCGACGCAGGCGATAAGCTTCATGCTGAGTTTCATGGTGTCGTCCCGACCGGCGGCTCTACCGAAAGATCGGGACACATTGTATCGAGCGAAGTCTTAAGGCGGCCTTCCTCTCGGGAAGGCGACGGCGTCACGCCGGGTGCTGCAGGACGCTGAGGCCGCCGTCGACGGTGAGGCAGGTGGCGTTCATGAACGGGCACTCGTCGGAGATCATGAACACGGCGGCGAGCGCGATCTCCTGCGGGCTCGCGATGCGACCACCCGGGTGCAGCGCGAGCGTCTCGGCCCGCGCCGCCTCGGGGTCGGGAAACGACGCCCAGTAGTCGAGCACCTTCTGCGTCGCGACATAGCCGGGAGCGAGCGCATTCACGCGTACGCCATGCCCCGCGTATTCGAGGCCGAGCGACTTCGTCATTCCCAGAAGCGCGTGCTTGGCGAGCGGGTAGGGGAAGGTATGCGGGATGATCGTGAAGGCGTGGGTCGAGGCGATGTTGAGGATCGCGCCGCCGCCCGCCTCGATCAAGCCCGGCAGCACGGCGCGGCAGCAGTTCCAGGCGCCCTTGAGGTTGACCGCGAAACAGCGGTCCCACTCGGCGTCGGTTGCGGCGAGCGGCTCGGCGAAGACGTTGATGCCGGCATTGTTGACGAGCGCGTTGACGGGGCCGATCGCCGCGCGCGCCTCGTCCACGGCACGGCCGATCGCCTCCGCGTCCGTGATGTCGGCCGCAACGGCGATGAGCGAGGCGCCGGCGGCCCGCAGCCCGGCGGCGGTCTCGGCGAGAAGCGCCTCGTCGCGGTCGACGAGGAGGAGCGCCGCGCCCTCGCGCGCGAAGGCCTCTGCCATCGCCGCGCCGATCCCCTGCGCGGCACCGGTCACCATGATGCGCTTGCCCGAAAGACGTCCCGCCATGTCGCTCACCACTCCGCGAACGACCCGTCGGCATGGCGCCAGACGGGATTGCGCCAGCGGTGCCCCTCGCTCGCGCGCCGCACCACGTACTCCTCGTTCACCTCGACGCCGAGCCCGGGCCCTTGCGGGATCGCCACGAACCCGTCCTCGTAGGCGAAGACCTCCGGGTTCGACACGTAGTCGAGCAAATCGTTGCCTTCGTTGTAGTGGATGCCGAGGCTCTGCTCCTGGATGAAGGCGTTGTAGCTGACGGCGTCGATCTGAAGGCAGGCGGCGAGCGCGATGGGCCCGAGCGGGCAATGGGGCGCGAGCGCGACGTCGTAGGCCTCGGCCATGGCCGCGATCTTGCGGCACTCGGTGATGCCGCCGGCATGGCTGAGATCGGGCTGGATGATGTCGACGTAACCATCCTGCAGCACGCCCTTGAAGTCCCAGCGCGAGTAGAGCCGCTCGCCGAGCGCGATGGGCACCGAGCAGTGCTTGGTGATCTCGGCCAGCGCCTCGCGGTTCTCCGAGAGCACCGGCTCCTCGATGAACATCAGCTTGTAGGGCTCGAGCTCGCGCGCCAGCACCTTGGCCATCGGCTTGTGGACGCGGCCGTGGAAGTCCGCGCCGATGCCGACATGGGGGCCGACCGCCTCGCGCACGGCCGCGACGGCGGCGACCGCGCGCTCCACCTTGTCGAACGTGTCGACGATCTGGAGCTCCTCGCAGCCGTTCATCTTCAGCGCCTTGAAGCCGCGCGCCACCGCCTCGCGGGCGTTCTGCGCGACATCCGCCGGCCGGTCGCCGCCGACCCAGGAATAGACCTTGATACGGTCGCGGCACTGGCCGCCCAGCAGCTGGTGGACCGGCTGGCCGAGAGCTTTGCCCTTGATGTCCCAGAGCGCCTGATCGATGCCCGCGAGCGCGCTCATGTGGATCGCGCCGCCGCGATAGAAGCCGCCGCGGTAGAGGACGTTCCAGTGGTCCTCGATCAGCATCGGGTCGCGGCCGACGAGGTAGTCGGCCAGCTCGTGGACGGCGGCCTCGGTGGTGAGCGCGCGCCCTTCCACCACGGGCTCGCCCCAGCCGGTGATGCCCTCGTCGGTCTCGATCTTCAGAAACAGCCACCGCGGGGGAACGATGTAGGTCGTGAGCTTGGTGATCTTCATGGGCGGCTCGGGCTCCCCGGCGGCAGAGGAAAGGGCGAGAGGCGGATCGCGCCCGACAGGCTTTCGCCGGGGGAGAGCGCGACGAGGCCGCCGCCGTCGGCGTGGTGGTGGGCGCCGGCGCGGTGGTTCATGGGCTCCAGGCAGAACCACTCGGCCTCCGGCGCGCGGGCCCGGTCCGGCAGGAACAGGAAGGCGTGGGCAAACAGCGGGCCGGCCTCGACGAGGAGGCCCGCCGAGCGTTCGGGCCACAGAATGCGTGCCCGCCCGTCCCAGTCCTCGAGGCCGTTGTTGACCCAGCGCCCGGGCAAGGGCGCCCCGGCGGAGAAGTCGAGGTCGAAGGGCAAGAGGGCGGCGTCGCCCGGCAGATGGCCGGCACGCTCCTCGCGAAAGCCCCGCGCCCGCATCTCGAGCCGCGTGCCCGGCGTGCGCGGGAAGAAGGGATGCCAGCCGAGGCCGAAGGGCAGGGGCCGGTCGCCCGCGTTGCGCACGCCGAGCGCGAGGTGGAACGCGCCGTCCGCGATGCGCAAACTCTGGCGCGCCTCGTAGCGGAACGGCGAGCCCTCGTGCCGGAAGACGAGTTCCGCCGATGCGCCGTCGAACGCCTCGACCTGCCAGCCGCCGAGCCATCCGTCGCCGTGAAGGTAGGACGGGTCCTCGGTGTTGGGAGCGAAGGTGTATTCGTGCGCCCCGAAGCGGAAGCTGTTGCCGGGAAGGCGGTTGCCGAAGGGCACGAGCGGAAAGGCCGAGCGCGTGCCGGGACCGGTCCGCTCGTCGGGATGGAGAAGCGGAACGGCCCGCCCGTCGAGGTGCCAGTCGAGCGAGAGGACGCGGCCGCCTTGCGGCGAAAGGCGCGCCTCCAGCCCCTCGGCGCGCAGCGCGAGCGTTTCCACCGAGGCTACCGCCGTCCGAGCGCGCGCGAGCGCAGGTTGTCGAGGAGCACGGCGAAAAGGAGGATCAGGCCGCGCACGACGTACTGGTAGAAGGCCTGGATGTTGAGGAGGTTCATGACGTTCTCGGCGATGCCGAGGATCAGGACGCCGACGATGACGCCGCTCATGGTCGCGCGCCCGCCCGCCAGCGATACGCCGCCCAGCACGCAGGCCGAGATCACCGAGAGCTCCAGCCCGGTCGCGGCGTTGGGCTGGCCGCTGGTGATGCGCGAGGCGAGGAGAATGCCCGCCACCGCGCAGACGAGTCCCTGCAGCGCGAAGATGCCGATGCGGCCCCAGTCGACGTCGACCCCCGCCAGCCGCGAGGCTTCCGGGTTGCCGCCGATGGCGAGCGTGTTGCGGCCGAACACCGTGCGGTTGAGCACGAAGGCGAAGACCGCGAACAGGATCGCCATGATCCAGACCGGCGTCGGCACGCCGAGGAAGCGGCTCAGCGCCAGCGCGTAGAAGGCCGGGTCGTTGATGCCGACGGCTCGCCCGTCCGACGCGATCAGCGCGAGGCCGCGCACGATCTGCATGGTGGCGAGCGTCGTGATCAGCGCGTTGATGTGGAGCTTGGCGATCACGACGCCGTTGACGAGCCCGACCAGCGCGCCGGCGGCGAGCGCGGCCACGAGTCCGAGCGGGATCGAGCCCGTCTCGTTCGAGACCATCACCGCGACCATGCCGGAAAAGGCGACCGTCGAGCCGACCGAGAGGTCGAAGTCGCGCGAGGCGAGGCAGAACATCATCGTGCAGGCGACGATGCCGATCGTCACCACCGACTGGAGAAGGCCGAGCACGTTACGCTCGGTCAGGAAGTTGGGAACCGTCAGCGACACGAGCGCGAAGGCGAGGACGAAGAGGACGAGCAGTCCCTGCTCGCCGAGAAGGACGCGTTTGATCGTCGTGGTCATGATGGGTCAGCTCTTCCGGGCTTGGCGGGGCGTGTCGCGGTCGGGCAGGGCGGCGGCCAGCAGCGCCGCCTCGGTGAGCGCGCCGCGCCGGAACTCGGCGGCGATGCGCCGCTCGCACATGACGAGGACGCGGTCGCAGATGCCGATCACCTCGGGCAGCTCGCTCGACACCACCACCACCGCGATGCCGCGCTCGGCCAGCGCGTAGAGGATCTCGTAGATCTCGGACTTCGCGCCGACATCGATGCCACGCGTCGGCTCGTCGACGATCAGGACCTTGACGTCGGGCTCCGACAGCCAGCGGGCGAGGATCACCTTCTGCTGGTTGCCACCCGACAGGTTCACGATGTCCTGGCGCCGCGAGGGCGTGCGGATGCGCAAGGACGCGATGAAGCGATCCGCCGTTTCGGCCTCGCGCCTGGGCTGGACGATGCCGAAGGGCGAATGGTGGCGGCGCGACGAGATGGCGATGTTCTCGGCCACCGAGCGCCCCTGCACGATGCCGTCGGCCTTGCGGTCCTCGGGGCACAGAACGAGCCCGGCGCGGATCGAGGCGCGGGGATCGGAGAGGGGCAGGGGCGCGCCGTCGACGATGACGGTGCCGCCCGAGGCCCGGTCCGCGCCGTAGACGAGACGCATCAGTTCCGAGCGCCCCGCACCGACCAGACCGAAGAAGCCGAGGATCTCGCCCGCGCGCGCCTCGAAGCGCTGCGGCTCGGGGAGCTTCTCGCCCGACAGGCCCTCGACGCTCAGCCGGACCTCGCCGGCAGGCCGGGGACGCCAGCCCCAGATGTCGCTGATCTCGCGCCCCACCATCTCGGACACGAGTCGCTCGCGCGTCACGCCCTCCATGGTCGCGTGATGGGCGGCAAGCGCGCCGTCGCGCAGGACCGTGCAGCCGTCGCAGAGGCGGAAGATCTCGTCGAGCCGGTGCGAGACGTAGAGGATGACCTTGCCGGCCGCGCGCAGGCGGTCGATCAGGCGGAACAGGATCTCGCTCTCGCGCGAGGAGAGGGACGAGGTCGGCTCGTCCAGCGCGATCACGCGCGCGTCGATCATCACGGCTTTCGCGATCTCCACCATCTGCCGCTCGCCGATCGAGAGGCTGGAGACCTTGGCCGCCGGGTCGATCACGACGCCGATCTCGCGGAGCGTTCGCGCGACCTCCGCGAACAGCGCGCGGAAGCGCACGATGCCGGCGCGCGAGGGCGTTCGGCCGAGCCGCAGGTTCTCGGCGACCGACAGGTTGGGAACGAGCTGGAGTTCCTGGTGGACCACCACGACGCCGGCGTCGAAGGCATCGCGCGCCGAGCCGAAGCGCTGCTCGACGCCTTCGATGCGAATCTGCCCCTCGTCGGCGCGCGTGTCGCCCGACAGGATGCGGATCAGCGTCGACTTGCCCGCGCCGTTCTCGCCCATCAGGCCGTGGACATGGCCGGCGGGAACCGAGAAGCCGACGCCCTTGAGCGCGCGAACGCCGGGATAGGACTTGGAAAGTCCGCTGAATTCAAGAGACATCCGGCCCGTCCGTCCCGGGTGAAGGGGGACGGCGGGCCCTCAGGTCCGCCGCCGCGCGGGATCGCTTGGCGCTACTCGATGCCGAGGTCCTTGCGCACGGCCTGGTAGTCGCCGCGCTTGGCGAGCTGGCCGCTGGTCAGGATGAGCTTCTCGGGCTCCTTCCCGTCGGCGATCCACTCGTACATGTTGGAGGCCGTCTCGTAGCCGTGGCGCTTGGGGCTGATGATCACGGTGCCGAAGAAGCCCGTCTCGCTCGGCTTCTTGAACTCGTTGATGGCCGAGTCCGCGCCGCCGATGCCGACCCCGATCACGTTGGCGGCCGGAATGCCGACGCTCTCCGTCGCGCGCACCGCGCCCAGTACCGCCTCGTCGTTGAGCCCGACCGCGACCCAGTGCTGGATCTCGGGATGGGCGTTGACGACGGTCGTCGCCGCGTTCAGCGCGGCCTCGGTGTCGGTCTTGGCCTGGGGCGCGTTGAAGATGTTGGCTTCGGGCAGGCCGCTCTTCTCCAGAACCGAGGTCGCCCCCGCCACGCGGTCCACCGCGGTCGGCAGCTGGTCGTAGGAAACCTTGATCGCGCCGACCTTGGCCATGTCCCAGCCGCGCGCCTTGGCCTCGTCGGCGATCGCCTGACCGACGGCTTCGCCGATCTTGGTGGCCGAGATGCCCATGTGGGGCACCGCTTCCAGCGGCTGGCCGGAATTGTCGACCAGGCGGTCGTCGACCGTCATCACCTTCAGGTCGTTGGCGGCCGCCTTGGCGACGATGCCGGGGCCGAGCTTCACGTCGGGCGTGCAGATGATGAAGCCCTGGGCGCCCTGCGCGCCGAGATTGTCGATCGCGGCCTGGACCTTCTCGCCGTCCTCGGCGCCGATCTCGACGAGCGTGAAGCCCTTCTCCTTGGCGGCCTGTTGCGCGAAGCGCCACTCGTCCTGGAACCAGGGCTCTTCGGGCTGCTTCACGACGAAGCCGATCTTCACGTCGGCGGCGCTCGCCGAGCCGAGGGCGACGAGAAGGGCCGCGCCCGCCAACATCGTCTGCTTCCAGAACTTCATGCCTGCCTCCCGGATGGTGCGCGCCCGTTCTCCCTCGGCGCCGCCCGATTGGTAGCGCCGTCATGTCTGACGAGTCAATCGCAATGTATGACTTATTCCTGTCGTTGTCTGATGCGCGGAAATAAGCGAGAACCGTTCGATCGAGACCGGAATCCTGCCGCATGCCGCTCGCCCCCGTCGCCTCCTCCTCCGCCGCGACCCGGTCCCGGCCCCGCGTCGGCCGCGACTTCGTGGCCGCGCTCGCCCGCACGATCGTGGAGGGACAATACCCGGAAGGCTCGACCCTGCCTCGCGAGCAGGACCTGTGCGCGGAGTTCTCGATCAGCCGCACCGTGGTGCGCGAGGCGCTGAAGACGCTGGAATCGAAGGGCGTGGTGCGCTCGCGGGCGAGGGCCGGAACGCTCGTGCGGCCGCGCGCCGAGTGGAACCTCCTCGACGCCGACCTTCTCGACTGGATGGGCGATGCGGTGGTGGACGCCGAGCTCCTCGCCTCGGTCCTCGAGGCGCGGCGCGCGGTGGAGCCGTTCGCCGCCGAGCTGGCGGCGGCCCGCGCGAGCCTCAATGAGATCGCCGCGCTTCACGCGGCCTGGGAGGCGATGCGCGACGCCGAGCCCGGCGACGACGACGCCTTCACGGCGGCCGACGCCGAGTTCCACCGCATCCTCCTTCGCGCCAGCGGCAACCGTGTCTTCGTCCAGCTGTCGGGCGTGATCGATGCCGCGCTGATGCGGGCGCTCGACCGCGCCAACCGCTCGGTGGAGTCGCATCTCCATACGGTCGAGGTGCATGGCCGGCTCGTCGAGGCGCTGCGTATGCGCGACGGCGCGGCGGCTCGCCGCGCCTCGGGCGAGATCCTGGAAACCGCCGCGCGCGACCTCAGCCGCTTCGGCTGACGCGCCCCGCCGGCATCATCCCCGCTCGTTCGAGCGCCGGTGCAGATCGCGCACGCGCGTCGCCAGATCGTCCACCGGCCCGTCCACGGGCACGCCCGGCGCCACGTCCCGGATCGGCAGGGGCGCGACGGGCGAGGGGGCGGCGCCGAGCTCCCCCTGCCAGGCGGTGAGCTGCGCGGCCGACGAGGCGTAGACGATGCGGCCGAGCCCCGCCCAGGCATGGGCGGCCGAGCACATGGGGCAATGCTCGCCGGACGTATAAACGACGGCCTTCGCGCGCTGCTCGGGTGCAAGGTTCTCCGCAGCCCAGCGCGCGATCGCGAATTCGGGATGGCGCGTCGGGTCGCCCCCGCCCACTTCGTTGACGGCCTCCAGAAGCGTCTCGCCGTCTTGCGACACGAGGATCGAGCCGAAGGGCTCGTTTCCGGCGGAAAGGGTTTCCTCCGCAAGATCGACGCAGCGCTCCAGATGTCGGCGGTCCCGGCTGTCGATCATGCGATCCTCCCTGCGGCTTCCGGCCATGGCGGCCGCGTAACGGGATCTGGGGCGGGGCGGCGTTCCGGGGAAGGGGCCGTTCCGTCAGTCCCGCCCGAGCAGCGCCAGGGCCGCGCCCTCGTCGGTGACGAGCGTGTGGCAGCCGACCCGGCGGATCGCGGCGCGGATCGCGGGCGCGCGTCGCGCCCCGCCGCTCGCGATCACCACGTGGCGCGCCCTGGCCAGCGCCTCGAGGTCGACCGACATGACGCAGCCCATGATGGGATGGTCGAGCGTTCGCCCGTCGGCGTCGAGGATGTTGCACATGAGGTCGCACGTCCCGCCGGCGGCCATGAGCTCGGCGTAGACCTGCGCCGGCATGACGGCGCGCGACAGGGCGGTGGAGGCAGGCCCCACCTCGCCGACGCTGAACAGGGCGACGTCGAGCGCGCCCGCGATGCGCTCCACCCGGTCGAGACCGCAGCGCTCGCGCAGCGCCCGGCGCGTCTCGGCCGAGTCCACGAGAAGGGGCGCGGGATACAGAAGGCACGGCGCGCCGAGGCGGCTGGCGAGGCGCCAGGAGAAGTCCGTCGGGTTGTTCTCCGGCGCCTCGATGACGCCGCCGCACAGCGACACGATGCGTGCGCCCGCGTGAGTGGCGGGCCGGAGGCTTGCCAGCGACGCCGTCAGCGTGCGCCCCCACCCGACGCCGATCGACTGGCCGTCGACGAGCCCTTCCGAGAGGAACTTGCCGAGCGCCAGCCCGACCGAGCGCGCGGCGTCCGCCTCGCCCGGCGCGTGGGGCACCACGATCGCCTCGTCGAGCCCGAACTCCCGTTCCAGGGCCAGCGCGAGGTCGGTGCGCTCGCGCCCGCCCTCGTTGATCCAGACCTGAACCTCGGCGCGCTTCAGCGCCTCGTCGAGAAGGCGCGTGACCGTAGTGCGGCCGACGCCGAGCGCCTCGGCGATCTCGCGCTGCGTCATCTTGCGGTCGTAGTAGAGCCAAGCCGCGCGAAGGCGCAGCGTGGCGTCCTCGGCGATCGGGCCGGCGGGCGGTCTGCGCAGTCGAGCCATGGATTCCTCCCTTTCGCACCAAGCGCGTCGGATTGACATATGCCTGTTTGAGAAGGCATATGTCCACCACCACGCATCGCCCGCCCGGCGGCGCCCTCCCGCTACACGGACGTTTTCCATGGCCCATCGCGTCGCGCCCTCCAGCCGCACAGGCCTGCGCCTGTTTCTCGATACGGCGGACCGCGCGGCCTATGCCCGGTGGCTGCCGACCGGCCTCTTCCACGGCGTCACCACGAACCCGACGATCCTGGAGCGGTCCGGACTGCGCTCGGCGCTGCCCGTCCTGGCCGACCTCGTCGAGACCGTTCTCCGTTATCCCGTCCACGAGGTGCAGGCGCAGGCCTGGGGCACCGAGACCAAGGCCCTCGTCCAGACGGGCCGGGCGCTCGGCGCGATCGACCCGCGCGTCGTCGTGAAGGTGCCGGTCACCGAGAACGGGATGCGGGCGGTGTGCGAACTCCACGCCCTCGGCATCCGCACCACGGTCACGGCGGTCTACGCCTCGCACCAGGCGCTGACGGCGGCGGCGGCCGGCGCGGACTACGTCGCCCCCTATTTCGGTCGCATCAACGACGCGGGCCGCGACGGCGTGGCGGTGATGCACGAGATGCGCGCGATCCTGGCGACTGCGGGCGACGAAACGCGCCTTCTGGTGGCGAGCCTGCGCAGCGCCGACGACGTGGCACGGCTCGCCGCCGCCGGCTGCGACACGTTCACCTTCGGAACGGCGGTGGCGGAGGGGCTGTTCGCGGATGGCGACACGGCCGCCGCCTCGCGCGCCTTCGAAGAGGCGGCGGCCCGATGAGCGCCGTCGCCACGGACAAGCTTGCGGGCCGGGTCGCGATCGTCACGGGCGGAGCGAGCGGCATCGGCCGGGCCGTGTGCGAGCGCTTCGCGGCGGAAGGGGCGCGGGTCGTGGTCGCCGATCTCGACGCGGCGGCCTGCGAGCGCGTCGCGGGAGCCTTCGGCGCGGACGGCCTCGGCCTGGCCCTCGACGTCACCCGGCCCGAGAGCATCGAGGCGGCGGTTTCGCGCGTCGTGGCATGGGCGGGCGGGATCGACATCCTCGTCAACGCCGCCGGCATCTACGAGGTGCAGCCGATCCTCGAGATGACGCGCGAGCGAACGGCGCGCGTCTTCGCGGTGAACGTCGAGGGCCTGATCTTCATGACGCAGGCCGTGGCGCGCCGCATGGTGGAGCAGGGCCGGGGCGGGCGCATCGTCAACTTCGCCTCGCAGGCCGGGCGCCGCGGCGAGGGTCCGTCCGTCGCCTATTGCGCCACCAAGGCCGCCGTGATCAGCATCACCCAGAGCTGCGCGCTCGACCTCATCCGCCACGGCATCAACGTCAACGCCATCGCGCCCGGCGTCGTCGACACGCCGATGTGGAACGTGGTGGACGCCAAGCTCGGCGAGGCCGAGGGCCTCGCGCCGGGCGAGGTGAAGCGGCGCGTCGCCGCCGCCGTGCCGGCCGGGCGCTTCGGGACCCCCGCCGAGCAGGCCGCCATGGCCGCCTTCCTGGCGGGGCCGGACGCCGGCTACATCGTCGCCCAGTGCTACAATGTCGACGGCGGCAACGTCATGAGCTGAGCGCTCGCCGCGCTCCCCTCATCCCGCCCTTCGCTCCCCCGGAACCGCCCTCATGACCTCGACCATCCTGTGCTGCGGCGAAGCGTTGATCGACTTCGTGCCGGTCGCCTTGCGCGAGGAGGGCTCGGGCTACCGGCCCTGCCCGGGCGGCTCGCCCTACAACGTCGCCCGCGCGCTCGGGCGCCTCGACGTGCCGACCGGCTTTCTCGGCGGCATCTCCCGTGACTTCTTCGGCGACATGCTGGTGGAGGGACTGGAGGAGAGCGGGGTCGCGACGCGCTGGGTGGAGCGGCGCCGGGCGCCCTCGACGCTCGGCTTCGTCAGCCTCGACGCCGACGAGCCCGCCTACGCCTTCTATGACGCCGAGGCCGCCGACCGCGCCTGGACGAGCCTGCCGGACGAGGCGGCCCTCGAAGGCGTCGGCTGCCTTCATTTCGGCTCGATCTCGCTGATCCGCGAGCCGGCAGCCGGCGCCTACGAGGCGCTCCTGCAACGTGAGGCGCGAGGGAAGCGGCTGGTCACGTTCGATCCCAACGTGCGGCCCTCGCTCGTCGCGGACGAGGCGCTCTATCGCGAGCGCATGGCGCGCATTCTCGCGCTCGCCGACATCGTGAAGATCAGCGCGGCCGACCTCGACTGGCTTCATCCGGGCCTCGACCCGGCGGCGGCGGCCGAGCGCTGGCTCGGCCAAGGCGCAGCGCTGGTCGCGGTGACCTTCGGCGAGCGCGGCGTCGTCGGCTATACGCGCGGGCGCCGGCTGGCGATCGATGCCATTCCGGCCGGCGTGGTCGACACGGTCGGCGCCGGCGACAGCTTCATGGCGGGCCTTCTGGCCGGGCTCCACGATGGCGGTCTTCTCAAGCGCGCAAGCCTCGAGAGCGCGGGCGAGGCGGCGCTCGCCAGGGCCCTCGCGCTCGGGCAGCGCGTCGCAAGCGCTACCTGCGAGCGCCGGGGCGCGGACGCGCCGCGCCGCGCCGCGCTCTAGCGCCCCGGTTCAGTCCCCCGCAAAGGCCGCGAGCTCCTCGGGGCGCCCCTGCGGGAAGGCGTCCCGCAGATGGTCGAGAAAGGCCGAGACCTTGGCGCTCAGAAGCCGGCGCGAGGGATAAAGCGCCCAGAGCGCGATCTCCGGCTCATCCGCCTCGCCCCACAGCGCGAGCCGCCCGGCCTCGACGTCGCGGCTCACCAGCGAGACCGGCAGCCGCCCGGCACCGACGCCCGCGCGCACCGCGTCGCGCACCATGACGTGCGAGGACAGGCGCAGAACCGGGTCGATCGCAATCGCATCACCACGGCCCTTGAGACGCCAGGAGGCGGGCGCGGGCGCTGATCCCCGCAGCACCGCCGGCACGGTGCCGCCGCCCGCGGGCCGCGCGAGGTCCGGTGCCGCCACGACGGCGAGCCGGTCCCGCAGGAAGACGCGGCCGACGAGGCCCGCATCGCTCGCCGGGTCCACCCGGATCACGAGGTCGTAGCCTTCCTCCACCATGTCCACGGCGCGGTCGTCGGTCGTCACCTCCAGCCGCACGTCCGGGTGCCGGAGCGCGAACGAGGCGGCGAGCGGCCCCATCGCCGTCTGCGAGAAGAGAAGCGGCGCGCTGATGCGCAGGCGCCCGCGTGGACGCCGCCCGCCCGAGGCGACGGCGGAGGCGGCCTCGTCGAGCTCGGTCAGGAGCACGCTCGTGCGCTCGAACAAGGCGCGTCCCTCCTCGGTCAGCTTCAGCGCGCGCGCCCCGCGCTCCAGGAGGCGCAGACCCAGCGCGGCCTCCAGCTCGCCGATCCGGCGCGAAAGTGTCGCCTTCGGCCGCCCGCTGGCGCGCGCCGCCCGGCCGAACCCGCCATGGCGCGCGACGAGGTTGAAGTCGGCAAGGGCAAGGAGGTCCATCTGTTCCACCCGTGGGACGGTCTATCTCGAAATATCGTCTACCGACCCGCTCATGGATCGCACATCTTCGGCTCGTCAGCCAGCCGAACCGGCGAGCGCCCCGCCCGCCCCAAGGCTCCAAGGCGTCCGGCGGACCCGGACGGACGGCCCCGTTCCACCTAAGGAGACGACCCATGATCTACGCCACCGCCACGGTTCCGGTGAACCCGCAGGGAGCGTTGCCGCTCACCCGCTCGCAAGCCTTCGCCGGGCTCGTCCTGAAGGCGCGCGACGCGCGGCTCTTCCTGCCCGAGGGCTTCTGCACGCGCTGCGAGGTCGTGGAGGAAGGCCGCACGCACATCGTGCGCGAGGCGACCATCGCGGGCACGGACGTGCGCGAGATCATCGCCTTCGAGCCGGACAGCAAGGTCACCTTCTTCCAGGCCGGCGGCCCGCGCGAGGGCGCGATCGTCAACGAGTTGTTCGAGGACGCCGACGGCGCGCTCCATTTGCGTTTCTACGGCTATCTCGGCCTGCGCGGGAAGACGCCGAACGGGCCGGAGGAAGCGGCCGAGCAGGCCATGCTCGACGGCGACAGGGGGTATCGCAGCGCGCTTCTCTCGACGCTGGATCGCACGCGCTCGCTGCTGGCGGAAGGCCGTCTCTGAATCCGGCAAGTCGAACCGCACCGGGGCGGCCGCCCCCTTTTTTGTTCAAAGGAGTGACCGACATGAAGGACAACCAGACGCAGCCGGGCCGCCTCGCGCGGCCCAGGCTCCTCGTTCTCGGCGCGACCGGGGGCACCGGGCGCCGGATCGTCGCGCAAGCGCTGGCGCGAGGCCACGAGGTGGCCGCGCTCGTGCGCTCGCCCGAAAAGGGAGCGGGCCTCGCCGGCGCCCGGATCGTGGTGGGCGATGCGCGCGACGAGGCGGCGCTTGCCCGCGCGCTGGAAGGGCAGGACGCCGTGATCAGCGCGCTCGGAACCCCGGCCAGCCCGTTCCGGGAGGTCCGGTTCCTGTCGGAAGCGACGCGGGTGCTTGTCAAGGCGATGGCGACGGCCGGCGTCCCGCGCCTCGTCGCGATCACGGGCATCGGCGCGGGCGACAGCCGAGGCCACGGAGGCCCCCTGTTCGATCGCGTGATCTTCCCGCTGCTCCTGCGCCACGTCTATGCGGACAAGAACCGGCAGGAGGCGATCGTGCGGGCGAGCGGTCTCGACTGGGTGCTCGTGCGCCCCACCATCCTCAACAACAAGCCCGCGCAGGGCGCGGTGCGGGCGCTGGACGACCTGTCGGGCTTCCATGGCGGCTCGATCTCGCGCGACGACGTCGCGCGCTTCGTTCTCGATCAGGTCGAGGCCGACACATGGCTCGGGCGTACCCCGCTGGTGATGGGGTGAGGGCGGGCGCTCAGATCGCGCCCGGTTGTTCACCGCCTCCCAGCAGCCGGGCGGCGTCGCGCGCCGGCGGAACCCCGAACAGGCGCCGGTACTCGCGGCTGAACTGCGAGGCGCTCTCGTAGCCCACCGCGTAGGCGGCGCGGCCGGCCTCGCCGCGGCTGACCAGGAGGCGCCGGGCGGCTTGGAGGCGCAGACGCTTCTGGTACTGCAGCGGGCTCATCGCGGTGGCGGCCTTGAAGTGGCGGTGGAACGAGGCAACGCTCATGCCCGCGATCCCGGCCAGGGCCTCGACCCGGAGGGGCTGGTCGAAGTGGCGCGCGATCCACTCGATGGACCGGCGCACGCGCGACAGGCGGCTGTCCTCGCGCCCGATCTGGCGCAGCATGGCGCCGTGCGGTCCCTGAAGAAGGCGGTAAAGCACCTCGCGCTCGCGCGAGGCGGCGAGAAAGGGGATGTCGGCGGGCGTGTCGAGGAGCGCGAGCAGGAGATCGAGGGCCTCGAGGAGCTCGGGCGTGATCGGCGCGACGCCGAAGCCGGCCACCGGATCGCAACGGGGCAGCGACGGCGCTTCCGCCAGCATCGCTCCCAGCGCCTCGCGGTCGAGCGTCAGGCCGGCACCGATATAGGGCCTGTGCGGGGAAGCCTCGACGATCCGCCCGCTGGCGGGGAGGTCGAGCGAGGCGACGAAGGAAGTCGCCGCGTCGTAGCGCAGCACCGTGTCCCCGATCAGGGCCTCCTTGGCGCCCTGCAGCACGACGCAGACCATCGGCTCGTAGAGGCCGGTCGAGGGAGCGCCCGGCTCGGTGCGAAGGGCGAGGCCGACGCGCGGCAGCGCGGTCTGCGTGCGCACGGCGTCGGCATGGCGCCGGGCGCGACGGATCAGGCGGTCGAGTATCTCCTGCATGACATCAGGATCGGCGATCGGGCGCCGTCCCGCAAGACGGCTGATAGGAATAGGCAAGAGTTCGATCCGATCGAGCACGGGCCGGCGGCGTCGCCTCGCCATATCGGTAGCGAGGCCGGCCGGACGTCGGCGCCCTCGTCGTTTCAGCAGGAGCCGTCCCATGACCCACGATTCCCTCGGTGCCACCTCCACCGCCGACGAGGTCCTGGCCGGCCTGGATCTCAAGGGGCGGCGGATCCTCGTCACGGGCGTCTCGGCGGGGCTCGGGGTCGAGACCGCCCGGGCGCTGGCGGCGCGCGGCGCGGACGTCCTCGGCGCCGCGCGCGACCTCGGCAAGGCCGAGCGCGCGACGGCTGCAGTGCGCGAGACCGCCGCCCGCAGCGGCGGCAGCTTCCGCCTCGTCGCGCTGGACCTTGCCTCGCTCGCCGGCGTGCGCGAGACGGCAGGCCGGCTCCTGTCCGAAGGCGACCTCCTGGACGCGGTGATCTGCAACGCCGGGGTCATGGCGCCGCCGCTCGGGCGCACGGCGGACGGGTTCGAGACGCAGTTCGGCACGAACCATCTCGGCCACTTCGTCCTGGTGAACCGGATCGTGCCGCTGATGCGTGCAGGCGGGCGCGTCGTCGTCCTGTCCTCGGCGGGCCACCGCTTCGCCGATGTCGATCTCGAGGACCCGAACTTCGAACGGACGCCCTACGACCCCTGGATCGCCTATGGCCGGTCGAAGACCGCCAACGCGCTCTTCGCGGTGGAGTTCGACCGGCGGCACCGCGCGAGCGGCATCCGGGCGAGCGCGGTGCATCCCGGCGGCATCCAGACCGAGCTCGGGCGCCACCTGACGCCGGAGGCCATGGCGGCGCTCGTCGAGCGGCTCGACGCGGCCGCGCGCGCGACGGGCGGACCGGCCTTCGCGTTCAAGTCGATCCCGCAGGGCGCGGCCACCTCGGTCTGGGCGGCCGTGGCGGCGGATGCGGAGGAGGTGGGTGGTCGCTACTGCGAGGACTGCCATGTCGCCGCCGTCCGGCAGGGCGAGGGCATCCGGGACGGCGTGCGGCCCTATGCCGTCGATCCCGAACGTGCCAAGGCGCTCTGGGCGGTGAGCGAGGCGCTCGTCGGCTGCGGGCGGTGACGGGCGCCTCGTCCCCTCAGGCGGCGCCGGCCGTCACGACCCAGGTCGCGGCCCGCAGGCTGACGCCGCCGTCCACGGCGCGCCCGGCCAGCATGGCGCGGACGCGCGGCTCCGCATCCCGCCGCAGGTCCGGGCGGTCCCGCAGGATGCGGCCGAGCGCGCCGACGCGGGTCACGACGCGCAGCGTCTCCTCGACGCCGCCGCACGAGACCGGCACGTCGAAGGGGGCGATCGAGGACGGGCCGAAACCCGCCCGCCGCAGCGTGTCGCGTATCGTGCCGGGATCGGCGAAGCCGAGATGCGGGGCATTCTCGAACGCGAGGCCGGCAGCCTGAACGGGCGCGTGGTCCAACTCGTTCTCGCCGGCCGCGCGCCAGCACACGAAGCCGATCCGGCCGCCCGGGCGCAGCAGACGCCGCAGGTGGCCGAAGGCCGCCACCGGGTCGTCGAAGAACATCACGCCGAAGCGCGAATACACGGCGTCGAGGCTGGCGGGGGGGTAGATCCACCACCGCCGCGTCGCCCTGGACGAGCACGGCCTGGGAGAGATGCTTCAGGCGCTCGCGCGCGATCGCAAGCACATGCGGGGCGATGTCGATCCCCGTGACGCGGCCCGACGCTCCGACCCGCGCCGCCAGCTGCGCCACGGTCCGGCCGGTGCCGCAGCCGACATCCAGCACCTTCCAGCCCGCGCGCGGACCGAGCGCCTCCATGGCGGCCCGTCCGAGCGGGTCGAGCTGGAGGTCGACCGGCGCGGCGAGCTCGGCCCGCATCCGGTCGGCGCGCTCGAACGACGTCTCGGCCTCGGGCATGGGATCCCGGCGCGCCGCCTGCGTCAGCCGGTGCGGGACGTCAGGGCGAAGGGCTGCGAGTTCGCCGCCGCGGGCGGCTGGCGCGTGGCGACGGCGCGCCAGCGGCGCATCGAGGCACCCGGCTCCAGCGGGGCGAGGCGCAGGCCGAGCCCGTCATGGTCGAGGCTGACGTACCAGCCCTTCATCAGCGCGGCGGCGAGGCCGAAGGGAATGCCGAAGCGCGACAGGCAGGACGCCATCTCGGCGGTGCCGTCGCGCCGCACGACCCGGGCGCAGCGCGTCGTGCAGAGCGCCAGGTCGAGGTCGTGGCCGCCGCCCGGCCAGCGGGCTTCCAGCGATTGGCCCAGAAGATCGATGGCCTCGTCCGTTCCGCTGGCCCCGAGCACCGAGCGCAGCCCCTGCGCGACCAGAACCGAGCGCAGCTGCGAGAGCTGATGATCCGTCCAGAACAAGGCACCCCCGATCCATCGTTCGTCCGAGATGCGTGCATCTATCGCCCGCTCGCGCCCCGGCAACGGTCTGGCTGACGCGTGTCTTGCGCCGTTCCCGGGCCGTCGGCGCCAAGGAGTCAGGCGTCGCCGCGCCCCAGCTCGAAGCACAGGCCCGACGGGGCGAAGTCGAGGCGTCCCGTACCCTCGAAGTTGGCCGCGACGACGCGCTCCAGAAGCTTCGAGCCGAAGCCGCGCCGTTCGGGTGCTGCCACCGGCGGCCCGCCCGTCTCGACCCAGCGAAAGGCGAAGGCCCCGTCCTGCGCCCCCCAGGAGACCGACACCCGGCCGGTCTCGTTCGAAAGGGCGCCGTACTTGGCGGCATTGGTCGCGAGCTCGTGGATCGCGAGCGACAGGCCGAGCGCCTGCTGTGCGCTCAGCCGGAAGCTCGATCCGTCGAGCCGGATGCGGTCCTCCTCGCCGCGATGGGGGCCGATCGCCGCCTCCACGACATCGGCCGCGTCGGCCTCCTCCCAGGAGGTTCGCGTGAGGATGTCCTGCGCGCGCGTGAGCGCCGCCAGGCGGCTCTCGATCGCATGGCGCGCCGCCTCGACGCCTGTGGCCTGGCGCAGGGTCTGCGAGGCGATCGCCTGCACCATGGCGAGCGAGTTCTTCATGCGGTGCGCGAGCTCCTGGTTGAGCGTGCGCTGCTGCTGCTCGGCCTGGATGCGGGACAGGGCGGTCTGGGTGCGGTCGGCCACCTGCTGGACGAAGAGGATGTCCTCGGGCGACAGGGGGCGCAGCTCCGCGAAGTGGACGAAGGCGACCAGCACGAAGCGGCCCCGCTCGATCACCGGGAAGTTGAGAAGGACGCGGATGCCGATCGTCGCCATGGCCTGCGCGCTGGCGCTCGTGCGCGGGTCGGTGGTCACGTCCTCGACGATCACCGTCTGGCCGCGCTTCAGCTCGTCGATGAACGAGCCGTAGTCGCGGAAGCGGAACGACCCCTCGACCGGCACGGCCCCCTCGCGGCACCAGTTCGGGTGCATGAGGACGCTCTCGCGCTCGGGATCCACGGTGCCGATGCCAGCGCGCGTCGCGTTGAGGGCCGTCGCCAGGATCTCGGCGGCCGCGCGGGTCACCTCCTCGGGCTCTGCGAGCGTTCGCAGCCGCTCGCCGAGATCGGCCAGCGCCGCCTGGCGGCGCACCTGCAGCACGTGTTCCGTCACGTCGTAGCCGATCGTGAAGATGCCCGTGACCCGCCCCTCCTCGACGAAGGGCTGGTAGAGGAAGTCCAGGAAGTGCTCGATCGCCGGCCCGGCAGGGTCGGGCCGGGCCGAGAAGGGGGCCGCCTTCATGGAGAAGGCCTCGCCGGTCCGGTAGACCCGGTCGAGAATGTCGGTATAGCCCTGCGCGGTCGCGTCCGGCAGCGCCTCGCGAACGCCAAGGCCGATGAGGTCCCGCCCGCCCACGGCCTCGCGATAGGCCGCGTTGACCATCTCGTAGACATGCTCCCGCCCGCGCTGAAGGGCCATGAAGCTCGGCGCGTTGTCGAAGAGGGAGGCAAGGCGCCGGCGGCCCTCGGCCGCATCGTCGCGCGCGACGCGCAGATGCTCCACCAGCTCGTCGCGCTGCGCGAGCAGGCGGCGCATCTCGATCTGCGCCACGACCTCCCGTGCCAGATGGCGCAGGATGTTGCGCTGCTGCTCCGTCAGGCCGCCGGGGCGGGGCACGGTGTCGATGACGCAGAGCGCCCCCAGCGAATGGCCCGCCTCGGTGACGAGCGGCGCGCCCGCGTAGAAGCGGATCGCCTCGGGTCCCGTGACGAGCGGGTTGGCCGCGGTGCGGGGGTCGCGCGTCAGGTCGGGAATGACGAGGACCTCGCGCCGGTCCAGCGTGTGGGCGCAGACGGAGCGGTCGAGCGTCGTCTGGTCCGGCTGGAATCCGACCCGCGCCTTGAACCACTGCCGGTCCTTGTCCACGAGGCTGACCAGCGCGATCGGCGTGGCGCAGACCTCGCTCGCGATCGAGACGATGCTGTTGAAGCCTTCCTCGGGCGGCGTGTCGAGGATGTCCAGGGCGTCCAGGGCCGCGAGACGCTCGGGATCGTCGAGCGCCGAGCCGGAGAGAGGATCGCGCGCGGGATCGATGGGTGAGGAAAGGGTCATGGGAAGAAGGTATCCGGCGAAACGCCCGCGACGGCCGCGCCTGCTTGGGTTTGCGAAAGACGTCTTGGCGGAATTCGACCTGGCGCGAAAGTCCTAGCTCCCTGATTTCGCCGCAGGATCGGGCGCCGGGCGAAGATCCGGAGCGGCGGCTGCGTCCGTCCGCCGTCTCACGCGCCCGAGGCTGTCGCCCCCACCACCTCGCCGTTCTCCTTGGTGAAGGTTTCGACCGGCCGGTCGAGGAGGTCCAGCACCTTCTCGGACGGCCGGCAGAGCGCGGCGCCCTTGCCGGTCACCACGATCGGCCGCTCGATCAGGATCGGGTGCGCCGCCATCGCCGCCAGGAGTTCCTCGTCCGACAGCTTCGGGTCGCCGAGCCCGAGCTCGGCATAGGGCGTGCCCTTCTCCCGCAGGATGTCGCGCGGCCGCAGGCCCATCATGTCGAGAAGCTCGGCCAGCACCTCCCGGCTTGGCGGCGTCTTCAGATATTCGATCACCTGCGGGTCCTCGCCGGAGCGGCGGATCATCTCCAGCGTGTTGCGCGAGGTTCCGCAGGCGGGATTGTGGTAGATCGTGACGGTCACGACGGGTCTCCGGGGCACGGGCGATCGTGACGACTATGCGAGGCTTTCGCCGCGCTTCAAGGGGGCGGGCCGCTCGATTCCCTCAGGCGGTGAGCCGTCCGGCGACCGGTTCGGCGTGGAAGCGGACCTCGCCCTTTGCCTGGCGCTTGCCGAGATAGAGCGCCTGGTCGGCATTGCGCAGCAGCGTGAGGGGGTCGGCGCCGTCGGCCGGCGCGAAGGTCACCCCGACCGTCGCGCTGATGCAGGCCCGCTCGCCGTCGCCGACCATGATGGGCTGCTCGATCGCCGCGATGATCCGTCGACCGACGGCGAGCGCCTCGCGCGGGTGCGAGAGGCCCGGCAGGATCACGGCGAACTCGTCGCCGCCCAGCCGCGCCGCGAAGTCGCGCGCGCCGAGGCTCGCCTCGAGGCGCCGGGCGACCTCGCGCAGGACCTCGTCGCCCGCCTCGTGGCCCCGGCTGTCGTTCACCGCCTTGAACCCGTCGAGGTCGAGATAGCCGACCGCGAAGCCCTCGCCGCCTGCGGCGAGACGCCGGGACGCCCGGTCGAGGCGCTCGAACAGGAGGACGCGGTTCGGCAGGCCGGTCAGCGCATCGTGCGAGGCCCGGCGCTCGCTTTCGGCGACGGCGCGTGCGGCCGAGCGCGTCTGGCGGACGAAAAGCGCGGTCAGGGCGCCGAAGGCGAGGGCCACCGCGGCCCATCCGGGCACGGCGAGTTCGAGCAGACGGTCGCCGGGGCGCGCGCCGTCCCAGGCGAGCGCCGCCACGAGCCGTCCGTCGGCGCTCACGAGCGGCACGGACGCCTCGCCCTGCGGTGCCGGCGCGAGATGGAGGCCGGGCAAGCGGTAGACATGGGCGACGCTCGCGATCATCGTCGGATCGACCACGTCCACGAAGACCAGCTGGTGCCTCGGCGTCGCGTCGGTCGCGTCGGCGAGTTGGGGGCGGATCGGAACGATCACCGCGATCGCCGGCTGGCCCTGCGCCAGAACGAGCCCGGCGGTCGCGCCCTCCGACCCGCGCGTGCGCTGGTGGGCGAGAAGCGTGTCGAAGCCGCCCGCCAGGATGTCGGAGACCGGCCGATCGAAGGGCTCGCCCCGCACCACGGCGTAGCTCGCCGTCCCGTCGGGCCGCACCACGAAGGTCATGTCGAGGCCGTAGGTCGCCTGTGTCGACGCGCCGATGTTCTCGTCGCTCCACGCCCGGTCCGGATGGTCGACCAGCTTTTCGACGGCCTCGTCCCAGGCCCCGTAGTCGGTGGCGACCTTCTCCATCTCCTCGCCCCGGACGGCGAGGGCGCTCTCGGCGAGACGGGCCTGTTCCTGCTGGGCGACCGAGGTCTGGTATCCCGCGACGAGCCACAGAAGAACCAGAAGGCACAGGAGCGACAGCCCGACGAGAACGGCGGCGGGCATGGTGACCCGCGCGACAAGCCGTCCGTATCCGGTCTGCGATCCTTCCATGGGCCCCGGCTCCAACGCACCGTTTCGATGATGCGCCAGGCGGCTGAAGAAAGCGTTCGAATCGATGCTTCGATGCGGTCAGTCGGAAGCTCCCTTGGCGGGATCGCAATCCGGCGCAAGGCCGAGCCGCTCATGCTCCTCGGGAGTACTCCCCGATCGGTGCTGCCAAGGCGCGTCCCCTGACGCAGGATGCCGCGGGGTCCGATGGGGGAAGAAACGAACATGTTCGACGTGGCGCTCGTGGGCGGTGGCCTGGCCGGATGCCTGTCGGCCTCGCTCCTGGCGCGGCGCGGCTACGAGGTCGTGCTGATCGACCCGAACGACGACGTTCCCGCCGACTTCCGGTGCGAGAAGATGGAGCCCGGGCATCTCGACCGGCTCGCCCGCCTGGGTCTTGCCGGCCCACTCCTTGCCACCGCGACGCAGCTCGACCACCTGTGGGTCGCGCGGTTCGGCCGGCTTCTCGACGTCATGCCCTTCCGCCAGTGCTCGTTCCGCTACGAGGGGCTCGTCACGGCCTATCGCGCCGCCCTGCCGCCGTCGGTTGCGCGCAGGGCGGCGCGTGTCGTCGACATCGCGGCGGATGATCGTGGGCAGAGCCTTCGTCTTTCGGACGGCTCGAGCCTCGACGCGCGCCTCACGGTGCTCGCGACGGGCCTCAGCCAGCCGCTGCGGACCGCGCTCGGCGCCCGCCGGCGGGTGAGCCACCGGGGGCATTCCATCACGATCGGCTTCGACATGGCGTCGCGCGAGCCCGGCGGCTTCCTGTTCCCGGCCCTCCAGAACAACCCCGAGCGCCACTCCGTGGGGGTCGGATACCTGTCGCTGTTCCGCCTCGGAAGCGTCATGCGGGCGAACCTCTTCGTCTACCACGACATGCGCGACCCCCTGATCGCCGCCTTCCGGGCGCAGCCCGCCGAGACGCTCGCCCGCGTGTTTCCGCACCTGCGCAACCTCACGGGCGACGTCGAGATCGTTTCGCCGGTGCGCGTCCGCTCCACCGACCTCGAGGACGAGTGCCGCCCGCGCGTGCCGGGCGTCGTCGCGATCGGCGACGCCTTCCGTCCGGCCTGTCCCGCGACCGGGCTCGGCACGATGAAGGTGATGACCGACGTCGAGCGGCTCTGCGAGGTTCATGCGCCCCGCTGGCTGGCCGAGGGGGCGATCCCGGCCGCGCGCGTCGACCGCTTCTATGCCGACCCCGCCAAGGCGGCCTGCGACCGGCTGGCCTGGCGCCGGGGATTGCGGATGCGGGCCTTGGCCACGCAGACGCGGGCCGACTGGGCGGCGCAGCGCTGGCTGCGCTTCGGCAAGCGGGCCGGCCGGGGCTGGCTGCGCCGCGCGCTCGAACCCCAGGCGGCGCGGGACGGCCTCGCCTGACCGGGGAAGCCGGAGCGAGGCCGCTCCGGCTGGACCGTCCTTACTCGGCCGCCATGAGGAGGTCCGGCGCCGACAGACGCGCGTCGAAATGCCGGATCGTCAGGGCAAGGCCCTCATCCAGCGTGACCGTCGGCCGCCAGCCCAGAAGCGAGCCGGCCTGCGTGATGTCGGGGCAGCGCTGACGGGGGTCGTCCTGCGGCAGGGGACGGTAGACGATGCGCGCGCGCGATCCCGTCATGGCGACGACGCGCTCGGCGAGCTCTCCGACCGTGATCTCCATCGGGTTGCCGAGATTGACCGGACCGGCCGGCGCCCGGTCCAGCGCCATGAGGCGCAGGAAGCCCTCCACGAGATCGGAGACGAAGCAGAAGGAGCGGGTCTGCGAGCCGTCGCCGTAAAGGGTGATGTCGGCGTTGGTGAGCGCCTGGACGACGAAGTTCGAGACGACCCGCCCGTCGGCGGGGCTCATGCGCGGCCCGTAGGTGTTGAAGATCCGGGCGAGCCGCGCGTCGACGCCGTTCTGGCGGATGTGCTCGTAGAACAGGGTCTCGGCGCAGCGCTTGCCCTCGTCGTAGCAGGCGCGCGGCCCCCAGCTGTTGGCGTGGCCCCAATAGGCTTCCGTCTGGGGGTGGACGGCCGGGTCGCCGTAGATCTCGGACGTCGAGGCGTGGAAGATCGGGGCGTCGTTCTCCTGCGCGAGCGCCAGAAGGTTCAGCGCGCCCAGGACGCTCGTCTTGATCGTGTGGAGTGGATCGCGCTGGTACTGCGGCGGCGAGGCCGCGCAGGCCAGGTTGTAGATCGCCGACACGCGGAGCGAGAGCGGCTCGGTCACGTCGTGCCGCAGGAAGCGGAACCGCTCGTTTCCAAGGAGATGCTCGACATTGCCGAGGCTGCCGGTCAGGAGGTTGTCCAGGCACAGGACAAAGTGGCCGCGCCGCAGCAGCTCCTCGCACAGATGCGAGCCCAGGAACCCCGCGCCGCCGGTGACGAGAACGGGAAGGGAGCCGGGAGCGCGCTCGCGCGCCGCCGCGGGGGAAAGGGGTTCGTTCACCGCTGATCTCCATGAAGACCCGCCCCGGTGGCGAGCGACAAGGAGGTTGGTCGCAGGAAGCGGGGCCTGCGGTCCTTGACGGCGATCAAGTATGCGCGGTGGCAGAAGCAGTAACCTTCTCAGATCGAAAGGGCATCCGACCGGCCGGTTCCGATTGGATGTTGACGTGCGCGGCGCTTTACTACCCAGCACGGATAATTGCCCGAGAGCAAAAAGAAGATAGATGAAGAAAGGGATGAGTCCGGTCGCGGGCGAACCTGCCGCCGGGCGCCGCCGGGCATGGACCGGCCATGGGGTGAAAGGGGTCCCGCGGGGACATGGTCGTGTTCGGTCCCTCTTCGCGCAGGGAGGCGATGTCCTTGATGCCGGCACCGGTGAACCACGCGCCGCGCCTTCCCGCCCGCCCGACCCTCGCCGACGCGATCCGTCAGCGATACGACGCGGACGAGGCGGCGGCGGTCAGCCTGCACGGCACGGTCGCCAACGTTCCGGCGGGCAGCGAGATCATCGCCATGAACGCCGAGCCGAAATACGTCATCTCGATCCGCGACGGGCTGGCGATCCGGCACCGCGAGAACTCGGACGGCAGCCGCCACATCCTCGGCTTCCTGCTGCCCGGCGACATCTGCAATCCCAACCCGTTTCCCAGGGCGCCGGCCGACCACGTCGTGGCGGCGGTCACGCCGGTCGTGGTGGAGCGCATTCTCATCAGCCACCTGCAGATCCTGTTCCTGCAAGGGGGCGCGGGGCAGGTCGTCCTGTGGGAGGCGGCGGAGCGGGAATGCGCGGGGCTGCGCGACCGGGTGGGCATGCTGGAGCGGCGCGACGCCCGGGTGCGGGTGATCGAGGTCCTCGGCGATCTCGTGGCGCGCATCGTGGCCTACAAGGGCACGGGCGGCGCCATCCGGCTGCCGCTGACCCAGAGCCACCTCGCCGACGCCGCGGGCCTGACGCATGTCCATGTGAACCGCATCCTGCGCGGCCTGCGCGATCTCGGTCTCGTCGCCACGCAGCGCGGATCGGTGGTCGTGCGCGACGCGGAAACCTTTCTCGCCCTGGCGCGGGCCAACGCGCATGCCGGCCCTCACGAGAGCGCCTGAAGGGACGGCCCGGGCGGCGCCGCTCAGTGCGCCGTCTGCGCCTCGCGTTCGAGGCGGGGCGCCGGAAGGCGGCGGGCGGCCTCGCCCTCGCTGCCGGCATAGGCGAGGATTTTGCGGATCGCGCAGGCGATATGGTAGAGGGAACTCGCGGGCGCGGGCTCGGCTGCGAAGCTGCCGGCGGGCTCCATGACGTCGTGCCAAAGGCCCGCCGTCGACGGCCGGAGATAGAGAAGCAGCGTCTCGGCCGCCTCGGCCGCCTTGCGCTCGGCTTCCTCGACCGCGCCGGCGCGGCTTTCCTCGGCGAGGGCGAGCCAGGCCTTGAGACGCTCCGTCTGGGGCCAGAGGCGGGCGCGCGCGTCGGCGCTCGAGCCGTCGTGCCAGACCGCGTTCACGGCGACGCGCCGGACGGGGTCGACGCCGTGCGTCTCGGCGAACCGGATCAGCGTATGGGGCAGGTCGCCCGCCTCGCCGCCGGCCAGGCGCTCCCAGCGCATCAGGAGCCAGGCCCACTCGAAGTTGTGGCCCGGCTCGACGCGGTACCGCCCGCCCTCGGCGAGCGGCTTGCCGGCCAGGTCGAACGCTTCCAGGACGGCGCCGTGTCGGCGATCATAGAAGCATGTCGAGAAGAGGTGGACGATGCGGTTCGCCAGGGCGTGCCATTGCGGGGCGTCGTCGATCTCGATCCAGGCGAGGGCCGCCTCGAGAAGGTGCATGTGCGGGTTGGCGAGGATCGGTCCGCCCGCGTCGAGCCGCGTCGCGAACGCCCCGCCGCCGGCCGGGAAACGGGCCAGGATCTGGCGCAGGAGCTCGTGCGCCCGGGCGCACGCCTCGCCGCCGCCCAGAAGCCGGTGGGCATGGGCATAGGCCAGAAGCAGGAAGGCCTGGTCATAGAGCTCGTGCCCCCCGTCGCGCAGCGAGCCGTTGCTCTCCAGCGAGTGGAACAGGAAGCCGTGGGCCGACGTGTGGCCGCACAGGAACCGGTAGCCGTGCCGCACGCAGGCACGGGCCGCCATGCGGCTCCAGCCCAGTTCCTCGGCGACCGCGAAGGCATAGACCTGCCGCGCGCTGACCCGCACCCTGCGCGGTCCCGTCCCGGCCCGGCCGTCCGGTTCGATGGTCTCGGCGAATCCGCCCTGCGCATGGTCGAGGCCGACCACCGCCCAGAGCGGCAGGATGTCCTCGAAGAGGCAGCGCGCCAGGGCCTGCGCCGCCCGCGCGACGGGGCGTCCGGCTTGCGGGGCTGGGGGCGGCAAGGGGCGGGCGAAGGGTACGAAAAGGTTCACGGCTCGTCGCTCCTCGGACACGGATCCTGCTCCGAGGATCGACCGGGAGCCGCCCTTGTCCTTGCCTTGGATCAATCAAGCGACGTCCCCAAGGCGGTAGCCCGGTCGAGGCCCGCCCTTTGGAGAAGGGCGGAACCCCGACCGGGCCGTCAGCGGGACGGACCCGACGTCAGCCGAGCAGGAAGAAGTCCGAGTGCAGCGGCGACAGGGACAGGTTCTCGATCGTCATCTCGTGGGGCGCCGGCGTGGCCGCCGACGCGGCTCCCGACGCATCCTGGGCGAATGCGAGATGGCCCTGCGACAGGAACGACATGTCGTGCTGGTCGGGCAGGAACGACAGGTTCGCTCCCCGGTCCGCGCCCCAGTGCGTTCCGAAGTGGAACGTGTCGGAGGCGGTTCCGCCCGTCGCGGGCTGGCCCGCACCCATGCCGTCGGCCGGGGTGGCCGGGGCGTCCGGCGTGGTCGGCGCCGGCGTTGCGGGCGTCGTCGGGGTCGCCGGCGCGCTCGGGTCCGCCGGGGTGACCGGGGCGGCCGGGTCCGCCGGGGTGACGGGATGCGCCGGATCGGCCGGCGGGGTGTCGGCGGGCGGCGGGGTCTCGCCGCCGGTCACGGGAGGGGTGGCCTCGGGCGCGGAAGCGGCCGGCGCCGCGCCCAGCCAGGCGGAGGTGTCGGTCGTCGGCGCGGCGAGCGTCGAGCCGTGCTCCTGGCCGGACGCGGCGACGAAGGAATCCCAGTTGGAATCGTTGATGTTGCTGCCCCAGCGCCAGTGGCTGCCGTCGGACATCTCGTAGGTGTTGTTCGCGAAGCTGTTGTTGTTCAGAAGGGTGCTCTCCTGGTAGTCCGCCACGCCCCCGTTCAGGCCCTCGCCCGACTGCGAGACGACGAGGTTGTCGTGGACGTTGTTGCCGGTCGTCAGGTGGTTCCCGAGCGGGCCGTCGCCGCGATCCTGCTGGATCAGGGCGATGCCGTTCACGCCGCCCGACATGTCGACGCGGTTCCCCGAGACCTCGACGTTCTGCGAGTTCTGGACCTGGATCTGGGCGCCCCAGAGCCAGTCGCCGACATGCGCGCTCCCGTTGCCGACCAGCGTGTTGTCGCGGATCGTGGCGTCGTAGGAGATTTCGTGGCTGATGCCGCCGCCGTCGTTGTTCACCACGAGGTTGCCCTCGTAGTCGACGTTCTTGCTGCTCTCGTCGGTCCACAGGCCGTAGCCGTGGTTGTCGTGGGAGTAGTTGTCGCGCACCACGAGGTCGGTCGCCGCCCCGAACTTCGAGCCGCCGCCTTCCCAGTTCGGGTTGATGCCGGACCAGTAGCCGTTGTGGCCGAGCTCGTTATGCTCGACGGTGATGTGCGTGCCGGTCGCGCCGACGCCCATCTGGCCGTTGTCGTGCGAGTTGTTGCCCGAGATCACGCCGTCGTTGCGCACCGTGATGCCGACGCCGTAGTTGAAGCGCACCTCGTTGTTCTCGACCGTCCAGCCCGGCCCGTCGCCCCGGATCGCGCCGTACTGCGTGGGCGAGTTGAAGTGCTCGACGACGAAGTTCGAGACCGTCACGTTGCTGGCGTTGGACTGGAACGCGGCCGGGCTGCGGCCGGCCTCGACGACGTGGCCGTTCGGGTCGTCGGCGAGGTAGATCTTGTCCGCCCCGTAGTCGAAGAAGAAATGGCCGGACTTGAGATCCGCCATGTTGTCGACCGGGGTCAGCGGCTTGCCGTCGACGAAGACCGTCTCGGGGTATCCGGCGCGCTCGGCGCCGGGAGCGCCCTGGTCGGTCGCGTAACGTTCCCCTTCCTGCGTCTGGTTCGAGGCCACGAAATGCGACCCCTCCTGCGTGAAGTCCTTCAGGACCGTGCCGCCGTCCAGGACGGCGCCCTTGGCGCCGATGAAGGTCTGGCCGTCCTTGGGGACGATCGGGCTGCCGAGGTGGTAGGTGCCCGCCTCGAACCAGAAGGTCGAGCCGTTGGGCGATCCCGAGACGATGGACTGGACGTCGGAATTCGGCGTCAGGACGATCGCGCCTGAAGGCATGGCATGGTCCGTCTGACCGAACGTGTCTGCTTTGGTAACTGCCAAAATGAGTGCTCCGTTTGAGGCACCCCCCTTAGATTTTCGAAAATCGGGCAAAGATGGGCATCTATTTAAGTAAAATTGACTGATTAATTCGTTTTTGGAATGTTTTTGATTGAGATCAACTGCATGATTGATCGGCGTAACATGCGGTGGCGGCAGTCTTTTCAGAAGCCGCGACGCCGGGCTCCGGCCCGCGCGGTCGCCTGCGGGACCCCGCAGGTTTGATCGGGATCAAGCGCGAATTTCCCGAGCGAGGGGGTGGGGTGATGCGGATCGGGAACACCTTTTCCGCGCGGCAGCGAGAATGAGGGTACTCCGATTGCGAAAGGTGACTTCGCCGGACGCCGCTTCTCAAGATGACGCCGTTCCCACAAAGGAAGGCCCGGACCCATGCCGACACGCTCATCGACGTCTCTGCGCATCCTCGTCACCGGCGCGGGCGGCTTCATCGGCCACCATCTCGCCACGCGCCTCAAGGCGGAGGGGCACCACGTGCGCGGCGCCGACATCAAGCGCCCCGAATACGAGGCGACGGCCGCCGACGAGTTCCTGCAGGTCGACCTGCGCGATCCCGCCAACTGCGCCGCGGCGGTCGAGGGGATGGACCAGGTCTATCATCTCGCCGCCGACATGGGCGGGATCGGCTACATCAGCCAGTCCCATGCCGAGATCACGCTCAACAACACGCTGATGGACCTCCACATGGTCGAGGCCGCGCGGCGGGCGGGCGTCGTGCGCTTCCTTTATTCCTCGTCCGCCTGCGTCTATCCCCAGCACCTCCAGCGCGACGCCGACGTGCGGCCCCTTAAGGAGGACGACGCCTTTCCCGCCCAGCCCGAGGAGGGCTACGGGCTGGAGAAGCTCTATGCCGAGAAGTTCTGCCAGTACGTGCGCGAGGATTTCGGCATGGAAACGCGCATCGTGCGCTTCCACAACGTCTACGGCCCGCTCGGCACCTATGACGGCGGGCGCGAGAAGGCGCCGGCCGCGATCTCGCGCAAGGTCGCCATGGCCGAGCCGGGCGGCGCGATCGACATCTGGGGCGACGGGCAGCAGACCCGCTCCTTCATGTATATCGACGATTGCGTCGAGGGCCTCGTGCGCCTCATGCGCTCCGACCACCGCGCGCCGCTGAACCTCGGAACGGACGAGCTCGTGACGATCGACGAGCTCGTCGACATCGTCTGCGAGGCCGCCGGCAAGACGCTCGTCAAGCGGCACGACCTCGCCAAGCCGCAAGGCGTGCGCGGGCGCAACAGCGACAACAGCCTCCTGCGGCAGGTGCTCGGCTGGGAGCCCGGCATCCACCTGCGCGAGGGGATCGTGCCGACCTACCGGTGGATCGACGAAGAGGTCGGCGCGCGCGCCGCCCGGCCGCTCCGCCCACAGGCCGCCGCCGCTGCCGCCCCGGCGCGCTGACGGTCCCCTTGGCGGCGAGGCGCGGGGTTTTTCGTCATGTCGGATGCGAGCTTTCTCACGGCCGAGCGGGCCGGGCCGGGCGCAAGCGCGCGGCGGGCGATCCGCACCGGCGCGCTGGTCGCGGCGGACGTCGCGGCGGCCACGCTCGCGATCGCGCTTCTTGCGGCCATCCTGCGGTCGACTGGCCTTGGTCCCGGCGCCGGCTCGCCCGGCGACTGGCTGATGCTGGCGCTGGCCTGGGGCGCGCTGCTCGTCGCGCTTCACAAGGCGATGGGCTTCTACGCGGTCGGTCGGCGCGGGCCGATCGAGCAGTTCCGCGACCATGTCCTGGCCTGCGCCCTCCTGTCGAGCATGGCGGCCTTCGCGCTTGCGGCCCATCTGGCGGCGCCGGCCCTTCTTGCGTCGTGGCTTCTGGTGTTCGGGCTCATGACCGTTCTCGGGCTTCTCGCCCGGGGTCTGGTGCAGGAGGCGCTGATCCGCCTCGATCTCTGGCGCGAGCCCGTGGCGCTGGTCGGGCCGGCCGGCGCGGTCGGGCCGCTCGCCGCCAGGCTCGAGGCCGAGCCCCGGCTCGGCCTACGGCCGGCGCTCCAGGTCGCGATGGACGCCGCGCCCTCGATCGGCGCGGCGCTCGGCGAGGGGTTCGCCGAGCTGGCCCGGGCGGGCGAGCCGGTGGCCTGCGTGATCCTCCTGTCCACGGGCGACGGCGAGCGGGACTGGCGGATCGCGGCCGACCTGCCGGTGCCGAGCGTCCTCGTCCTTCGTGACGCCGGCTCGCTCCAGACGCTCTGGATGCAGCCGCGCGCGGTGGGAAGTGCCGTCGGCTTCGAGCTGCGCCACGGCCTGCTCCTGCCCGGCAACCTCCGGCTGAAGCGCGTGTTCGACCTCGCGCTCGCCCTGCCGCTCCTCTGCCTCGCCGCGCCGCTCGTGCTTCTCGCGGCGCTCGCGGTGGTGGCGGTCGATCCCGGCAACCCGTTCTACGCCCAGCCGCGCCAGGGCCACCGGGGGCGTACGATCCGCGTCCTCAAGCTGCGCAGCATGTACCGCGACGCCGAGGCGCGCCTCGAGCGCCACCTGGCGGAGAACCCGGAGGCGGCCGCGCAATGGGCGCGCTCCTTCAAGCTGCGCTCCGACCCGCGCATCCTGCCGCTGATCGGGTCGCTCCTGCGCCGCAGCAGCATCGACGAGCTGCCGCAACTCCTGAACGTCGTCCGGGGCGACATGAGCCTGGTGGGGCCGCGCCCCTTTCCGTTCTACCACCTCGAAGCCTTCGAGGCGGGCTTTCGTGACCTGCGCGCGAGCGTGATGCCGGGTCTGTCCGGCTACTGGCAGATCAGCGCCCGCAGCGACTCCGACCTCGAGGCGCAGCGCCGCCTCGACGTCTTCTACATCCGCAACTGGTCGGTCTGGCTCGACCTCTACATCCTGGTCCACACGCTGCCGGCCGTCCTCCTGGCGCGCGGCGCGCGCTGACCGCCGCCCTCGCGCGCACCGCGCCTTCCATCGCCGTTCAGCACAGGAAGCACCCTCCCATGTCGAACATCTGCATTCTGGGAACCGGCTATGTGGGCCTCGTCACCGGCACGTGCCTGGCCGAACTCGGCCACGCGGTGGTCTGCGTCGACGTCGATCCGGCCAAGGTCGAACGGCTTCGGCGCGGCGAGCCGCCGATCTTCGAGCCGGGCCTCGAGCCCCTGGTGCGCCGCAATCTCGATGAGGGACGCCTCGGCTTCACCGGCGACCTCGGCGCGGCGCTGCGACCGCGGGACCTCGTGCTGGTGGTCGCCGTCGGCACGCCGTCCGCGCCCGACGGCTCGGCCGACCTGCGCGGCTTCTTTGCCGCCGTGGACGAGGCCGTCCGCCTTCGCGCGGCGCAGTCTCCCGAAGGACGGCTGACGCTCGTCGTGAAGTCCACGGTTCCGGTCGGCACCTGCCGCTGGCTCCAGGCGATGGTCGGCGCGCGGCTGGAGGAGGGGCGCTTCGCGGTCGTGTCGAACCCCGAGTTCCTGCGCGAGGGCTGCGCGGTGGACGACTTCCTCCGCCCGGACCGCATCGTGGTGGGGTGCGAGGACGCGGATGCCGCCGCCGCGATGCGCGAGGTCTACCGCCCCCTGACCGAGCGCGGCACCCGGCTGATCGAGATCGACACGCTGGAAACGGCGGAGATGATCAAATACGCGGCGAACGTCTTCCTGGCCACGCGGATCGGGCTTTTGAACGAGTTCGCGCGCCTGTGCGAGAGCGTGGGCGCGGACGTCTCGGCGCTGGCCGAAGCGGTGGGCGCCGACCGGCGCATCGGCCCGGCCTTCCTGAAGGCGGGACCGGGCTTCGGCGGATCCTGCTTTCCCAAGGACCTGGCGGCCCTCACGCGCTTTGCGGCGGGCGGCGAGGACGGCGCGGGGATCGCCGCGGCGGTGATCGAGGCCAACGAGCGGCACAAGCGCGCCATGGCGCGCAAGGTCGCCGAGGCGCTCGGCGGTTCGCTGGAGGGACGGCGCGTCGCTCTCCTGGGCCTCGCCTTCAAGGCCGGGACCGACGACGTGCGCGAGGCCCCGGCGCTGGCGGTGGCGCTCGCGATGACGCGTGCTGGCGCCCGCGTCGTCGCCTTCGACCCGGTGGCCGGCGCGCAGGCGCGGCGCGAGTGCCCCGCCATCGAGCTCGCGGGAAGCGTCACGGAAGCACTTGTGGGCGCCGACGCGGCGGTGGTCGCGACGGAATGGGCCGAGTTTCTCGCGATCGACTGGGCCGAGGCGCGCCTTGCGATGCGAACGCCGGTCGTGGTCGACCTGCGCAACATGCTCGACGCCCGCTGTCTCCTGCGGCTCGGCTTCGCGTATCGCGGCGTCGGCCGCTTCGCCTCGCCCGCGCCGCGGCCCATACTGGCCGCGTCGACGGGACCGGCCGACCGTCGCCCCTTCCAGCGGTTCGAGGACCAGCCGCTGGCGCAGGCCGCCGAATAGGCCGACCCCGGCCCGCCTCCTCTCGAGCCCCGCCCTCCCGGGCGGGGCTTTCGCGCGTCCGCAAGTTCCAGAACGCGAGGCGCCGTCAGAACCGGTCCATCGCCGCGATGGTGGGGGACGACGGGGCCGGACGGTCGCGCTCCTGCGCGAGACGGCGGGCGACGACGGCGGTCATCCAGGCGGTGCGGGCGACGAGGCTGAGCGCCGCCGCGACGCAGGCGCCGAGGAGGCCGAGGGCGCCCACCAGCGGAACCGCGGCGGCCAGCACCGCAAGGCCGGTCGCGGCATCGCCCGCAAAGGCGATCCGACCGTCGCCGGAGCCGTAGAGATGGGCCCCGGCACCGGCCGCGAGGAAGCCGAACACGGCGCCCACCGCCATGATGCGCACGGCCTCGAACAGGACCGGATCGGCGAAGCTGCGGGCGTAGACGAGATCGAGAATCCGCTCGGGCGCTAGGATCATGCCGAGCGACAGGAGGCCGACGATGGGAAGGCCCGTCGCGATATAGGGAAGCGACAGGCGTAGCGCGGCGCGCGCGCCCCCGCTCCGGCCGCGCGCCGCCGCCTGCGGGATGACGTTGGCGATGCCGATCACCACCGGGTTCGCGACGTTGACGACATTGACGGCGAGCTGGAAGGTTCCCGCTGCGACCGGCCCGTGGAACGAGGCGAGGAGCCAGGGCAGGACGCCTCCGCGCAGCGCCAGAAGGGCGTTCGATCCGAGCGACCAGCGACCGAGCGTCCAGTAGTCGCGCAAGGTGGCGCGGACCGGCCAGACCGGGCCGGGGTCCCGCCGCCAGAGGCCGATCTGGACGGACTGGAGAAGGGCGCCGACGACCGAGGTCGCGGCGGCGGCATAGAGGGCGACGGCCAGATCCAGCGCCGCGACGCGCGCGAGCGCCACGACCAGGAGCACCTGGCCGAGATAGCTCACCGCGTCCCCCATGATCGCCGCGCGGTGCCGGAAGGCGCACAGAAGCCCCCGCCGGGTGCATTCCTGGATCTGGCTCGACAGGAGAAGGCAGGCCGAAGGCAGGAGGAGCGCCGGATCGACGAAGCATCGGTTCACGATTCCGAAGAGAAGGGCGAGCGGCGCGCCGGCGAGGAGCGTCAGCTTGAAGGTGGCGCGGATCAGGCGGCGTCGCTCGGGCTCCGGCAGGACGGTGGCTCGCACCGACAGGGGGTAGAAGATCACCGCGTTGCCGAAGGTCTGCGCCAGCGGCAGGGCGCTGACGAAGAGCGCGTAGGTGCCGAAGGTCTCCAGGGACAGGCTGCGCGCGAGCGCCACGCTGAGAAGAAAGGTGCCGAGGCTGAGGACGGCCTGGTCCGCCAGGACCCAGGTCGCGCGCGGCCAGCGCAGCCAGCGCGGGCGCAGCGCCAGGACGGCCGCGGCCGGCCCGGAAATCATGACGGCGCCAGCCGGTCGTAGACCATCGCGCTGCCGATCCCCGCCCCGAACAGGACCCAGAACACGACGCCGACCAGCGGCCCCTCGAGCGCCACGTCGAAGCTCGCGTCGATATAGGCCGACAGGAGGTAGGCGAACAGGAAGATGAACCAGTGCGACCAGTCGCGGTCGCTCGCCCGCCTGGCCTTCACGACGTACCACAGCATGGTCGCGAACCACGAGACGAGGATCGCGACCCAGATCGCCAGTCCCGGCACGCCCGCGCGCGCCAGAATGGTCATGTTGCCGTTGTGCGGACTGCGCAGCAGGGGGCCGTCGGCCACGAACGTCGTGAACCCGTCGTCCAGCGCGAGGTTGATGCCGAAACCCTTGCCGGTCCAGAAATAGTCGCCGTGCAGGGTGTAGCCGAAGATCTTGTCCCACCAGGCGAGGCGCCAGGCCTTCGTGTCGTCGAGCCCGCTGTCGCCCGACGACCCGGCGATGCTGACGACGTTGTCGACGAGCTGCCCGACATCGACCGAGCGCTTGATGCCGGGCAGGGCGATCTCGGCGCCGGTCGCATAAAGAAGGGCCAGAACGGGGAGGATCACGAGCGCCGCGTTGACGAGGGGGCGCACGCGACCCGACAGGGCCACCGCCGCGAGCGCGGGCAGCACGATCGAGACGAGGCCGCCACGGCTGAGCGAGGCGACGAAGGCGACGTCCGCCGCCAGGAGCGCGATCCAGACCGGGTGAAAACGCCGGAAGCCGAGAAGCGCGAAGACCACCGCCGCGCACAGGTGCACGCCGATCTCGCCCCCGCGCACCAGAAGGATCGGCGCCCCCGACAGCGGCCAGACCGGCATGCCCTCGCCGATCGCCGTCTCGAACGCGTAGATCGGGACGATCACCAGGGCGTAGAAGAAGACGAAGGTCCCGATCCACCGCACGGCGTTTCCGATCCGTCTCGGACGCTCGAGGAGGAGATTGGCGGTGACGATCGCGAACAAGCCGTAGACGAGGATGACGCTGTCGCGCAGCGCGTCGATCCCGTAGAGCGACAGGAAGGGCAGCGTCCGAAGCACCGTCCAGATGATGCCGGCCAGCATCAGCGCCATGGGCAGGCTGAACAGGGGCAGCGTGCCGGGCCGGGGCCACGCAAGCGTCGCGAGCCCGACGCCCAGGAGCATCTCGGCCGGAAACAGGGGCGGGATGCCTGCATAGGCGAAGCCCTTGCCGAGCGTCGCATAGCCGGCGATGGCGAGAAGAAGGGCCGCGAAGTAGCGGTCGCGCCACGAGGCGGCACCCGCCCCGGACCAGGAGGTCCAGGAGGCGGCAGTCGGCTCCGGCGCCTCGAAGGCGCTCGTCACACGCAGTCTCCCGCCATGGCCCGCGCCGAGCCCCTGGCGCGGCGCGACAGGAGCCGGTTCTGGAAGTAGAGGCTGTCGCGCGGCCCGAAGGCGTCGTGGCGCTTCAGGTCGACCTGCGTGAACACGAAGGCGAGCGCGGCGGCGGGTCGGGGCAGGGCGGCCAGCTGCCGCACGGCGAGGGCGAGCGCGGCGCGCGGCGTGCGATGCCAGGCGAGCGTCAGCACGAAGACGTCGGCGGCCCGCGCGAGGATCGCGGCGCGCGGATCGGTGAGGATCGCCGGCGCCTGCACCAGAACGACGTCGCAGGGGCCCGCATTCGTATCGAGCCAGTCGAGAAGCTGCGCGGGCTCCTCGAACGAGGGCACCACATGCCCGCCCGCTTCCGCCTCGGCCGCCTCCTCGCCGACCGTGCGCGCGATCGTCGTCGCGATCATGCCCTTGGGCGGCGCGTCGGCCGGGGAGGCGGCGGCCCCGGCGGGCGTGGCCGTGGGCTCCACGAGCACGACGCGGCGCCCCGCCTCGGTCAGGATCAGCGCGAGCTCGCGCACGAGGCCCGTCGCGACCTCGCCGGGCAGCGCCGCGCCGAACACGATGAAGCGGCGGCCGGCCGCCGTGTCCGACAGGCCGAAGCGGTTGATCAGCCCGCGCAGGGCGATGTCGCGCAGCTCGCGCTCCTTCGGGATGGCGGAATGCGCCCGTCCCGGAAGAAGCCCGACGCAGGCCATGCCGAGGCCGCGCTCGGCCGGCGCGACCTCGGCATATCCCGTGTCTCGCGCCTCGCGCGCATAGACGAGCGCCAGGCCCGAGGCGGCCCCGCCGAACAGGCCGATCAGGAGCGCGGTCACGAGGCGTTGCGGCAGGGAGCGCTCCAGCGCCTCGGCCGGGCTGACGACGACGGCGCCGACCGGACCCGACCGGCCCGCCGCCCGCGTCTGCTGGAGCTGGGCGCGCAGCTGGTCGAGGCTGGCGACGGCGGACTGCCAGCGTGCCTGGAGCCGAAGCGCCTCCTGATGTCCCGGACCCTCGCCGACCGCGAGGCCCTGCATGCGCGTGATGTCGGACAGGAGCGAGCGCTCGCCGATCTGGGTGCTGAGGAGATCGCTCTGCGCCAGCGCCAGCGCGTCCGTCACGGCGCGGGCGCGGTCGGTCTCGAGAGCCTTCAGGGCGGCTTGCGCCTTCTCGTAGCGCGGATGAAGGGGGCCGAGGCTCGTGCGCAGGAGGGTGAGGTCGCGGCGGGCCATGAGCTCGGCGTCCACCAGGCGCTGGGCCTCGCCCGCCCCGTCGAGGTCGCCGGCCAGGGGAACGGTGCCGCGCTCGGCCGCCTGGCGCAGCCGTTCGACGCGCAGTTCCTTCTCGCGCCGCACGCCCTGGCGCACCGCGAGCTGGGCGAGAAGGTCGCGCAGCTGCTGGTCGGTCGCCGAGACCGCGCCCGCGGCCGGCAGCGACAAGGCGGTCTGCTCGGCAAAGGACTGCAGCGCCCGTCCGGCCTCGTCGGCCTCGCGCTCGGCCTGCGCGATCTGCGCCGCGATCTGGGTCACGCGCTCGTCCTTCGCGCCCGCCTCCTGTTCCGCGCGCGTCGCCCGGTAGGCGTCGGCGAAGGCGTTGGCGATCGTGGCGGCGGTTCGCGCGTCG
>NZ_BBWK01000018.1 GCF_001463765.1 Aureimonas sp. AU4 | reverse complement strand
GGTTCGCGCGTCGCCCGCCGTGAAGCGGATGCGCACGATGTAGGACTTGCCGTCGTTGGCCACCTCGAGCGCCTTCTGCAGCGTCTGGATCGGGTCCCGCCCGGCTCGCGCGGCGGCGAACCGGGCGGCGGCGGGCTCGGCGGCGAGCACGCGGCGGGCGACGGCGCGGGAGGCGATGATCTCCGTCTCGCCCCTCACGAGGGCGGCGGCGTCGAGCACGATCGAGGCGCCCCCGCCCGTCGCGCCCGAAGCGGGCAGTCCGGCATTCTCGAACACGAGCTGCACCACCGCTTCGCCGACCGAGCGCCCCGGAAGCAGCGTTCCGGCCAGAGCCGCGACCGCGAGCCCCGCCAGGATCGCACCCAGCATCAGGCGGCGATGACGCAGCACGGCGCGGATCACGCGGGCGAAGGAAAGATCGTCCTCGGAGCGCAGGTCCCGGTCCAGCGGGTCGGCTTGTTGAAACGGCGAGGGCCGGGCGCCGCCGGCGTTTGCGCCGTTCGAATAGGGGCGCAGGGCGGGCACAGTTCGGGGCGTCGTCATCCCGGGTCCTTCCAGCTGGAGGCCGTGCGACCGCCCGCGCCCGGGGCGCCGTCCACGGCCGAGCGCCAGCATCGGCGATCCCGGCCGAATTGCACTGGCGAAAGAGAGGTAGCCCGACCCGCCGGAGGCGCCCGGCGCGGCACCGGACCGCCGCTTGCGTCCCCGGCGCGTCGCCGTCCGGCCTACCTCGGACGCCCACCCGGTTTCCGCCTGCGATGATGGCACCATGAACCGCGCGCGGACCGGTTGTCGCGCCGCGAGGAATGCGGGGACTTATCTTCGATGGACGGCCTTTCGATACGTTCGACCTTCTCGGGCCCGCGCCGCCGCACGGGCGCTCCGGTCCATCCGGAAGCGGCGGGCGACGAGTTCTCGGCGGAGGTTCTCGAAAGCGCGTGCGCGATCGCCGGCGAGTGGGCCTCGCTCGGCGAGCGCTCGGCGGCGCCGGCCTTCTACCAGGGGGCCGACTGGTGCATGGCGTGGATGGACAGCTGCGCCCGCAGCGGGCATCGCGAGCGCGCCCGGATCGTGACCGTGCGCGAGGGCGGCCGCCTGGTTCTCGTCTGGCCGCTGTCGCACAGGACCTTCGGGCCCGTTCGCATCCTCGGGTCGCTGGGCGCGCCGGCGACCCAGTATTCCGACATCCTCGTCGACGCCCGGTCGACGGCGCCCGCCGCGTTCCGTGCGGCCTGCCGGGCGGTCGAGGATCTCGGCGACGCAGACATGGTCCTCATGCGGGGAACGCGGGGGGACTCGACGCTCGCCCACCTGCGCGGGCAGGAGACGACCGACTGGCGCGTCATCGCCGAGGAGCGGGCGCCCGTCCTGCGGCTGACAGGCGCGGCCGATCCCCGCAGCCTTCGCACGGGCCGCTCGCTCAACGCGCTTGCGCGCCACGCGCGCCTTCTCGCGAAGGCGGGACCGCTGCGCTACGAGCGGGTGGAGGGCGCGGCGCAGGCCGCTGCGGTCGCCGAGGCGCTCGCCCTGAAGGACGAGTGGCTGCGCGAGCGCGGCGTGACGAGCGCGGGCTACCTTCATCCCGCCAACGCCCTGCTCCTGTCGGAACTCGCGCGACGCAGCGGCTTTGCGGTCTTCCGGCTCGCCGTCGGCGAGCGGACCGCCGCCATCGAGATCGGCCTTCTGGAGAAGGGACGCTACCTGTCGATGCTGCAGAGCTACGACCAGCGCTTCGCCATGCACGCGCCGGGCCGCCTTCTTCTCCTGCGCATCTTCCAGGACGAGGCGTCCGGCATCGGCTTCTTCGACTTCATGCCCCCCGAGATGCCGCACAAGACCGAATGGACGGGCGAAGCGGTCCCGGTGGCCGATCTCGCCTGGCCGCTGACGCGACGGGGCCGGATGGCGACCGCCTATCTCCGGCGCGGCCGGCCGCCCATGGTGCGGGCGTTCAAGGCCCTGCCGCCAAGCCTGCGGCAGCGGATCGCGCGGCTTCCCTTCGTGATCAACGCGTGAGGGCGGCGGGCGCCTCGACCTCCAGGCGCCCGTCCCGTTCCTGCCCGCCGACGGGAACGCTGCGGAAGGGGAGCGTGCGAGCCCCCCAGGCGAATTCGCCCGAAAAGCCCGGCGGCACGCGGTAGAGATTGCCCTCGAAGCGGTTGTCGCCGGCCTCGATGGCACCGCTGTTGGCGCTGCCGGGCGCGACGTCGCTCGCCGCTCCCATGCGCCCGTGCGTTCCCTCGAAGCGCACGAGATTGCCTTCCACCCGGTTGCGCGCCGCCTGGTAGAGCGTCCCGTCGTCCCGCGCCCGGCCCTGGTCGACGATCGCGATGCCGGTCGCCCCTTCGCCGGACAGGACGAGGTTTCCCCGGACGCCGACGTCGCGCGACGAGGCGAGGAGAATGCCCGCGCCCCAGTACCAGCCCTCCTCGCCGCCGTTGCACCGCAGGACGTTGCCCCGGATCTCGGCGGCGCCGCTGATCTCGTGGAAGATGCCGGCCCCCCCGTTCAGCGCCACGAGATTGTCGCGGTAGGCGACGTCGCGGCATTCGATGTCGCACCACAGGCCCGGCCCCCCGTTTGCGTAGACGAGGTTGCCCGCGATCACCGTGCCGTGGGTTTGCGTGCCCTTGAGGCCGCCGGCCTCCCACGCCGGGTCGTAGCCCTCGCGGTTGTTGCCGGCGATCACGTTGTCCTCGACCCGCACGTTCGGGCTGGAGAAGCCGACGCCGAGCTGGCCGTTGCGCATGATGCGATTGGCGCGGACGGTCGCACCCGGACCCGCCCGCACGCCGAGCCCGCCGTTGAGGCGCACCTCGTTGTGTTCGATCCGCCATCCGCTGGCCGCCTCGTCCGTGTCGTCGTAGATCGCGCCGCGCTGGGCGGGACTGGCATAGTGCTCGACCACGAGGCCCGAGACCGTCACGTCGCGCGCGCCGTTGGCGAGAAAGGCGAAGGGGACGGCGCTCGCCTCGACGCGATGTCCGCGCCAGTCGTCGGGCGTGACGACGCGGCCCGCGTCGCGGTCGAAGAAGAAGCGGCCGGGGGAAAGGTCCGCGAGCCGAGCGACCTCGGGCACGGGCTCGCCGTCCACGAACACGGCGGCCGGGCTCGCGCAGGCGGGCCGGTCCGGCAGGCAGCTTCCGTGCGCGTCGCCCATGGGCAGCGGAGCGGGGGCCGAGAAGACGCCGTCCCGCCGCTCGAAGGCGCCGAGTTCCACCGAGCCGCGCAGGACCGCCCCCGGCGCGCCGAAGAAGCGCTGGCCCGACCGGGGCGCGATCGTCTCCGCCCGGTGAACGCCCGCGCCGACGCAGAAGGCGGCGCCCTGCGGCGCGCGATCGACGATGGGCTGGGCGGGAGAGCCCGCCGGCAGCGCGATGGCGCCGGCCGGGCAGGGTTGGCCGGGCGGGCCGGGCAGGGGGCGGCCCGGCCGCATCAGCGCGAGAAGCGCGTCGTCCGCGGGGCCGACCGGCGTCGCGCAGTCGGCCACCATCGGCAGGAACGCCAGAAGCGCGGCGGCGGGGGCGGCGGGCATGGCGGACGCTCCGAGGCGGGGTGGTCAGCGGGCCTCGGCCGTCGCGTCCGGCGGCACCGTGTCCGCGCCCCGAGGCGCGGCGGCTCCACCGAGCGCCGCGACGGGCGAGGCCGTGCCGGGCGGAAGGCCGCCCGGCTGCAGGAGGTCCTCGTCGCTTCCGACCTGGATCACGTCGCCCGGCCAGACGGGCGCGTCGAGAAGGGCGGGCGAGTGGACGAAGGCGCCGTCGGAGAAGCGCGTCAGGCTGATCAGCGGCGGCGTCGCGACCGGCGCCGGCAGGTGGGCGAGGCGCCCCCGGCGCACGTCGCGCAGCTCGCGCGCCAGCGGCAGCGTCGCCTCGCTCTCGGCGATCTGCTGGTTCACGGTCTGAAGCGCGGCGACGTCCGCCTCGCGCGCCGCCGTCTCCAGCTGGTCGAGGCGGAACTGGGCCTCGACCTGGAGCGAGCGGGTGCGCGCGACGCTTCCGGCCAGCTGCGCGAGGTTCGAGCGCGAGCGCGAGCGTTCGCGCTCGATGTCGAGGAGGCTGGCTTGGCGGGTCAGGCCGTTGGTCAGGAGCTGGCGAACCGAATCGACCTGCTTGTCGAGAAGCGAGGCCTGCTCCTTTTCGAGGGCCAGCTGTTGGCTGAACACGTCGATGTCGCTCGTGATCTGCTTGGACTGCTCGGCAAGAAGAGCGCGCTGCCGCGCAAGGCTGTCGCGATTGGCCGCAAGGACCCGCTCTTCCGTCGCCAGGAAGCGCGCGAGCGTCTCCTTCTCCGAGGGAGCGACGGCGGGCGGCGTGATCGCGGTGCCGGCCAGGGACGCCTCGATCCTCGCGCGCCGCGCGAGCTGCCCGACATAGTTGATCTCCTGTGCGCCGAGCTGCTGCTGGGACGCGAGGAAGTCGGCCCGCGCCAGCGCTTCCTCGCTCGTCAGGGCGCTGAGGCCGCCCGAGAGCGCGAGCGCGGTCGCCACCGTCATGCCCTCGAGGAAGGCATAGCGGCCCGGCGTGCGAACGGCGCCAACGACGGTCACGGGCCGCAGCTCGGCGAGCCGCACGACGATGTTGGGGTTCTGGATATAGCCATCGGCAAAGCGCGCCACGAGCGCGGCCCGAAGGGTCTCGACGGTCGACCCCGCCGCCGCGATGCGGCCGAGCAGCGGGATCACCACCTCGCCGGATGGCTCCACCTGGAACACTCCGGACAGTTCCGGCTGGTCGAGAATGGTGATGGTGAGCCTGTCGCCGGGCGCGAGCCGGTCGCGCTGCGTGCTGTCGGGCGGTGTCGTGTCGGGCTTCGGGGACGCGCTCTCCCTGTCCGGCGACGGCTCGGCTCGACCGCTCGGGGCTGCGGAGAGAAGTGCGGTCGCCAGGAGAAGGCCGGCGCCGATGCGCGAGAGGCGGCCCGCGCCGGCGCGGCGACGCCCGTTTTCCAGATCGCGTGCGGTCCGCATCGAGCCCATCCCTTTCGTCTCCGACTGGGACGCGAGCCTAGCAACCGGCCGGCCGCAGAGGCGCGGCGCAAAGGAAGCATCGCCTTATCCGGACAGGCTACCTCGTCTGGGTCCACGTTTTGCGCCGCAGCATCGGCTACGTATCGGAACCGTCGTGGCGATCAGACCGGAGGGGAATCGCATGAACGCGCTTTCGCATGCCAGGTTCGACGTACTCGGCGTTCCGGTGAGCGAACTCGATCTGCCGAGGGCGGTCGAGATCGTCGAGGCCTGGGGCCGCGACGGCACCAAGACCTTCGTCTGCGTCACCGGCGTGCATGGCGTCATCGAGTGCCAGGACGATCCCGAGCTTCTGGCGATCCATCGCCGCGCGAGCATGGTGACCCCCGACGGCATGCCGCTGGTCTGGTGGGCGAACCGGCACGGGCTGAAGACGGTGCGCCGGGTCTACGGCCCGGACCTGATGGCCGCGGTGTGCGCGCGCGCCCCCCGAAACGGCCTGCGGCACTTCTTCTACGGCGGGGGCGAGGGCGTGGCGCAGGACCTCGCGTGGACCATGCGGGCCCGCACGCCCGAACTGCAGGTCGTCGGCACCTACCAGCCGCCCTTCCGGCCGCTCGAGGACCACGAGATGGACGACGTCGCGGGCCTCATCAACGCCGCGCGTCCCGACATCGTCTGGGTCGGGCTCGGAACGCCCAAGCAGGAGCGCTGGATGGACGCATTCCGGGAGCGGCTCGACGCGCCGGTTCTCGTAGGGGTGGGGGCGGCGTTCGACTTCCTGGCCGGGCGCCAGCGACAGGCGCCCGCATGGCTCCAGCGCCACGGCCTGGAATGGGCCTATCGCCTCGTGCGGGAGCCAAGGCGCCTCGCGGGTCGCTACGGGCGGATCGTTCCCCGCTTCCTTCTTCTTGCCCTCGCGGAAGGGGCGGGACGCCCTCGCGGCGCGGCCGAAAAGGGAGCGAACCGGCTTTGAGCCGGCGCAGACGGCGCGCGAGCGCAGAGCCCGTCATTCACCTCCGCTTCGTCTTTTGACGATTGTTGGATGGGCGCAGAAATACTCGGCGCGCCATATAAATTGTCGCCAACTAATGTGAACTATGTTTGATCGAGATCAATCAACAAAATAATAATAGCTTCATAGTGTCAACGTGGAAAACCATCCGAAATGTCGCAGGCCGCTGATTGAAGATGCCCCGCCATCCGGCGGTGATCACGTATCGGAATGACGCGGATTGATTCGAGTATCCGACCTTTGTTGCGGGACAAGTAGGATCATGTCGCGTCATGTCACAGCTGCCATCATGGATACCAGTTTCTTGTCGAGGGACGGTATCCGCCTGTTGATCGAGGAAGAAGGCTTCGACGTCGCCGTCGCCGTCTCGACCTATACCGAACTGGTCGAGGCTTTGCGGGACCGCGACGACGGCCTTCTGATCATCCTGTCGGACGACCATCCGACGCCGATGCTCGAGGCGGCGATCGCCTCGGTCCGCAAGGACAAGCCCCGATCCAGGATCGTTCTCCTCCTGCGCGCCTTCGACGACGAGAGCCGGCACCGGCTGGAGCGTCTGGGGGTCGACGGATTCCTGCTGCGCTCGACTTCCCGTCATGTGCTGATGCGCAGCATCGAGCTGATCATGCTGGGAGAGCACGTGTTCTCGGTGCTGAACGCACCGGCGACGCCCGCAAGACCCGCAGCCGAGGCTCTTCCTGTCTCCGTGCCGGATCCCGTCGAGAGCGTCGTCTCATCCCCGGCGGCCGAGCCGCTGCCGGACGGCAGCCGGGAGCCGGAGATCGAGCGGGCGGCGGAGGCGCCCGCTGCCGCGCCGCCGGCGCTGGACCCGGTCACGAAGCGCGACACCCTGTCGGCCCGCGAGGAGGAGATCCTCCTGTGCCTCGTGGAGGGCCTGTCCAACAAGGTGATCGCCCGGCGTTGCTACATCACGGAAGCCACGGTCAAGGTCCACCTCAAGGCGATCCTGCGCAAGATCAAGGTGCTCAACCGGACGCAGGCCGCGGTCTGGATGATGAACCGGATGCGCGAGCCGGCCGCCGCCGTCTCGTCGGAGCGCTCCGGCGACGACAGGATGCCGCGGGTCGACGTTCCGCGCTTCGCCCCCGCCAACGGCGCCCATGCCGACGCCTACCTGCGCTCCCTCGCGGTGGGCCTGGGCGCGCGAAACGCCTCGGCCTCCCGTCTGTCGGCTTCGCGGCCCTGACCTTTCGGGCGCCGCCCCGTGGCGTCGCCCAGCATTCGAGCGGGTGAGATGAGATCCGAACCGGGAGCCGCGCCGCGTCCCTCGCTGGAGGAGAGCGACGTCACGGTGGTCGGCGTCGTGCGCGATGCCGCACGGCGCCTGCCGCAGGAGATCGCGCATCTCCGGCGGGCCTTCGGCGCGGCCCGGAGCCTTCGCTTCGTGGTGGTGGAAAGCGACTCGCGCGACGGGACGCCCGAGGTGCTGGGCGCGCTGTCGCGAACCGTGCCGGGGTTCCGCGCCCTTTCGCTGGGCCGGCTGGCGGACGCGCTTCCCCTGCGCAGCGAGCGCATCGCCCACTGCCGCAACCGCTATCTCGACGAGCTCGGCGCGCAAGCCTCGCTTGGCGGCTACGTGGTGGTCGCCGACCTCGACGGGGTCAACTCCGCCCTGACGGCGCGGGCGGTCGAAAGCTGCTTCGCCTCGCCCGCGCCCTGGGATGTCTGCGCCGCCAACCAGGGGGACGCCTATTACGACATCTGGGCCCTCCGGCATGAGACCTGGAGTCCCGACGACTGCTGGGACCGTTATCGCGCGCTCGCGCCGGTCGTCGGGCGCATTCCGGCGCTGGAGATCGCCGTCCACAGCCGCATGATCCGGCTCGATCCACGCTTGCCCCCGATCGAGGTCGCCTCGGCCTTCGGGGGGCTTGCGATCTACCGCGCGGAGGCTCTTCGCGGGGCTCGATACGCCGCGAGCACCGCCGGCGGGTCGCCGGTCTGCGAGCATGTCGGGCTGCACGAGGGCCTTCGGGCGCGGGGCTACCGGATCTTCGTCCATCCCGCGCTCATGAACGCGCGCGCAACGGAGCATTCCTGGAACCGCAAGTGGCCGGCGCGGGCAGCCCGGCGCCTTCTTCCCGCAGGTCTCACCGACCCCGACCCGCAGGCGATGCGCCCGCGCGCGGGCGTTCCGGCGCTCCTGCGGCGGATGAAATCCATGGTCGCGCGCCTTTCGTGAGCCGCCCGCGTCTGTCGCCGCCCCCGGAGCTGCGTCTCATCCCCGCGCGGGCTCGAAGTCCTCGAAGCGCCTGTGCGCCAGAGCGCCGGCCAGCCAGCTCCGCTCCCGGCGCAGCGTGTAGGGCGCGAAGCCCGCGTTCGCGCAGGCCTTCAGCGAGGGCGGGTTGTCGACCTCGACGAAGGTGATCGCGGCGCGCGCGCCGACGTCTTCGCCCGTTTCCGCGATGATCGCCATCGCCTCGGACATGATGCCCTTTCCCCGGAAGGCGACCGGCGTATAGGCGTTCTCCAGGAGGATCTCGTCCTCGCGCAGGACCGGGAACCAGCGGCGCGGGAAGTGGGACTGGAGGAACCGGTTCTGCCGGTGGTCGAGACGCCACTGGAAGTAGCAGGGCGTACCATCCGCATCCACGGCAACGAAGCACTGCGGAACGCCCGCGTCGAGCATCGCACGCCGCGTGGCGAGTTCCACCTTCTCCCGGCGAGCGAGGCGCTCGGTTCCCCGGGGGAACAAAAACGGGATGTCGTCGCCGGCAAGCGGCCGGACCGTGATCGGGATCCGGGCTGTGCGATGCGGGATGGGGATGCGGAGATCGCGCCGCAGGCCGAGCGCCCGGCGTTCGCGATACGCGAGTTCGATCGAGCGACGGGCGATCTCCTGGAACCGGCCTTCCGACGCCAGTTCCGACGCCGTCGCCCAGGCATTGCTGATTTTCCCCATGACCGTTTCTCCCGGGACCGGACGTGCTTGCGTCCGGCGGACGTCGCGATGCCCGCCGCCGGTTGCCATTCGATCAGGCTATCGCCAGGAGACGCTCGCGTAAGAGCGTCCGCGCAACCAAGGACGGCGCATCGGGAGTAGCGACGATCACTGCGCCGTGAGCCGCATGAGACGAGCCTTGGCGCCGAGCCTGAACCACCTCGGGGCGATCCGAGCGTTGCGGTCTCGTCGGGTCCGTTCAGATTTGGGCCTGGCCGCCGTCGACGAAGAGTTCGGCGCCGTTGACGAAGCTCGCCTCCTCCGAGGCCAGGAAGAGCACAGCCCTGGCGATCTCGTCGGCTTCGCCGACGCGGCCGAGCGGGATGCGCGAGGCGAGCTGGTCGAGAAGACCCTGCTGCTGGGACTTGTCATCGCCGGCCAGGCCGACGAGGCCGGGCGTGCGGGTCGCGCCGGGGCTGACGACGTTGACGCGGATGCGGCGCTCCTTCAGGTCGAGGATCCAGCTGCGGGCGAAGTTGCGCACGGCCGCCTTGCTGGCGGAGTAGACGCTGAAGGCGGGTGTCCCTTCCGTTCCGGCCGTCGAGCCGGTCAGGACCACCGCGCCGCCGTCCTTGAGGAGGGGCAGCGCCTTCTGGACCGTGAAGAGGGTGCCCTTCACGTTGGTGCCGAAGGTCTGGTCGAACTGCTCCTCCGTGATGGCTCCGAGCGGAGCGAATTCGCCGCCGCCGGCGTTGGCGAAGACGACGTCGATCTGGGAGTGCTTCTGCTGGACGGCGTCGTAGAGGCGGTCGATATCGGCGAGGTTCGCCATGTCGCCGCGTACCCCGCTCACGCGTCCGCCGATCGACTGCACGGCGGTATCCAGCGCGTCCTGGCGGCGGCCGGTGACGAAGACCGACGCGCCTTCCCGCGAGAAGGCCTTGGCCGCGGCCAAGCCGATGCCGCTTGTGGCGCCGGTGACCACCACGACCTTGTTTGCGAACCTGTTCGTCATCATCGTTCTCCTCTGGTGTCGGCTCACGTGCCGAAGTGAAGCGGAGATGTGCCGACAACGGTGGTGCCGAAAGTCCCGGGACATGGCACACAGCGTTCCAGAGAAGGAACGATGATGCGACACGATCTCAACGACTACGCGATCTTTGCCGAGGTTGTCGGTCATGGCGGCTTCAGCGCCGCCGGTCGGGCCCTGCGCGAACCCAAGTCGAAGCTCAGCCGCCGGGTCGCCGCGCTGGAGTCCCGCCTGGGCGTTCGCCTCATCGAGCGCTCGAGCCGGCGCTTTCGCGTCACCGAGGTCGGCCAGACCTTCTTCGAGCGCTGCCGCGCGATCATGCTGGAGGCCGAGAGGGCCGAGGCGCTGGTCGCCGAGGCGCAGGCCGAGCCGCACGGGCGCATCCGCCTGAGCTGCCCGCGCAATCTCCTGAAGGTCGTATCCGCTATCACGCGCGACTTCCTGGCCCGCTTTCCGAAGGTCCGGATTCAGCTCGTCGTAACGGACCGGGCCGTCGACCTGATCGAGGAGCGCGTCGACGTGGCGCTGCGGGTGCGGCATGAACTGACGGGCGACGCGTCCCTGACCATGCGCTCGCTCGGACGCTCGCGCTGGATCCTTGTCGCCAGCCCGCAGATGGCGAGCGGCCTCGGCGCGGATATCGGCGAACTCGGCCAAGTGGCGACGCTGGGGACAAGCGACGAGGCGGGCGAGACGACGTGGACGCTGGAGCGCGACGATGGGGCACGGCATGTCCTGCGCCATGAGCCACGCATGACCTGCGCCGACTTCGCCGTTCTGTCTGACGCGGCGGCGGAGGGGCTGGGCGTGGCTTTCCTGCCGGACCACGCCTGCGCCCGGCATATCGCATCGGGCACCCTCGTTCGCGTCTTCCGGGACTGGCGGAGCCGGGACGGGATCGTTCATATCGTCTTCACGACGCGGCGCGGCCTGCCGCCGGCCGTGCGCGCCCTGATCGATCACCTGGCGAGGAACTTCCCGGCACTGTAGCGGCGAGCCTCGCGCCCGCCCCCCGCCTCGAGCCGCGCCGCTTTCGAGCAAATTGGCGTTTGCATATCAGCCGCCGTGTTGAAAGAACCATGCCGGGAGCATCGTCGCGGGAGCCGGGCATGATCGAGATCCTCGCCAAACTCGAGGCCAAGCGCGCCGAAGCGCGGGCGGGCGGCGGGCCGAGGCGTGTGGAGGCTCAGCACGCCAAGGGTCGGCTGACGGCACGTGAGCGCCTCGAGATCCTGCTCGACGAGGACAGCTTCGAGGAGCTCGACATGTATGTCGAGCACAACGCCTCGGACTTCGGCATGGCCGAGCAGCGCATTCCCGGCGACGGCGTGGTTACGGGCTCGGGCACGATCAACGGCCGCCTCGTCTTCGTCTTCAGCCAGGACTTCACGGTCTTCGGCGGCTCGCTGTCGGAGCGCCACGCCGGCAAGATCTGCAAGATCATGGATACGGCGATGCGGGTCGGGGCGCCCGTGATCGGCCTCAACGATTCCGGCGGCGCGCGCATCCAGGAGGGCGTCGCCTCGCTCGGCGGCTATGCGGAGGTGTTCCAGCGCAACGTCCTGGCGTCGGGCGTCGTGCCGCAGATCAGCCTCGTGATGGGCCCTTGCGCGGGCGGCGCGGTCTACTCTCCGGCCATGACCGACTTCATCTTCATGGTGAAGCACTCCTCCTACATGTTCGTGACCGGGCCCGACGTCGTGAAGACGGTGACGGGCGAGAAGGTCTCGCAGGAGGACCTCGGCGGTGCCGGCACCCACTCCACGCGCTCGGGCGTTGCCGACATGGCGCTGGAAAACGACGTGGAGGCGCTGCTCGCCACGCGCGACTTCTTCGACTTCCTGCCGGCCAGCAACCGCTCCGGCGTGCCGGAGCGCCCGACCCTCGATCCCGCCGACCGGCTGGAGCCCTCGCTCGACACGCTCGTGCCCGCCGCCTCCAACCAGCCCTACGACATGCGCGAGCTGATCGTGAAGGTCGCGGACGAGGGCGACTTCTTCGAGCTGCAGCCGAACCACGCCGCCAACATCGTGATCGGCTTCGGTCGGATCGAGGGGCGCACGGTCGGCTTCGTCGCCAATCAGCCGACGGTTCTGGCCGGCGTTCTCGACATCAACGCCTCCAAGAAGGCCGCGCGCTTTGTGCGCTTCTGCGACGCCTTCGAGATTCCAATCGTGACCTTCGTGGACGTGCCGGGCTTCCTGCCGGGCGTCGCGCAGGAACACAACGGCATCATCAAGCACGGCGCGAAGCTTCTCTTCGCCTATGGCGAGGCGACGGTCCCCAAGATCACCGTGATCACCCGCAAGGCCTATGGCGGCGCCTACGACGTGATGGCCTCCAAGCACCTGCGCGGCGATCTCAATTACGCCTGGCCCACGGCCGAGATCGCGGTGATGGGCGCCAAGGGGGCCGTGGAGATCATCTTCCGCAAGGATGCGGGCGACCCCGAGAAGATCGCCGAGCGCACGCGCGAATACGAGGAGCGCTTCGCCAACCCGTTCGTCGCGGCGTCGATGGGCTTCATCGACGAGGTGATCATGCCCCATTCCACGCGTCGGCGCATCGCGCTGGGCTTGCGCAAGCTGCGCGGCAAGCGGCTCGAGAACCCGTGGAAGAAGCACGACAACATCCCGCTGTGAGCGGCGAGGGGATGGGAGGTCCTGCGATGTTCGGACGCTTGAACCACGTGGGCGTGGCGACGCGCTCGATCGCCGAGGCGCGCGGGCACTACGCCCGCCTGTTCGGTGCGGCCGCGGTGGGGGAGAGCTTCGATCTGCCCGCGCAAGGCGTGCGTGTCTGCTTCGTCGACGCGCCCAACGCGCAGATCGAACTCATCGAGCCGCTGGGCGACGCCTCGCCGCTCGCTGGCTTTCTCGAGCGCAACCCGGCCGGCGGACAGCACCATCTCTGCTTCGAGGTGGCCGACCTCGACGCGGCGATCCGGGACGCCGTGTCCGCGGGCGCGCGCCCCTTGGGCGAGCCGCGCCTCGGCGCGCACGGCACGCGGGTCGTCTTCCTGCATCCGCGCGAGATGGGCGGCGTCCTGGTGGAACTGATGGAGGCGGCCCATGCCGGACATTGAGGACTGGAAGACGCTGGCGGCCAAGGAGGCGAAGGATCGCGACCTGACCTGGCATACGCCGGAGGGCATTGCGGTCAAGCCGCTCTACACGGCCGACGACACGGCGGGATGGGATCCGGGCCTGCCGGGCTTCGCGCCGTTCGGGCGCGGCGTGAAGGCCACCATGTATGCCGGGCGACCCTGGACGATCCGGCAATATGCGGGCTTCTCGACGGCCGAGGAGTCGAACGGCTTCTATCGCCGCAACCTCGCCGCCGGACAGAAGGGCCTGTCGGTCGCCTTCGACCTCGCCACCCACAGGGGCTACGATTCCGACCATCCGCGCGTGACGGGCGACGTCGGCAAGGCGGGTGTCGCGATCGACACCGTGGAGGACATGGCGATCCTCTTCGACGGCATCCCGTTGGGCGAGATGTCGGTCTCCATGACCATGAACGGGGCGGTGATCCCGGTGCTCGCCTTCTTCATCGTGGCGGGCGAGGAGCAGGGCGTGCCGCGCGCCCGGCTCGAGGGGACCATCCAGAACGACATCCTCAAGGAGTTCATGGTCCGCAACACCTACATCTATCCGCCCGAACCCTCCATGCGCATCGTCTCCGACATCTTCCGCTACACGGCCGCCGAGATGCCGCGCTTCAACTCGATCTCGATCTCGGGCTACCACATGCAGGAGGCGGGGGCGACGCAGCTCCAGGAACTCGCCTTCACCATCGCCGACGGCATGGAATACGTGCGCTCCGGCGTGGCCTCGGGCCTCGACATCGACCGCTTCGCGCCGCGCCTGTCGTTCTTCTTCGCGATCGGCATGAACTTCTTCATGGAGATCGCGAAGCTTCGCGCGGCCCGCATCCTGTGGCACCGGGCGATGACGCAGCTCGGCGCGCGGGACGAGCGCTCCAAGATGCTGCGCACGCACTGCCAGACCTCGGGTGTCTCGCTGACCGAGCAGGACCCGACCAACAACGTCATCCGCACCACGATCGAGGCGATGGCGGCGATGCTGGGCGGCACGCAGTCCCTCCACACCAACGCGCTCGACGAGGCGATCGCGCTGCCGACCGACCATTCGGCGCGCATCGCCCGCAACACGCAGCTCGTCCTCCAGGAAGAAACGGGCATGACCCGCGTGGTCGATCCGCTGGGCGGCTCGTACTACGTCGAGAGCCTGACCCAATCGCTGGTGAACGAGGCCTGGGAGCTGATCGATCGGATCGAGCGCGAGGGCGGCATGTCCCGGGCCGTCGCCGACGGCTGGCCGAAGGCGATGATCGAGGCGGCCTCCGCGGCTCGGGCGGCCCGCGTCGACCGGGGCGAGGACGTCGTGGTCGGGGTCAACAAGTATCGCTTGAAGGACGAGGCGCCGATCGAGATCCTCGACGTCGACAACCTCGCCGTGCGCGAGGCGCAGGTGCGGCGCATCGCGGCCGTGAAGGCGGCGCGTGATCCGCAGGCCGCGAGCCGTGCGCTCGAGGCTCTGCGCGAGGGCGCAAGGGGCGCCGGCAATCTTCTGGAACTCGCGGTGGAAGCGGCCCGTGCGCGCTGCACCCTCGGCGAGATCTCGGCCGCCATGGAGGACGTCTTCGGACGCCACGACACGCGGCCCGCTCCGGTGAAGGGCGTCTACGGCGGCGCCTACGGCGAGGACGTGCGCTGGGCGCGCCTGACGGACGCCGTCGCCGCCACGGAGCGCCGCCTCGGTCGCCGTCCGCGCATCCTCGTCGCCAAGATGGGCCAGGACGGTCACGACCGGGGCGCCAACCTCGTCGCCTCGGCCTTCGGCGACCTCGGCTTCGAGATCGTCTCGGGGCCGCTGTTCCAGACCCCTGCGGAAACCGCGGCGCTGGCGGTTGAGCGGGAGGTCGACATCGTGGGAGCGTCCTCGCTCGCGGCCGGCCACAGGACGCTGATACCCGAACTCGTCCGCTGCCTGGCGGAGGCTGGACGCGCCGATATCCGCGTGATCGCCGGCGGCGTCATCCCGCCGAAGGACTACGAGGTGCTGCGCCGCGCGGGTGTCCAGGCCATCTTCGGACCCGGCACCAACCTCGTGGACGCGGCGGCCGAGGTGCTGCGCCTTCTCGGCCACAACATGCCCCCCGTCGGCGAGGACGCCGCCGAGTAGATCCGGAGACAGCCGTGTTCCAGAAGATCCTGATCGCCAATCGGGGCGAGATCGCCTGCCGCGTCATGCGTACGGCCCGGCGCATGGGGCTGGCGACGGTCGCCGTCTATTCCGACGCCGACGCCAACGCGCCCCACGTCGCCATGGCCGACGAAGCGGTGCGCCTCGGACCCGCGCCCGCCAGCCAGAGCTATCTGCGGGCGGACCTCATCCTGAAGGCGGCGCGCGATACGGGAGCCGACGCCATACACCCCGGCTACGGTTTCCTGTCGGAGCGCGAAAGCTTCGCGCGCGCCTGCGAGGTGGCCGGCATCGCCTTTGTCGGCCCTTCCGCCGGTGCGATCGCGGCGATGGGCGACAAGATCCAGTCCAAGAAGCTGGCGGCCGCGGCCGGCGTCAACGTCGTGCCGGGCCATCTCGGCGAGATCGAGACTGTCGACGAGGCGGCCCGCATCGCGGGCGAGATCGGCTATCCCGTGATGATGAAGGCCTCGGCCGGGGGCGGGGGCAAGGGCATGCGCCTGGCCTGGAGCGAGGCGGAGCTGCGCGAAGGCTTCGACGCCGTACGCCGCGAGGGCAAGGCGAGCTTCGGCGACGACCGCGTCTTCGTCGAGCGCTTCATCGAGAGCCCGCGCCACATCGAGATCCAGGTGCTCGGCGACAGGCACGGCACGGTGCTCCACCTCGGCGAGCGGGAATGCTCGATCCAGCGCCGCCACCAGAAGGTGGTGGAGGAAGCACCGTCGCCCTTCGTGTCGCCCGCCATGCGCCGGGCCATGGGCGAGCAGGCCGTCGCACTCGCGAAAGCCGTCGGCTACCATTCGGCCGGAACGGTGGAACTGATCGTGTCGGGCGCCGACCCGACCGGGGCGAGCTTCTATTTCCTGGAGATGAACACGCGCCTCCAGGTCGAGCATCCCGTCACCGAGTTCGTCACCGGCCTCGACCTCGTGGAGCAGATGATCCGCGTGGCGGCCGGGGAGAAGCTGTCCTTCGGGCAGGACGAGGTGCGGCTCGACGGCTGGGCCATCGAGACAAGGGTCTACGCCGAGGATCCCTATCGCGGCTTCCTGCCGTCCACCGGCCGCCTGACGCGCTACCGTCCGCCCGCGCAGGGCGGGGGAGTGCGCGTCGACGACGGCGTGGCGGAGGGAAGCGAGATCTCGCCCTTCTACGATCCCATGATCGCCAAGCTCGTCACCCACGGCGCGACGCGCCAGGAGGCGATCGAGCGACAGGGCGAGGCTCTGGACCGGTTCGAGCTGGAGGGCGTCGGCAACAACGTCGACTTCCTTGCCGCTCTCATGCGGCACGAGCGCTTCCTCGAGGGGCGACTCACCACCGGCTTCATCGCCGAGGAATATCCGGACGGCTTTGCGGGAGCGCCCGCCTCGCGCGAAACCCTGGCCTGTCTCGCCGGAACGGCGGCCGTCCTTCAAACGCGCCTCGGCCAGCGCGCGCGCCAGATCGGCGGACAGCTGGGACCGGGCCTGCGCCCGCCGCAGCGCTGGCGCGTGACGATCGCCGATGCCGTTCATGACGTGGACGTTCTGCCGGGCACCGTCCGGATCGATGGCGCGGAACGACCCCTGCAGGTCGATTGGGACGTCGGGACGTCGCTGTGTGTCGCGCGATACGGCGATGCGACGCTTGCGATCCGGGTGAGGCGGGAGCGCGGGCGCTGGAGGTTCACGACGCAGGGCGCCAGTCATCTCGTTTCGGTCCTGGCCCCGAGAGTGGCCGAGCTGTCGCGTCACATGATCGAGCATTCCGCACCCGATCTGTCCCGCTTTCTCCTGTGTCCCATGCCGGGTACGGTCACCGCCGTGCATGTCTCCGAAGGGCAGCGCGTGGCGGCTGGCCAATCGTTGGCGACCGTGGAAGCCATGAAGATGGAAAACGTCCTGCGGGCCGGAAAGGCGGCGACCGTGGAGGCCATCCGCGTCGCGCCCGGCGACGCGCTGCTGGTGGATGCCGTGATTCTCGAGTTCCAGGACGATCAGCCGTCGCGGGCCGGCTGAGGACACCGCGCTCCATGCGCGTCCGCCCGTCGCGGCCTCGGGTCGGGGAAATCGGCCCGGCTCAGTTTCCCGCGGCCGTCAGGAGGGCTGCGGCGACCTTGTCGTGGTTCGCCGCCAGCCGCGCCGTCGCGACGCGCACGAAGGGCGTCGGGGCGACCGAGAACTTCGAGCCCGGGTGGACCGCGATGCCGCGGGCCGCCAGCGTGACGAGCGCGTAGGACTCCGCGGCGACAGGCATCCACACGCAAAGGCCTCCGCTTGCCGGCTCCACCGCGACGCCGCCCCGTTCCAGCGCCTCGACCACGCGCTCTCGCCGCTCGCGGTAGACCTCGCGTGCCCGCGCGAGACACGCCCCGGTTTCGGGGTCGCGCAGGAGCCAGGCGGTCGCGCCCTGGAGGACGCGGCTCGTCCAGCCGGAGCTGAAGGAGCGGTAGGACTGGATCTCCTCGACGATCGCGGCCGAGCTCGACAGGACCGCGAGCCGGAGGTCGGGACCGAGCGTCTTGGAATAGGACAGGATGTGGATCACCCGGTCCGGGAACCGCGCGCCGAGCGTCTGTCGCGGGACGGGCGAGATGTCGCCGACGCCGTCGTCCTCGACCACGAGCGTTCCGGTGCCGGCCAGAACGCCGGCCAGGGCGTCGAGGCGCTCCGCGCTGACCGTGCGGCCCGTCACCGAATGAAGGCGTGGCTGAAACAGGAAGACGGCGGGCTTGCAGGCGAGAGCCTTCGCCAGCGAGGCGGGCAGGGGGCCCTGCGCGTCGCAGGCGACGGGAAGGATTTCCGCGCCGAGATCCTCCAGAATGTCGAGAAGGCGCATGGCGGTGGGGTCTTCGATCGCCACCGCCGAACCCGGCCTCACGAGCGCGTGGAGAAGGGTGTAGACGGCGTTGTAGCCGCCGTTGGTCACAAGGAAGGCCCCCGGGTCGTAGGGCCATGTTGGCCGGACGGCGTCTTCGAGCTCCGGCAGGATGCGGCTACGCTCGTAGCTGTTCAATCCTTCGGCCCTTGCTCCCTGCGCGAGAGCCTCGCCGAGCGTCGGCAGGAGCGCGGTATCGGGGCTCGCCACCGACAGGTCGAGAACGTCCGGACCGTAGTGCCCCGCGCTCGCCAGCCGCTCGGGCTTGGCCACGAAGCTGTCGGCGCTGACGAAGGTGCCGTTGCGCCCCCGCCCGGTGATGATCTTCTGCCGCCGCAGGTCGCTCCAGGCCTCGGAGATCGTCGCCGGGCTCACGCCGAGCACGAAGGCGAGGTCTCGAACGGCGGGCAGCTTCGTTCCGACCGGCAGCGCGCCGATCCGGATCAGCGAGCGGGTCTCCTGGGCTATCCCTTTCATGGTGCGGTTGCCGATCTTTTCCGCAAACCAGGAAGCAGATGCCGTTTCACTCATCAGTCGATCCAGAATTAATGTTCAGGTACTAAATTCGATTTGATAGGAATTATCCGAACATTTAGCGCTTGAGGAAAGACCACGCCGAAGAAAGAACGCGCATGCCCGTCACGCTCCGCCTGGCCGTCCGCGACTGGGACTACCTGACCCCTCTGGCGCTGGGCGACGTCCGCTCGCCGCGCCTCGACCTCGCCCTCGAGCGCGTGGGAACGCTGGTCTCCCATCTCGGCCGAGAGCCGGCCTTCGATGCGGCCGAGATGTCGTTCAGCCGCTATGCGCAGATGCGCTTCGAGGGGGATGCGAGCGTCGTCGGCCTGCCGAACTTCGTGATGCGCGGCTTTCGCCATCGGTGCGTGATCACCGCAGAGGACAGCCCGCTGCGCTCGCTGGCCGATCTCGCCGGCAAGCGCATCGGCGTGACCGGCTGGCGCGACTCCGGGAACACCTGGACGCGCGCCGCCCTGCGCCGCGAGGGCGTCGGCGTCGAGGATGCGCGCTGGTTCGCCGGGCGGCTCACCGAGGCTCATCCGATCGTTGACCGTCTCGACGGCTTCGGCCGGCCGGGACGGATCGAGGCCGCGCCCGGCGAGCGGCCGATGATGGAGCTTCTGGCCGAGGGCGCGCTCGACGCCGTGTTCACGCCCTTCATGCCGGACGGATTCTTCGGGCCGAGTTCGGGCTTCCGGCAGGTGGTCTGCGACTACCGCTCGGCCGAGCGCGACTATTTCCGCGCCGTCGGCTACGTGCCGGGGATGCATCTTCTCGGCATCAAGGCCGAGGTTCTGGCGCAGCACCCCTGGGTCGCGGCCGAGCTCAGCGAGCTCGTCGACGAGTCCCAGCGCGTGTGGCTCGCCAAGCGCCGCAAGTACGCCGACACGACGCCCTGGATCATCGAGGAGCTGACCCGTTCCTCGCGCGACCTTCCCGCCGACTGGAACCGCAGCGGCGTCGAAGCCAACCAGACCATGATCGCGGACTTCGCCGCCGAGCTTCACGCACAGGGCATCCTGCCACGCCTCCTATCGCCCGCCGAGCTTTTCCCGGGCGGCGACGAGCTGATCGCCCCGCAACGCGCCGCGGCCTGATCGCGCGCCCCATCCCGACCACCCCGTCCTTCGGCGCATCCCGTCGCCAAACCAGGAGCCTCCGCGCATGACACGTCATCTCGCCGCCTCAGCCGCCCTCCTGTCGGTCCTCTGGATCGGACAGGCGGTCGCCCAGGACGCCGCCTCTGTTCCCATGCCGAAGGTCGACGAGGTCCTTCGCGCGCGCCTGCCCGAAGACATCCGGGCGGCGGGCAAGATGATCTCGGTCAACAACGGCTCGTTCCCGCCCTACGAGATCGTCACCGGGACCGAGATGACCGGGGCGAGCGCCGACCTCACCGACGCGCTCGGCTCGCTCCTGGGCGTCGAGATCGAGCACGCCACCGTCGGCGGCCTGCCGGCGCTGCTGGCGGGCGTCAACTCGGGGCGCTACCAGTTCGCCTTCGGCCCGATCGGCGACTACAAGAGCCGGCAGGACGCCAACGACTTCGTCGACTGGGTGCAGGAATTCGTGGTCTTCGGCGTTCAGAAGGGCAACCCGAAGGGCATCGTGTCGCTCGATACCGCCTGCGGCCACCGTATCTCGGTGATGGCCGGCGGATCGGCCGAGCGCGTGATCCAGGCCCAGAGCCGCATCTGTCAGGAAGCCGGCAAGGAGCCCGTCGAGGTCCAGTCCTTCACGGATCAGCCGAGCTCGATCCTGGCCGTGCGCTCGAAGCGCTCCGATGCCTTCTTCTCCTCGCAGGCGCCGCTCACCTACTTCGTCGCCCAGGCCAACGGTCAGCTCGAACTGACGGGAATCGGCGCCTCCAACGGGTTCGAGGACATCTTCCAGGGCGCTGTCGTACCCAAGGGCTCACCGCTTGGGCCGCTTCTGAGCGACGCGATCAAGGTGCTGATGGCGGACGGCACCTATGCCTCGATCATGAAGAAATGGGGCCTCGAGAACAACATGATCAAGGAGCCCGGCCTCAACCTTGGCGGGGACCTTCCCAAGTGAGCGGCGCGGTCCCTTCGCCCGGGCCCGATCCCGCCGCGCGCGACGTCTCGCGCGCCCACCGCCCGTTCCCGGTCGGCCGCGTCGTGCTCTGGGTCGTCGTGCTTCTGGTCGCGATCAACGCCGTGGTCGTGGTCGCGCGCAACGAGAACTTCGGCTGGCCGGTGGTCGCCCACTGGTTCTTCGATCCGACCGTGATGCAGGGCCTGGGCGTCACGCTCTGGCTGACCGCCGTCGCGATGCTGATCGGCGTGGCGCTGGGTCTCGTCCTGGCGGTGATGCGCCTGTCGGGCGACCGGCTGGCGACGGGGCTCGCGGGCCTCTTCATCTGGTTCTTCCGCGGCACGCCGCTGCTCGTCCAGCTGATCTTCTGGTACAATCTCTCGACCCTGTTCCCCACCATCTCGATCGGCATTCCCTTCGGCCCGACGTTCGCCTCGTGGGACACCAACGACCTGATCACGCCGATCACGGCGGCGATCGTGGGCCTGGCGCTGAACGAGGCGGCCTACATGGCCGAGATCATTCGGGGCGGCCTCCTGTCGGTGGACAAGGGGCAGGCCGAGACGGCGGCCGCCTTCGGCATGACGAAGGGGCGCGCGCTTCGCCGCATCATCATCCCGCAGGCGATGCGCTCCATCGTGCCGCCCACCGGCAACCAGTTAATCTCGATGATCAAGGCGACCTCGCTCGTCAGCGTGATCGCGATGGCCGATCTCCTCTACTCCGTGCAGTCGATCTACAACCGCACCTTCGAGATCGTGCCGATGCTCCTGGTGGCGGTGGTCTGGTACCTCCTGATCACCTCGGTCCTGAACGTCGGCCAGGGCTATATCGAGCGCTACTACGCCCGGGGCGTCGGCCGCAGTGCCGCGCGCCGCGCCGCAGTGCCGGAACCGAGCACCGCCGCACCCTCCCTTGCGATCGCGGAGACCCGCCCATGAGCGCGCTCGCCTCGTCCCCCGCCGCCGCCGAGCCACTGGTTCGCGCGCGCAACGTCCACAAGGCCTTCGACCGGCTGGAGGTGCTGAAGGGCATCGACCTCGACGTCGCGCCGGGCGAGACCGTGGTGATCCTCGGTCCCTCGGGGTCGGGCAAGTCCACGTTCCTGCGCTGCCTCAACCACCTGGAAGCCATCGATCGCGGCTCGATCGAGGTGGACGGCGAGCAGATCGGCTACCGCTGGCATCGCGGCCGACTCGAGGCGCTGAGCGAGCGGGCCACCACGCTGCAGCGTCGCCGGATCGGCATGGTGTTCCAGCAGTTCAACCTGTACCCGCACATGACGGCGCTGGAGAACATCGTCGAGGCGCCGATCGGCGTGCACGGCGAGCGGCGTGCCGAGGCCGTCCGGCATGCGCGCGAGCTTCTGGATCGGGTGGGTCTCGGCGCCAAGGAGGGCAGCTATCCCGCGCAGCTGTCCGGCGGCCAGCAGCAGCGCGTCGCGATCGCCCGCGCCCTCGCCATCCGCCCGCGCCTCATGCTCTTCGACGAGCCGACCTCGGCGCTCGATCCCGAGCTCGTCGGCGAGGTGCTCGCCACCATGCGCGACCTGGCCGGTCGCGGCATGACCATGATCGTGGTGACCCACGAGATCGGCTTCGCCCGCGAAGCGGCCGACCGCGTCGTGTTCATGGACGGAGGCCACATCGTGGAGGAGGGGCCGCCCGAGGCCGTCCTCGGCAACCCGCAGCACCCCCGCACGCGCGCCTTCCTCGGTCGCTTCATCTGATCCCCGCCGACGCCCCGCCACGCGGACGGGGTCGTCGCCTCGAAAGCCCGCCTTCCATGTCCCGAACCAACGATTTCGCCCGCCTCGAAGACTTCGACGCCGCGCGCGACGAGCTGACCGCCACGCGCCGCCATCTTCATGCCCATCCCGAACTGTCCTACGACGAGCGGGAAACGGCGGCCTTCGTGGCCGACAAGCTCGAGGGCTGGGGCTACGAGGTGACGCGCGGGATCGGCGGGCACGGCGTCGTCGCCCGCCTTCGCAGCGGCTCGGGCGAGCGCTCGATCGCCATCCGCGCCGACATGGACGCCCTGCCGATCACCGAGGAGACCGGGCTCCCCTACGCCAGCGCCGTGTCCGGCCGCATGCACGCCTGCGGCCATGACGGCCACACGACCATGCTGCTCGGCGCGGCCGAATACCTCGCGCGCACGCGCCGCTTCTCGGGGACCGTGAACCTCATCTTCCAGCCCGCCGAGGAGGGCGGAAACCCCAGCGGCGCCCGCGCCATGATCGAGGACGGGCTCTTCGAGCGCTTTCCCTTCGACGCGATCTTCGGCCTCCACAACCATCCCGGCGCCCCGGAAGGGCATATCCTCACTCGGTCCGGGCCGATCATGGCGGCGGGCGACACGGTGGCGATCACCGTGCGCGGCAAGGGCGGCCACGCCTCGCGGCCTCACCTGTCGATCGATCCGGTGATGGTCGCCTGCTCGCTCGTCATGGCGCTTCAGACCGTGGTCTCGCGCTCGGTGGATCCGACGCAGACCGCGGTGGTGACGGTCGGCGCGATCCATGCCGGGGAGGCGAGCAACGTGATCCCCGATACCGCGCGAATGCTGCTCAGCGTGCGGTCCTTCGACCCGGCCGTGCGCGCGCTTCTGGAAACGCGCATCCGCGACCTCGCCACGGCGCATGCGGCCGGCTACGGCGCGGGCGTCGAGATCGACTACCAGCACGGTTATCCCGTCGTGGTGAACGCGGAGGCCGAGACGGCCTTCGCCCGCGAGGTCGCGACCGAACTGGTGGGAGAAGCGGGCGTGTCGACCTGCACCCTCATCCCGGGAAGCGAGGACTTCGCCTACTTCCTCGAACACAAGCCGGGCTCGTTCCTGCGGCTCGGCAACGGCGTCGGATCGGCCATGCTGCACAATGCGAAATACGACTTCGCCGACGCCTCGCTGACGGTGGGCGCGGCCCTTTGGGCCCGGCTCGCGGAACGCTACCTCCAGTAGCGGGTCATGGCCGGGCCGGCGCCTCCACCGCCGCCGGCCGCTTGAGGGCGAACTCCCAGCCGAGCATCGCGCGCTTGCGCGTCAGGCCCCAGTGGTAGCCGGTCAAAGCGCCGGTCGAGCCCATGGCCCGGTGGCAGGGCACCACGAAGGAGATCGGGTTGCGCCCGACCGCCGCGCCGACCGCCCGGGCGGCCTTCGGGCTGCCGATCTCGGCGGCCAGACGCCCGTAGGTGGTGGCCTCCCCCAACGGCACGGCAAGCAGCCGTTCCCAGACGCGGACCTCGAAGTCCGTGCCGATCAGGACGATGCGCAGGGGCGCCTCGGCGCGCCAGGCGGCGGGTTCGAAGACCCGAGCGATCCAGAGCTTCGCCTCCGCGTCGTCGCGGTGGCTGCGGGCGGCGGGCCAGCGGCCGAGCATGTCGCGGAGAGCGCTCTCGTCGCCGCCGTGCTCGTGGTCCGAGAAGCCGATGCCCGCCAGGCCCCGCTCGGTCCACAGAAGGAGTGTGCGCCCGAAGGGGCCGTCGGCGAAGCCGTAGACGATCTCGAGCCCCGCGCCGCGCTCCTTGTGCGCGCCCGGGCTCATGGCCTCGAATCGCACGAAGAGGTCGTGAAGCCGCGAGGGACCGCTGAGGCCCACCTCGTGCGCGGCGTCGAGGAGCGGAAGGCCCTGGCCGAGCAGGCGCCGCGCGTGGTCGATCGTCACCGCCTGGAGGAAGGCCTTGGGGCTGAGGCCGGCCCAGCGGCGGAACACGGCCTCGAGATGCGCCTCGTCGACCCGCAACGCGCTCGCGGTCTCGGCGAGCGTCGGCTGGCGGCGATAGCGCTCGGAGGTGAATTCCAGCGTACGGCGGACGATCTCGTAGTCGTCCTGCGGGGCGAGCGCCTCCAGCGGCGTGCCGGCGGCCGGGTCGGGAAACTGGAGCGTCATGGGCGGAGCCCTCGTTGCGAACGGTGTCCTATGACTATGCTCGCGCGGCCGTGCGTGCCGCCACCCGTTTTCCCTCAGGCCCGCGCCGGCACGAAGCGCGGCAGGAGAAGGCCGATCACGAGGCCGCCCATGACGAGCGCGGCGGCGGCGAGCTTCCAGGACTGCAGCGGCTCGCCCAGGAGCAGCGTCGAGGCGCCCATGCCGAAGACCGGCACGAGCAGCGCCATGGGCGTGACGAGCGCGGCGGGATGGCGCGACAGGAGCCAGCCCCAGGCCGAGTAGCCGAAGAGCGTGTTGCCGACCGTCTGCCAGAGCAGCGCGCCCCAGTCGCCCAGACCGGCCGTCGCGATGCTCGAGCCGACGATCCGCGGGCCTTCGAACAGGAGGGCGAGCGCGAAGAGGGGCGGGGCGGAGAAGAGGCTCGACCAGACCACGAAGTACAGGAGGTTCGCGATCCGCGCCTGCTTGGCGACGATGTTGCCGCAGGCCCAGCAAAAGGCACCGAGCACGCAGAGAAACAGGCCGAGCGGCGTCGTCGCGCCGTCGGTGTGTCGCGCGATCACCGCGATGCCGGAGGCCGCCAGGAGCAGCGCGCCGATCTGGTAGAGGCGCACCCGCTCGCCCGAGATGGCGAGCGCCAGCCCGATCGTGAAGAAGACCTGGCACTGGAGCACGAGCGAGGCGAGGCCGGGCGAGATGTGGCCCTGCATGGCGAACAGCAGGAGCGCGAACTGGCCCGAGCCGATCAGCAGGCCGTAGGCCGCCAGCACGCGCCAGGGAACGCGCGGGCGCGGCACGAGGAAGGCGAGCGGCAGGGCCGCCAGCGTGAAGCGCAGCGCGCCGAACAGGAAGGGCGGCCAGTGATCGAGGCCGACGCGGATCACCACGAAGTTGGTGCCCCAGATGCCCACCACCAGAAGCGCGAGAAGGATGTGGGCGAGGGGCAGGCTGGCGCGCGCGGTCATGGCCCCGCTTCTGGCAGATCGGGACCGGGAAGGCGAGGGCGAGCGACGCCCCCTCCGGCCTCAGCCGCGCTTGGCCTCGGCCAAGGCCTGCCCGAAGGCTTCCGCGAAGCTTTCCCGGTCGACCGGGTTCAGGAAGGCGCCGATCTCGGTGGTGCGGCCCCGGCCGGTGACGGCCATGCGGGTGACGCCGATCTCCTCGTGCCGGTCGACATGGAAGCGCGTCCAGAACGGGTTGTAGCGCGCCTCGCGGATCTGCCCGCCGGGCGAGATCTTGCGGATGGCGAGCTCGGTGCGCGAGACGCGCACCTCTTCTCGCGCCCGCGCCGAGCGGTAGCTCGCCCGGAAGGCCAGCCACAGGAGGAAGACGTCGAGCCCGAAGAAGCCCATGATCGGCCAGGCGCCGTTCGACACGAAGACGATGCCGGACACGAGGCTGGCCAGTCCGACGAGCAGCATCACCGTGTTGAAGCCGCGCCGCCCGAGCGAGCGGTAGGGCGTCAGCATCGCCTCGAAGAGCGGCCGGTCGGCCGCGATCATCTCGTCCGCCGTGTCGGAGGGGGGGAAGCCGGGGGTCACGGGCCTTGCCTCGCTTGCCAAGATTCGCTTCATAGCCGCCGACCCAACAGACCTGGACCGGAGGCGGTTTCGTGACACAAGCGCCCCCCGATCCCGAACGCAAGGGCACGAGGCGCCGCGCGTCCAAGGGTAGCACCGCAGCCGCCTCCGGAAAGACGCCGGCCGCCAAGACGACGCCGGCGGGCCGCAAGGCGGGCATGAAAGCGGCTACGGCCACCGGCGGCCGGGCGCGGCGCACCCATCCGTCCATTCCCTACACGGCGGACGAGGTGGCCGAGATCTTTCGGCGCTTCGCCATGCAGCGTCCGCACCCGACCTCGGAGCTGGAGCACGTGAACACGTTCACGCTGCTCGTCGCCGTGGTGCTCTCGGCCCAGATGACGGACATGGGCGTGAACCGCGCGACGCGCGAGCTCTTCCGAAGGGCCGACAACCCCGCCGCCATGGCCGCGCTCGGCGAGGATACGATCCGCGAGATCATCCGCAACGTCGGCTTCTTCCGAACCAAGGCGCGCAACGTGCAGCGCCTGTCGGAGATCCTGCGCGACCAGCATGGCGGCGAGGTGCCGGAGGACCGCGCGAGCCTCGAGGCGTTGCCGGGCGTCGGGCGAAAGACGGCGAGCGTCATCCTCAACACCGCCTTCGGCCGCGAGACGCTGGCGGTCGACACGCATATCCTGCGTCTGGGCAACCGGCTGAAGCTCGCGCCGGGCAAGACGCCGGAGCAGGTGGAGGAGGGGTTCCTCCGCATCATCCCGGACGGCTTCCTGCGCCACGCCCATCACTGGCTCATCCTGCACGGGCGTTTCGTGTGCAAGGCGCGAAAGCCCGATTGTCCATCCTGCATCATCGCCGACCTTTGCCGCGCGGACGAGCGCTGGTGCGAGGTGCCCGCGCCCCTCGTCACGCTTCCCGACGCCCCGCCGGGCCCCCAGCCCCTGCCGCCGGGCGCGAAGCGTCCGGGCTGCTAGCCGGAGGCAGGCGCCCGGACGCCTCAGCCGCGAGGAGCAGATTGTCGCGCCGGGCGATGCGGCCGTGCAGGCGCACCATCAGCGAGGCGGCGAAGAGCGGCGTCAGGAGGTTCAGGACCGGCACCGCCAGAAAGGCGGCGAGAAGAAGGCCCGCCAGGAACACCGTCGCGCCGTTGCGCGCGCGCATCGTCCGGACGGCCTCCTCGGAATGGTACCGCAGCGCCGCGAACTCGAAATACTCGCGCCCCAGCAGGTAGCCGTTGATCACGAAGAAGGCACCCAGATTGACCACCGGCACGAGAAGGAGCGCGAAGGCAAGGAGATTTCCCAGGATCACGATGCCGAAGAAGCGCAGCGACAGCGTGATGCCGCGAACGAGGGGAAGCGCCCGGCCGGGCGGCAGGCCCGCCTCGCGCTCCACGACCTCGGCCGCGTCGTCGAGGAAGAGCCCCGCGATCACCGCGCTGACCGGGGCGATCAGGAAGGCGAGGAGCAGCGCGAGGAGGAGCCCCGCCGCGAAGGCCGCGAAGCCCTGCGCATTGTCGATCCAGGCCGGCATGTCGGGCGAGAAGCCTGCGAAGAAGGGGATGACCTCGCTGGCGAACAGCCAGCGCACGCCGAACCAGAGCGCGACGAGGACGAGCGCCGTCAGGCCGAGCACCTTCCAGAAGACGCCGCGGAGCTCGGGCCGGAACAGGTCGCGAAGGGCCTGGAGGGCGCTCGTCAGGATCATCGGTCGCAAAGCCTCGCGTGGTTGCCGGAACGGGAGGTGGGAGGCTTGCGGCCGCGCGGCAAGCCGGCGTGTTTCGGGTTTGATGCGGCGGCGCGCTCCTGTAGAGCGGAAGGGCTCGTTTCCAGCGTCGGCGCCCGTCCCCTTCCAGTCCTCAGGAACCCGCCCTTGACCCCCACCTTCGACCTCCTGACGATCGGCAATGCGATCGTCGACATCCTGGCGCGCACCGAGGACGGCTTTCTCGCCGACCACGCGATCGAGAAGGGGGCGATGACGCTGGTGGACGCGGAGCGGGCCGCCGCGATCTACGGGGCCATGGGACCCGCGATTGAGATGTCGGGCGGCTCGGCCGGCAACACGGTGGCGGGGCTGGTCTCGCTGGGCGGCACGGGCGCCTATATCGGCAAGGTCGCCGAGGACCAACTGGGGGCGATCTTCGCGCACGACATCCGCGCGCTGGGCGTGCGCTACGGCACGGCGCCGCTCGAGACCGGCGGCCCGCCTACCGCCCGCTCCATGATCCTCGTCACGCCGGACGGCGAGCGTTCCATGAACACGCATCTGGGCGCCTGCACCGAGCTCGGCCCCGCGGACATCGACGAGGAAACCGTGGCGGGGGCCCGCGTCACCTATTTCGAGGGCTACCTCTGGGACCCGCCGCGCGCCAAGGACGCGATCCTGCGCGCGGCGGGCTTTGCCCACGCGCACGGACGCGAGGTCGCGATGACCCTGTCCGACGCCTTCTGCGTCCACCGCTACCGGCCGGAATTCCTCGACCTCATGCGCTCGGGAACCGTCGACATCGTGTTCTCCAACGAGGCCGAGGCGCTGGCGCTCTACGAGACCGGCGACCTCGACGAGGCCGTGCGGCGCATGGGCGAGGATACGCGGCGCATCGCGATCGTCACGCGCGGGCCCGAGGGCTGCACCGTCGTCGAGGGCGGGCGGGCCACCCGTCACCCCGCCACCCGGGTCGATCCGGTGGTCGACACGACCGGGGCGGGCGACCTCTTCGCGGCGGGCTTCCTGCGGGGCTACACGGCCGGTCTCGACCACGCCCGTTCGGCCCGCCTCGGCGCGGTCGCGGCGGGCCACATCATCGGCCAGATCGGGCCCCGCCCGCAGGTTCCGCTGCGCGACCTGCCGGCCGCGCGCGCCGTGTGGGAGGAGGCATAGGCTGCTGTCCGCCCAGGCTCGAGAAAGCCGTCTTCCATGCGGATATGTCGGTTCATGGATGCCATGCGATGCCCACCCGCTCCTTTGCTATCGGTATCGGGGGAAAGGGGGGGGGGCGTTCGGCTCGGCGGTCGGCGCCTCGCGCGGCGGCCGAACAACGGGAATCCGTTGTCTGGCCGATGCGTGGGGCCGGATCGTCGCCATCGCCCCGACGCCGGGCAACATCGCCGACATCGCCATGGCCCTGCCGATTCCGGAGGCGATGAGGCCAACGCGGCGCCTCATCGCCGACAAAGCCTGCGAGGCCGACGGGCTACGGACCTGGCTTGTCGAACGCCCCCTCGAGCCGGTCATTCCAGGACGGGCCGCCCGCAATGGGGTCTGCCCGCTGGATTCGAGGGCCTAGCGCCGCCGCAACGTCATCGAACGCCCGCTCGGCCATCTCGCCGCCATCGCCCCGGTCGCGACCGTAACTCAATGGCTTGCGTGAGCTCCCACCTAGGAGTGCTGTGTCCCCAAACAGAAAACCAGCGTCCGAACGGATCCGACTACGAGGGCAAAAGGCTAAAAGCTGCAATCACGAGAAAAGTGGTGCCGCTTAGGTGACTCGAACACCTGACCCCATCATTACGAATGATGTGGCACACCTTCGAATCCGAAATCGAATCCGTACCGGGGATTAACCTAAGAGGCTGAAAGGTCTACGAAACCGTAGTTTGCGGCGGCATCAGTGTCAAAGTCGCCCTATTCTCAGGAACGAAGACGATTTGCCCCCATTTGCCCCCGCGTGCGGATTCGAAATGGCCAAAAAGGCGCTCACTGAGACGTTCCTGAAGAAGGTGGTGCGAGGGGATCCCACCCTCGAGAAGCGGGCGGAGCACGGTGACACTCAGGTCCCGGAACTGACGCTGCGCGTGAACAAGACGTCCGCGACCTGGAAGGTCCGGAAGACGGTTGGTGCCCGGAAGCTCGACGAGACGATCGGCAATGCGGAGACGCTCAACGTCGAGAACGCTCGGCGGGTCGCGAGGGCGGCCGTCTCTCACTTCGAGGCAGGGTACGGCATCGACGGTCGGTGGCTCGAGACGCAGAGAATCGAACTCGGGCTGCAGCACGACCCACGGCCGGACAAATCCATGAAGCGGGTCCGCCCGAAGACCTGGCTCTTCGAAGAGGCTGTCGCCGAATACCTGAAGGATCTCGAGAAAACGAAGAAGCCGGGCACGGTCACGAACTATCGTGAGACGTTGGCCAACCCTGCCTGCCGGAAGCACTTTTACGGCAGGGCCGTCGCGGAAATCGATGCGAGATACGCGCAGACTGTCATCCAGGAGAAGGCCAAGGACCATTCCACGATGGCCGAACACCTTGTGCGGGTCCTGAAGCCCTTCTGGACGTGGATGTACCGGTGGCGACCGAATGAGTCAGGGGTGACCAGTCGCGTGATGCTCGACCTGTGGACGCCGCCTCGGCCAAGGGACAGGAAGGTCGGTGCGCATATCAAACGGCCGGGTCTGCAGAAGGTCGGCAACATGGTGGCGATCTGCCGTACTCCCGGCATTGTACATCCAACCATCGCAATGGCAATCGAGGCATGCATCCTGACCGCACAAAGGCGAGAGACGATCTGCAGTGCTCGCGTCGAGGACGTCGCCCTGCATAGCGACGTCGAGCCGCCCAACTGGACGATCCCTGAATCCTCTATCAAGGGGAACATGGAACATGCTGTCCCGCTTGTCGGGCGTGCTCTGGATCTATTCGCTGAGGCCGTCCGATCGGCGAGGGAGGAGGGTTCAGAATGGGTGTTCCCGCAGATCCGGGAGAGCAAGCGCGGAGCCGGTCTGAAGCACATGAGCAAGAGCACGCTCACGCACGCCATGTCGGACGCCGCCGGTTTCTCGCCCCATCGCATCAGAATCGAGTTCGAGGCGATGTGCCAGGACATCGAGAAGCGGAAGCCCCACCCCGATCCTAAAGGAGGTGAGGAGATGGCAGCGGTGATCCTCGATCACGTCGAAGGCCGGACTTCGACGACCGCGGTGCACTACGGCGCAGACAAACGGCTGGGTCTCAAGATCGGGATCATCAGCCACTGGGAACCGAGGATGGAGCCGTACGTCGAAGCTGCTCTTCAGGAACTCGACGTAGAGGCGACCAAGGCGAGGATCCGGGAGGCTATAAAGAGCCGACAGAAGACACCTAAGAAGTCGGAACGCCGGCGACACAAGGAAGCGATGGACAAGATCGGTGCTAGGATGGACGCCGAGCGTCAGGCCGCGGACGAGGACCAGGCGATCATCCGACAGACCCTAGAGGATCACCGGACGGGCCATGTGGATGACGCGGTCGCACTCAAGAGGTTGGGCCTGGACGACATGGAGCACCTGATCGCGCACCGCATTCTCGCCGGTCATGACATCTCCGAGCGCGCAGACCTCGCCGGTATCGTCGCCAACGCGAAGCGACGTTGGAAGATCGTCCGGCAGGCATGGGCAGCTCGGGAGCAGGGGCTACCCCTGCCAAAGCTTAAAGCCGCAGAGTAATCATCTGAACGACGAAAGCCAACATAAGGACTCCCATAGCGACTGTTCTACAGACGGTTCAGACGCATCGTAGTTTAATCAATACGAGAATTTTCAACCCATCGTATGTTTTCAGGGTTTCTAACTCGACCGAAAGTGGGCTCGTGGGCTCGTGGGCTCGTGGGCTCGTGGGCTCGTGGGCTCGTGGGCTCGTGGGGACTGGCAGCTTTGCGCCCATGCCGGTCGTTCGCCTTGGACTTTCGACCTCCCGGAAGCGGACATCGAGTCAGCCATGCACGATTTCGCTCAACCATTAAGGTGACTTGGGGCCATGCTCGAGAGCGACCATGGCTCGGTCCACTTTGGGTAGTCTTTTTGCCTTCGGTCTTTTTTACGTGTCGTACGCATGGTCGGAAGACCGCGAATCGCTTAGTCGGCGAGAAGCACACTCAAACGGTACCGGTGAACGTGCGACTGACAAATCCGAAGGAAAGGCGAAGACTTGGCCGCGTTCTGCCTGTCGGGTATCAGGAACGCCCGCGGGGTAGGCGGACCTTCGTTCAGCTGGCTGCTGAAACCACAAAAATACAGAAGCAGTCACTCGCCCGCCGTAGGCGCTTCCTGGAACCGGACATCTATCAATCTGGATTGTCCTTTCGGTAGACGTCGCACGCTGGAACAGGCCGAACGACTGAGAAGCGCGCGCGCTGGCTTACGGTCGGTCAGGCTGCTCTCGACCCCAGGTTAGATGGCAGCTAGCGTGGTGCCATGGCGACGGAAACCGACATCCGACTCAGAAGCTGGCTCGATGCCAATCAGCGCGACCGCGAGCAGATGTGCCGGGCGGTGCTTGCGCTCGACCAACACTATACGGATGTGCGGCCGAGGCATCCCTCCGGCGGCCCGGATGGCGGGCGCGACATCGAGGCGGTCTACGATAGCAGTCGCGCCGCCTACGGCGCGGTCGGGTTCCACAACGGGGCGAACGATTCCGACGAGCAGAAGAAGCGCATCCGCGCGAAGTTCACCAGCGATCTGGAATCGGCACTGAAGGCCAAGTCCGATCTCAAGGTGTTCGCCTTTCTGACGAATGTTCATCTCACGATGGGCGAGCAGTCCGAAATGAAGGAGGAGGCGCGCAAGGGCGGGATCCAGCACTGCGACATCCTCGACCGGGAGCGGCTGCGGATCGAACTCGACTCGCCCGCCGGTTTCTTCATCCGCTTCCAGCATCTCAGCATCCCTCTCTCCGAAGCCGAGCAGGCGAGCTTCCTGGCCCGCTACGGCGACCGAATCCAGGAGGTCGTCTCGACCGGCTTCCAGCGGATCGAACGCACGCTCAATCGCATCCTGTTCCTGCAGGAGGCGACTGACGTGCTCAGCGGCATCTACGTGCGCTTCCGGCTCAAGGAGAGCTATGCAGCCACAGACATCGGGCACTTCAGAGCGTTTGTCAGCCTGTATTTGCGCGCGATCACTCACGACATCCTGGGTATCTGGTTCGGCTCGACCGACAAGCCCGACCGTTTCCGCGATGAAATTCCACTGAAACGGGACGTTCCCGGGATCGCCGCCGGCATCGCCACGGGCCAGTGGGAGAAGCATGTGCGACTTCCTCAACATGGCGAGGATGATGATGGCGACCCGGAGGCTACAGAGGACACGACGAACGCTCTGGACAGCACAAGCTCATACGAAACCGACGACGATCACCTTAATCTTGTCGGCGGCGGAAGCTCGATCGGGTTGGATCCTGTTCCGGCAATCACCGTCCACTATACCCACGACGACGCGCTGATCCGGTTTCGGCCGCGCATTCAGCTGCGCGACCTCGACGATTGTTCGCTCCTGCCCCTGATGAACCTGTCGCTTGCCGAAAAGATTGACACGATTGAGGTGCTAGCGAACGGCTACAAGCTCGCGCACATTGGTCCGGAGGACTTCAAGATCGACCGATCTGCCTTCAAAAGTGAAATCGACCAGTCCTTCTCCACCGAAGAGCTCGCCGATCCCTGGGTCCGCCTTCGACCCGCGGGATTGTCTTCAGCCTTTCATTTGCGGTTCACGTATAACACGCCGAAAAGGCTGTTCGGACACCAGGAAACCACGGACCTCCTGGACAAGAACATGCGGTAAGCACGCTGAGCAACTGGGTCGTCGATGAGAGGGCGGGTGCGCATTTCGTGCTTCTTCACTGCAGCTGCCGTTTAAGTCGACGTGTTTTTAGCGAATTATTCTGCTTGCGATCCGGCATAATATTGACCCGACTTCATGAGGATTATCGGTCGAGCACTTGAGAAGGGCCGCCCGTAACCCGTGAAAGCTCGATTTTTCGTGAACGTAGCTGGTCGCATCATGAAATGTCGTCCAATATTCTACTTGAGTTCCAGGGGATAATGGCGCGATGATTCCAGATGACGATGCTCCGGCGACCCTAGCGCATTCCGCGGCCGATTCAGCACTCGGCTTCTATTACCAGACCTTCTTCGCTCTGCTGATGCTTCTTAACCAGACCGCCGACGACGCCGCAGTCGCCGTTGAGCGGCTCGACGACGTCGAGATCAAGGCCGACGGCCATCTGCTCCTCTACCAGCTTAAGCATTCGATCAGCGCCACGCCGCCCGACATCACTTTGAAGTCGAGAGCGTTGTGGAAAACGTTGAAGCTCTGGGTCGATCTCCTCCCGTCCGTGACGCTGGCGGACACAAGCTTTCACCTCATCGCCGTCGGCGCCATCGCCGCGGACAGCCCGCTGACAGCGCTGCTGGCAGACGGTTCTGATCGGAACGACCTCGTCGCCGCGCTCGTGGTCGAAGCGCAGCGCGTCGTGGACGCCCGCGCAGCGGCCAAAAAGCTGAGCAAAGCGCTGCCGCACGCCGACCGTGCCCCGGGATGCACCGCCCTCCTCGCGCTCAGCGACACCGATCGGATCAATCTGATCCGGCGCTGCCGGATCGTGCCTGGCAGTGCGGCGATCGACAAGATCGAGCCGATGATTGCCGACCATCTCGGGCTCCTACCCGCCGGCCAGCGACCGATGGTCGCGCAGCAACTCGTTCAGTGGTGGGACCGCCAGATCGTCCAGTCGCTGTGCGGGCTGCGCGACCGCGCCGTCTCGCGGCCCGAGCTGCAGCACCAGATCATGACGATCGTCGCTGACATCGAGCAGGGCAAATTGTCGGCCGACTTCGAGACGGTCGCCAACCCACGTGACTATCAGCCCGACGGCATGCTCGCGCGCCAGATCGAGCTCGTCGACGGCAAGTCCTCGGACATCGACCGCGCGATCCGCGAAGAATGGCGTGCACGCGAACAGCGCGCCAGATGGGTCAGCGACAATCCGGCGATGAGGAGCCGGATCGGCGAATATGACGACATCCTTAAGGAAGCCTGGTTGGACGAGCACCGACAGATGGCCGAGGACTGCTGCGACCTCGACGAGGTGGCGAAGCGGTTATCTGGGCTGAAGGTCCTCCGGTGGAGCCATGAAGGCGCTCACAAGAGCGTCCAGCCCATCGCCGTAGGTTGGGCCGCCCCTTACTATGTGCGCGGCACCTATCAGGTCCTAGCCATCAACCGTGCGGTTGGTTGGCATCCGGATTATCTCAATTTGCTGAAGGACCCGGAATGATCGTTGCCCACGACATATATTCCGAGACCAATCCGGCTTATGGCACCTATGCTCTGACGATGTTCGTCCAGGGGTTCATCGCAGCCAACCGCGCTGGGCCTGAGCTGCCGGTGGCCTATCTCGCGCTTCCGGTCGCGATTTCAGGCGATCTCGCCGCGAGTTTCGACGGCACTAACAGGAACACCGGCCTGCTCGAATGGCTCGATCGCAGCCCACAGATCCAGCTGGGTCTCGCGGACCGAGTCAACCGGTCGATGGAGATCGTCACTGCCGCCGTCCGCCTCGCCTGCTTCACGCAAACCCTGGCGCTGGTAGACGGCGCCCGGCTGCAGGCGGGGACGCAAAAGCTCAAGAAGAGTCCGATCGCCGCCCTGTCCGACGACGCGGCGTACGGGATCAAACGGGCCGAACGCCTAGGATTTTGGTTTGCGACCGCCGGTTCGACCCGATCGGTCTTCGACGCGATGGGTTTGACATTATGAAGCGCTGGAACATCAGCAACATCTTCTTCCTAGGCGTGTCGGGACAGCTCCGTGACGTGCGCTTCGAGGTCGACGAGATGAACATCATCACCGGGGCCTCGGGCACCGGCAAGTCGACCCTTATCAAAGCGATCGACTATTGCCTCGGCTCGAAACGCTGTGAGCTTGCCGCCCATGTCCGCCGGCGCAGCATTGCAGTCGGCGTCAAATGGATCGCCGGTGACGACGAGATGATCATAGGGCGCGTCATCCCGCCTGTCGGTCAGGACACGAGTACCCGAATGTACACGACTTCAGGCCGCAATCTTCGGCTGCCGGCCACGCTTGCCGCGTTCGACGGGGCAACCACCGTCGACGCCGCTAAAAATTTCATCGAGCGCGCGTTCGGGATCGGCGACCTGCCCGGCGAAGCCGACGCCGCGGGCAATGCGCGCGGTCGCGCGACCGTCCGCCATGTCACGCCCTATCTCTTCGTTACCAAGGATGTGATCTACAGCGAGACTGTGCTCCTCCACGGCCTCGAGATTGCTGACAAGGCCCGCGATATCGTCGCGAGCATGCCCTACTTCCTCGGCGCGACCGACGAAGCGACCGCGATGGACGAGCGCCAGCTTCGCCAGCTGCAGCGCGGGCTCGATCGCGAAGAAGCCCGGCTAAAGTCGTGGGTCGCCGCCGAAACCGTCCTCAAGACCCGCGCGTTTGCGCTAGTTACGGAAGCCCATCGCGCGGGGCTTATCTCGGCCGAACCGACTGTCGACGATTCAGAAGACACGTTGCTCATGCTGCTGAAGCTGGCGACCGGCGCCGACCTTGGAGGCGATCCCTATCCCAATGAGAGCGAGCTCGGAGCCCTCCATACGAAACGGCGCACCCTGCTCGACGCGCTCGACGTTGCACGGCGACGTGCGGTTGCTAGTCGCAGCGCCATCCATGAGGCCGCAGGCTTCCAGACCGCGGTCACCCGGCAGCGCGAGAAGCTGATGCTGGGCGAACATCTGCATCTGTCGGATGTCGGCGGTGTATGCCCGGTCTGCGAAGCCCCTTCCGAGACCGGCCGCGACGCCGCCCGTGCGCTCCAGGCAACGCTCACTAAGGTGCGCGACGAGAGCGCTGCGGTCGATCGGGTCCGCCCGAAGCTGGTTGAATATGATCGTGGGCTCACTGAGGAAATTGGTCGCCTCAATCGTGATCTTCGGGAAGTCGACGGGCAAATCCGCAGCTGGCTCAACCAGACCGAGGAGACGCGTCGCCTCGCTGATCTCGGCCAGTTCCGGGCGCACACTATCGGACGGATATCGCTCTTCCTCGAGGCAAGCCAAGACGAACCGCGCCAACCGACCCGCGACCTGTCGGTGCTGCGGACCCAGATCGCCGAGCTCGAGGGCCGGGTGGATCGCGAAGCCAAGGAGATCAAGCTGCGGCGCGCCGAAGCGAAGATCTCGGAGTTTGCCTCAGACGTGTTCAAGGTGCTGCCAACGGTCGATCCGTGCGTCGGGTCGGAGCTCGACTTCTCGTCGCGCAAGCCCGAGATCAGTGTTATCGAAGCCGACGGTGGCGCAATCCTGCGCATGCCCGACGTCGGCTCTGACCAAAACTATCTTGCCATCCACGTCGCTTTGTCGTTCGCACTCCAGCGCTATTTCGAACGGATCGAGGCGCCGGTGCCTGGTCTCCTTGTCCTCGATCAGGTCAGCCGACCCTATTTCCCGACCCGCGGCGAGGACGCCGATGAGCAGGAGATCGAGGGTGGTGAGGAAGACGAGGACATTCAGGCAATGCGCCGGCATATCGATTTCCTGTTCAAGGAAACCGCACGCCGCAAGGGCCTTCAGGTGCTATTAATCGAACACGCCTATTTCGCCGACGATCCGCGCTATGTCGCAGCGACCCGCGAACGCTGGACCAGAGCCTCCAAGAAGGCGCTCATCCCGCTCGACTGGCCAGTGCGCGGCGACTGATCGGACCAACCTCAACGCTCCGTTCCCACGTCGGTGTGTTTTCCTATATCGACAGACAAATTAACGATTTTGGAGATTGGACTTGGCTTGTGCTCGTGGCGCGGCCTCACCGGACACCAATACTCAGCGGCGGCTGTTCGCCGCATCAGGCGGCTACTGTCAGAATCCGGACTGCGTGCGGGAGCTGTTTATCGACGCGGACGGCCAAGCCGTAAACGTTGCCGAAATGGCCCATGTGTTCGCAGCAAATGACGAGGGGCCCCGCGCCAAGCCGGATCTGACTAAGGAGGAAAGGGGAGCCTTCGAGAACCTAATCCTGCTTTGCGCGATCTGCCACACCATGATCGACAAGGCGCCGGATGCCTTTCCCGACACCCGCATCCTCGAATGGAAACGCGAGCACGCCAGGAAGTTAGCGGCGGTGTTTGGTGTCACGAAGTTCCCCGATCGTGTCGCTGCCCGCGAAGCGATCGCTCCGCTGCTGGCCAAGAACCATGCGATCTTCAGTCAGTATGGTCCTCACATTGAGGCTGCGCGCAATCCGGAGAGCGGAGCTGCCCAAACGTGGCGCCGCAAGATGCTCACCGGGATCCTGCCCAACAACAACCGCGTGCTGGCCCAGCTCGACGCGAACCAGCACCTGCTCTCCGGAGAGGAACTCAAAACCGTCGAGGCGTTCCGCCAGCACATCGACGACCTCGAGGCTGTCCACATCGGCGGCGCAAATGAAGATGCAAGCCGCTTCCCGGCGGGCATGCAGACTATTTTGGAGAAATGAACGTGGCCAGCACTGTTACAGATTGGGTCGAGGCCCACGTCGATGATCAATCGGGCTACAAAGTAGTCGGGCGGACGGCAGAGGATTTCCTGAAAATCGATGATGGTAAGGGCAATACCGGCACCGTGGCCGTAATCGGTGCCAAACCGATGGTGGAAGCGGCGGACGTTGCTCCTGTCCTAGCGATGGCAACGAAGCCGAATTTTATCATCAACGTGCCCTCGAGCTCGATCTGGACCGGTGATGCTATCGCTATGGCACAAGACGTGCCCGTGGGCTTTGGAACGTTTGGGGACCTTGGGAAGGCGGTACGAAATGGCGATTTGACCGGCTACCGAAACAAAGAGTTCGCCTTCTTCGAAGACGCGATCGGCCAGCATACCAATGTTAGGG
>NZ_BBWK01000017.1 GCF_001463765.1 Aureimonas sp. AU4 | reverse complement strand
CGCCCTGAAGCGTGCGCGAGACGGCCGCGCCCGAGCGCGCGGCGATGGCCGCCAGCGTCGCCACGAGGTCGGCGCGCACCGGCACCGCCATCTCGGCGGCGCCCGTCGGCGTCGGCGCCCGCCGGTCGGCGGCGTGGTCGATCAGGGTCCAGTCCGTCTCGTGGCCGACCGCCGAGATGAGCGGGATCCCGCTCGCGGCGGCCGCGCGCACCACGCTCTCGTCGTTGAAGCCCCAGAGGTCCTCGAGCGAGCCGCCGCCGCGCGCCACGATCAGGAGGTCGGGGCGCGGGATGGCGCCGCCCGGCTCGATCGCGTTGAAGCCCTCGATCGCGGCCGAGACCTCCGCGCCGCAGGTCTCGCCCTGCACCCGCACCGGCCAGACCAGGAGATGAAGGGGGAAGCGGTCGGAGATGCGGTGGCGGATGTCGCGGATCACGGCGCCGGTCGGCGAGGTGACGATGCCGATCACGCGCGGCAGGAAGGGGAGGGGGCGCTTGCGCGCCTGCGCGAACAGCCCTTCCGCTTCCATCTTCAAGCGCCGCTCGTTGAGAAGCGCCATCAGGGCGCCGGCGCCCGCCGGCTCCATCTGCTCGATCACGATCTGGTACTTGGACGAGCCGGGGAAGGTCGTGAGCTTGCCGGTCGCGATGACCTCCAGCCCCTCCTCGGGCTTGAAGGCGATCTTCGCCATGGAGCCGCGCCAGATCACGGCCTCGAGGCGCGACTTGTCGTCCTTGAGTGCGAAATAGGCGTGGCCCGAGGAATGGGGGCCGCGATAGCCCGAGATCTCGCCGCGCACGCGCACGTGGCCGAAGGCGTCCTCGACCGTGCGCTTGAGCGCGCCCGAGATTTCCGAGACCGTGTATTCGGCGGCGTTCGTGCCAGCGGCGGCCTCGGCCGGGGCCGCGCGGGCCGAGGTGCGGGCGCTCACCATGCGGCGGCCTCCGCGCGCGGCCGCGCCGCATTGCGGGCGGCGAGCGAGGCCGACAGGCGCGGCATGGGCTGGCCGGGCTCGGTCACGAGGTTGCGCAGCGAGGCGCGGATATGGTCGACGAGGGCGGCGGCCGCCGGCGAGCCGGCGTTGCGGCCCAGCATCACCGCGATCTGCGCGTCGGGCAGGGCCGGGAAGCCGTCCGCCTCGCCGAGCACCCGCATGCCGGGGCGCAGCGCGCATTCCGGCAGGACGCTGACGGCCAGCCCCGCCAGGACGGCGGAGGTCACGATCTGCGCCGACCAGGAGGTGAAGAGGATGCGGTGCGGCCGGCCGATCCGGTTCAGCGCCGCGATGCCCTCCTGCCGCCAAGCGCAGTCCACGCGGCCGATGGCGAGCGGCAGCACCGGCTCCTCGTGGGTGGAATGGGCGGCGGAGGTGACGAAGTGCAGCGGCTCGGTGCGCACGATCTCCGACCAGGCGTTGGTGCGCGTCGGGCAGACCAGCGCCACGTCCAGATGGCCCTTCTCGACATGCTCGATCAGGCTCGTCGTCGTCTCGCAGGCGATCTGCAGCTCGACGCGCGGGTTGGAGCGCACGAAGCGTGCCATGATCTCGGGCAGGAAGCGCTCGGCATAGTCGTCCGGCAGGCCGATGCGCACGTGGCCCTCGATCGTCTCCTCGTCGAAGGCCGACAGCGTCTCCTGGCTGAGAACCAGCATGCGCCGGGCGTAGCCGAGGAGCCGCGCGCCGGCCTCGGTCAGCTTCACCTGCCGCCCCGAGCGCTCGAAGAGCTCGGTGCCCAGGCGCTCCTCCAGGCGGCGCACCTGCATGGAAACGGCGCTTTGCGTCTTGAACACCTCCTCGGCGGCGCGGGTGAAGGACCCGGCGTCGACGATCGCCACGAAGGTGCGGAGCTGGTCGAGATCGAGGGGCGTCGCCATGGCGGTTCATCCATCACGGTATCTGATGGGGACCATTCCAAACATTCGTTGGTCTTATCCGTCAAGCGCTTCTATCTCAGGATCAGCCCAACCGACGCGGCTTCTCCCGACCTCCCGGATCTCCCGTCCGGGCGGACCGGCGAAGCTCTGCCGAAGACGGTCCCGTTTCATCCGGCCCAAGGAGAACCAAGGCCATGTCGCTCGTCTCGTCCGCTTCCGAGCTTTCCCTCGCCGCGCTGCTGCGCGCGCCCGCCACCCTCGTCCAGGTCGCCCGCGCTATGGCCCGCACCCTTCTCAACCGGCGCGCGGCCTACCGCGTGGCGGAACTGCCGGACTACCTCCTGACCGACATCGGCCTGAAGCGCGACGACGTCCACGCGGCGCTGAACGCGGACTGGCGCGACGACCCGACGCTGCGCATGGCGATGAGCGCGCGAAAGCACCGGGCATCGATCCGGCCCGTCCGCCGGCCCTGAGACAAGGGGTCCGATGCGAGGAGGCCCGCGCCGGGTGAACCGGCGCGGGCCTCCTCGCATGTGGATGGCGAGGCCGTCAGGCCTCTTCCGACACGGTCTCGGCGGCCTGCGTGTCGGTGTAGGTCGCCAGCACCTTGTCGATGCGCCGGCCGTCGAGGTCCACGACCTCGAAGCGCCAGTGGCCGTAGCGGATTGCCTCGCCGGCCTCGGGAATGTGGCCGAACTGGTCGAGGATGAAGCCCGCCAGCGTCTCGTAGTCGCGCTCCTCGGGCAGGTTGGCGTTGCCGAGCGCGCGCTCGACGTCGTCGATCGGCATGCCGCCGTCGATGAGGTAGGAGCCGTCCTCGCGGCGCGTCACGGCGTATTCGTCGTCCGAACCCTCGGGCAGCGCGCCCGAGATGGCGGCCAGGATGTCGGTCGGCGTCACCAGGCCCTCGAAGGAGCCGTACTCGTCGAGCACGATCGCCATGTGGATGTTGGCCGTGCGGAAGCGCTCCAGAAGCTTGAGCACGGGCATGGTCTCGTTGACGTAGAGCGGCTCGCGCACCGCGGCGCGGATGTCGATCGAGCCCGTGCGCCGGTACTGGTCGAGCAGTTCCTTGGCCTGGACGACGCCCACCAGGTCGTCGATGTCCTCGTTGGCAACCGGAAAGCGCGAGTGGCCGCTCGTATGGATCTCGTCGAGGATCGCGATCGGGTCGTCGGCGAGCGAGACCCATGAGACGTCCGGGCGCGGCACCATGATGGAGCGCGCGTTGCGGTCGGCGATGCGCAGGACGCCTTCCAGCATCTCGCGCTCCTTCTCCTCGAAGACGCCCGATTCGGTGCCCTCGGCGATCATCGCCTTGACCTCCTCCTCGGTGACCGAGTTCTCGGTGGCGGCGTTGGCGCCCACGAGCTTGCCGACGGCCTCGGTGGACACGCGCAGGAACCACACGACCGGCGCGCCGATCACCGACAGGAAGCGCATGAAGGGCGCGACGAAGCAGGCGATGCCCTCGGGATGGGCGAGCGCGAAGCGCTTGGGAACGAGCTCGCCGAGGATCAGCGAGAAGTAGGTGATGAGCACCACCACCAGCGTGAAGGCGACGGTCTCCGCCGAGGTGGCGGGAACGCCCGCCGACCGGAGAAGGCCGGCGACCGGATCCGAGAAGACCGAGCCGCCGTAGGCGCCGGCGAAGATGCCGACGAGCGTGATGCCGATCTGGACCGTGGACAGGAAGCCGGTGGGATCCTCCACCAGCTTCAGGGCGGCGTTCGCCCCTCTCCGCCCGTTCTGCGCCATCTGCTGGAGCCGGATGCGGCGGGAGGAAACCACCGCCAGTTCCGACATTGCAAAGAACCCGTTCAGAAGAATCAGGAAAACGACGATCAGAAGGTTGAAGATCAGCATCCGGTGTCCGTGGGGACGACTGCGGCCCCCTGTTTCAGTGGGTCGCAGTATAGGGTCTGGCTTGCCTTCACTCCATGGGGCCGGAGCCGAAACTTTCGTTGACCGGGCGGGCGCCGGTTCCCATCAAGTCTTGGATGACTTCTCGAAGCGCTGGAAGAGAGCCATCATCTCGCGCACCGCCTCGGCCTGCGCGGCCTGGGCGTCCGACATCATGTCCCAGAACGAGGACGGGGACGGGGAGGCGGCGCGCGGCGGGGGCGATTCGGGCCGGCCCTTGGGCAGGGGAGGCTGGAACAGGCCCGCGAACATGGCGAAGGGGTCGGCCGGCGGCGCGCCGCCGCCGCCCGCCATGCCCGGCCAGCTCATCCAGGGAAGCCCCATGCGCATCGCATCGGCGAAGAAGGGCATGGTGCCGGCGGCGGGCTGGCTTCCCGAGGGCCGGTTGAAGGCTTCCACCGCCGCCGCCGAGCGCTTCAGCGCCTCGGCCAGCGCCTGTCCCGCGTTGTCGGTCGGGTAATGGCGGCCCGCCATGCCAAGCATGGACTGGATCGTCAGCGCGCCGAGCGCGGGCATCATGGTCTGGATGGCGTCCGGCGTCTGGCCGGTCAGGGCGGAAACGCGCCGCGCCACCGCTTCCGAAAGCTCGGAGCCGAACAGGGCGTCGAGGAGGCGCCGGCCGTCGGCCGCGGAAGGAAGGGCGCCCGTGCCCGGCACGAAGGCCTGGGCCGCCTGCGTGACGCCGGCCCAGGCCTCCGGATCGCCCATGGCGCGGCGCAGGCCCAGCATGAAGGCGGGCACCAGCGCGTCGGTCGTGGCGCGCATCTCCTCCTGGCTCAGCCGGAAGCGCTCCGCCAGGCGGTCGGTCGCCTGTCCCGCGTCGGCGGCGCTCAGCCAGTCGAAGAAGTCGGGCATGGGTCTCGGGGCCTCCCTGCATGGTGGAAGCCGAGTGTGGGGCCAAGCACGGCCCGCTGCCAAGGGCGAATGGCGGATCAGATGGCGGGACGGCCGCCGATCAGTAGGTGAGGTGGCGGAACAGGGGTTCCATGCGCCGCTCCCAGGGCCCCTCGAACCGGCGCAGGAGCTCCTGCGCGGGCGTCGTCCCGCGCGCGGCCGTGTCCTCGAGCGGCCCGAGGAAGATCGTCTCGTCGAGCCCTTCGGCGTTAAGCCGCTTGCGCCGCTCGAGACCGCCGCGCGAGATGGCGAGCGCCCGGCGCGCCAGATCCAGCGCCGTGCCGGCGCGGAAGGGGGCGTCCAGCCCCTTTTCGGGCACCGCCGCGCGCAGCGCCGCCACCTCCTCGAAGCCCCAGTCCCGCGTCATCGCCTCGGCCTCCGCCAGCGCGTCCTCGTCGTAGAGAAGGCCGACCCAGAAGGCCGGCAGGGCGCAGATGTCGCGCCAGGGGCCGCCGTCGGCGCCGCGCATCTCCAGGAAGCGCTTGAGGCGCACGTCCGGGAAGAGCGTGGAGAGATGGTTGGTCCAGTCGCCGTGCGTCGGCTCGGGATGGGGGAAGCGGCCCTGTCCCGCCCCGTCGAGGAACTGGCGGAAGGTGATGTCGGTGCAGTCGTGGTAGCGCCCCTCGCGCGTCACGAAGTACATCGGCACGTCAAGCGCCCAGTCCACGTAGTCGCGGTAGCCGAAGCCAGGCTCGAACGCGGCCGGAAGCAGGCCCGAGCGCTGGTTGTCGACGTCGCGCCACACGCCGCAGCGCCACGACTGCTCGCCGTTGGGCGCGCCGTCGGTGAAGGGGGAGTTGGCGAACAGCGCCGAGGCGACGGGCTGCAGGCGCAGCGAGACCGCCATCTTGCGCGCCATGTCGCGCTCCGAGGAGAAGTCGAGATTCACCTGGATCGTGGTGGTGCGGAACATCATGTCGAGCCCGCGCGTGCCGACGCGCGGCATGTAGCGCTCCATGATGGCGTAGCGCGACTTGGGCATGCGCGGCGTCTCGTCGAGACGCCAGAGCGGGCTGGAGCCGAGGCCGAGGAAGTGCATGCCGAGCGGCTCGGCGACGCGTCGCGCCTGGGCAAGGTGCCGGTTCGATTCCGCACAGGTCTCGTGGATCGTCTCCAGCGGGGCGCCCGACAACTCGAACTGGCCGCCCGGCTCCAGCGAGATCGCGCCCTCGCCCGCGCCGCCGGCCAGGCCGATGATGCGCCCCTCGTCGAGGATCGGCTCCCAGCCGGTCTCCGCCTGCATCCCCTCCAAAAGCGCCCGGATGCCGGCCTCGCCCTCGTAGGGAACGGGCGAAAGGTCGGCGGGCCGGAACGGGAACTTCTCGTGCTCCGTGCCGATCCGGAACTCGGACGGCGGCCGCTCGCCCGAGCGGATATGCTCGACGAGCTCGTCGATCGCTTGGATGGGCGTCAGGTCGCTGGTGTCGCGCGCCATGGGAAGCTCCGGCCGGAAGAACTGTCGAGGTCAGCGCCGGCGGAGCCGGACGGCGGAATGGGTGTCTGCGGCGATTCCGCCCCTCGCGCAAGGGCCGGTCCGCCGAACGGTGCGGTCGCGCATGGGGGTCAGCCGTCTCGCCAGTCGCCGGCCGCCGCCTGCACCACGGCGAGCGCGGCCACCGCCGCCGTGTCCGCCCGCAGGATGCGGGGCCCGAGCGAGATGGCGCGCGTGAAGGGAAGGGCGAGAAGCATGGCCCGTTCCCCGTCCGAGAACCCGCCCTCGGGGCCGATCAGGAGCGCGAGCGGCCGGCCCGCGAGCGGAGCGAGAAGGTCGAGCGGCGAGGCGCTCGCCGCCCGCTCGTCGCAGAACAGGAGCGTTCGCGACGCGTCCCACTGCGCCAGCACCGCGTCGAGCCGCCGCATCTCGCGGCATTCCGGCACATGGAGGACGCCGCACTGCTCGGCGGCCTCGACGGCGTTGGCGCGCGCTCGCTCGGCGTTGAAGCGCGGCGCCTGCGTGTGCTGCGTCTGAACCGGCTGGAGGAGGCCCGCCCCCATCTCCACGGCCTTCTGGATCGTGTAGTCGAGGCGAGCCGACTTCAGGGGCGCGAAGAGGTAGACGAGGTCGGGCGCCGCGGGCTGGGGGCGGGTCGGCGCCTCGACCACGACCCGCAAGCGCCGCTTGCCCTCGCGGCGCAGCCGGGCACGCCATTCGCCCTCGCGCCCGTTGAAGACGAGGATCCCCGCGCCGTCCTCCAGGCGCAGGACGTTCAGGAGGTAGTTGGTCTGGTCCGCATCCGCCTCGACCTCGGCCCCGGCCGCGAGGTCCGCCTCGAGGAAGAGGCGCGTTCCCCTGAATTCGTAGTCGGGCATTTCGTCTCGCCAGCTGCCGGGAAACCTTTGGGCGGCGCTCCCGTTGCGCCCGCGAACCGCGACGCGGTGCCCATCGGGGGTACCGCCCGCACGACCGCTTTTCTAGGGGCGGCGCGCCCGCTTTCCAGGGAGCGCGCCATGGGCCTCGCGCGGCCGGGCGACGGGCAGGGACACGGGAACCGGACGAATGGATCTACGCATCAAGGGACGCACCGCCCTCATCACGGGCGCGTCGGGCGGCATGGGCTGGGCGGTCGCCAAGATTCTCGCCGACGAGGGCGTGCGCCTCGTCCTCACCGACAAGGACGTCAAGGGCATCGAGGAGGAGGTGCTGCAACTCGGCACCGAGGCCTTCGCGGTGGGCGCCGACATGACCTTGGGCGCCGAGGTCGACGCCGTGGTGCGGCAGGCGGTGGAGCGCTTCGGCACGGTCGACATCGCGATCCACACGAGCGGCATCACGGGGAGCAAGGGCGACCCGCTGGAGATGCGCGACGAGGACTATCTCGAAGCCTACCAGAACGACTTCCTTTCCGCGGTGCGCGTGGCGCGCGCCACGCTTCCCCTGATGAAGAAAGGCGGCTGGGGCCGCTTCGTCGCGGTGGTCTCGGAGAACGCCACCCAGCCCTACTGGGAGGAGGCGACCTACAACACCGCCAAGGCCGCGCTCGCCGCCTTCGTGAAGGGCCTGTCCTACCGTGCGGCGGCCGACGGCGTCCTGTGCAACACGGTCTCGCCCGCCTTCATCGCCACCGACATGACCGACGAGATGATGCACAAGCGCGCCAAGGAAAAGGGCGTCTCCTTCGACGAGGCGATCCGCACCTTCCTGGAGGAGGAGCGGCCCGGCATCGTCCAGAAGCGTCGCGGCGAGGCCGACGAGGTGGCGGCCGCCATCGCGCTCCTGGTCTCGGATCGCGCCTCCTTCATCAACGGCTCCAACATCCGCGTCGACGGCGGATCGGTCCAGGCCGTTCAGAACTGAGAACAAGCGAACGTGTTCGCGATATCGTAAGGGTCGCGAACACTTTCTTGAGACCCGCCGTGGAAAGGTCGCCGCGTTGCCCGCTCGGTCCGGAAGGCGCCACGACCATGATGCCAGCGTCCTCAGCCCCGACCCTCGGCGGAAACGCCGGATTTCGTCTGGAGCGAAACCTCCTGCGCGCGGACCTGCGGCGCGACGCACCCATCCACGTCCTGATTCTGTCCTATGCCGCGATCGTCTGGCCCCTGATCGGCGCCCGCTTGCTCGACTGGATGAGGCCGCTGGCCGAGCAGGGCGTCCAGTTCGTCGCCCTGTTCCTCGCGACCGCCGTCGTCCTGCGCCTGGTGGTCTATGTCACGCGGCTCCACCCCGTCAGCCCGATCCGGCAACTCGCCGCCGATGCCGGCGAGGGATTGCGGTCTGGCCTGTGGTCGCGCTGGATCCCCCTGGCCTTCACCACTTCGGTCTTCATCTTCTGCTTCACCCAGTTCAAGGGTGGCATTCCGGCCTTGGCGGGCGGCTTCCACTGGGACGCCGCCTTCGCCGAGATGGACCGGACCCTGCATTTCGGCCGCCAGCCCTGGGAATGGCTTCAGCCGGTTCTCGGCTGGCCGCTGGTCACGTTCGTGATCAACGTGAACTACAACATGTGGTTCTTCTTCATGTGGTGCATGTTCTTCGCCTTCGCGGTGAGGCCGGCCGGCGAGCGCGGGCGTACCCGCTTCTTCCTCGCCTTCTTCCTGACCTGGATGGTCGCCGGCAGCCTTCTCGCGCTCGTCTTCTCGTCGGCCGGTCCCTGCTATTTCGGCTTCGTGGCCGCGGGCGAAAACCCCTATGCGGGGCTGATGGCCTACCTGCACGAGGCCGGGACCCGGTTCCCTCTCTGGGCGCTCGACGTGCAGGACATGCTGTGGGCGGACTACCGAAGCGGAAGCGGAGATTTCGGCATCTCGGCCATGCCGAGCCTGCACAACGCCATGGCGCTCCTGATGGTCCTGGCCGCGCGCGACCTTCATCCCCGGCTGAGGCCTTGGCTGGTCGTGCACATGATCCTCGTCTTCCTCGGCTCCATCCATCTCGGCTGGCACTACGCCGTGGATGCCTACGCCTCCTTCGCCGTGACCGCGCTGATCTGGTTCGCCGTCACGCCCTTCGCGCGGCGCTGGGACGCCCGCTTCGCCCCGGCGTCCTGAGGACCGGCCGCCCCTCAGGACCATTTGCGGCTTCGCATCCCCGGCTTCCCCGCGCTAGGATCGCCTCGAACGATCCCGGGAGGCCGCTCATGACCATCGCCATGCCCAAGCCCGATCCGGCGATCCTGGCGCGCCGTGCCGAGATCGCCGAGGCCATGCGCCGCATCGTGCCCGGCGAGGGGGTCGTCGCCGAGCCGGTCGAGATGCGGGTCTTCGAGACCGATGCGCTCACCGCCTACCGCCAGATGCCGCTCTGCGTGGTGCTGCCGGAAACCGTTCCACAGGTGCAGGCGATCCTGCGCTGGTGCTTCGAGAACCGCGTGCCGGTCGTGCCGCGCGGCTCGGGCACCTCGCTCTCGGGCGGCTCGCTGCCGCTGGAGGACGGCGTGCTGCTCGTCCTGTCGCGCTTCAACCGCATCCTCGAGGTCGACCTCGACAACCGCTGCGTCGTGGCGCAGCCGGGCGTCACCAATCTCGGCATCACGCGCGCGGTGGAACAGGCCGGCTTCTACTACGCGCCCGACCCGTCCTCGCAGATCGCCTGCTCGATCGGCGGCAACGTCGCGGAGAATTCGGGCGGGGTCCACTGCCTGAAATACGGCCTCACCGCCAACAACGTCCTGGGCGTCGAGCTCGTCACGATGGAGGGCGAGGTGGTGCGCTTAGGGGGCAAGCACCTCGATGCAGAGGGCTACGACCTTCTCGGACTCGTCACCGGCTCGGAAGGCCTGCTCGGCGTCGTGACCGAGGTGACGGTGCGCGTCCTCCAGGCGCCCGAGACGGCGCGCGCGGTGCTGATCGGCTTTCCCACGAGCGAGCAGGCGGGCAAGTGCGTGGCCGCGATCATCGCGCGCGGCATCATTCCCGGCGGCATGGAGATGATGGACCGACCCGCGATCCACGCGGCGGAGGACTTCGTCCACGCCGGCTATCCGCGCGACGTCGAAGCGCTCCTGATCGTCGAACTCGACGGGCCGCGCGTCGAGGTCGACCATCTCCTGGCCGAGGTGGAGGCGATCGCGAGCGCGAACGGCGCCACCACCGCGCGCGTCTCGCAGTCCGACGCCGAGCGCCTCAGCTTCTGGGCGGGACGCAAGGCGGCCTTTCCGGCGGTCGGGCGCATCTCGCCCGACTATCTCTGCATGGACGGCACCATCCCGCGCCGCGAGCTGCCGCGGGTTCTCGCCGGCATGAAGGCGCTGTCGGAGCGCTACGGGCTCGCCGTCGCCAACGTCTTCCATGCCGGCGACGGCAACCTCCACCCGCTGATCCTCTACGACGCCTCCAAGGACGACGAGCTGCAGCGCGCCGAGGATTTCGGGGCCGACATCCTGCGCCTGTGCGTGAAGGTCGGCGGCGTCCTCACCGGCGAGCACGGGGTCGGCATCGAGAAGCGCGACCTCATGCCCGAGATGTTCGGCGAGGACGACCTCAAGCACCAGATCCGCGTCAAGTGCGCCTTCGACGCCGAACACCTCCTCAACCCCGGCAAGGTCTTTCCCGTGCTGCACCGCTGCGCCGAGCTCGGCCGCCTCCACGTCCACAAGGGGAAGCTGCCCTTTCCCGAACTGCCCCGGTTCTGACCGTTGAGCGCGATCGCGGAAACACGCCCGACCGAGCGGCTGGAGCCCGACACCGTGGAGGGCATGCGCGAGATCGTGGCCGACGCCGTGGCGAGCGGCGCGCCGCTTCTCGTCGAGGGCACCGGCTCCAAGAGCGGCCTCGGCAAGCCCGTCCAGGCGGCCCGCACCCTCTCCACCGCCGGGCTTTCGGGCATCCTCTTCTACGAGCCGGAGGAACTCGTCCTTTCGGCGCGGGCCGGAACGCCGCTTGCCGAGATCGAGACCCTCCTGGCCGGCCGCGGCCAACGCCTCGACTTCGAGCCGATCGACTACGGGCCGCTCCACGGGCGGCCGGCGGGCGGGGGCACGCTGGGCGGGCTCATGGCCTGCAACCTGTCGGGGCCGCGCCGCATCAAGGCGGGGGCGGCGCGCGACCACGTGCTCGGCATCCGCGCCGTGTCGGGCCGGGGCGAGGAGTTCCGTAGCGGCGGGCGCGTCGTGAAGAACGTCACGGGCTACGACCTGTCCAAGGGCATGGCCGGCTCGTTCGGCACGCTCGCGGTTCTCGCCGAGATCACGCTCAAGGTCCTGCCCGCCAGCGCCACCGAGACGACGCTTCTCCTGCGCGGGCTCGACGACGAGCGCGCGGCGGGCGCGATGGCGGGCGCCATGGGCTCCTCGGCGGAGGCGTCGGGCGCCGCGCACCTGCCCTACGATGTCGCCGGCCGCGTCGCGGACGGCGCGCTCGGCAAGGCGCCCGCGACCGCGATCCGCCTCGAGGGCATCGGCCCGTCCGTCGCCGCCAGGGCCGACCATCTCGCGCGCGGGCTGGAGCGCCTGGGGCCCCTGGAGCGGCTGGAGGGCGAGGCGTCGGTCCGCTTCTGGCGCGACGTGCGCGACGCGAGGCCCTTTGCCGACGGCACCGAGCGGCCGGTCTGGCGCGTGTCGCTGGCTCCGACGCGCGGTCCCGCCTTCGTCATGGCCCTGCGCATGGGGGCGGGGGCGGACGCCTTCTACGACTGGCAGGGCGGCCTCGTGTGGCTGCGCATGGAGGCGGGCGCGGAGGAAGCGCTCGTGCGCTCGCTCGTCGCGGCCCATGGCGGCGGCCACGCGACGCTGGTTCGCGCGAGCGTGCCCGAGCGCACGGCGACCCCCGTCTTCCAACCGCAGCCCCCCGCGCTCGCCGCCCTTTCCGCAAGGCTCAAGAACCAGTTCGATCCGGCCGGCGTGCTCAACCCGGGCCGGATGGGGTAGGAACGATCCATCCATGCAGACCCATTTCACACCGGAAGCCCTTCGCGATCCCGAGACGGCGCATTCGGAGGGCATCATCCGCAAGTGCGTGCATTGCGGCTTCTGCACGGCGACCTGCCCGACCTACGTCACGCTCGGCAACGAGCTCGACAGCCCGCGCGGGCGCATCTACCTCGTCAAGGAGATGCTGGAGACGGGGCGGCCGGCGGACGAGAAGACCGTCACCCACATCGACCGCTGCCTGTCCTGCCTCGCCTGCATGACGACCTGCCCCTCGGGCGTGAACTACATGCATCTCGTCGACCATGCGCGCGCCCATATCGAGCGCACCTATCGCCGGCCGCTCGGCGACCGGCTGATCCGGGGGCTGCTGGCCGCCGTCCTGCCCTATCCCCGGCGCTTCCGCCTGAGCCTTGCGGCCGCGCGCCTCGCGCGCCCGTTCGCGCCCGTCCTCGACAAGGTGCCCCCCTTGCGCCCGCTCGCCGCCATGCTGCGGCTGGCGCCGGCCCGCGTGCCGGCGGCCTCCGGCAACGACCGCGACGGCACGCGGGACGCCGGGACCCAAGCGGTGAAGCGCGTCGCGATCCTGCGCGGCTGCGCGCAGCGCGTGCTCGATCCCGCGATCAACGAGGCCGCCGTGCGCCTGCTCGGGCGCCTCGGCGTCGAGGTGGTCATGGCGGGTGGCGAGGGCTGCTGCGGGGCGCTGACCCATCACATGGGAAAGGAAGCCTCGGCGCTTCGCTTCGCGCGGGCGAATGTCGATGCCTGGAGCCGCGAGATCGAGGGGCGGGGGCTCGACGCCATCCTCGTCACGACGTCGGGCTGCGGCACCACGGTCAAGGACTACGGCCACATGCTGCGCCTCGACCCGGCCTATGCCGAGCGCGCCGCCCGCGTCTCCGCCCTCGCCAGGGACGTGACGGAGTTCCTGAGCACGCTCGATCTGCCGCTGCCCGCCCACCCCGTCGACGCCGTGGTCGCCTATCATTCCGCCTGCTCGATGCAGCACGGCCAGCGTGTCACCCGCGAGCCCAGGACGCTTCTCGCGCAGGCCGGCTTCACGGTGCGCGACGTGCCGGAGGGGCACCTGTGCTGCGGCTCGGCGGGAACCTACAACATCCTCCAGCCCGAGATCTCGGCGCAGCTGCGCGACCGCAAGGTCGCCAACATCGAGCGCGTCGCGCCCGAGATCGTCGCCACCGGCAATATCGGCTGCATGACGCAGATCGGCTCGGCGACCGCCATTCCCGTGGTCCACACGGTGGAGCTTCTCGACTGGGCCTTCGGCGGCCCGAAGCCGGGGAAGCTGGCGGGGCGGGAATTTCCGGCCCTGCCCGTGCGCGAGGCCGCCGAATAAACGAAAAAGGCCCGCCGGAGCGGGCCTTTCGGATCGGTGGGCGGGCGTTCAGCCGCCGAAGATCGAGGCCAGCAGCGGGCGGCCGGCCCGGGCCTGACGCGTCGTTCCCGTCTCGGCATAGACCTTCTGCGAGCCGGACGAGCCGGGCGCGAGAACCACGACCCGGGTGCCGGGGCCGACGCGCTCGTAGAGGTCGGTCACGTCCTCGTTCATCATGCGGATGCAGCCCGACGACATGTTGAGGCCGATGGTCCAGGGCTGGTTGGTGCCGTGGATGCGGAACATGGAGTCGCGGCCGTCGCGGTAGAGATACATGGCGCGCGCGCCGAGCGGGTTCTCGGGTCCGCCCTCCATCGAGGCCGGCAGGATGTGGCCCTTGGCGCGCTCGCGGCGCACCATCTCGGCCGGCGGCGTCCAGGTCGGCCATTCGGCCTTGCGGCCGATCTTCATCTGGCCGCCCCAGGCGAAGCCCTCCTTGCCCACGCCCACGCCGTAGCGCATCGCCGCGCCGCCGTCTCCGACGAGATAAAGGAACTTGCGGTCCGTATCGATGATGATCGTGCCGGCCTTCTCCTTGGTGGAGATGCGGACGGGCTGGCGCATGAAGCGCGGATCGACCTTGCGCATGGCCTGGGGCTGACGCGTCACGCCGCGGCGGACCTGCGGCTCGGCGGGGCCGCCGGAACGGATCGTGGCGCGGTCTCCCGAGCGCACCCACGATCCCGTGCTGTAGTCGTAGTAGCGCACCTGTTGCGCCTCGGCCGCGCCGACGCCCACCAGCGTGGCCGCGGCGAGAAGCGCCGCGAAAAGGGGTGACTTCATGGGAAAACCGTCCTTGAAACAGGCTGTTGGGGAAAGGATGGAGAGAGCGGGGACGAACGCAAGTCGCCGGTCGATCCCGGCGATCTTTCGCGAGCCTTATGCTTACCGATTTGCAACCCTATGTTGCCGTCAGAGCACAACGACACGCGTGCCGACCGGCACGCTCTCGTAAAGTTCGATCACGTCCTCGTTGCGCATGCGGATGCAGCCCGACGACACGCGCTGGCCGATGGTCCAGGGCTGGTTGGTGCCGTGGATGCGGTAGAGGGTCGAGCCGAGGTACAGGGCGCGGGCGCCGAGCGGGTTGGCCTCGCCCCCTTCCATGCGGGCGGGCAGGATGCGGCCCTTGAGGCGCTCGCGCGCCACCATCTCTGCGGGCGGCGTCCAGGTCGGCCACTCGGCCTTGCGCGTGATGTCGTGCGTGCCGCGCCAGCCGAAGCCGTCCTTGCCGACGCCCACGCCGTAGCGTCGGGCCTGGCCGCCGGCCTCCACATGGTAGAGGAAGCGCTCGCGCGTATCGATCACGATGGTGCCGGGCGCGTAGCCGCGCTCGAAGCGCACGGTCCGGGGCAGGAAGGCGGGGTCCATCTCCGGCGGGCGGGTCTGGCGCACGGCGCCGCGCGGGGCGGCGAAGGCGGCGAGCGTCGGGGCGGATGCGGCTGCGCGGCGCGCGGGCGCCTGCGGACCGCCGAAGACGCCCATCACGCGCCGCTCCTCGTGATAGGAGCCGAGCGGCTCGACGGTGCCGGTGTCGCCGCGCACGATGCCGACCGGCACGCTGCCGCGAAACACCACCGCGCCGGCCGGGTAGGGCTGCGCGACGCGCTGGCGGGCCGGGCCCGGCACGACGCCGCTGCCGGGCGAGAGCTGGCGAACGGCCTCGGCCGCCTGGTCGCGCGGCACGAAGAGCGGCTGGCGGTCGCGGGCCGAGGCGAGCGTCGGCAGGGCGGCGAGAAGAGCGAGGGCAAGGGGCGCAATCCGGCGCATCGGGCGAGACCTCCGGGGAACGGGCCCGCTTCGAGGACGCGGGCTTTCGATCGCGCGACGATGGGGCCCCGGCCCCCATCGAATGGTGAACGGGCGCCGCGCTCTCCCGCCCGCTCTGGCGGGATGGTTAAGGCGCCGTTCGCGGAGCCGTCAGCGCGGCAGGCGGCGCCGGGCGTCTCGCTGGATCGCGGGCAGGAGCGGGGCCGCCTGCGCCTGCGAGAGGCCGGGCCGCAGGCGAGCGTCGTAGAGCATGTTGAGGATCAGGCGGTCGTAGGGCGTGAAGCTCGTCAGGCGCGAGGTGTCGTTGAAGACGCTCTCGGGCGCCTCGCTGTTGTCGTTGAGCGGACCCAGCCCCTGCAGGATCTCCTCCACGAGGCAGCGCCGGAACAGGGCGTCGCCCTCGTCCGAGACGAGAACGGCGTCGGATCGCGTGATCCCGTCCCGCCCGTAGAGCGTGCGCACGATGCAGTTGCCCGGCGTCGCCATGAGCGGGTTGCCGTAGATCCGGCGAACCGTCTCGGCATAGGCCCTGCGGTCCACCACATGCACCGTGAAGTTGGACGCACCGCCGCGCCCCGCCATGGCGATGTCGAGGCCCCGGATCGAGCGGCCCGCCTGGCGCACGAAGGCGCGCACCGCCGCCGAGCGGTCCGCGGCGGCCCGGGCCTCGATCGTCACGCGCACGGGGACGACGAACTTCTTGACGTAGCTCGAGTCGGAAAAGGCGCCCGTGTACTCGGCGCCGAACACCACCTTCTCGAAGCCGCGAATCATCTCCGCCGCTCCCGGCAGCGACGCGGCCCGTCCCGGCGAGACGGCCGGGAGAAGGATCAGCAGCGCCGCCAGCGCCCGAACCGCTCGCCTCATGGTCCCGTCCCCCTGCCTGCCGTCTCCGCCCCGCCGCGTGTTGTCGGCAACCCGCGCGCGCGCCGCAAGGAGGTCCTAGCTTCGTCCACGCGAAGACTTGCCTTCCGGCCCACGATGGCGCCACCAAGTCGCAGGGCACGAGGCGAGGGAACGGGCGATGGAGCAGGATGGGGATGACGGGCGGCCGCGCTGCGCCTGGGCGGGAAGCGACCCGCTCTACGTCCGCTACCACGACCAGGAATGGGGCCGCCCGACGCAGGACGACCGGCGCCTGTTCGAGAAGCTCTGCCTCGAAGGCTTCCAGGCCGGGCTCTCCTGGATCACGATCCTGCGCAAGCGCGAGCGGTTCCGCGAGCGCTTCCACGGCTTCGAGATCGAGCGCGTCGCCGCCATGGACGAGGCCGACGTCGCCTCCATGCTCGAGGATGCCGGCGTGATCCGCCACCGGGGCAAGATCGAGGCCGCGATCGGCAACGCGCGGGCGGTCCTCGCCTTGCGCGAGGAAACGGGACGCTCGCTCGCCGCCTTCCTGTGGAGCTTCGAGCCCTCGCCCGAGGAGCGACCGGACGTGGTGGACGCCGACTACCTTCGCGGCAACCCAGAGACCGCGGCCTCGCGCCGCCTGTCCAAGGCGCTGCGCGCGCGGGCCTTTCGCTTCGTCGGCCCCACCACGGCCTACGCCTTCATGCAGTCCATGGGCTTCGTGAACGACCATGTGGAGGGTTGCTGTGCGCGAAACGCCTGCGAGCGCGAGCGCGCCGCCTTCGCGCGGCCCTGACGGCACGAAAGGGCGCAAAACTTGAAGGTTCGAAGCGATATCGGCTAGGACGCGCCGGACCAGTCGGCTTCGGCTGAACCCTTATCCAGCATACGGACCGTATCATGGCCTCGAAGAAGCCCTCCCGCGTGCGCGCCCGCCAGCCGCGCGGCTTCGCGGACCGCACCAGCGCCGACCTCGACGCGCAAGGGGAGATGCTGGAGACCATCCGCCGCGTCTACGAGACCTACGGGTTCGAGCCCGTGGAGACGCCGATGTTCGAATATACCGACGCGCTCGGCAAGTTCCTGCCCGACCAGGACCGGCCGAACGCGGGCGTCTTCTCGCTGGAGGACGACGACGAGCAGTGGCTCTCGCTGCGCTACGACCTGACCGCCCCGCTCGCGCGCTACGTGGCCGAGAACTTCGAGACGCTGCCCAAGCCCTACCGCTCCTACCGGGCGGGCTACGTCTTCCGCAACGAGAAGCCGGGCCCGGGGCGCTTTCGCCAGTTCATGCAGTTCGACGCCGACATCGTGGGCGCGCCCAACGTCTCGGCCGACGCCGAGATGGCCATGATGATGGCCGACACGATGGAGGCGCTGGGCATTCCGCGCGGCCAGTACGTGATCCGGGTCAACAACCGGAAGGTCTTGGACGGCATCCTCGACGCGATCGGGCTGGAGAACGAGCCGGAGCGGCGCCTGACGGTGCTGCGGGCGCTCGACAAGTTCGACAAGTTCGGGGTGGAAGGCGTGCGCCTGCTGCTCGGCGCGGGCCGCCGCGACGAGGGCGGCGGCGAGGGCGACTTCACCAAGGGCGCCGAGCTGGACGGCGAGACGATCGAACGCGTCCTGCGCATCTTCGATGCCGATGGCCTGACCGGCGTCGATCAGGCCTTCGGCGGCCATGAGGGCGTCGGCGCGGGCGTGGCGGAACTCGGCGAAATCGAGCGGGCCGCGCGCAGCGCCGGCTACGAGGCAGACCGCATCCGCATCGACCCCTCCGTCGTGCGCGGCCTCGAATACTATACCGGCCCCGTCTTCGAGGCCGAGCTCCTGTTCGACGTCGTCAACGAGAAGGGCCAGAAGGTCGTGTTCGGCTCGGTCGGCGGCGGCGGGCGCTACGACGGGCTCGTCTCGCGCTTCCTCTCGACGCCCGTGCCCGCCACCGGCTTCTCGATCGGCGTGTCGCGCCTCCAGACCGCGCTCAAGAACCTCGGTCGCCTCCAGGCGCGGCGCCGCTCCGGCCCCGTGGTCGTGACCGTCATGGAACGCGAGCGGATGGGCGACTACCAGCTGATCGCCCGCCAGCTGCGCGAGGCGCTGAACGCGCCCGGCCGGCCGGTCGTGCCGGTCGAGGTCTTCCAGGGCAATCCCAAGCAGTTCGGCAAGCAGCTGCAATATGCCGACCGGCGCGAGGCGCCCGTCGCGATCATCCAGGGCTCCGACGAGCGGGCGGCGGGACAGGTGCAGGTCAAGGACCTGGCCGCCGGCAAGGCTCTGGCCGCCGCCATCACGGACAATGTGGAATGGCGCGAGGCGCGCGCCGGGCAGGACGTCTTCCGCTACACGCCCGAGGACCCGGCCGAGATGATCGCGGCGGTGCGGGCGATCCTGGCCAAGGGCGACGCCGCGCCATGAGCTTTCTGCCTGCGCCCGGCGACCCCGGTCCGGTGGCCGCCGCCGGCACGCCCTTCGACGCCAGGCTCGCCGCGCTCTTTGCCGGGCGCGGCGCCGTGCCCACCGCGACGCCGATCCTCCAGCGCGCCGAGCCCTATCTCGACACGCTCGGCGAGGACCTGCGCCGGCGCATCTTCCTGACGCGCGGCGAGGGCGGCGAGACCTTGTGCCTGCGCCCCGACTTCACCGTGCCGGTGTGCCTCGCCCATATCGCGAACGGGGCCTCGCTGCCCCGCCGCTACAGCTACAACGGCCTGGTTTTCCGCCAGCGGCGCGGCGAGACGGCGGAGTTCCGCCAGGCGGGCGTCGAGAATCTCGGCGAGCCGAACCGCGCGGCGGCCGACGCGGCGACGCTGGCCGATGCGCTGGCCGGGCTCGAGGTCTGCGGCCTGCCCGCCGCCTCGCTCCGCACCGTGGTCGGCGACCAGACGCTGTTCGAGGCCTTCCTGGCGGCGCTGGCGCTTCCCGCCGGATGGCGCCGCCGCCTCGTGCGCGCCTTCGGCCGCGACGACCTCCTCCAGGCCGCGCTCGCGGCCCTGTCGGACGGCTCGGGCGCGCCGCCCTCCGCGGACGCGGCGGTCCTGCGCCTTGCGCGGGCGCGCGACCGCGTCGGGCTGGAAGCGCTCGTGGCCGGCCGCATCGAAGAGGGCGGCCTGCCCCCCAAGCGCGGGCGGGGGGCCGCCGAGATCGCCGAGCGGCTTCTGGAAAAGACCGAGCTTGCCGACACGCGGCTGGATCGCGACAGCCTCGAGCGCCTGTCGGCCTTTCTGGCGGTGGATTGTCCGGCAGGCGAGGCACCCGAGCGTCTCGCCCGGCTCGGACGGGACGCCGCCTTCGCGCAGGCGATCGAAGGCTTTGCCGCGCGCAACCGCGCCTTGTCGGAGGCCGGCGTCGATCCCGCCTCGCTGCGCTACCGCGCGGCCTTCGGGCGCCCGATCGACTACTATACCGGCCTCGTCTTCGAGACCCTCGGTCCGGCATCGCCCGAGCCGCTGGCGGGCGGCGGGCGCTACGACCGGCTGGTCGGCTATCTCGGCGCCGGAGAGCCCATCCCCGCGGTCGGCTTCACGCTCTGGCTCGACCGGATCGGCACCGCGCTGGAGGCGAGACCGTGACGCTTACCCTCGCCATCCCCTCCAAGGGCCGCCTCAAGGACCAGTGCGTAGCAAAGCTGGCGGGCGCGGGCATCGAGGTGCTCTCGGCCAGCGATCCGCGCTCCTATCGCACCGAGGTGCGGGGCGCGGACGGGCTGGAGGTCCTGCTTCTGTCGGCCTCGGAGATCGCGCGCGAGCTGCGCGACGGGGCGATCGACCTCGGCATCACCGGCGAGGACCTCCTGCGCGAGACCATTCCCGACGCGGACCGGCTGGTGCGCATCGAGGCGCGACTCGGCTTCGGCCATGCCGACGTGGTCGTGGCGGTGCCCCATGCCTGGGCCGACGTCGAGACCATGGCGGACCTCGGAGACGTGGCGGCCGAGTTCCGCGCCCGCCACGGGCGTCGCCTGCGCATCGCGACCAAGTACTGGCGCCTGACGCAGGGCTTCTTCACGCGGAGCCACGGCATCCAGAGCTATCGCATCGTGGAAAGCCTCGGCGCCACCGAGGGCGCCCCGGCGGCGGGCTCGGCCGACCTCATCGTGGACATCACCTCGACCGGATCGACGCTTGTCGCCAACCAGCTGCGCGTCCTCGAGGACGGCGTGATCCTGCGCTCCGAGGCGTGCCTCGCCGCCGCGCTCGCTCGGCCGCGGGCGGGCAAGGACGCGGAAGCGCTGGCGCGGCTCGTCGCGCGCTTCCGGACCTAGATGCGAAAACGGCCGCCCCGGGGAGGGGCGGCCGTTCCTCGATACGTTTGGGACGAAGCCGATCAGGCGCGGGCGAGCGAGGCGCTGGCGCGGCCCGAGCGGGCGTCCACCGAGTAGGCGCCGGCACCGGCGGCGGCGAGCGCCAGGAAGCCGCCGCACAGGCCGATGTTCTTCATGAGCGAGGTCGACTGGTCCGGGCCGAGATGCGCGAGCACGCCGGTCGCGATGCAGAAGGCGCCCAGCACGTAGGCGACGATGCGGGTCTGGAAGCCGACCAGGATCGCGAGGCCGCCGAAGAACTCCAGAGCGCCCACGAGATAGGCCATGGCGACGCCGCCGGGCACGCCGAGCGAGCCGAGATAGCCGGCGAAGCCCTCGGCACCCGTCAGCTTGCCGAAGCCGGACACGATGAAGAGGATGGAAAGGAAGACGCGAGCGAGAAGCAGGACGGCGGGGTTCAAGGGAAAGCTCCGGGAGGGCAACGGGTTTCGAGGCCCATAGGGATGCCGAAGCTTGCCGCTCCCCGATAGCCGTGCCGGACGCGACTGATCGTCAACGGGAATCGCCCCAATCGAGTCGATTGGGGCGATTCCGGAAACCAGTCCTCAGCCCGGACGCGTCATCGCCGCCGGGTCCACCACCCGGTCGTAGGTCTCGCCGTCGACGAGGCCGGAGGCGAGCGCCTCCTCGCGCAGCGTCGTGCCCTTCTTGTGGGCCGTCTTGGCGATGGTCGCGGCGTTGTCGTAGCCGATGGTGGGCGCGAGCGCCGTCACCAGCATCAGCGACTGCTCCATGAGCGAGCGGATGCGGCTCTCGTTGGCGACGATCCCGTCGACGCAGTGTTCACGGAAACTGTCCATCCCGTCGGCCAAAAGCCGGATCGAGGACAGGACGGCGTTGGCGATCACCGGCTTGAAGACGTTGAGCTCGAAATGGCCCTGGCTCGCCGCGACCGTCACCGTGGTCTCGTGGCCGAAGACCTCGGCCGCCACCATGGTGAGGGCCTCGGCCTGGGTCGGGTTGACCTTACCCGGCATGATCGAGGAGCCCGGCTCGTTCTCGGGGAGCGAGAGTTCGCCGAGGCCCGAGCGCGGGCCCGAGCCGAGGAAACGGATGTCGTTGGCGATCTTGAAGAGGTCGGTCGCCAGCGCGTTGAGCGAGCCGTGGAAGAAGGCGAGCGCGCCGTGCGAGGCGAGCGCCTCGAACTTGTTCTCGGCGGTGCGGAAGGGGAGGCCGGTCAGCTGGGCGATCTCGTCGGCGATGCGCACGTCGAAGCCGACCGGTGCGTTGAGCCCGGTGCCGACCGCCGTGCCGCCCTGCGCCAGCGCCAACACGTCGTGCAGCGCCTTTTCGATGCGGATCTTGCCGAGCTCCAGCGCCGCCGCGTAGCCGGAGAACTCCTGGCCGAGCGTGATCGGGGTCGCGTCCTGCGTATGGGTGCGGCCGATCTTGATGATGTGGTCGAACGCCTTCGCCTTGGCGTCGAGCGAGGCGTGCAGCGCGTCGATCGCGGGCAAGATGCGCTGGGTCGCCTCGATCGCCACCGCCACGTGGATCGCGGTCGGGAACACGTCGTTGGACGACTGGCCCATGTTGACGTGGTCGTTCGGATGGACCGGCTTCTTCGTGCCCATCTCGCCGCCGAGCTGCTCGATGGCGCGGTTCGAGATGACCTCGTTGACGTTCATGTTGGTCTGCGTGCCCGAGCCCGTCTGGTAGACGACGAGCGGGAAGTGGTCGTCGAGCCGGCCGGAGATCACCTCGTCGGCGGCCGCGACGATCGCGTCGGCGAGCTTGGCGTCCAGCTTGCCGTAGCCCTGGTTGACGCGCGCCGCCGCCTTCTTGACGGTCGCCAGCGCGTGGATCACCGCGATGGGCTGCTTGTCGGTGCCGATGCGGAAGTTGTTGAGCGAGCGCTCCGTCTGGGCGCCCCAGTAGCGGTCGGTCGCCACCTCGATCGCGCCGATCGAATCCGTTTCGCGTCTGGTTCCAGCCACTGCCTTGCGTCCTTGCCGAGAGGATAGGGTCGTGGCGCGGTTTACACGGGAAGCCCTGGGCCCCCAACAGGAAAAGCCGGCCCTGCGGCCGGCTTTTCCCTCATGCGATGCGGATGGCGGTCTTAGTGGCGACCGACCTGATCCTTCACGGCGTCCTTGACCTTGCCGTAGTTCTTCTGGGTCTTGCCTTCGGCCTGATCGGCGAGCCCGTCGGCCGCCATGCGGTCGTTGCCGATCGCGTTGCCGATGGCTTCCTTGAGCTTGCCGCCGATTTCCTTGGCGCCGCCCTTGATCTCGTTCGAGTCGACCATGATGCCACTCCATCTGTTTCGAATGGCCGGACCTCACTGTCCGGTCTATGGGCGGAAAACCTTGGGTGCGACAGATTGGTTCCTGGCTGACGACATTAACTCTTGGAAAGAAGTCCGACGATCTGCTGCAGGGCGAGACAGGAGATCAGGAGCCCGACGATGCGCAGGAGCAGGCGCTCGGGAATGCGGCGCACCGCGTAGCCCGCCATCGGCGCGGCCAGGACGCCGCCCGCGATGAGGCCGAGCACCGAAAGGGCGTGGGTGGTAAGATCGCCCGCTTCCTCCCAATGGCCGGTGACCAGCGCCAGCACGAACGAAAGCGAGACGGCGAGCGTGACCAGGAACTCGGCCGCGTTGACTGTTCCGATCACGTAGCGGGGCTGGCCGCCCGCGCCGAGCAGGCCCGAGGTGACGATCGGTCCCCATCCGCCGCCGCCGATCGAATCGAGAAAGCCGCCGCCGAGGCCGAGCGGCGGCACGAGCGCCAGGGGCGTGCGGGCGCGCGGCATCTTGCGGAAGGAGCGCAGCGTGAGGAGCACGCCGATCACGGCGAGATAGGCCGCGACGAAGGGGCGGATCGCATCGCCCTCGATCGAGGTCAGGACGTAGGTTCCCAAGACGCCGCCCGCCACGCCGAAGGGCACGAGGCGCCGGAACAGCGGCCAGTCGATGTTGCGGTTGGCGATATGGGCGGTGCCCGAGGCGGCCGTGGTGAAGAGCTCGGCCGTATGGACCGAGGCCGAAGTCACGGCCGGCGTGATGCCGAAGCTGAGAAGCACCGTCGACGATATGACGCCGTAGGCCATGCCGAGCGCGCCGTCGACGAGCTGGGCGAGGGCGCCGACCACGAGAAACAGGAGAAAGTCGGTCATCGGTCTCCGCAGGACTGGAAGGGGGCCGGGGCGCGTCGAACGGGGCCTCTTACACGAAAAACGGCCCGGCGGATCGCTCCGCCGGGCCTTCTGACGTTTGTCTGCCGCGGGGGCAGGTAGGCCGGGACTTAGAAGTCCATGCCGCCCATGCCGCCCATGCCGCCGCCCATGCCGCCCGGCATGCCGCCGCCGGCCGACTCCTTGCGCGGAGCCTCCGAGATCATCGCCTCGGTGGTGACCAGAAGACCCGCGACCGAGGCCGCGTCCTGGAGCGCCGAGCGCACGACCTTGACCGGGTCGACGATGCCGGCCTGGATCATGTCGCCGTACTCGCCGGTCTGGGCGTTGTAGCCGAAGGTCATCGAGGAGTTCTCGAGGAGCTTGCCGACCACGATCGAGCCTTCGCCGCCCGCGTTCTGGACGATCTGGCGGACCGGCGCCTGGAGCGCCTTGCGGACGATGGCGATGCCGGCGTCCTGGTCGGCGTTCTCGCCCTTCAGGTCGACCGCGTTCGAGGCGCGCAGCAGCGCCACGCCGCCGCCGGCCACGATGCCCTCTTCCACGGCCGCGCGGGTCGCGTTGAGCGCGTCGTCAACGCGGTCCTTCTTCTCCTTGACCTCGACCTCGGTCGAGCCGCCGACGCGGATCACCGCGACGCCGCCAGCCAGCTTGGCCAGACGCTCCTGGAGCTTCTCGCGGTCGTAGTCCGAGGTGGTCTCCTCGATCTGCGCCTTGATCTGGCCCACGCGCGCCTGGATGCCGGCCGACTCGCCAGCGCCGTCGACGATCGTGGTGTTCTCCTTGGTGATGGAGATCTTCTTGGCGCGGCCCAGCATGTCGAGGGTCACGTTCTCGAGCTTGATGCCGAGGTCCTCGGAGATGACCTGGCCGCCCGTGAGGATCGCGATGTCCTCGAGCATCGCCTTGCGGCGATCGCCGAAGCCCGGCGCCTTGACGGCGGCGATCTTCAGGCCGCCACGCAGCTTGTTGACGACGAGCGTGGCCAGAGCCTCGCCCTCGACGTCCTCGGCGATGATGACGAGCGGACGCGAAGACTGCACGACGGCCTCGAGGACCGGCAGCATCGCCTGGAGGTTGGAGAGCTTCTTCTCGTGGAGGAGCACGTAGGCGTCCTCGAGATCGGCCACCATCTTCTCGGCGTTGGTCACGAAGTACGGCGAGAGGTAGCCGCGGTCGAACTGCATGCCCTCGACGACCTCGAGCTCGGTCTCGGCGGTCTTGGCTTCCTCGACGGTGATGACGCCCTCGTTGCCGACCTTCTGCATCGCCGAGGCGATCATCTGGCCGATTTCCTTCTCGCCGTTGGCGGAGATGGTGCCGACCTGGGCGACCTCGTCGGAGGTCTCGATCTTGCGGGCCGAGGCCAGGAGCGACTCGACGACCTTGGAGACCGCCGCGTCGATGCCGCGCTTGACGTCCATCGGGTTCATGCCGGCGGCCACCGCCTTGGCGCCCTCGCGGACGATCGCCTGGGCGAGCACGGTCGCGGTGGTGGTGCCGTCACCGGCCTTGTCGTTGGTCTTCGAGGCCACTTCGCGCACCATCTGGGCGCCCATGTTCTCGAACTTGTCCTCGAGCTCGATCTCCTTGGCGACGGACACGCCGTCCTTGGTGATGCGAGGCGCGCCGAACGACTTGTCGATCACGACGTTGCGGCCCTTGGGGCCGAGCGTGACCTTCACCGCGTCGGCGAGAATGTCAACGCCGCGCAGCATGCGCTCGCGGGCGTCACGTCCGAACTTTACGTCCTTGGCTGCCATGGTCTGGTCTCCTGGCGTTTCGCGGGCATCAAGCCCGTCCGCGCCTTTTCAAGGATTGAAGGGAAGAAGAAGGGAAGGCTGTTAGCCGACGATCCCGAGGATGTCGGATTCCTTCATGATGAGCAGGTCCTCGCCGCCGAGCTTGATCTCGGTGCCCGACCACTTGCCGAACAGGATGCGGTCGCCGGCCTTGACCTCGAGCGGGTTGACCTTGCCGGTCTCGTCGCGGGCGCCCGCGCCCACCGCGATGATCTCGCCTTCCTGCGGCTTCTCCTTGGCGGTGTCGGGGATGATGATGCCGCCCGCGGTCTTGTTCTCGGACTCGACGCGCCGGACGACGACGCGGTCGTGCAGGGGGCGGAAGTTCACGCTGGCCATGGATCGAACCTTCCTTCTTATGGGAGCCCGCACCGGCCGGAACGCGGCCGAGGAGCCCAAGGAGCTTTTGGCACTCGCCGATGGAGAGTGCTAACGGCGCCGCAGATAGGTGAGGAAAGGTTCCGCTGTCAAGTTCCGCGCCAGCTTTCCCGTGGGGGAAACGCCCGCCTCGCGCGCAACCCACGGCCCGCATCGAGCGATGGATACCCGCCCAGATGGGGACGGGCCCCCGCTCATCCAAGGGTCGATCTCGCAGGCCGGCGCGACGATTGCGTGACGCCCGCCTCGCTTCGTTCCGGCGCCCTTGCGTCACCGCGCTCGCTTGACCCTTCGCCCGGAGCTCCGCTATCGCCACCCCACCGGGCGGGGAGCCGCCCCGGCGAAGGAGTGGATCGGGCATGAGCGACGACGGCGCCCCCTTGCGCGGCATCGAGAGCCTGCGCGAGGTTTCGGGCGACTACGACACCCTGTTCTGCGACGTCTGGGGCGTCGTGCACGACGGCGTGCGGCAGAATCCGGAAGCCGTCGCGGCCCTGCGCCGCGCGCGCGAGGACGGGGCGCGGGTCGTGCTCCTCACCAACTCGCCGCGTCCCTCGGCCGGCGTCGTGGCGCAGCTCGGCGCCCTCGGCGTCGACCCGGAGGGCTACGACCGCGTGGTCACCTCGGGCGACGCCACGCGCGCCATGATCGAGGCGGGCCCGCGCCGCTTCCTTCATATCGGGGCCGTGCGCGACCGCGATCTCTTCGACGGGCTGGATGCGCGTCCCGTCGCCGAGGACGAGGCGGAAGGGATCGTCGTGACGGGCCTTCGCGACGACGAGCGCGAAACGCCGGAAGACTACCGCGCGCTTCTCGGGCGTCTGGCCGAACGCCGGCTGCCGCTCGTCTGCGCCAATCCCGACATCGTGGTCCACCGGGGCGAGCGCCTGATCTTCTGCGCCGGCGCGCTGGGCGCGCTTTATGCCGAGCTCGGCGGCGAGGTGCATCTGGCTGGCAAGCCGCACCGTCCGATCTACGAGGTGGCGAGCGCGTCGCTGCCCACCCCGCCGCGCCGCACCTTGTGCATCGGCGACGGGCTCTTCACCGACGTGCGGGGCGCGGCGAACTTCGGGGCCGACTGCCTCTTCGTCACCCACGGCATCCACCGCGACGAGCTCGCCGACGTGCTCGGCCATCCCGGGCATCTGGCCGCCGCGATGCGCGAGCGCGGCGTCAGCGCGCGCTACATGATGGCGTCGCTGCGTTGACCTGCCGACGCGTCGTCGCGGCAGCCGCGCTGCCCGCCGAGCTGCGGGGCGGCGTGGTCGCGATCGGCAACTTCGACGGCGTCCATCGCGGCCACCAGGCCGTTCTCGGCGCGGCGCACGAGATCGCCGAGCGCGAGGGGCGCCCGCTCGTGTGCCTCACCTTCGAGCCCCATCCGCGCACGGTGTTCCGCCCGGCCCATCCCGTGCCGCGCCTGACGCCGCCCGCCGTGAAGGCGCGTCTGCTCGGCCTTCTCGGCTTCCAGGCCGTGGTGGAGCAGCCCTTCGACCTCGAGTTCGCGGGGCACTCGCCCGAGGACTTCGTGGACCGCACGATCCTCGCCGAGCTCGGCGCCGCCCATGTCGTGGCGGGCTACGACTTCCGCTTCGGCGCCCGGCGCGGGGGCGACGCACGCTTTCTCGCCGAGCGCGGCGCCTCGGCGGGCCTTTCCGTCACCACGGTTCCCGCGTTCACGGAGGAGGGGGGGCTCGTCGTCTCCTCGTCGCGCATTCGCGAGGACCTGATGAACGGCGACGCGGCGGCGGCGGCCGCCCTGCTCGGCTATCGCTGGACGTTCCGGGGCGAGATCGTCCACGGCGCCAAGCTCGGCCGCACGCTCGGCTACCCCACGGCCAACATGGCGCTGGCCGAGGACGGGCTGCTCGCCCACGGCATCTACGCCGTGCGCCTTCGCCGGGCCGACGGCGCGCTCCACGACGGCGTGGCGAGCTTCGGCCGCCGCCCGACCTTCGACAACGGCCACGCGCTGTTCGAGACCTTCCTGTTCGATTTTTCGGGCGATCTCTACGGCGAGACGGCTGACATCTCGCTCTTCGGCTTCATCCGGGGCGAGGAGCGCTTCGAGTCGGTCGAGGCGCTGGTGGAGCGCATGAACGTCGACACGGCGGAGGCGAGGGCGCTGCTCGCCGGCGCGCAGCCGCTTTCGCCGCTCGACCGTGCCGTGGCGTTCTAGCGCCGGTTGAGCGCCAGGACATCGAGGCCGTTCACGTTCGCTTCCACCGTCCGCCAACCCATCCGGGCGTAGAACGGTGCGTTGCGCGGCTCGGCGCACAGAAAAAGCCGCGTCCGGCCTTGCCCGAAGGCGCGCCCCGCGACGGCTTTCACCAGCATTCCGCCGAGGCCTTTGCCTCTTTCGGCCGGCTCCACGAAGACTGCCGCGACCCAAGGGGTCAGATCGGGCCGCGCTTCCATGTCGCTTCGGATCAGGGAGGCCATGCCGACGAAGGCGCCGCCGCGATGGGCTACCAGCGTGAACGGAAAGTCTCCGGCCGAGAGGCTGTCCTCGACGCGCGCCCGGTAGGTTGCCAGAGGGGTGCCACTCGCCCTCCACCATTCCCGCCAGCCGCGGTCGGCCACCGTATCGGCGTGAGCGGGGAGGGCGCGCAGATCATGGATCTGGACGGGATCTGTCATGGGCGGCCTTCGCGGCGGTTTCGGCGGGCCAGATGGATCCGGCGGCGGAGCCCCGTCAACGGCATGTCTCGCGCGCCTTTTCCTGCGCGCCCGAACTTGCTACATGCCGCGCCATGCCGGACGCGCCCGCCCATCGCCCTTCGCGAATTCCCAGCCCGGCCCTCTGATCGGCCGAAAGGCCTGCGAGGGTCCGGGATTGCCTTGCCGCCGCCGACCCCGACGATTTTTCCGCGCCGCCGCCGGGCCTTGACGCCCCGCCGCGCCGCGAGACGGACGATGATCTCATGAGCGAGACGACCGCCGAGACACCCGCGCTCGACTATTCCAAGACGCTGTTCCTGCCCGAAACGGCCTTTCCCATGCGCGCGGGCCTGCCCGAGGCCGAGCCGCGCTGGCTGGCCCAGTGGGACGCGATGGATCTCTACGGCACGCTGCGCGCCGAGTCGGCGGGTCGCCCCAAATACGTCCTCCACGACGGCCCGCCCTACGCCAACGGCCACCTCCATATCGGTCACGCGCTGAACAAGGTGCTGAAGGACGCGATCACGCGCTCCTTCCAGATGCGCGGCTTCGACGCGAACTACGTGCCGGGCTGGGACTGCCACGGCCTGCCGATCGAGTGGAAGATCGAGGAGGAGAACTACCGCTCCAAGGGCAAGCAGAAGCCCGATCTGCGCGACTCCTCGGCCATGATCGCCTTCCGCCGCGAGTGCCGGGCGTATGCGCAGGAGTGGGTCGGCATCCAGTCGGAGGAGTTCCGGCGTCTCGGCGTCGAGGGCGACTTCCAGAACCCCTATCTCACGATGAACTACGGCGCCGAGAGCGTGATCGCGGGCGAGCTGTTGAAGTTCGCCATGAGCGGTCAGCTCTACCGCGGCTCCAAGCCGATCATGTGGTCGGTGGTCGAGAAGACCGCGCTCGCCGAGGCCGAGGTCGAGTACCAGGACTACGAGTCCGACACGATCTGGGTGAAATTCCCGGTTCGGTCGGCTGCCGGGACAGTAGGCGAGGGGGGCGACAACCCCGACGATCTACAACGCGCGTCCATTGTCATCTGGACGACCACACCTTGGACAATTCCTGGCAACCGAGCGATCAGCTATTCCGATCGCGTCACCTACGGCCTCTACGAGGTGACGGCACCCGACGACGCTGAGAATCCGCGTTGGGCCGCTCAAGGCGAGCACTTGATCTTAGCGGACAAGTTGGCAGCAGATGCGTTTGCCAAGGCCCGCGTACCCGACGGAGGCTGGCGGCGGCTACGCGACGTTCAGCCGCCTGTTCTGAGTGGCATGACGTGTTTCCATCCGCTCTATGATGCGTCCGGTCCTAACGCGCTGTCTGGCCCCTACAGTTTCGAGGTGCCCCTCCTTGCCGGCGAGCACGTCACCGACGATGCGGGCACGGGCTTCGTCCACACCGCGCCCTCCCACGGCCGTGAGGACTTCGACGTCTGGACCGCCAGCCGCCGCGAGCTCGCCGCGCGCGGCATCGATCCCGCCATCCCCTTCCCGGTGGACGACGACGGCTTCTACACCAAGGACGCGCCGGGCTTCGGGCCGGACGCCGAGGGCGGGCCTGCGCGCGTCCTCGACGACAAGGGCAAGAAGGGCGATGCCAACGCGCGCGTGATCGAGGCGCTGAAGGCTGCGGGCAACCTCCTTGCGCGCGGTCGCCTCAAGCACCAGTACCCCCATTCCTGGCGCTCCAAGAAGCCGGTGATCTACCGCAACACGCCGCAGTGGTTCGTCCACATGGACAAGGACCTCGCCGGCTACGGCCTCGGCGAGGGCGTAGCCGCCCCGGCGGGCGAGGACACGCTGCGCAACCGCGCCCTCAAGGCCATCGGCGACACGCGCTTCGTGCCCCAGAGCGGCCAGAACCGCATCGGCGCGATGATCGAGGACCGGCCCGACTGGGTCCTGTCGCGCCAGCGCGCCTGGGGCGTGCCGATCTGCGTCTTCGCCGACGAGAACGGCGAGATCCTCAAGGACGAGGCGGTGAACGCGCGCATCCTCGAGGCCTTCGAGCGGGAAGGGGCGGATGCCTGGTTCGCGGAGGGCGCCAAGGAGCGCTTCCTCGGCAACGAGCACGATGCGACCCGCTGGACCATGGTGCGCGACATCCTCGACGTGTGGTTCGATTCGGGCTCCACCCACGCCTTCTGCCTGGAAAAGCGTCCCGACCTGAAGTGGCCGGCGGACCTCTATCTCGAGGGCTCCGACCAGCATCGCGGCTGGTTCCACTCCTCGCTCCTGGAATCGTGCGGCACGCGCGGACGCGCGCCCTACGACGCCGTCCTCACCCATGGCTTCGTCATGGACGAGGAGGGGCGCAAGATGTCGAAGTCGCTCGGCAACGTCGTGACGCCGCAGGAGGTCATCCGGCAGTCGGGCGCCGACATCCTGCGCCTCTGGGTGGTCTCCTCCGATTATTCCGAGGACCTGCGCCTCGGAAAAACGATCCTCCAGACCAACGTCGACTCCTATCGCAAGCTGCGCAACACGATCCGCTGGATGCTCGGCACCCTGCACCACGACCGGGGCGACGAGCTGCCGCTCGATCAGATGCCGGAACTGGAGCGCCTCATGCTCCATCGCCTTGCCGAGATCGAGACGGTGGTGCTGCGCGCCTACGACGCCTTCGACTTCAAGCGCATCGCGAGGACGCTGCTCGACTTCGCGGTGGTGGAGCTTTCGGCCTTCTACTTCGACATCCGCAAGGACGCGCTCTACTGCGACGCGCCGTCCTCGCCGCGCCGCCGCGCGAGCCTTCAGGTCGTGCGCGCGATCTTCGACCGGCTCGTCCTGTGGCTCGCCCCGCTTCTGCCCTTCACGGCCGAGGAAGCCTGGCTCTCCCGCCATCCGGACCGCCGCTCGGTGCATCTGGAGCAGTTCGCCGCGTGCGACCCGGCCTGGGCCGACGCCGCGCTCGCCGAGAAGTGGGCGCGCATCCGCCGCGTGCGGCGCGTGGTGACAGGCGCCCTGGAGGAGGAGCGGCGCGCCAAGCGCATCGGCTCCTCGCTGGAGGCGGCGCCCGTGATCCATGTCGAGGACGGCGAGCTGCGCGCGCTTCTCCAAAGCGTCGACTGGGCCGAGGTCGCGATCACGAGCGCGGCCCGCCTGTCGGGCGACGCGGCGCCCGAGGGCGCGTTCCGCCTTGCCGACACGCCCGGCATCGCGGTGGTGCCGGGGCGGGCCGAGGGCGCCAAGTGCGCGCGCTCCTGGATCGTCTCGCCGCTGGTGGGCTCGGACCCGGACTTCCCGGACGTGACCCCGCGCGACGCCGCCGCCTTGCGCGAGCTGGGCTTTCGCCCCGCCGCCTGAGCCCAGCTCCGGCGCCCGGTGGACAGCCGGGCGCCGGACGCGATAGGACTCGCCCGCAAAATCGCCGGATTGTCATGGAACGGCGGCCATATAGAGATTCGGCGCACCTGTTCCAGGGGGAAGGGTGCCGCTCGTGAGGGGAAGCCGCATGACCTCGAACGCCATCCGCGCCGCGCTGGCCTGCGCCTCGGTCCTGACGCTCGCCGGCTGCATGGGGCCGACCTACGGCACGGGCGTCAGCCAGGGGCAGCAGCTCTTCAACGACCTCGACAACGTCGTCGCGCTCGGCTCCACCAACGCGCCGCGCATCGACTACACGCCGCGCGCCGAGCTGGTGAAGCCGAAGACCGTCGGCACCCTGCCGCCGCCGCGCGAGCCGGCCTCGAGCGATCCGAGCCTGCCGGAATCGCCCGAGGCACGGCGCGGCCGGCTCTTCGCCGCCGCCCCGGACACGAGCGAGCAGCCGCTGCCGGTCGCCTTCGCGACCTCGCAGAAGGAGGGCGTCGATCCCGCCGACCTGCGCCGCCGCTCGGCCGCCGCCCGCTCCGACGTCGGGCGTCGCACGGAGGTCGAGAACAACTGGGTGGACCCGCGCACCATGGCGGGGCAGCGTCTGGCCGTCGCCGAGCGCGCCTCGGTCGGCAAGCAGGGCTCGCCCGAGGTGCGCCGCTACCTGTCCGAGCCGCCGCTCGCCTACCGCGCGCCCGCCGCCACAGCTCCGGTCGGCGAACAGGGCACCGACGAGGAGGTCAAGGAGCGTCGCGCCAAGGGCACGGGCACGATCGCCTCGAAGCTCGGCAAGCTCTGGCCGTTCTGATGTCCGCCCGCTAGCGCCGCTCGGCGAAGAAGCGGCGCAGCATCCGGGCGCTCTCGCTCTCGCCGATCCCGCCGTAGACCTCCGGGGCATGGTGGCAGGTGGCTTGAGCGAAGAAGCGCGGGCCCCAGTCCACGGCGCCGCCCTTGGGATCGTCCGCCCCGAAGTAGAGGCGCCGGATCCGGGCGAACGAGATGGCGCCCGCGCACATGGCGCAGGGCTCCAGCGTCACGTAGAGATCGAGGCCCGGCAGGCGCTCCGATCCGACCGCGCGGCAGGCGCGTCGGATCGCCAGGATTTCCGCGTGGGCGGTCGGGTCGAGCCGCGCGCGTGTCTCGTTGCCGGCCCGCGCCACGATGCGCGTTCCCTCCGCCACCACGGCGCCCACCGGCGTCTCGCCCCGCTCGGCGGCGCGTCGCGCCTCCTCCAGGGCCTCGTCCATCAGGGAACCGGCGGCGTGCAATCCATTTTCCTTCACAAGCGGCGACGCGAGTTTGCTATGCGTCGCCCAAACGGTTTCCAAGAGCAAAAGCGATCATGAGCGACGAGAACGGGGGCGCGGGCCGCTCCGGCAACGGCAGGGGCAAGGGTCCGCGCGGCGGCAGCGGCGGCAGCGGCGGTGGACGGCCGACGGGCGGCGGTGGCGGCGGCCGGGGACCCGGCGGTCCGAAGCGCTTCGGCGGCGCCAAGGGCGGCGACGGAGCCAAGCGCTTCGAGGGAGGCAAGCGCTTCGGCGGCGGCAAGCCCGGCGGCAGCCGGGACGGGGGCGGCAGCCGCGAGGGTGGCGCCAAGCCGTTCCGCGCCCGCCCGGCGCAGGCCGAGGGCGCCGAGCGCTCCGAGCGTCCGTTCCGCAAGCCGCGCACCGAGGGCGCGCGCGCGGAGGGCGGCGAGCGCGCGTTCAAGCCCCGCTCCTTCAAGCCGCGCTCCGAAGCGGGCGGGTCGGCGGAGGCCCCACGCCGCGAGCGCACGGAACGTACCGAGCGCAGCGGCGGCGGCGACCGGCCGTTCCGCGAGCGGGCGCCCCGGCAGGAGGGCGACGCGCCGCGCCCCTATCGCAACCGTTCCGACGACGGCGGCGAGCGTCCCGCGCGCAGCCAGGGCGATCGCCCGTTCCGTCCTCGCCGCGAGGACGGGGAGGGCGGCGAGCGCCGCGCGTCCCGTGCGCGCGAGGCGCGCGAGAGGGATGGCGGCGAGCGCAAGTCCTTCGTGCCGCGCTCGCGCGGCATGTTCGGCTCGCCCGACGGCTCGGCGCCCAAGCGCTCCGGCGATGAGCCGCGCCGCGACCGCTCGCGCGGTCAGCGCTCGCACGAGGAGGGCGGCAGCCAGGGCCGCGCCAGCGCGCTGGAGGGCGGATCGGAGCGCCGCCCGCGCACGGAGCGCCGCACGGCGGCGCCCGCCGCCACGGCGGAGGCCACGGCCGACGGCTCGATGCGCATCGCCAAGCGCCTGGCGCGCGCCGGCATCTCGTCGCGCCGCGACGCCGAAGGCATGATCGCCGACGGGCGCGTGTCGGTGAACGGGCGCAAGCTCGATTCCCCCGCGCTCGACGTCACGATGAGCGACCGCATCGAGATCGACGGCAAGCCGCTGCCCGCGATCGAGCGCACGCGCCTCTGGATGTTCCACAAGCCCGCCGGCACCGTCACCACCAACCACGACCCGGAAGGGCGCGCGACCGTCTTCGATCGCCTGCCGGCCGAGATGCCGCGCGTCCTCACCGTCGGGCGGCTCGACATCAACACGGAAGGCCTGCTCCTTCTCACCAACGATGGCGGGCTCGCCCGCGTCCTGGAGCTGCCGTCCACCGGCTGGCTGCGGCGCTACCGCGTGCGCGCCTACGGCGAGATCACGCAGGAGCGGCTCGACGAGCTGCGTCAGGGCATCGCGGTGGAGGGCGTCTTCTACGGCGCGATCGAGGCGAGCCTCGACCGCACGCAGGGGCACAACGTCTGGCTGACGCTCGGCCTTCGCGAGGGCAAGAACCGCGAGGTCAAGCGCGTCCTCCAGCATCTCGGCCTCGAGGTGAACCGGCTGATCCGTTTGAGCTTCGGGCCCTTCCAGCTCGGCGAGCTGGAGGAGGGCGCGGTGCAGGAGATCAACGGGCGCACGCTCCGCGACCAGCTCGGGCCCACCCTGATCGAGGAGTCGGGCGCCGACTTCGACGCGCCGATCCTCAACCCCTTCTCGAACAAGCCCGTCGCCGCCGCGCGACCGGGCCGCGAGGAGGCGGTCGAGAGCGAGGAGAAGACCGAGCGCGCGAGCAAGCCCGAGCGCTCGGAATGGATGAGCTTCGGCGGCGAGCGGCCCAACCGCAAGCGCTTCGGCGAGGCCAAGCGCGCCGACGCGCTGGGTCGCCTCGACACGCGTCCGCGCGAGGGCGGGCGCGGCGAGGGCCGCAAGTTCGGCGACAAGCCGCGCTTCGGGGCGGGCCGCGACGAGGGCGACCGCCCGCCGCGCGACCGGGCCGAGGGCGGCGATCGCCCGCGCCGCTTCGAGAGCCGCGACGGCGGACAAGGCGGCGAGGAGAAGCGCTCGAGCCGGCCCAAGGACGCGCCGCGCCGTTCCGCCAACGTGTGGATGGCGCCCGGCGCCCGCGCCACGGGCGAGAAGAAGAAGCAGGAGCGCGCCGACCGCCAGCGCGAGCGCGACGAGCGGGCCTCCCGTCCGCCGCGCTCGGGACCCTCGCGTTCGGGCGGCGGGGGCGATCGTCCCCGCTCCGGACCCGGGCGGCCCCGCCCGAGCGGCGGCGGACGCTCCGACCGGAGCTGACGGCCCGTGACGCTTCGCATCGTGGCGGGCGCCCTCAAGGGGCGCCCGTTGGTCTCGCCCTCGGGCGCGTCCATCCGTCCGACCTCGGAGCGTCATCGCGGCGCCCTGTTCGACATCCTCGTCCACGGCATGGGCGTCCGGTTCGAGGGCGCGCGCGTCCTCGATCTCTTCGCGGGCACCGGGGCGCTCGGCATCGAGGCGATCTCGCGCGGCGGCCGCTTCGCGGTCTTCGTCGAGGAGAGCGCGGAAGGGCGCGGCCTGATCCGCGCCAACTGCGAGGCGCTCGGCCTCAACGGCTGCACCAAGATCCTGCGGCGCGACGCCACGCGCCTCGGGGCGGCCGGCACGATCGAGGCCTTCGACCTCGTTCTTCTCGACCCGCCCTACGGCCGGCGGCTCGGCGAGGGGGCGCTCGCCGCGCTCGTCTCGGGCGGATGGCTGGGCCCCGAGGCCGTTCTCGTCCTCGAGGAAGGGCTGGACGCGCCCTTCACGCCGGTCGAGGGACTGAAGCTTCTCGACGAGCGCGCGATGGGCGAAACGTGCCTGCGCTTCCTTGCCCCCGCGTGACGCGCGGCCCGAGCCCTTACAAAAACGTAATTGGTGCCTTTCTGGGCGGCGCACGATATCGGCCCTGAACCCATTGTCTTCGGCTGCCCGCGAGGAAGATCCCGCTTGATGACCGTTTCCGCCCGGCGCTCCGGCGTCTGCCTCCTGGCGCTTCTCGCCGTCCTGTCCCTGTCACCGGCCCGCGCGCAGGAGGCACCGACCCCGCCGGGCGCGGCGCCCGCCGTCGAGCGCGCGCAGGCCGAGGCCAAGCGCCCCGCGATCACCTCCTTCACGCTGGAGAACGGGCTCCAGGTCGTGGTTCTGCCCGACCGGCGCGCGCCGGTGGTCACGCAGATGATCTGGTACAAGGTCGGCTCGGCCGACGAGGAGCGCGGCCAGTCCGGCATCGCCCACTTCCTCGAGCACCTGATGTTCAAGGGCACGCGCAACCACCCGGCGGGCGAGTTCTCGGGCGCGGTGGCCGCGATCGGCGGCGAGGAGAACGCCTTCACCTCCTACGACTACACCGCCTACTACCAGCAGGTGCCGGTCGAGGCGCTGGAGCGCATGATGGGCTTCGAGGCGGACCGGATGGAGAATCTCGTCCTCACCGACGAGGTCGTGCTGCCCGAGCGCAACGTCATTCTGGAGGAGCGCGGCATGCGCGTCGACAACCAGCCGGGCGCCCAGCTCGGCGAGGCGGTCGACGCCGCGCTGTTCCAGAACTCGCCCTACGGCACGCCCGTGATCGGCTGGCGCCAGGAGATGGAGACGCTGTCGCGCGACCAGGCGATCCGCTTCTACGACAAGTACTACACGCCCAACAACGCGACGCTCCTGATCGCGGGCGACGTCGACGCCGAGGCGGTGCGCGGCATGGCCGAGCGCACCTTCGGCCAGGTCAAGCGCCGCGCCGAGCCGGGCCCCCGCATCCGCCCGCAGGAGCCCGTGCCGCTCGCCGCGCGCGAGGTGTCCCTGAGCGATCCGCGCGTCACCCAGCCGAGCGTCCAGACCGTCTACCTCGCCCCGTCCGAGATGAACGGCAAGCCGGGCGAGGCCGAGGCGCTGGATCTTCTGGCCGACATCTTAGGCGGTGGCTCGACGAGCCGTCTCTATCGCGCGCTGGTGGTCGAGAAGGGTCTCGCCGCCGGAACCGGCGCCTCCTATCAGGGCACGGCGATCGACGACGGCCAGTTCGTCACCTACGCCACGCCGCGCGGCGAGGCGACGCTGGCCGACGTCGAGAAGGCCACCGACGAAGAGGTCGCGCGCCTCCTCAAGGACGGCGTGACGGCGGATGAGCTGGAGGCGGCCAAGAACCGCGTGCGAAAGGGTCTGATCTATCTCGCCGACAGCCAGACCGCGATGGCGCGCCGCTACGGCGCGGCGATCTCGATCGGCCAGACCATCGAACAGGTGGACGGCTGGCCCCAGCGCATCGAGGCCGTCACCGTCGACGAGGTGAACGCGGCGGCGCGCAAGGTGCTTCAGGCGAAGCGCTCGGTGACGGGCCGCCTCCTGCCCGGCGGCGCGACCGACGAGGCCGACGCCAAGGCACAAGAGGGCTCGCCGGCCGCCGCCGGCGTCCCGGCCCCGGCCAACACCCCGCCCGCGCCGGTCGGCGATACCCGCTCGTGACCCTGAGATCCTCGATGAACCCGATCCTTCGACCCGTCGCCCTCTTCTCCGGCATCGTGGCCTTCGCGGGCGGCCTGCTCGCGGCCCCGGTCGCCGAGGCCGTCACGATCCAGGAGGTGACGAGCCCCGGCGGCATCCACGCGCTTCTCGTGGAGGACTACACCAACCCGCTGATCGCCATGCGCTTCGCCTTCAAGGGCGCGGGCTCGACCGGCGACGACCCGGACCGCGAGGGCACGGCCAACCTCCTGTCGGGACTGCTCGACGAGGGCGCGGGCGACATCCGCAGCCAGGACTTCCAGCGCAAGCTCGACGAGCTCGGCGTCAGCCTCTCCTTCGACGCCGGGCTCGACAACTTCTCGGGCAACTTCCGCACCATCGTCGACACGCAGGACGAGGCCTTCGACCTCCTGCGCCTGTCGCTCAACGAGCCGCGCTTCGACGAGGAGCCGGTGGAGCGCATCCGCGGCCAGATCCTGGCCGGCATCCGGGGCGACGAGAACGATCCCGGCACGCTGGCGGGCCGCGCCTTCCGCACCGCCGTCTTCCCGAACCATCCCTATTCGCGCCCCGTCGAGGGAACGCTCCAGTCCGTGCCGACCATCACGGTGGCCGATCTCGACCGCTTTCGCCGCACCTCCTTCTCGCGCGGCAACCTCGTGGTGGGCGTGGTGGGCGCGATCAGCGCGCAGGCACTCGCCGCCCGGCTCGACGAGGTCTTCGGCCCGCTCGCCGCGACCCCGAAGCTGCGCCCCGTGCCCGAGATCGCCCCGGCGACCGGCCAGGTCGTGGCCGTTCCGCTCGATCTGCCCCAGACCCGCATCCAGTTCGTTCTGCCCGGCGTGAAGCGCGACGACCCCGACTTCTTCGCCGCCTATCTCATGAACCACGTGCTGGGCGGGGGCACCTTCACCTCGCGCCTCTACCAGGAGATCCGCGAGAAGCGGGGCCTCGCCTACGGGGCGAACTCCTCGCTCGCCAACTACGAGCACGCCGCGCTGCTCACGGGCTCCACGGCGACCCGCTCCGACAAGGCGAGCGAGAGCGTCGCCCTGGTCCGGCAGGAACTGAAGCGCATGGCCGAAGAGGGGCCGACCGAGGAGGAGCTGAACAGCGCCAAGGCCTTCGTGAAGGGCTCCTACGCCGTGCAGAACCTGTCCTCCTCGCTCGCCATCGCCTCGACGCTGGTCGGGATCCAGCTCGACAACCTCGGCACCGACTACATCGACCGGCGCCAGGCGCTGATCGACGCCGTGACGATCGACGACGCGCGCCGCATCGCGCGCAAGCTCCTGTCGGTGGACCCGACCGTCATCACGGTCGGCCCCGAAGGGGCCTGAGCCAGGGACCCCGGAGCCATGGGTGAGGGCGGCGCCACCCCGCCGCCGCCCCGCATCGGCCTCGCGCTCGGCGGCGGGGGCGCGCGGGGCATCGCCCATCTCCACGTCCTCCAAGCGCTTGACGACCTCGGCCTCCGGCCCGCGCACGTCGCCGGCTCCTCGATCGGCGCGCTGATCGGGGCGGGCTACGCCTCGGGCCTCAGCGCCCGCGAGATCACCGCCCATGTCCTGGAAGCGCTGGCGACGCCCCGGATCGCGGCGGGCCGCCTGTGGCACTCGCGCCCCGCCTCGCTCGCCGAGTTCCTGGCCGACGGCGGCTTCCGGATCGGCCAGCTCAACGCCGAGAGGCTCGTCGCCGCCTTCCTGCCCGCGCGCGTGCCGGCCCGGATCGAGCATATGCCGATCCGCCTCAGCGTCCTGGCCACGAGCTTCTATGAGGGCGAGGAACTGAGCATCGAGACGGGCGACACGGCCTCGGCGGTGGGCGCGTCGATCGCGTTGCCGAGCCTCTTTCGTCCGGTGCGCCGGGGCGGGCGGGTGCTGGTGGACGGCGGGATCGCGAACCCGTTGCCCTTCGACGTCGTGGCGCGGACCTGCGACTTCGTCGTCGCCTGCGACGTGACCGGCGGACCCGAGGCCGGCACCTCGCTCCTGCCCACCCCCCTGGAGGCCATGATCGGCGCCTCGCAGATCATGATGTCGGCGGTGATCCGGGCCAAGCTCGTGGCCGGCCCGCCCGAGGTCTTCCTTCAGCCGCCGGTCTCGCGCTACCGCGTCCTCGACTTCCTGCGCGCCCGCACGATCCTCGCCGAGACCGAGCCTTTGCGCGACCAGGCGCGCGACCTCATCGCGGCCGGTTTCGCGGAGCGCGGCTGGCCGCTCGGCCGCCCCTCGCCGGAAGAGGTCGCCCGCTTCGTGGTCTGAGGCTCAGGCCTGCGCGGTCTCTTCCAGGAAGCGCATCAAGGCGGTCTCGACGCTGGTCAGCCCCTCGCGCGAGCGCCCGCGCAGGAGGTCGGGCGAGAGGCGCTCCTCCTCGAAGGCGACGACGATCTCGGGATGGACGTAGGACGCGCGCGCGACGGTCGGCGTGTTGCGCAGGACCGTCGAGACCGAGCGCATGGCTTTCGCGACCGCGCGGCGACGCTTGGGCAGGGTGTCGCGCTCGGCGGGCTCCACGTCCTCGAGAAGGAAGCGCAGCGCCTCGGCCGAGCCGTGGAAGGTGCGGAAGTCCTTGGCCGAGATGCGCTTGCCCGACGCCGAGCGCAGGTAGCGGTTGAGAAGGTTGGCGGTCAGGTCGTGGCGCTTGAGGTCGGCGCCCGTGAAGCGGAAGAGTCGCTTCGAGCGGCCCGCCTTCATGCGCTCCAGCGAGCGCACGAGCTGCCGGTCCTCGATCTCCACGACGTTGGTCTGGTGCGACTTGCCGATGAACTTCAGGACGGCGCGCTTCTCGCCGAGCTTGAGGTTCTCGCGCCGGAGCGAAGCGACGCCGCGCCCGCCGTCCTCAGCGTATTTCTCGTGGCCGGGCCGCATGGCCGAGAGGTCGATCAGGCGCGCCGCCACGGCCGCCGTCGCGCGCTCGTCGTCGGCGTTTCGCTTCATGTCGGCCTCGAGCTTGCGGCGGAGCGTGGGAAGCGCCCGGCCGAAGCGCAGAAGGCGCTCGGTCTTCACCGCGTTGCGCACGTTCACCCAGGCGTCGTGGTAGCGGTACTGGATGCGGCCCTTCTCGTCGCGGCCCGTCGCCTGGATGTGGCCGTTCTCGTCGACGCAGATCTTCACGTCGCGCCAGGCCGGCGGCAGCACGAGCGCCTTGATGCGCGCCTTCAGCGGGCGGTCGGTGATGGCCTCGCCGCCCGAGAAGCAGATGCGGTGCCCGCGCCCGTGGCGGCGGCGCTCGACGGTGAAGAGGGTCGGGTCCACCATGACGAGGCCGAAGCGCTCGGCATGGAACAGAAGGCGGTCGTGCATGACGACGAAGCTTTCGGAAAGGTCAGGTCGCCATCCCAACGAGGGCCGGGGCCTCGGCGTTCCGGGCGGGAAGGCGCGCCGCATCGCCGCGCTGTGGACAAGCGAGCGAGGGGCGGAACCCGGGGTCGCGCCGCCACATTGGCCTTCCCGACATCAGCCAACAGGAGTTCGCCGACATGACCGATATCCGCAAGGGCACCGAGGTCGAATGGAAGTACGGCTCGTCCAAGGCCCAGGGCAAGGTCGAGCAGACGTTCACCAAGGAGGTGACGCGCAAGATCAAGGGGAAGGAGGTCACCCGCAAGGCGACCAACGACAACCCCGCCTATCTCCTGAAGCAGGAGGACGGCACGAAGGTGCTCAAGAGCGACAGCGAGGTCCACAAGGCCTGAACGCCCGCAGATCCTGGGCCCGTTAGCGTACGGGCTCGGGACTGGGCGCGGCGGGAGCGGCGTCCTGCGTGCGGGCCGTGCGCGTCCTGGAGCCGGGCGGGCGCGGCTCGGGCAGGGGCTCGGGCGTGACGCGCGTCGGCGCCAGGACGCTCGAGCCGGTGCCGGCGGTGCGGGCCTGCTGCAGGAGGATGCGCTCGGCGTCGCGCGTGCGCACGTCGCCCACCACGGCCTCTGCCTGTTTGTGGTCGAAGCCCAGCGCCTCCAGAGTCGCGCCGCCGAAGCTCAGGGCCGATTCCAGCGTCTCGCGGATCTCGAAGGCGACGCCCCGCTCGCGCAGAGCCAGCGTGTGGTTGCGGTCGTAGGAGCGCACGAAGAGGCGCACGTCCGGAAACTCGGCGCGGATGAGGTCGACGATGCGCGTCGTGGTCTCGGGCGTGTTGGTGCAGACCGCCACGATCTTGGCGCGGCGGATGCCGGCCGCCTCCAGGACCTCGAGGCGCAGCCCCGACCCGTAGTAGATGCGGAAGCCGAAGCGCGCCGCGTTGCGGATGCGCTCGGGCGAGGAGTCGAGGATGGTGAGGCCAAGGCCGCTCGACAGGAGCACCTGCGCCGCGATCTGCCCGAAGCGCGAGAAGCCGATCATCAGGATGTCGGAGCCGGCGCCCGCGAAATCCTCCTCGGGCGCCTCCAGCCCCTCGTCCTCCACCGAGAAGCTGCGGCCGAGATAGTCGGTGAGCGGCGTCAGCGCCATGGAAAGCGTCACGACGGCGACGAGCAGCGAGCCGAGCTCGGCGGGCAGGATCGCGGCCCCGCTCGCCGCCGAGAACAGGACGAAGGCGAACTCGCCGCCCTGCGGCAGCACGAGCGCGACGCGCAGCGCCGCGGTGTGGCTCTCGCCGAAAAGCCGGCAGAGCGGGTAGAGCACGGCCGCCTTCACCAGCATCAGGGCGGGCGTGCCCAGAAGCACGATCCACCAGTTGGCCGCGATCACCGAAAGGTCGAGCGACAGGCCGACCGCGATGAAGAAGAGGCCGAGGAGAAGGCCGCGGAACGGGTCGATATTGGCTTCCAGCTCGTGGCGGTAGGAGCTTTCGGCCAGCAGCACGCCCGCGATGAAGGCGCCCATCGCCATGGAGAAGCCGGCCAGCCCCATCAGGAGCGCCGAGGCCAGCACCACGAAGAGCGCCGCCCCGATCATCACCTCGCGCGCGCCGGCCTGGGCGAGGATGCGGAACAGCGGATTGAGGACGTAGCGCCCCACGACGACGAGCGCGACCAGCGCCCCCACCGACCAGAGAGGCGAGACCGGCGCGTGCACCGCCGCCGAGGCCTCGCCCGCCGGGGCGAGCAGCGGCAGGACGGCGAGCAGCGGGACGATCGCGAGATCCTGGAACAGGAGCACGGCGAACGCGCTCTGGCCGAAGCGCGTGGCGAGCTCGCCGCGCTCCTCCAGGATCTGCAGCGCGAAGGCGGTGGAGGAAAGGGCAAGGCCGAAGCCGATCACCGTCGCCGCCTGCCAGTTCGTCGCGAGCGTCATGACCCCCGTCAGCACCGCGCCCGTCACCACGACCTGCGCGAGGCCGAGCCCGAAGATCTGGCGGCGCAGCGCCCAGAGACGCGAGAGCTTCAGCTCCAGGCCGATGATGAAGAGGAGGAACACGACGCCGAGCTCGCCGAGATGGAGGATCTCCTCCTGCCCGTTCTCGATCAGCTGCAGCACGGGTCCGATCAGGATGCCGGCGAAGAGATAGCCCAGCACCGTGCCGAGGCCGATCCGCTTGAACAGCGTGCCCGCGACGATGCCGCCGCCCAGGATCAGGAGGATTTCCGCGAAGAGTGGTGCCGCCTCCATGGCGCGGGTCTCCCCATCGTCGGCGCGCCGGACCGTCGGCGTGCTTGAAGCCCGGCCATCGCATAATAGATGGGGCGAGTGCAAAAGCTTTGGCGGTTTCCCCATGAGTGACGACCTGTCCCCCCTCGCCGATCTCGGGGAGCGGCTGATCTCGGCCGCGCGGCGCCACGGGGCCGACGCCTCGGACGCGGCGGTGGTGCGCTCGCGCTCGCGCTCGGTCGAGGTGCGCCTCGGCCGGGTCGAGGAAACCGAATCATCGGAAAGCGACGACCTGTCGCTGCGCGTCTTCGTGGGCAAGCGCTCGGCCACGGTCTCGGCCGACATCCGCGCCGACCCCGACCGCCTCGCCGAGCGCGCCGTGGCCATGGCGCGAGTCTCGCCCGAGAACCCCCATGCAGGCCTGGCCGAGCCCGAGCTGCTCGCGCGCGAGATCGCCGATCTCGACCTCTTCGACCCGAGCGAGATGGGCGGCGAGGCGATGGTCGCGAGCGCCCTAGAAACGGAGGAAGCCGCACGCGCCGTGCCGGGCGTCACCAATTCCGGCGGCGCCTCGGCGGGCATGGGCGCGACGGGCCTCGTTCTCGTCACCTCCACCGGCTTTCGCGGCTTCCGCCAGCGCTCCGGCTTCTCGCGGCAGGTGAGCGTGCTCGCGGGCGAAGGAACGCGCATGGAGCGCGACTACGACTTCGACAGCCGCATCCACCTCGCCGACCTCGAGGACGCGGCCTCGATCGGCCGGCGGGCCGGCGAGCGCGCCGTCGCCCGCGTCAACCCCGACAAGGTCGCGACCGGGCGCTATGCGATCGTCCTCGACCCGCGCGTGTCGCGCGGCCTCATTGGCAGCCTGGTCGGCGCGATCAACGGCGCGGGCATCGCGCGCGGCACGAGCTTCCTGAAGAACCGCATGGGCGAGGCCGTCCTGCCGGAGGCGCTGTCGCTGGTCGACGAGCCGCTTCTGCGCCGGCGCGCCGGCTCGCGCCCCTTCGACGGCGAGGGCGTGCGCGGCGAGCGTCTCGCGCTCGTCGAGAACGGCACCCTGCGCTCGTGGATCCTCGACAGCGCGGCGGCGCGCGAGCTGGGCCTGCGCACCAACGGGCGCGCCTTGCGCTCCTCGTCGGGCGTCTCGCCCTCGTCCACCAACGTCACGCTCACCGGCGGCGCGCGGCGCCCGGTGGAGGACCTCCTGCGCGACACGTGGTCGGGCCTCTACGTCACCGAGACCATCGGCCACGGCGCCAACCTCGTGACCGGCGACTATTCCACCGGCGCCTCGGGCTTCCTGATCGAGGAGGGCCGCCTCGGCCGCCCCGTCTCGGAGTTCACGATCGCTGGGAACTTGGCCGACATGTATCGCGCGATCGAGACCGCCGACGACGCCGACACGCGCTTCTCGCTCGTGGTGCCGACCTTGCGGATCGGCGAGATGACCGTGGCGGGTCGTTGAGCGTGGAGGACATCGACCTCTTGGCCGAGGCCGCGCGCGAGGCCGGGCGGATCGCCCTCGGCTACTGGCGGCAGGACCCCGAAAGCTGGCTGAAGAACGGCTCCTCGCCCGTTTCCGAGGCCGACCTCGCCGTGGACCGCTTCCTGCGCGAGGCGCTCCTTTCGGCGCGCCCGCGCTACGGCTGGGTGTCGGAGGAGACCGAGACGGAAGGGTCGGCAGACGGCGAGGACCGCTTCTTCGTAGTGGACCCGATCGACGGCACGCGCGCCTTCCTGCGCGGCGACGAGACCTGGTGCGTCTCGATCGCGGTGGTGGAGGCGGGGCGCCCGGTGGCGGGCGTCCTGGAAGCGCCCGCGCTCCGTGAGACCTTCCTCGCCACCGCCGAAGGTCCTGCGACCCTCAACGGCGTTCCGATCGAGGCGTCGGTCGGGGCGGGCGCCATGCGCCTGTCCATGCCCGACGGCATGCGCCGGCGCCTGGAAGGGCGGCTCGGCGCGGAGGTCGACTTCCAGCGCTCCATCCCCTCGCTCGCCTACCGCCTCGCCCTGGTGGCGGCCGGCCGCCTCGACGGCACGATCGTCGGTCCCCACGCCAACGACTGGGACGTGGCGGCGGCCGACCTCATCCTGGAGCGCGCAGGCGGGCGCCTCGCCCGGCTCGACGGGGAGCGCCACCTTTACAAGCTCCGGCCGGCGAGGCATGGCGTACTGGTGGCCGGCGCGGACGCCGCGCTGGAGCGCCTGTTCGGCTACGGGCGCGCGGCCGCGGCTGCCTGAGTAGCCTCTCCTCGAACGGACTTTGGAAGACGATGGTCAGCGAAGAAACCTCGCCGCAGCGGCTCCACCTCGTGTTCGGCGGCGAGCTGAAGAGCCTGTCGGGCGTCGAGTTCCGCGATCCCGCCGCGATCGAGATCGTGGGCGTGTTTCCGGACTACGCCTCCGCGCTCACCGCCTGGCGCGGCAAGGCGCAGGCCACCGTCGACAACGCCGCCATGCGCTACTTCATCGTCCACCTGCACCGGTTCCTGAACCCGGACGCCGCTTGAGCGAAGGACGCGGGGCCGCCGGCGTGCCGGATGTCGCGCGACCCCGCCGCAAGCGCCTGCGCGTGCGCCTGCAGCGCCGCCTCAAGTCCCTGTCGCGCCAGCCCTTCGCGATGCGCGTCGCGGGGCGGGCGGTGTTCGACCTCCTGCGCCTTATCGGCGCGGCGCAGCGCCCGGCGAGCGGCTCCGACGACTTCTCCGCCATCCTCACGAGCCAGCATCCCGCGATCGTGGCGCTCTGGCATGGGCAGCACCTGCTCGCGCCCTTCTTCCGGCCGCGCCACCTGCCCTATGTCGCGCTTCTGTCACGCTCGGCCGACGCCGAGATCAACGCGGGCGTGGTGGAGCGCTTCGGCATCCGCACCGTGCGCGGCTCGGGCGGGCGCGTGCGCGAGGCCGCCTCGCGCAAGGGCGGGGCACGCGCCTTGATCGAGCTGAAGCGGCTTCTGGATGCCGGCACGGGCGTCTGCATGATCGCGGATGTCCCGAAGGGCGTGCCGCGCGAGGCGGGGCTGGGCATCGTGACGCTCGCCAAGCTTTCGGGCCGTCCGATCATTCCCTCGGCCGCCGCCACCAGCCGGCGCCGGACCCTGGAGAAAACCTGGGACCGCACCACGATCCCGCTGCCTTTCGGGCGCATGGCGGTGGCCATGGAGCCGCCGATCCTCGTTCCCCCTGATTCGACCCCCAACGACATGGAGCGCCTCCGCCGCGAGGTGACCGCCGCCATCGAGCGCGCCAACACCAGGGCCCTCGCGCTCGCCGACGGCCTCGTTCCCGAGGCCCGGGCGTGAGCGACCGCCTGTCGCGCACGGCGCTCGGAGCCTACCGCCTCCTCGGCCAGGCCGCCTATCCCGCGATCGGCGGCTATGTCCGCTGGCGCGCCGGGCGCGGCAAGGAGGAGCCCGCGCGACGGCGCGAGCGCTACGGGCACGCGAGCGAGCCGCGCCCGCCCGGCCAGCCGCTCGTCTGGGTCCACGCCGCGAGCGTCGGCGAGAGTGCGGCGGTCGAGCCCATGGTGCGCGAGATCGCGGCCACCGGCGTCGCCGTGCTCATGACCACGGGTACCGTCACCTCGGCGGGGCTGGTCGAGGAGCGCCTCGGCACCGAGGTCATCCATCAGTACGTGCCGCTCGACCTTCGCCCCTGCGTACGCCGCTTCCTCGACCATTGGCGGCCCGATCTCGCCGTCTTCGCCGAGAGCGAGCTCTGGCCCATGACCATGGCCGAGCTGCAGCGCCGCCGCGTGCCGCAGATCCTCGTCAACGCGCGCCTGTCGGACCGCTCGTTCCGGCGCTGGAAGTCGGTGCCCTGGCTCGCCGAAACGCTTCTGGAGAATCTCGCCCACATCGTCGCCCAGTCGGCGATCGACGGCGAGCGCTACCATCTGCTCGGCGCGCGCTCGGTGAGCGTCGCCGGCAACCTCAAGGCCGACGCGCCCCCGCCCGGCGCCGACGCCCGCGACCTCCAGGAGGCCCGCCGCGTGATCGCGCTGCGCCCGGTCTGGGCGGCGCTCTCGACCCACGAGGGCGAGGAGATGATGGCGGCGCGGGTTCACCTTGCCCTGCGCGAGGACCGGCCGCGCCTCCTCACCGTGATCGTGCCGCGCCATATCGAGCGCGCCGACGCGATCGAGCGCGAACTCGCCACGCTCGGCCTTCGCGCCGCGCGCTGGAGCCGGGGCGAGCTGCCCGATCCCACCACCGACGTCCTGATCGGCGACACGATCGGCGACATGGGCTTCTACCTCCGGCTCTGCGAGATCGCCTTCATCGGCAAGTCGCTGAGCGCTGAGGGTGGGCAGAATCCGATGGAGGCCGCCATGCTCCAGACCGCGATCGTCTCGGGCCGCATGGTGCAGAACTTCCGCGACGTCTACGCCAAGCTCCTGTCGCGCGGCGGCGTGCGGCTCGTGGAGAGCGAGGCGGAACTCGGGCAGGCGGTCGCCCAGCTCTTCGCGGACCCCGAGGCGCGGCGCGCCATGATGGCGGGCGCGTGCGAGGCGGTGGGCGAGATGGGCGGCGCTCTGGATCGGACGATCGCGGCTCTCGACCCCTTCCTCCTGCCGCTGCGGCTTGAGGTGCGGCGCGACCGCCGGGGCGGGCGCTAGCGGTGGCGCGCGCGCCCGCCTTCTGGTGGCGCGAGCCGGGCCTGCGGTCGGCCGCCCTGGCGCTGCCCGCGCTCCTCTACCGCACGGCGGCCGACAGGCGCCTGCGGGCGGGCGCCACGGCGCAGGCCGCGATCCCGGTTCTGTGCGTCGGCAACCCGACCGTGGGCGGTGCCGGCAAGACACCGACCGCGCTGGCGCTGGCCGAGGCGGCTCTGGCGCTCGGGCTGCGGCCGGGCTTTCTCACCCGCGGCCATGGCGGCACGGCGGGGCGCGGGGCGCCCCATCTCGTCGCCGACGGGCGCGACGGCGCCGCGCTGATCGGCGACGAGCCGCTGCTGCTCGCGGCCCTTGCGCCCACCGTGGTCGCACGAGACCGCGGGGCGGGCGCGGCAACGCTCCGGGCCGAGGGCTGCGACCTCGCGATCATGGACGACGGCTTCCAGAGCGCGCGCCTTCATCCCGATCTCGCGCTCCTCGTGGTGGACGCGCACCGCGCGCTGGGCAACCGCCGCGTCCTGCCGGCCGGGCCGTTGCGGGCGAGCCTCGATCTTCAGTTGGAGCGCGCCTCGGCGCTTCTCGTGGCGGGCGAGGGGGAGGGGACTCGCGCCGTCGAGGCGCTGGGAGAGCTGGCCGGCCGCCCGGTCTACCGCGCCCGCTCGCTCGCGCCCAACGGCGAGGCCTTCCGGGGGCTGCGCTGCCTCGCCTTTTCCGGCATCGCCGACGGCGAGAAGTTCGCGCGCGCGCTGCGCGGGGCGGGCGCCGAGATCGTGGCCGAGCAGCGCTTTCCCGACCACCATCCCTATACCGGCGAGGACGCGCGATCGCTCCTGCAGGAGGCCGACAGCCTCGGGCTCGCGCTGGTGACCACCGCCAAGGACCGCGCCCGCATGACGGGGGCGGGACCGGGGCCCGTGCGCGGCCTGGCCATGCGCGCCCTTGTCCTAGAGCATCGGCTCGAGATCGGCGAGGACGGCGCGCGCCGGCTCGTCGATGAGACCCTGCGGCGCTTTCAGGCCCGGCCGCGCAGCTGAAGCTCGCGCTGGAGCGACGCCGCCGCGTCGCGGTACGGCTCCTGGCGCTCGGCGCTCCAGTAGCGCAGGAGGTCGAGCGGGATGGCCTCGCCCGTTACCGCGCAGCGCACGTAGGCGCCGGGGCGCAGCACCTCGAAGTCGGCATCGCCGTAGCGCAGCTTCGCCTCGCCGCCGCTGTCCATGCGGTTCATCATCGGGTGTCGCCTCGGTTCATCGCGTTTCGTGGGTTCCGTGTTCGCGCGAAGCGGCGCGCGAAGTCAACGCCGGCCGAACAGGCGCTCGATGTCGGCGAGCTTCAGCTCGATGAAGGTCGGGCGGCCGTGGTTGCAGGTGCCCGAGCCCGGCACCGCCTCCATGCGGCGCAGGAGCGCGTTCATCTCCTCGGGGCGCAGGGTACGTCCGGCGCGCACCGAGCCGTGGCACGCCATGGTGGCCGCCACGTGGTCGAGCCGCGCGCGCAGGGGAGCGCCTGAGCCCGGCCCGTCGGCGCCCTCGTCGGCGAGATCCCGGAGGAGGCGATGCGCATCCACCTCGCCGAGCAGAGCCGGCGTCCCACGCACCATGAGCCCGGCCGGGCCGAAGCGCTCGACGACGAGGCCGAAGCGCGAGAGCGTCTCGCTCTCGCCCGCCAGCCGGTCCGCCTCGGCCTCGGTGAGGTCCACGACCTCGGGCAGGAGCAGCATCTGGGAGGGAAGGGCGCGGGCGTGCAGCGCGTCCTTTAGCGCCTCGAAGACGAGGCGCTCGTGCGCGGCGTGCTGGTCGACGATCACGAGGCTGTCGGCTGTCTCGGCCACCACGAAGGCGCGTCCGACCTGGGCGCGGGCGGCGCCGAGCGGATAGTCGGCGGCGGGTGCCGGGGTCTGGGACAGGGCTGCGGGGGCCGCGCGCGCGGAGGGCTCGAAGCCGCCGAAGCGCGTTTCCCGCTCGGCCAGGCCAGAGCCGCGACCGGGGCCGGGCGGTGCCGTGTCCAACGGGCGGAACGGATGGCTGGCCGCCTCGAAAGGCGGGGGCGGGGGCGGCGCCTGCCAGCTGCCACCGCCGGCGCGAAAGCGCTGAAGCAGCCCGTCGGCCCCTTCCGTCGAGCCACGAAGGCCCCGATCCAGCATCAGGCGGCGGATCGCGCCGACCACGAGGCCGCGCACCAGCGCGGGGTCGCGAAAGCGCACGTCGCTTTTCGCGGGATGGACGTTGACGTCGACGTCGCGCGGATCGACCTCCAGGAACAGGACGCAGACCGGATGGCGGTCCTTGACCATGAGGTCGCCATAGGCGCCGCGGATCGCCGAGAGGATCTGCCGGTCGCGCACGGGGCGGCCGTTCACGTAGGCGTACTGATGCGCGGCCGTGCCGCGATGGAAGCTCGGCAGGCCCACCCAGCCGGTGAGCCTGATACCCTCGCGCTCGGCGTCGAGGGGGAGCGCGTTCTCGGCGAAGTCCGCGCCGATCACGGCCGCCGCGCGCGCGATGCGGTCGCTCTCGTCGACGGCGGCAAGCACCGTCTCGGACCGGTCCTCGCCCGCCAGCTCGAAGCGCACGTGCGGGAAGGCCAGCGCGATGCGCCGCACGACCTCGGTGATGGCTTGTGCCTCGGCGCGCTCGCCTTTCAGGAACTTGAGGCGCGCGGGCACCGCCTGGAAGAGGTCGCGCACCTCGATCGCCGTGCCGCCGCCGAGGGCTGCCGGGCGCGGTCCGCTCATGCGACCGCCTTCCACCACCATCTCGTGCGCGGGCGCGCCCTTGACGCGCGAGCGCAAGGTGAGGTGCGCGACCGATCCGATCGAGGGCAGCGCCTCGCCGCGAAAGCCCAGCGTGGAGATGGCGTCGAGACCATCAGCCATCTTCGAGGTGCAGTGGCGGCGCAGCGCCAGGGCGAGTTCCCCTTCCGGAATGCCGCAGCCGTCGTCGGAAACGCGGATCAGCGACTTGCCGCCGCCCGCCGTCACGATCTCGATGCGCCGGGCGCCCGCGTCCAGCGCGTTCTCGACCAGCTCCTTCACGACGCTGGCCGGCCGCTCCACCACCTCGCCGGCGGCGATCTGGTCGATCAGGGTGGGGGGCAGTTCCTGGATAGGCATGAAGAGCGTCGGGTCCCGCGCAAAGCCGTCATGTAGCGCCTTGCCGCGCCGGTTTCACGCCTCGGCGGCGAAGATCGTGACAGAGCGCGGCGGAAGCGAAAGCGGCGCGGTCTCCAGCGCCTCGCCCGGCGCGTCGGAGCGCAGGAGGAGCCGCCAGCGGCCGGGAGGGGGCTCGACCGCGACCGCCCCAAGCGAGGCGTTGAGATAGGCAAGGACCGCGGGGCCCCCCGCTCCGCCCGCCAGGCGCAGCCCGAGCCAGTTCGTTGTCCGCTCTTCCCATTCCGCCGGCTCCATGGGCGCGCCCTCGCGCCCGAGCCACGTGACGTCGGGCTCGCCGCCGAGCGGGAGGCCGAGAAGGAAGCGGTCGTCATGGAGCGCCGGCTCCGCGCGGCGCAGCGCGGCGAGCCCGGCGGTGAAGCGCGCGAGGTCGAGGTCGGCGGCCTCCCAGTCGATCCAGGTCGTCGGGTTGTCCTGCGCATAGGCGTTGTTGTTGCCGTGCTGCGTGCGGCCGAACTCGTCGCCCGCCACGATCAGGGGCGTGCCGCGCGCCAGGAAAAGGGTGGCGAGAAGCGCGCGCCTGTCGCGGCCGCGCGCCGCGCGCACGCTGGGGTCGGCGGTCTCGCCCTCCACCCCGTTGTTCCAGGAATGGTTGTCGCCGTGGCCGTCGCGGTTCTCCTCGCCGTTCGCCCAGTTGTGCTTGTCCTCGTAGGAGACGAGGTCGAGCAGCGAGAAGCCGTCATGTGCGCAGACGAAATTGACGCAGTCGCTCGGGCGCCGAGTTTCGGGGTCGAAGCGGTCGGGCGAGCCGGCGAGCCGCGTCGCCAGCCCCGACAGGGTCTGGCGGTCGCCGCGCCAGAAGCGCCGAACGTCGTCGCGGAAGCCGTCGCCCCATTCCAGGAAGGGCTGCGGAAAACGGCCGACCTGATAGCCGCCCATGCCGATGTCCCAGGGCTCGGCGACATGGATCATGGTGGCGAGGACGGGGTCGGCGGCGATCGCCCGCAGCAGGGGCGCGTCCGCGCGGAAGCCCTCGTCGGTGCGGCCGAGAACGGGCGCCAGATCGTAGCGGAAGCCGTCGATGCCGCCGCGCTCGCCCCAGGCGCGCAGCGTCGCAAGGGCCAGTCCGAGGCCCGGCTCGCGGTCGAGCGCGAAGGTGTTGCCGGTGCCCGTCACGTTGACGAGCTCGCCGTCCGGCTCGTGGCGGTAGAAGCGGCGGTTGTCGAGGCCGCGGCAGGAGACGGTCGGGCCGATCCGGTCGCTCTCGCCGGAATGGTTGAGGACGACGTCGAGGAGGACGCGGATGCCGCGTGCGTGGAAGGCCTCTGTCACGCGGCGCACCTCGGTCCAGCCGCCGGGTACGAGGCGCGGGTCCGGCGCCATGTGACAGATCGGGTTGTAGCCCCAGGCATTGGTGAGGCCGAGGCGCACGAGATGGCGCTCGTCGAGAAAGGCGGCGATCGGCATGAGCTCGACCGACGCGATGCCGAGCCCCGCGATATGGTCGAGAACCGCCGGCTCAGCGAGCGCGGCGAGCGTGCCGCGCAGGCGCTCGGGCACATCGGGATGGCGCTGCGTGAAGCCGCGCACGTTCAGCTCATAGGTGAGACCCGGCCGCCCTGGGGGCAGGCGCCCGGCGTCGCGCGGCGGGTCGACGACCACGGCGCGCGGCACGAGGGCCGCCGTGTCGAGACGGTCCGTGGCGGGCGCGGCGAGCGCCGGGTGGTAGACGAAGGGCCGGTCGATCTCCAGCGCATAAGGGTCGACCAGAAGCTTGGCCGGGTCGAAGCGCAGGGCGCGCGCGGGATCGAAGGGGCCGTGCGCGCGATAACCGTAGAGAGCGCCCGCCTCCAGCCCCGGCACGAAGCCGAACCAGCGGTCGCCCCGGCGGCCGGGCAGGGGAAGGCGGGCCGTCTCGCGCGCCGATCCCGGCTCGAACAGGCAGAGCTCGATCCGCGTCGCGTCCGCCGAGGCGACCGCGAAATGGACGCCGTCCGGCGAAAGGCTGGCGCCCAGGCGCTCCGGGCATCCGTGTTCGGCCGTGATCCGCATGTCAGGCGCCTCCCTGCCATTGCCGCACCGTGTCCAGCGGGTAGACGAGCATCAGGACGTTGAGGGCGAGGCCGTCGCGGATCAGCCAGGTCGTCAGGGTCTCGAACGCGACCGCGATCAGAACGCTCGCCCAGACCGGCAGGCGCGAGGCGAGCCAGAAGCCGAGCATCATGAAGCCGATGTCCGACAGCGAGTTGACGACGCTGTCGCCGTAGTAGTCGAGCGCGATCGTCGCCTCGCGGTAGCGCCCGATCACAGCGTCCGTGTTCTCGGCGATCTCCCACGCCGCCTCAATGAGCGTCGCGAGGAAAAGGCGGAGCCCGAGCGGGCACCGCCGCAGCAGGAGATGCAGGGCGCCGTAGAACAGGAGCCCGTGGATCAGGTGCGAAGGCGAGTACCAGTCGGAGAGGTGCTGCGAGTTCTCGGACGACACGACCTCGCCGTGCCAGAGCTTCACGTATCCGCAGGGGCAGATCGGTACGCGGCCCATCAGAAGCAGCACCGCGCCGGCGCAGAGCGCGACGAGAAGCGAGGCGAGGAGCCAGCGGGGCGCAAGGCCCCGCCGGGCGAGAACGTCGCTCACGGACGCCCGGTCAGGTGCGCACGTCCGGCTGGTCGCGGCCCGTGCGCTTGCGGATCTCGCCGATCACGTCGGCGGTCTCGGTCAGCTCGCGCAGCGCCTCCTCGACCGGGAGGTCGTGGCGCGAGGGATCGGGCTCGAAGCGCTCGATATAGACGCGCAGCGTCGCCCCCACCGTTCCCGTGCCCGACAGGCGGAAGACGATGCGCGAGCCGCCCGAGAAGACGATGCGCACGCCCTGACCGGTCGAGACCGAGCCGTCGACGGGATCCTTGTAGGAGAAGTCGTCGGCCTCCGAGACGACGAGCGTGCCGAAACGCTGCCCGGCCATGGAGGCCAGGCGGTCGCGCAGGTTGTCCATCAGCCCCTCGGCGGCGGTCTTGTCGACCTCCTCGTAGTCGTGGCGCTGGTAGTAGTTGCGGCCGAACTCGGCCCAGTGCTCGCGCACGATCTCCGACACCGACTGGCCGCGCTCGGCCAGGATGTTGAGCCACAGGAGGACGGCCCAGAGCCCGTCCTTCTCGCGCACGTGATCCGAGCCCGTTCCCGCGCTCTCCTCGCCGCAGATCGTGACCTTGCCCGCGTCGAGGAGGTTTCCGAAGAACTTCCAGCCGGTCGGCGTCTCGTAGATGCCGATGCCGCGCTTCTGGGCCACGCGGTCGGCGGCGCCGCTGGTCGGCATGGAGCGGGCGATGCCCGCGATGCCGCGCCGGTAGCCGGGCGCCAGATGCGCGTTGGCGGCCAGGATCGCGAGCGAGTCGGAGGGCGTCACCACGATGCCGCGGCCCAGAATCATGTTGCGGTCGCCGTCGCCGTCGGACGCCGCGCCGAAGTCCGGCGCGGTCGGCCCCATCATCAGGTCGACCAGGGGCGCCGCCCAGACGACGTTGGGATCGGGGTGGCCGCCGCCGAAATCCTCGGACGGCACGCCGTTCAGAACCGTGCCGACGGGGGCGCCGAGGCGCCGCTCCAGGATCTCGTGGGCGTAGGGGCCCGTCACCGCGTGCATGGCATCGAAGCGCAGCGTCAGGCCCTTCTCGATCGCCGCTCGGATCTTGGCGAAGTCGAAGAGCTCCTCCATGAGGCTCGCATAGTCGGCGACCGGATCGACGATCTCGACCTCGGTGTCTGCGAGCCTCGTGGTGCCGAGGATCGACAGGTCGGGCGCGTCCTCCTCGAGGATCTTGTACTCGGTGATCTCGCGCGTGCGGCGGAAGATCGCCTCGGTCACGCTCTCGGGGGCCGGGCCGCCGTTGGCGATGTTGTACTTGATGCCGAAGTCGCCGTCCGGCCCGCCGGGATTGTGCGAGGCCGACAGGACGATGCCGCCCGCCGCCTTGCGCTTGCGGATGAGGTTCGAGGCGGCCGGCGTCGACAGGAGGCCGCCGCGCCCGACGATCAGCTTGGCGACGCCGTTGGCCGCCGCCATGCGGATCGCGGTGCGGATCACGGAAGCGTTGAAGAAGCGCCCGTCGCCGCCGATCACGAGGCTCGAGCCCGGCTCGAGCTTCGCCCCGTCGAGGATCGCCTGGATGAAGTTCTCGGCGTAGTGGGGCTGCTGGAAGTGCGGCACCTTCTTGCGCAGGCCCGAGGTGCCGGGCTTCTGGTCGTCGAACGGCTGTGTCGCGACGGTGCGGATCATGGGGCGCTGTCCTGAAGAAGGCTCGAGTAGAGGTCTTTGTAGCGGCGGGCGCTGGCGGACCAGCCGACCTCGCTGCGCATGGCGGTGATCTGGAGTTCGCGCCAGAGCGCGGGGTCGGCGTAGAGGCGCAGCAGCCGGCCGATTCCCTCGCGCAGCGCCGCCGCGGTGACGGGCGCGAAGATGACGCCGGTGGCGACGCCCGCCGCCTGCGCGGCGAAGTTCGCGTCGATCACCGTGTCGGCGAGGCCCCCGACGCGGCTCACCACCGGCAGGCAGCCGTAGCGCAGGGCGTAGAGCTGGGTGAGGCCACAGGGCTCGAAGCGCGAGGGGACGAGCAGCGCGTCCGCGCCCGCCTGGACGCGGTGCGACAGAAGCTCGTCGTAGCCGATGCGAACGCCCATGCGGCCCGCATGGCGCGCGGCGCCCGCCAGGAACGAGCCCTCCAGCATCCGGTCGCCCGAGCCCACCACGACGAGGCGGCAGCCCATGGCGAGAATGTCGTCGCAGCTCTCGGCCAGGACATCGAGGCCCTTTTGCCAGGTCAGGCGGCTGACCACGGCAAGGATCGGCTCCTCGCTCTCGGCCAGCCCGAACTCGGCCTCCAGCGCCCGCTTGTTGATCTGGCGGCGGAAGAGGTCGCTCGTCGTGTAGTTCGCCGCGATATGCGGGTCGGCGTTGGGGTCCCAGATGTCGGTGTCGATGCCGTTGACGATGCCCGTCAGGGCGTCGGCGCGCCCGCGCAGCAAGCCGTCGAGGCCCATCCCGTTCTCGGCCTGGAGGATTTCGCTCGCATAGTTCGGCGAGACCGTCGTGATCGCGTCGGCGGCGTGGAGACCGCCCTTCAGGAAGCCGACCGAGCCGTAGTATTCGAGGCCCTCGATCGACCAGGCGCGCTCGGGCAGGCCGAGCTCGGGGAAGACCGTTTGCGGGAAGGCGCCCTGGAAGGCGAGGTTGTGGATGGTCAGGACCGTCTGCGGGCGCGGGCTCTCGCCGAAGGCGAGATAAACGGGAGCCAGCGCCGCCTGCCAGTCGTGGGCGTGGACGAGGTCGGGCCGCCAGCCGGGCACGAGGCCCTGGCCGACCAGCGCGCCGGCCCGGCCGAGCGCGGCAAAACGCGCCCAGTTGTCGGGATGGTCGTAGCCGTTCGGGCCGACATAGGGGCCGCCCGGCCGGTCGAAGAGGTGGGGCGCGTCCAGAAGCAGGATGTCGAGCCCTTCGGCCTTCAGCCCGACGAGGCGCGCGGGGCCGCCGAACAGGTCGTCGATGCGCGCGAGCTCGCGGCCCGAGGCGAGCGGCTCGGCCAGCGTCGGATAGGCGGGCAGGAGCGTTCGCGTTTCGACGCCCAGGCGGGCGAGGGCGAGCGGCAGGGCGCCCGCCACGTCCGCCAGGCCGCCGGTCTTCACCAGCGGGAAGACCTCGGAGGCGACCGAGAGAACCCGGATCATCGGCTGTGGAGCCGCTCGATCATGGGCTGGGTGACGAGGCAGACGCCGCTCGCCGTGCGGCGGAAGCGCTGGCCGTCGAGATCGGGATCCTCGCCGATCACGAGCCCGTCGGGGATGATGACGCCCCGGTCGAGGATGGCGCGGCTGACGCGCGCGCCGCGCCCGATATGGCAGCCCGGCAGGACCACGGCATGGTCGAGGCTCGAATAGCTGTTGACCCGCACGCCCGTGAACAGGAGCGAGCGGTGTACCGAGCCGCCCGAGATGATGCAGTCGCCCGAGACGAGCGACGAGATCGCCGTGCCGCGCCGTCCGTCCTCCTCGTGGACGAACTTGGCGGGCGGGGTGACGTCGGCATAGGTCCAGATCGGCCAGTCGCGGTCGTAGATGTCGAGCTGGGGCACGACGTCGGTGAGGTCGATATTGGCCTGCCAGTAGGCGTCCACCGTGCCCACGTCGCGCCAGTAGGCCCCGTACTCGGCCGAGGAACGCACCACCGAGGTGTTGAAGGAGTGGGCGTAGGCCGTGCCGTGCTTGACGATGTAGGGGATGATGTCCTTGCCGAAGTCGCGGCTGGAATTGGGGTCCGCCGCGTCGCGCCGCAGCTGCTCCGACAGGAAGTCCATCGAGAAGACGTAGATGCCCATCGAGGCGAGCGCCGTGTCGGGCCGGCCGGGAATGGACGGCGGATCGGCCGGCTTCTCGATGAAGTCCGTGATGCGGTTCTGCTCGTCCACGTGCATGACGCCGAAGCCCACCGCCTCCATGCGCGGGACCTCGAGGCAGCCGACGGTCACGTCGGCCCCCGTGTCCACATGCTGCTGGAGCATGATCTCGTAGTCCATCTTGTAGACGTGGTCGCCCGCCAGGATCACCATGTAACGGGGCGCGTAGGCCTCGATGATGTCGATGTTCTGGTACACGGCGTCGGCGGTGCCGGCGTACCACTGGTCCTCCGACACGCGCTGCGAGGCGGGCAGGACGTCGAAGCTCTCGTTGCGCCCCGGGCGCAGGAAGTTCCAGCCGCGGTTGAGGTGGCGGATCAGCGAGTGGGCCTTGTACTGCGTGGCCACGCCGATGCGGCGGATGCCGGAGTTGATGGCGTTCGACAGGGCGAAGTCGATGATGCGCGACTTGCCGCCGAAGTAGACCGCCGGCTTGGCGCGGTCGTCGGTCAGCTCCATGAGGCGCGAGCCGCGCCCGCCGGCCAGGACATAGGCCATGGTGTCGCGCGCGATCGGCGCGGAATGCCTGCTCTTGTCGGCCATCGTCCCTCGACTCCTCCCCCTTACGCGTGGGCCTTTGAGCCCTTGCATGCCGCCCGACCCGCGCCTCGCAGGATTCGTGACGGCCTGAAACATAGCGCCCGCCCGCTGCGCTGGCAGCAGGCGGGCGCTCGACCCACAAAATTTATCCCGGCCCTCAGGCGTCGGGACCCGCGCGCCAGATGTCGTGGGCGTATTCGCGGATGGAGCGGTCCGAGGAGAACCAGCCCATGCGCGCCGTGTTGCGCACCGCGATCGCGTCCCACTTCGCGCGGTCCTTCCACAGGACGTCGAGCTGGCGCTGGGTGTCCCAGTAGGCCTTGAAGTCGGCGGCGATCATCCACCAGTCGCGGTCGCGAAGCGCTCCCATGAGGCCGGCATAGCGGTTCGGGTCGTCCTGGCTGAAGACGCCGGCCGAGATGGAATCGATCGCCGAGCGCAGGAGCGGCTGCCGCTCGATCACGCCCTGGCCCGAATGCCCCTCGGCGCGCAGCTTGGCCACCTCGTCGGCCTTGAGGCCGAAGATGAAGATGTTCTCCTGCCCCAGATGCTCCAGCATCTCGACGTTGGCGCCGTCGAGCGTGCCGATCGTGAGCGCACCGTTGAGCGCGAACTTCATGTTGCCCGTGCCCGACGCCTCCAGGCCGGCGGTCGAGATCTGCTCCGACACGTCGGCGGCCGGCATGATGATCTCGGCGAGGCTGACGTTGTAGTTCGGGATGAACACGACCTTCAGGAGGTCGCGCACGCCCGGGTCGGCGTTGATGACGCGCGCGACGTCGCCGGCCAGATGGATGATCTCCTTGGCCTGGGCGTAGGAGGGCGCCGCCTTGCCGGCGAGGATCTTGACGCGCGGCGTCCAGTCGAGATGGGGCAGCGAGCGGATCTGCTCGTAGAGCGCCACCGTCTCCAGGATGTTGAGGAGCTGGCGCTTGTACTCGTGGATGCGCTTGACCTGGATGTCGAAGATCGCGTCCGGGTTGACCTGGATCGCGAGCCGCTCCTCGATCAAGGTGGCGAGGCGCTGCTTGTTCTGGCGCTTCACGCCGGCGAAGCGCTCCCGGAACGAGGCGTCCTCGGCGAAGGGGTCGAGCTTGACGAGCTCGGTGATGTCGTCCCGGAAGCCGGTGCCGATCGCCTGCTCGGCAAGGCGCGTCAGACCCGGATTGCTCTCGAACAGCCAGCGGCGCGGCGTCACGCCGTTGGTCTTGTTCTCGATGCGCGTGGGGTAGAGCTTGTGCAGGTCGCGGAACACGGTCTCCTTCATGAGGTCCGTGTGGAGCGCCGAGACGCCGTTCACCGCGTGGCTGCCCACGAAGGCGAGCTGGCCCATGCGCACGCGCCGCCCGTTGCCCTCGTCGATGAGCGAGATGCCGCGGATCGTGTCGTCGTCGAAGGAATGCTCCTGCGTCGCCTCGCGCAGGACGCCCGCGTTGATGGCGTAGATGATCTGCATCTGGCGCGGCAGGAGGCGCTCGAAGAGGTGGATCGGCCAGGTCTCGAGGGCTTCGGGCAGGAGCGTGTGGTTGGTGTAGGAGAAGACGGCGCGCGTCGTCGCCCAGGCCGTGTCCCACTCGATGCCGTGGACGTCCACGAGAAGGCGCATCAGCTCGGCGACCGACACGGCGGGATGGGTGTCGTTGAGCTGGACCGCGACCTTGTCGGACAGGTTCGACAGGTCCGGATACTGCGTCAGGTGGCGGCGGATGATGTCCTGCAGCGAGGCCGAGGAGAAGAAATACTCTTGGCGCAGGCGCAGCTCCTGGCCGGCCTGGTGCGAGTCGGCCGGGTAGAGGACGCGGGTGATGGCCTCCGCCTTGTTGGCCTCGAGCAGGGCGCCGATATGGTCGCCGGCGTTGAAGGCGTCGAGCAGGATCGGGTCGAGCGACTGCGCGCTCCACAGGCGCAGCGTGTTGACGTGCGTGCCGCGCCAGCCCACCACGGGCGTGTCGTAGGCGACGGCCAGCACGCGCTCGGCCGGACGCCAGACCTGGCGCTGGCGCCCGTTCTCGTCGATCGTCGTGACCTTGCCGCCGAAGCCGATCTCGTAGGAGCTCTCGCGCCGCTCGAACTCCCACGGGTTGCCGTGCTTCAGCCAGGTCTCGGGCAGCTCGACCTGCTGGCCGTCCACGATCTCCTGGCGGAAGAAGCCGTGCACGTAGCGGATGCCGTAGCCGAAGCCCGGCACGCCGGTGGTCGCCATGGACTCCATGAAGCAGGCGGCGAGGCGCCCGAGGCCGCCGTTGCCGAGGGCCGCGTCCGGCTCCAGGAGCTCGACGAGGTCGAGCTCCACGTCGTAGCGCGCGAGCGCCTCGCGGATCGGGTCGGTGAGGCCGAGATTCGAGATCGCGTCGCGCAGGAGGCGGCCGATCAGGAACTCCATGGACAGGTAGCAGACGCGCTTTTCCTGCCGCTGGTAGGTGTGGATCGTCGTGCCGAACCAATTGTCGATGATGCGGTCGCGCACCACCAGCGTCGTCGCCTCCAGCCAGTCGTGGAGGCGCGCGGCGGTGGTGGTCTTGCCGATCGAGTAGGTCAGCTTCTCGACGATCTCGGTGGCGATCGTGTCGGCGTCGTTGCGGCGCGGCGTCGGCTTGTCCGCGGTCGCGCGGGCGAGGGTGTCGGGCGTCATACGGGTCAGTTCCTGAGCGCGGAGATGGCGGCCACGAGGCCGGCCGTGGAGGAATCGCGGGACGAGGCGTCGCTCTTGCCCTGGACCACGGGCAGGAGGCCCGTCGCCAGTTCCTTGCCGAGCTCGACGCCCCACTGGTCGTAGGCGTTGATGCCGAAGAGCTGGGCCTCGACGAAGACGCGGTGCTCGTAGAGCGCGACGAGGCGCCCGAAGCGGAAGGGGTCGAGGATCTCGTGGAGGATGGTGATCGAGGGACGGTCGCCGGAGAACTCGCGGTGGGGCGCGATGCGCTCGGCATCGGCCGGCGAGCGCCCGGCCTTGAGGAGCTGCTCGCGCGCCTCCTCCATCGTGCGGCCCTTCATGAGGGCTTCGGACTGCGCGAGGCAGTTGGCGATCAGGAGATCCTGATGGATCTTCATCGCCTCGCCGCCCTCATGGGCCCGCGCGCCGAGGATGAACTCCACCGGCACGATGTCGGTGCCCTGGTGGAGGAGCTGGAAGAAGGCGTGCTGGCCGTTGGTGCCCGGCTCGCCCCAGACCACGGGTCCGGTGACGGTCGGCGTCGGCCGGCCATCGAGGCCGACATGCTTGCCGTTGGACTCCATGTCGAGCTGCTGGAGATAGGCCGGCAGGCGCGCGAGGCGCTGGTCGTAGGGGATCACGGCGCGCGTCGGATGATCCTGCGCCACGCGGTGCCACCAGCCGGCCAGGCCGAGCAGCACCGGCAGGTTCGCTTCGAGCGGCGCGTCCTTGAAGTGCCGGTCCATGTCGCGCGCGCCGCTCAGGAACTCGCGGAAGCGCGTCTCGCCGATCGCGATCATCAGCGGCAGGCCGATCGCCGACCAGATCGAGTAGCGCCCGCCGACCCAGTCCCAGAAGCCGAAGGTGCGGTCCTCGCCGATGCCGAAGGCGGCCACCTTGTCGAGCGCGGTGGAGACCGCGCAGAAATGCGCGCCGACCGCCGCCTCGCCGAGCTTGTCGGCCACCGCGCGGCGCGCGGTCCCGGCGTTGGTCATGGTCTCGATCGTGGTGAAGGTCTTGGAGGCGACGATGAAGAGCGTCGTCTCGAGGTCGAGCCCTTGCAACGTGTCGGCCATGTGCGCGCCGTCGATGTTCGACACGAAATGGGCGCGCGGACCGTCGTGGTAGGGCGAGAGCGCGATCGCCGCCATGGCGGGCCCGAGGTCGGAGCCGCCGATGCCGATGTTGACGATGTCGGTGATCGGCTTGCCGGTGGAGCCGGAGATCGAGCCGTCGCGGATGCCTTGCGCAAAGCGCGCCATGGCCGCCAGAACGGCCTCGACCTCGCCGCCGACCTTTTGCCCGCCGGTCTCGAAACCGTCCTCGGGTCGGCCGCGCAGTGCGACGTGGAGCACGGCCCGGCCCTCCGTCGCGTTGATCGGGGCGCCTGCGAACATGGCGTCGCGCTTGGCCTCCACCCCCGCCTCGCGAGCCAGCGCGAGGAGCGCCGACAGGTCCTCGGCCGAAAGCGCGCATTTCGACAGGTCGAGAAGCAGATCCTCGTGGCGGAAGCTGAAGCGCTCGAAGCGCTTCGGGTCGCCCGCGAAGAGGGATCGGATACCGGTGCCCAGCGCCGCCTTGCCGCGCGCCTTCAGGCTCTCGACCGAAGGGGTGGGGGTCGTCGAGGATGTGTGCACGAGAATCGGGTCCGTTGTTGCGCCGCAGCAGACGGCGGGAGACCCGCTACATAGCGGACCTCTCGCTAAACCCAAGTTGACGCAGGACTGGCGGCCTCGTCAAACCCGCCGGCGCCATAAACATGGCTGCGGGCCGAAAGGGCCGGTCGCCGGGCTGCGGGAGCGGGAAGATCAGGTGCGAAGGCCCGCCAGACGCTCGATCGCCTGGTCCAGCGTCGAGGCGTTCGGGTCGATCCCGTCGGCGCGGTTGTCGGCGTCGACCCGGGCGCGCCATTCCTTCAGGATCGAGTGCTTCTCGTCGTGGTCGAGGTCCGGATGGTCCACCACGGCGTCGGGCGAGGCGTGGCTGCGGCCGTTGCTGTCGTCGAACTTGGCGTATTTCAGGGACTCGGTGCTCATCGTCGAACCTTTCGGGAAGCGAGGCGGGCGCTGCGGCCCGCCTGTCATCGCCCCGTCATAACGCCGGACGGCCCGCTTCGGTTCAGGGCTTCGGGTCGCCGTATTCGCGCTCGTAGAAGACGCCGACCTCGCCGCCGTTCGCGCCCACGGCGGCGCGTGCCTTGATGTCGGCGCCGAGCTCGAGGTCGATCGAGACGCGGCCCGTGGAGTCGACGCCGACATAGGTATTGTCGTTGAGGTAGCGCCCGACGCCCACCGCCGCCTGGCCGTCGGCGGTCGTGCGGATGTCGATGTCGTCGACGCCGAGCTGCGAGCGCAGGTTGTCGAGAAGGCCCGTCGAGCCGCCGACGCCGGCGAGCTGTGCGGCGGCCGAGGCCAGCTGCGCGATCTGGAGCGGCGACAGGTTGGCCGTGCCCTGTCCGAAGACGAGCCGCGCCAGCACCTCGTCCTGCGGCAGGGCAGGGGTGGAGGTGAAGGAGAAGCTCGGCGCGTTGGCGGGACCCGTGATCGCGACGTTGACGGTCACCCCGTCGCCCGTATCCGACGAGGCGAGGAGGTCGAGCGTCGGCACGAGGTCGCCGTTGAAGGTCAGCGTCGCGCGGCTGAAGTCGAGCCGGCGCGACAGGAGCTGGAAGCGCCCGCGCTGGAGCTCGAAGCCGCCGCTGACGCCGAGACCCGAGACGGGGCCCTGGACGCGGATCGTGCCGCCGAGCTCGAGGTCGAGGCCCCGGCCGCGCACGAAGACGCGGTTGGGCGCGTTCACGGTGACGTCGAGGCGGATGCCGCCCGAGCCGCCCGTGCCGCCGGACCCGCTGTCGGGGTTGATCTCGCGCAGCTGCCTGAGGACGGCGGGTGGCGTGTTGCGCCGCTTGAGGTCGATCTGGGCCAGCGAGGTCGGCAGGTTCTCGGGAACCTGGATGTTGATCTCGCTCGTGTTCACGGTGCCCGACAGGAGGGCATCGCCCGTCAGCGGTCCCGTGAGGCGCAGCGAAGCGTCGAGGCGCACCGTCGCGAACTCGCCGTCGGCGTAGCGCACCTGATCGCCGTTGATGGTGAGGTCGGCCGGGAAGCCGTTCCCGAAGCCCACCGTGCCCGACACGCGCACCGTTCCGCCCGAGCGCACGTTGGCGGTCAGGCTCTGAATCGTCGCCGACTGGCCGTTCAGCGCGATGTTGGCCTGGATGTTCTCCAGCGAGACGTTGGCGCCCGTATCGTTGAAGGTGGCGCCGCTTGTCGTGACCGTGCCGGTCACGTTGGGCGCCGCCGCCGTTCCGGTGACGCGCGCGTCGACCCGGACCACGCCGCTCACCGAACGGCCGCCCGTGGCCAGCGTCCGGTTGGCGAGCGCGAGCGGTGCGGTGCCGTTGAGGGCGAGGTCGAAGCTCGGCGTTCCCGCAAGCCCGACCGAGCCGTTGGCCGAGAACTGCAGGCCATCGCCGCTGAGCGTCCCGTCCACCGTGACGCGGGTGCCCGAATAGGTGCCGCGCGCCGCGACGTCGAGCGGCCCGACGCCGGCCTCACGCGTCGGCTGGAGGCTGAGGCTCGCCACGCGCAGGTCGTAGTCGACGGCCGGCGCCGAAACCGAGCCGGTGGCGCGAACCGTTCCGTCGAGCGTCCCGGTGGGCGCGAGATCGGGCACCACGGCGGCGGCGAGCGACACCGGTACGCCCCGGATATCGGCGTTGAGATCGAGGCGTTGCCCGACCGAACCCGACGCCGTGACGCGGCCCGAACCGAGATCCAGCTGCGCGGTTTCGAGCTGCAGCGTGCCGCCCGAATAGGAGCCGCGTGCGACCGCATCGATCGGCGGCGCACCGGCCTGCCGCCCCTGCGCCACCGAGACGCCGCGCGCCGTGACGTCGAAGCGCGCGCTCGGATTGCTGAGCGTGCCCGTGGCCGAGGCCTCGCCGGACAGCGTGCCGCGCGCGCCGAGGTCGGGGCGTACCGCGTCCGCGATCGCGAGCGGCAGGCGGTCGAGCGCGAGGCGCAGGTCGAGCGTTCGGCCGAGTGTGCCCGACAGCTGCAGCGAGCCGTCGCCCACCTGTACCGTGCCGCGCTCGAAGCGCACGGCGCTGTCGGCGATCGTGCCGGCGAGATCGAGGCGAACCTCCTCGATACCGGCCCGTCGCAGCGGGGCTGCCGAAAGGCCACGGCTCGCGAGCTCGAAGCGGCCGGTCGGATCGGCGATCGAGCCGGTCGCCTTCGCGCTGCCGGAGATCGTGCCGCGCGCATCGAGGCCCTGGACAAAACCGTTGGCGAGCGCGGCGGGAAGCTCGGCGATCGTGAGGTCGAGGTCGAGATCGCGCCCGATGCTGCCGGTCGCCTCGATCCGGCCCGAGCCGACGGTCGCGAGCGCGCGGTCGAGGCGAACCGTCGAGCCGCGATAAAGGCCCGCGATCTCGACCCGAAGCGGCGGCACGCCGGCCCGCGCGACATCGGTGGCGGTGATGTCGGCGCCGGTCAGGTCGAAGCGGACGGCGGGGTTGGCGATCGAGCCGGTCGCCGTGGCCGTGCCGTCGATGCGGCCCGAGGCGCCCAGGCCCTCGCGGAAGCCGTTGGCGAGCGCGACCGGCAGGTTGGTGAGCGCCAGATCGAGGTCGAGCGTCTCGCCGACCGTGCCGCTCGCGTCGATCGTGCCCGACCCCAGCGACACGCGCGCGGCATCCAGTGTCGCGGTACCGTCGCGCAGGCGTCCCTGAAGGTTCGCCTCCACCGGGGCGAGGCGGGCCTGCCGCGTCTGGCGGGTCTCGACGTCCGCCGCCCGGAGCGAGAAATCGACGTCGGGCGAGGAGGCCGAGCCCTTGAGGGCGGCGGTGCCGGTCAAGGTTCCCGACGCGTCGAGATCGGCGACGAAGGGATTGGCGAGCGCGACCGGCAGCCGGTTCAGCGAAAGGTCGAGGTCGAGCGTGTCGCCGGCCGAGCCCGAGAGTTCGAGCGAGCCCGAGCCGGCGTTCAGGAGAACGCGACTGATCGTGGTGCGAACCGAGCCGAGCGTGACCGTGGCGGGCTCGGCCAGCGAGAGCGGGGCGTTCGGCACCTGGGCGGCGAGGCGCCGAAGCTCGACCACGGTCCCGGCATCGGTGAAGGCGACGTCGCCCGACAGCTCGGTCGGCACGCCGTTGAGCCGGAGCGAGGCGTTGACGGCGGTCGCCCGATTGATCGCCTCCAGCGCGGCGTCGAGGCGCGACACGGTGAGCGACCCCGCCTCGATCTCGGCTGCGCGGACCGTTCCCGAAACCTGCGGGCGCTGGAGATAGTCGGTCGCGCGCAGTCGGATGCGGGCCTCAGTAAGGCTGTTTCCGTTCAGCGTGACGGTGGGGGCCGCGAGGTCGAGGTCCGCCGTCGGCGTTCCGTTCGAGCCGACCGCAAGGTTCACGGTCCCGTTGAGCGTGCCCGCGCCGGTCTGGCCGGCGAGCGCCAGAAGGGGGGCTGCGTCGGGCAGGTCGAGGCGCAGCTGGCCGGTGGCGCGGTTCTCGTCGTCGAGCGCGACCGAGCCCTCGACCCGGTTGCGGTTCTGGCGCAGGACGAGGTCGGTCAGCCGTCGCACGCCGCCCTCGGTCGCGAGCGTTGCGGCTAGCCGGAGCGGCGCGCCGTCATAGGTGCCGTTCACCGCCACCGTGCCGGCGGGCGCGTCGAGCGGGAAGGTGCCCTGGATGCGGGCGTCGAGGTTCTCGAGGCGACGGCCCGCCACATCGAGGCGCGCGGCGGTCGCTGTGAGGTCGATCGCGGGGGCGGCGGTCGTGCCGGAGGCGTCGAGCTTGAACTCCGCCTCGCCGTCGAGCCCGCTACCCGCCACCACCGCCTGGTTGAGGCGGCCCGACACGGCGGCGGCGATGGTCTCGCCGGTGAGGCTCGCGGTCCCGGACAGGTCCAGCGCGTCGCCGTCGACCCTGAAGTCGGAGAGCGCGAACGAGCCGTCGGCCGCGCGCGAGGCGCGTCCCGCGATCGCGACGCTCGGACCCACATAGGGAACGGCGTCCGCGGCCAGCGCCTCGGTCTGGAAGCGGCTCTGGATGTCGAGCGCGAAGGTCGAGACGTTCAGCGCCGCCTGCCCGGCCAGCGACAGCTCGGCCACGGCGGTCTTGAGGCTGGCGCTGTCGAGGCCGATCCCGTCCGCCGTCAGCGCGCCCTGGCCGCGCAGGCTGATCGGCCCCTGGAGGACGCGCGTCGCGATGCCGGCGGGAACGCTGGCGCTGCGCGCGTCGGCCTGAAGCTGGAGGGGGCCGGCGATGTTGTTCAGGTCGAAGGCCGTGGAGCTCGCCGAGGCCGTGAGCTCGTTCACGGCGTAGTCGGCATAGCCCGCCGAGCGGGCGGCGGCCGAGAGCTCGACGGCCGCGGCCGAGAAGGCGCCCTGCAGCCGCGCATCGAGGCGCGACAGGTCGATCGCGGTGCGTGCGCCCGCCTCGCCGAGAACGATCGGGATCGGATTGCCCTCGTCGGTGCGCAGCGCCACCGTCAGGTCGTTGGCGGAGCCCGAGCGGTCGAGGACCCCTTGCGCCGTCAGGTCGAGATTGCCGGACACGAGACGTCCGGTGTCGATGGCGATCGCGCCGTCGGGGCGCAGCAGGACGTTCGCCTGCAGGCGCAGATCGCGGCCCACCGTGCCGAGATAGGCTTCCGGCACGAAGGGAGCCGTCAGGGCCGTGAGGTCGGCCTGGACGCGCCGGCCGTCGCCGCCGTTCTGCGTCGAGGCCTGAAGGGTGGCCGCGCGCTCGGAGCCAAGATCCAGCGTGCCGTTCGCCGAAAAGGCGTCGAGCGGGCCGTTGCCCTGGATCGAAAGCGCCACCGGCGGCGCGCCAGGGATTTTCAGGAGCCCCGCCACGAGGCCGCCGGCCGGCTCGCTGGCGTTCATCGCGATCTCGAGCCGGTTGTTCGCCGGCTCGAAGCCGAGCTTGAGGTTCACCTCGCCCGGCTGGTCGAGGCGACGGATCGCCAGATTCGCGTCGAGAACCGCCGGGTCGGCGGACAGGCGCAGCGACCCCTGCGCGGCAAGCCGGGCGCTCACGCCCGCCACCGCTTCGCCGAGCGCGAACTCGTTCACCTGGATGTTGCGGATGTCGGCCGTGATCGAGGGAAGCGAGAAGCCGCCCTCGGAGGACTCGGCCGGGGTCTGGCCCGCCAGCGGCAGGCGCGCGAGCGTGATCTGGCCGGCGGTGAGGTTCTCGACCGAGACGTTCTTGCGCACGAGCGCGAGCGGCGACCAGTCGAGCGCGAGGTCGCGCGCCGTCAGCCACACGCCGTCTCGGTCGGCGACGGTCACCTCCTGGATGCGCAGGTTCCCGCTGAGGACACCGCTGAGACCCTGAACGCGCACCGTGCGGTCGGGCGTCGACAGGAGGTTCTCGAGCTGGCCGGCGAGGAACTGCGCCTTCGCCGGGGCGACCGGGGCGAGCCAGGCGAGGGCGAGCGCGACGACGGCGAGGAGGGCGTGGGGAAACCGCATCAGAAGGCCTGCCCGATACCGGCGTAGATCTGGAACGAGGAGTCGCGCGGGCCGGGATCGAGCGGCAGGGCGACGTCGACGCGGATCGGGCCGAAGCTCGTGATGTAGCGGGCGCCGACGCCGGCCCCCAGCTTGAACTCGCCGAAGTCGGGGGCGAGGTCGGTGCCGACCGTTCCCCCGTCCACGAAGGGCACGATCTGGATGTTTTCCGTGATGCGGAAGCGCAGCTCCGCCGAGGCCTCGAAGACCGACAGCCCGCCGATCGGCGTGTCGACGAAGTTCGGGTTGGTGCCGGGAAAGGCGATCGGGGGCGTGTAGGGACCGATCGACTGGAAGGCGTAGCCGCGCATCGAGCCGCCGCCGCCGGCATAGAAGCGCCGGTCGTTCGGGATTTCGGCGAGGTCCGCCCCCACGATCGCGCCGTAGCCAACGCGTCCGGCGGCCACGAACCGGCCCTCGTCGTCGAACGACAGGTAGGCCGAGACGTCGCCGCGAGCCTTGGCGAAGAAGGTGCCGTTCTCGATCTCGTAGGAGGGCTCGGCGGAGAGCTTGGCGAGGAAGCCGCGCGTCGGGTTCAGCTCGTTGTCGCGACCGTCATAGGTGTAGGTGCCGGGCACGGAGGCGATCAGGAACTCGTTCTCGCCGAAATAGTCGCGCACCGTCTCGTATTCGGCGCGGATGCCGAGCGTCGCCTTCTGCCGGTCGTCGATCTGGTACTCGACGCCGTTTGTCAGGGCGACCGAGGTGCGGTCGTAGGCGAGCGGCTGCTCGCGCAGGCCGATCAGCGATCCGACATAGACCGAGTCGGGCCCGAGCACGCCCGGCTTGCGGAAGGTCGCGCTCGCCGAATAGTCGAAGCCGTCCAGCGGACGGGAGTTGTCGGACAGCGTCTCGGCGCCGATGCGCGCGACCTTGCCCTCGATGCGCAGCGACTCGGCGCGGCCGAAGACGTTGCGGTCCTCCCAGTAGGCGTTGGCGCCGGCGCCTTCCGTGTTGGAGAAGGTCGCGCCCGCGCCGAACACGAAGCGCTTGCGCTCGGCCACCACGACCTGGACCGGGAGCGTCCCGTCGTCTGCCTGCGCATCGCTCGCCTTGACGTTGGCGGTGGAGAAGACGTTGAGGCCGACGAGGCGCTTGCGCGCCTTTTCGATCGCGGCGACCGAATAGGTCTCGCCCGGCTGGATGCCCGCCATGTAGGCGACGAAGCCCGGATTCATCCGGCTCGTGCCCTCGACATAGGTCTGGCCGAAGGGCACGACGCCGCCCGGCGAGATGCGGAGCGCCACGTCGATCCGGCGCGTGGCGGAATCGGCCACCACCTCGCGCCGCGTCAGCGCCACGAACGGGCGGCCCTGGTCGCGAAGGTCGGTGAGGATTCGTCCCTCGGCGGCGAGGATGCGCACCGATCCCGCGTTCGAGCCCGGCGTCAGCTCGTAGGGGGCGGTGTCGATCGGGCCCCGGTCGTCGGCCTCGACCGTGACGGTTCCGATCGTGAACAGGGGGCCGGGATCCACCGTGATCTCGACCGGCACGGTGCGCGAGGTGTCGAAGGTCGCGTCCGGCTCGAGGGTCGCGATGTCGCGCCCGTCCACCCGGATCGTCACGAGCCCGTCGTAGCGCGCGTTCTCGTAGAGGGCCGCCACGATGCGGCGGCGATCGGTGCGCGCCTTGGCCAGGAGCCCGAGCGAGCCCGAAACGGGCTCCTTCTCGTCGGCGATCAGCGAGGAGGCTCGCTCCAGCGTCTTCTGCAGCCCGCTCTCGTCCGGCATGACGGTGAGCGTCGCCTCGTAGCGCACGGGATCGGGAATGCCCGGATCCTCGGCTTCGGGCGAGGTGAAGAGGTTGAACGGATCGAGGAAGCGGAGCGGCGAGGCGGCGGGGCGCGTCGGTGCCTGCGCGCCCACCGGTGTCACGGCCGAAGCCAGCAGGAGGGCGGCGCAGGTCGTGCGCAGCCAGGATGCCGTCAGGGTCTGTGCCAACGCGAACGCTTTCCCACCCGATGTCCGGATGCGCGGCGGAACCGCTCGCATCCGGCCAACCCCCAGCGGCCCATCGGGCCGTCACTCGGGATCCACTTGCCGTTCAAGATGCCGAGTTGGCCCCCGATGACAACCGGTCCGCTCGACGCAGGGCGAAGCGACGAGGCTTTTGTGGGACTTGCGCCACACCTTGGCACGCCCGTCCACAGCAACCCACAGGGCGGGTCCTATCGATCTGTCCGCGCACGAAAAAAGGCCCCGGATCGCTCCGGGGCCCCTGGTTGGAAAGCGTGCCGCGTTCAGAGATTGCAGCGGCGCGCGTAGCCGTCGTAGCCCACGAACGTGTCGGAGCGCGGGTCGTAGGAGCGGTAGCGCGCGAGGCAGCGCTCGACGTGGCCGCTCGGTGCGCGGTTGTAGTAGCGGACCGTGCGGGGCGCGGGATAGCTGTCCTCGTAGGCCGGCGGCTCGACATAGACGGGCGCGGGCGCGCGGTAGGCGGGCGCCGCGTAGACCGGGCGGCCGTAGTAGGGATCGACATAGGCGGGCGCGGGGCGGGGCTGCGAGAGCGCCGAGCCTAGAAGCGCGCCGGCGGCGAGGCCGATCGCGCCGCCCACCAGCGCGTCGCCGCCCCGGAAGCCGCGGTCGTGGTGGCGATAATAGCCCCCTCCGTATCCCCCGCCGTAGTAGGGGCCGGGGCCGTAGCCCCAGGGCTCCGCCTTGGCGGCGGTGGCGCCGCCGGCCGTGACGGTGAGAACGGCGGCCAAACCTGCGAGAAGCATGCGCATGGCGAAACACTCCGAAGCGTTCGAGGTCGGTCCCTGGAGGTCGCTCCGAACAAGCGGAGCCTGGAGGGGTCGCCTCAACCCGTATGATCCGGCACCTGAACGCGCGCTGAACGCTTCGGTTTCAAGGGCGGGTGGGCCGCACCCTCGCGGACGCGGCCCACCGAACGCGTCAGAGGCGGCAGATGCGGCGCTCGCCCGCGCTGTTGGCGACATAGGTGTTGGTGCGCGGATCGTAGGTGCGGTAGCGCGCGGCGCAGCGCTGGGCTTGGCTCGAACTGTAGCCGCCACCGCTGTTGGCCGCCGCCGCGCCCAGCGCCGCCCCGGCGGCAAGGCCGAAGATCGCCGCCGTGGTCGCGTCGCGGCGGTCCTGGCGGTAGTTGTCGCGGTACCAGCGCTGGTAGCGGCGGTTGTCCCAGCGGCGCGCGTCGCGACGGAACTCGCGGCAGTCGCGCGCGCCGGGATTGCGGGCGCAGAAGCGCTCCACGAAACGCTGCTGCTGGCGGTAGCTCTGGGCCTCGGCCGGGGCGGAGGCGACGGTCAGGCCGCTCGTGGCGAGCAGCGCGGCGGCAAGAAACGACGAGATCGAACGACGCATCGGCAAGATATCCTCATAACTCCTGCAAGGCGCTTTGCGCGCCCTGCGAACAACGTCCCACGGGTCGGGAAGCACGGAAATTCGCTCCGGTTCCCCGAACACGGGAAACTGATCGCAAGGTCGCCTTACGGTCATGAACCCAGGCTGAACGCCGATCGGCCGTTTCCGCCGATTTCCTTGGGATAAGCCATCGTCGAGCATGGCCGGAACGAAGGAAGAACACTATATGTTCGGGATGGCCCAGATGACGCTCAAGACCAAGCTCGCCATCCTGTCGGACGCCGCGAAATACGACGCGTCCTGCGCTTCCAGCGGAACCGCCAAGCGCGACTCCTCCAAGACCGGCGGCATCGGATCCACGGAAGGGTCGGGGATCTGCCATGCCTATGCGCCGGACGGGCGCTGCATCTCGCTCCTCAAGATCCTGATGACGAACTTCTGCGTCTACGACTGCGTCTACTGCGTGAACCGCTCGTCCTCGAACGTTCAGCGCGCGCGCTTCTCGGTGGAGGAGGTCGTGAAGCTGACGATGGAGTTCTACAAGCGGAACTACATCGAGGGCCTGTTCCTCTCGTCCGGCATCATCCGCTCCTCGGACTACACGATGGAGGAGATGGTCCGCATCGCGCGCAAGCTGCGCATGGAGGAGAACTTCGCGGGCTACATCCACCTCAAGACCATTCCCGACGCGTCGCCGAAGCTGATCGAGGAGGCGGGGCTGTTCGCCGACCGCCTGTCGATCAACATCGAGCTGCCGACCGACATCGGGCTGGAGCGGCTCGCGCCCGAGAAGAAGCCCCGCGACATCAAGCGCTCGATGGGGCACCTCCGGCTCAAGATCGACGAGCACAAGGGCGAGGCGCGCGACCGCGTGAAGCCCCCGAAGTTCGCGCCGGGCGGGCAGTCGACGCAGATGATCATCGGGGCGGACGCCGCCAGCGACGACGACATTCTCGGCCGCTCCGAGAACCTCTACGGCAACTATCGCCTGCGTCGCGTCTACTATTCCGCCTTTTCGCCGATCCCCGACTCCTCGTCCGCCCTGCCGCTGGCCAAGCCTCCGCTGATGCGCGAGCACCGGCTCTACCAGGCCGACTGGCTGATGCGCTTCTACGGCTTCGAGCGCGACGAGATCGTGTCGGGCGGGGAGGGCGGCATGCTGGATCTCGCCATCGACCCCAAGCTCGCCTGGGCGCTCAAGAATCGGGGGCGCTTCCCGGTCGACGTCAACCGCGCCGACCGCGAGATGCTCTTGCGCGTGCCGGGCCTCGGCACGAAGTCGGTGGACCGCATCCTGTCGACGCGGCGCCATCGAAGCCTGCGCCTCGACGACGTGAAGCGGCTGTGCGGCTCGATCGAGAAGGTGCGCCCCTTCGTGGAGGCGATCGACTGGACGCCGGCCCGGCTCGACGGGCGCGAGACGCTGGTCAGGAAGCCTCCCGCCCAGCAGCTGAGCCTGTTCTGAGCCATGAAGCTCGCGCGCCTCGACCATCCGGCGGACTTCGAGGGCTGGCGCGAGGCCGCGCGCCGGGCCGTGGCGCTGGGCGTCTCGCCGGACGAGATGGACTTCTGCGTCGGCGACGAGGCCGGGCCGCTCTTTGCCGAGCCGCTGGGCGCGATGCCGGACGGCGCGCCCGGCCTGAGCGTCCCGCGCGCCTTTCCCGATCTGGCGCGCAAGGTCGTCTGCCATGCGGACCCCGAGCGCTTCCGCCTCGCCTACCGCCTCCTGTGGCGCCTGCAGCGCGAGAAGGGGCTTCTGGAAGTGGCGTCCGACGCGGATGTCGCGCGCGCCGCCGAGTTCGAAAAGGCGGTGCGCCGCGACAGCCACAAGATGAAGGCCTTCGTGCGCTTCCGCGAGGTGGAAACGACCGACGGGCAGCGCCACTACATCGCCTGGTTCGAGCCCTTCCACCACGTGGTGGAGCTGACCGCGCCCTTCTTCCTCCGGCGCTTTCCCGGCATGATCTGGAGCATCCTGACGCCGAAGCGTTCGGTCCACTGGGACGGGGCGGAGATGGTCTTCGCGCCGGGTGCCGACGCGTCGCAGAAGCCGGCCGACGACGACACCGAGGCGCTCTGGCTCACCTACTATTCCTCGATCTTCAACCCGGCCCGGTTGAAGGTGAAGGCGATGCAGGCCGAGATGCCGAAGAAATACTGGCACAACCTGCCCGAGGCCGCGCTGATCGAGCCCCTGATCCGAGGGGCCGAGGCGGCCTCGCGCCGCATGATCGAAACCGCGCCGACCCTGCCGAGTTTGCGTGCCGAGAAACAATCGGAGCGCAACACCATGGCACGAGCGGCAGCCGTTCCCGCCTTCAACGGCTTCAACAAGGCTCCGGACACGATCGAGGAGGCGCGCGAGCAGGCGCGTCACTGCAAGGCGTGCCCGCTCTGGGAGCCGGCCACCCAGACCGTGTTCGGCGAGGGGCCGCCGGACGCGCCCGTGATCTTCGTCGGCGAGCAGCCGGGCGACCAGGAGGATCTGGCCGGCCACCCCTTCGTCGGGCCCGCCGGCAAGGTGTTCAACGCGGCGCTGGAGGCGGCCGGCGTCGACCGGGCGCAGGCCTACGTCACGAACGCGGTCAAGCACTTCAAGTTCGAGCCGCGCGGCAAGCGGCGCATCCACAAGACGCCGGCGGTCAGCGAGGTGAAGGTCTGCCGCTGGTGGCTGGAACAGGAGCGCGAGCTGATCCGACCCAAGCTTATCGTGGCGCTCGGGGCGACCGCCGCCGCCGCCGTGATCGGCAAGACGGTGACGATCCGCGACACGCGCTCGCGCCTGATCGACCTGCCCGGCGGCGACACCAAGCTCCTCGTCACCGTCCACCCCGCCTACATCCTGCGCCTGCCCGACGCCGAGGCGCAGGCGCGCGAGCAGACGCTGTTCGAGGAGGACATGGGCCGCGTGAAGGCCTTCGTGCCCGAGATCGCGCTCTGACGCCCGGTCAGGGCATGATCGCCCAGCGGATCGCATAGGCGACGACGCTCAGCGCCGCGATGCTGGCGAGCCAGATCGCGGCGAACCAGAGGAGCCTGCGCAGCGCGACGGGCACGTCAGTGGCCGTGCGTGTGATAGCCCTCGCCCTCGATCACCTTTCCCCGGAACACCCAGTAGGAATAGGTCATGTAGGCGAGGATCAGCGGGATCAGGACCGAGGCGCCGACCAGCAGGAAGACGAGGCTGGAATCGGGCGCGGCGGCCTGCCAGATCGTGAGCGCGGGCGGCAGGATGTTCGGATAGAACGAGATGCCGATGCCCGCGAAGGACAGCGCGAAGAGCGCCAGCGCCGACAGGAAGGGCCGCCGGCCCGAGATCGGATTGCGCAGGCCCTTCCAGAGGCTCCAGGCCGAGAGCGCGACGAGAGCAGGGATCGGCGCCACCGCCAAGATCTGCGGGAAGGTCAGCCAGCGCGAGTAGAAGCTCGGCTGGAGGAAGGGCATCCAGGCCGAGACCACCGCGATGGCGAGAACCGTTCCCGCGCCCAGGAAGAGGGCGTAGCGGGCGGCGAGGCGGTTCAGCGGTCCTTCGGTCTTCATGACGATCCAGGTCGCGCCGAGAAGCGCGTAGCCGACCGCGACGGCGACCCCGGTCATCATGGAGAAGGGGGTCGCCCAGTCGAACCAGCCCCCGCCATAGGCGCGGCCCGAGACCTCGATCCCCTGCACGATCGCACCGAGCGACACGCCTTGCGCGAAGGCCGCCACCAGGGAGCCGGCGAAGAAGGACAGGTCCCACACGCCGCGCCAGCGCACGGTGCGCCAGCGGAACTCGAAGGCGACGCCCCGGAAGATCAGCGCCAGCAGCATCGCGATGATCGGCGCGTAGAGCGCGGGCATGAGAACCGCGTAGGCGAGCGGGAAGACCGCGAAGAGCCCGCCGCCCCCTAAGATCAGCCAGGTCTCGTTGCCGTCCCAGAAGGGCGCGACCGTGTTCATCGCCGTGTCGCGGTTCTCGTGTCGCTTGAGGAACGGGAACAGGATCCCGATGCCCAGATCGAAGCCGTCGAGCACGACATAGGCGAGGACGGCGAAGGCGAGGATGAAGGCCCAGAGAAGGGGAAGATCCATGATGCTCTCCTCTCAGGCTTCGGCGCGCGCGGCGCCGGCCACCGTGCCGTCCACGACGTCCATCGCCGGCCCCGGCGTGATGCCGGCGGTGCGGATCGGCAGGAGCGGATCGGGCCCCGCTTCGAAGACGCTCGGCGCTTTGCCCATGGTGCGCAGGATGTAGTAGACGCCCGCGCCGAACACGACGAAGTACACGGCGATGAAGGCGAGAAGCGAGGTGCCGACCGCCGAGGCCGCGATCGGCGAATGGCTCTCGCTCGTGCGCAGGAGGCCGTAGACCGTGTAGGGCTGGCGCCCGACCTCGGTGGTCATCCAGCCGGCCAGAACCGCCGCGAAGCCGCTCGGCGCCATGACGACGGCGGCGCGCTGCAGCCAGCGATCCTCGAAGATCGAGCCCCGGACGCGGCGATACAGCGCCCACAGGCCGATCCCGAGCATGGCGAAGCCGATGCCGACCATGATGCGGAAGGTGAAGAAGACGATCCAGACGTTGGGCCAGTCCTCGCGGGGAAACTGGTCGAGGCCCCTGACCTCGCCGGTGAGCGAGTGGGTGAGAATCAGGGAGCCGAGCTGCGGAATGGCGACCGCGTTCCGCATGCGTCCCGCCTCCATGTCGGGAAGGCCGAAGAGCGTGAGCGGCATGCCGCCATCGCGGTTCGTCTCGAAGTGCCCTTCCATGGCGGCGACCTTCATGGGCTGGTGTTCCAGCGTGTTGAGCCCGTGCGCGTCGCCCATCAGGATCTGCGCGGGCGCGACCACGGTCGCCATCCAGAGCGCCATCGAAAACATGGTGCGCGCGGCCGCGTTGTGCCGGTCGCGCAGGAGGTGGAAGGCGCCCACCCCGCCCACCACGAAGGCGGTCGTCAGGTAGGCCGCGAGCACCGTGTGCGCGAGGCGGTAGGGGAAGGACGGGTTGAAGACGATGGCCCACCAATCCTCCGGCACGAACTGCCCGTTGGCCGCCACCGCGTAGCCGGCCGGCGTGTGCATCCACGAGTTCACCGACAGGATCCAGAAGGCCGAGCCGAGCGTGCCGAGCGCCACCATGAGGGTCGCGAACATGTGCAGGCCCTTGCCGACGCGGTTCAGCCCGAACAGCATGACGCCGAGGAACCCGGCCTCGAGAAAGAAGGCCGATAGCACCTCGTAGGCCATCATCGGACCGAGGATCGAACCCGTCCTGTCCGAGAAGACGCTCCAGTTCGTGCCGAACTGGTAGCTCATCACGATGCCCGACACGACGCCCATGGCGAAGCTCACGGCGAAGATCTTGACCCAGTACTGGAACAGCGTCCGGTAGACCTGCCGGCCGGTCGCCAGATGCAGGCCGTTCAGGACAGCCAGGAACGAGGCGAGGCCGATCGTGAAGGCGGGAAAGAAGAAGTGGAACGAGACCGTGAAGGCGAACTGGATGCGCGCGAGCAGCACGGGGTCGAAGCCTTCGAACATGGCGGCGTCCTTTCGCGGGCGCGCCCGGGCCGGTGCCCGTCCGGCGCGTCGTCCGATGGAAAGGTTTTAGCACCCAAGCTCTCGCGGGAAAGCGGACGGATTGCCCAAGCCCCTGTCGCCCGGAGCCGATCCGGCGTGCTAGGAGCGCTCCCGCCCGGCGGTCGGGCGTTCCAGGGAGGAGTGCTGCCATGAAGCGTTCGCGCGTCAACGAGATCCTGCGCGAGGGGGACGAGTTCATCCGCTCCTTCGGCTACCGCATGCCGCCCTTCGCCTATCTTTCGCCGAGCGAGATGAAGGCGCGCCGGAGCGAGCTCTCGGCCGTGGTGGAGCGCCGGCTCGGCTGGGACATCACCGACTACGGTCGCGGCGACTTCGACAATATGGGCCTCTTCCTCTTCACCACGCGCAACGGCGACAATGCCGACCTGAAGGCGGGGCGCGGCATGCTCTATGCCGAGAAGATCATGATCTCGCGCCAGGATCAGCTCTCGCCCATGCACCGCCACGACCTCAAGGCCGAGGACATCATCAACCGGGGCGGCGGCACGCTGGCGCTCAAGCTCTACACCGCCGCCCCCGACGGCTCGATCGACAAGGCGGCTCCCGTCAACGTCGTGACCGACGGCATGCGGCGCCAGATGAAGGGGGGCGACATCCTGCGCCTCCAACCCGGCGAGAGCGTCACGCTCATGCCGCGCACCGACTGGCACGCCTTCTGGGGCGAGGGGGGCGACGTCCTGATCGGCGAGGTCTCGACCGTCAACGACGACCTCACCGACAACGTCTTCGCCGAGGCCATCGGGCGCTTCGCCGAGATCGAGGAGGACGAGGAGCCCGTCCACCTCCTCGTCTCCGACTACGACAAGTGGCTCTGAGCCGCTAGGACCACCGTCTCGGGCCGGGCCGGTCGTCGCCCGGCCCGATGCGGCCCGCTTCGTCGGCTCGCGCGATGCGGGAAAACGGCGTCCTCGTGTGGACAGAAACGCCGGCGGGACTCCTTTTCCACAGCAGCCCGCGCTAGGATTGGTTTCAACCAGAGCCGAACGCGCCGGGCGCCCGCCGTCCCCTTCGGCTCCGTCCGCGCCCGCGCCGGAGAAGCATCGAATTGACCAAGGTCGCCGTCGATCTCGGGACCACCGCCACCGGCGAGCCGGCGGAGATGGATCTCGAGGAACTCCTGTCCACGCGCCTGCTCGTCCAGGGCAATTCCGGCTCGGGCAAGTCGCACCTCTTCCGCCGCATCCTGGAGCAGAGCGCCGGCTTCGTGCAGCAGGCGATCATCGACCCGGAGGGCGACTTCGTGTCCTTCTCCGAGCGCTTCGGCCACGTCGTGGTGGATGCCGATCGCACCCCGGCCGAGCTCGGCCGCATCGCCGCCCGCATCCGCCAGCACCGCGCTTCCGTCGTCCTCAACCTCGAGGGGCTCGACGCCGAGGTGCAGATGAGCTGCGCCGCCGCCTTCCTGAACGGGCTCTTCGACGCCGACCGGCACTACTGGTTCCCGATGCTGATCGCCGTGGACGAGGCGCAGATCTTCGCGCCCTCCATGGCGGGCGAGGTGGCCGACGAGGCGCGCCGCATCTCGCTCGGCGCCATGACCAACCTCATGTGCCGCGGCCGCAAGCGCGGGCTGGCCGGCATGATCGCCACCCAGCGCCTCGCCAAGCTCGCCAAGAACGTCGCGGCGGAAGCCTCGAACTTCCTGATGGGCCGCACCTTCCTCGACATCGACATGGCGCGCGCCGCCGACCTCCTCGGCATGGACCGCCGCCAGGCCGAACGCTTCCGCGACCTCCAGCCCGGCCACTTCGTGGCGCTCGGCCCCGCGCTCTCGCGCCGCCCGCTGCCGGTTCGCATCGGCTCGGTGGAGACGGCGGGCCGCTCCGGCCGACCGGTCCTGATGGCGCTGCCCGAGGCGAGCCCCGAGGCCATGGCCGACCTCATCTTCACGGCCGGCGCCGACGAGCCGGTGGCCCTGCCGCCGCCGCCGCGCGCGCCGCGCGAGCCCGTGGTCTCGACCCACGAACTGCTCGAGCGCGTCGCCGGGCCGCGCATGGCGGCGGGCGCCGCGGAAGCCGAGCCCGAGGCCGACCCGATCGATGCCGAGGAGCTCGAACAGCAGATAGACGAGATCATCGGCGAGCTGATGAGCGCGCCCGACGCCGCCTTCCGCCCGGCACCCGTCCTCTACCAGGACTTCCTCGTCCATTGCCGCCTGAAGCGCCTCGGGCGCACGACGCTCGACATGGCGGCCTTTCGCCGCCGCCTCGGCCTTGCGCGGGCCGGCGTCGGCGAGGGCGGAGCGGACGAGGCCTGGGCCGAGGTGGTGGCGCGCTCCGAGGAACTGCCCGAGGACATGCAGGGCGTCTTCCTCCTGATCGCCAAGGCGGCGCGGGGCGGGGAGCCCTGTCCCGACGACGCGACGCTCGCGCGCGCCTATGGCAGCCACTCGCCCTCGCGCGGCCGTTTCCTTCTGACCTACATGGCCGAGCGCGGCTTCATCGCGAGCGAGACGGACTTCCGGGGCAACCGCGTGGTCACGGTGGCGGGGCCGAACTGGCGCACGGGTCCGGGCGTCTCCAAGCCCACGCCCGGCATGACGCCCCGCATGCGCCGGGCCTGAGGCGGCGGCCTCAGACCGAGATGCCGAGGACGCGCAACGTGCCGAGGACGAAGCCGTCCTGGATGGAAAGGGCGATGGACGCCTCGATCGCGGCCAGCGCGAGGAGCGATCCCCAGAGCGGCACGGATCGCGCGAACAGGAAGCCGAGCGTGACGAACACCGTGTCGCCGAACGCGTTGAGGACGCTGTCGCCCGAATAGGACGGCGCCCCGGCCGCGCCGTCGAAGAGCGCCACCACGAAGCTCGTGTTCTCGACCATCTCCCAGATCGCGCTGGAGCCGACCGCCAGAAGCAGCGTCCAAGACAGGGGCCAGCGCGGCCGCGCGCGCGACAGCGCGGCGTAGAGGCCCATGCCGAGCGCGACATGAAGCAGCGAGTACCAATCGGCGAACTGCTGCGAGGCACCCGGCGAATGCGGGTCGCCGTCCCATAGCGCGACCGTGCCGCAGGCGCAGACCCAAGGCCGGCCCATCAGGCGCAGCCACGTCAGCATGGCCAGAAGCGTCAGGAGCGCGATCCCCGCGAGGACGACCGGACGCCGCAGGAGAAGGCCCCTGTGTCGGAAACGCGGCAGAACGGGGGCGAGATCGGTCATGCGCCTGCAACGCGCGATACGCGTTGCGGTTGCCGACCGCGATGTCGCACGGCGGCCGTGTTCTGTGGAAAAGATTTCGAGGGAGCGACGGACCCGCGACAGGGGCGGCGTGCCACCCGCCTGGTAGCAGCCGGGGCAGGTCGATGCGGGCGGCGGCCGGGCCCGGCGATGGTCCACGCGGACGGGCGGGATCCGTGGCTGGCCCCAAGCCGGTGCCTGGCTCTTTTGGGTCCGATGCAACCCCTGTCCGTGGTCCGTGGTACCCTCCGGGCGCTTCGCGTGCCTTCCCTTTTGCGGCGGTTGTGCCAAAACCAACCGAACCGGCGCGGCGTCTGCCCGTCCCCGTCCTCGATTCCTCCGCCCCTCGTCCCCGGACCGGCGGCCCCGTCGCTTCCCCCCGGCCCGCATGACCCGCTTTGCCCTCGTCTGTCCTCCGTTCTGGAGCCACGTTCGCGCCTTCGAGGCGTTGGGCGAGGCGCTGGCGGCACGCGGCCACGAGGCCACGCTCGTCCTGAACCATGGCGGCGCCGCGCTGTCGCGCTCGGTGCAGGTCCCAGCCTTCGAGATCGCGGGCGAGGCGGGCGAGGCCCGGCGTCACGCGCTGGCCGGCCGCCGGGGAGTGCTCTCCACCGTCCGCGAGGCGGCGCGCCGCACCGATGCGCTCTGCCGCCTCGCGCCGCCCCTTCTTCGCGATCTCGGCGCCGAGGCGATCCTCGCCGACCAGATGGAGCCGGCCGGCGGGCTTCTGGCGCGCCACCTCGAGCTGCCCTTCGTCTCGGTCGCCTCGGCGCTGCCGGCCGATCCCGATCCCGCCATCCCGCCGCCCTATCTCGGCTGGCCTTTCGATCCGTCCCCGCAAGGGTTGAAGCGCAATCGCGGCGGGGCGCTCGTGGCCGGCATCGCGATGGGCGCGCAGAACCGTGCCGTCCGGCGCTGGGCGGATGCCTTCGATCTTGCGGGCATCGCGACGCTCGAGGACTGCTTCTCGCCGCTGGGAACCATCAGCCAGACGGTCGCGAGCTTCGACTTCCCGCGCGAAGGGGGGCGGATCTTCGCGGTCGGCCCGTTTCGCGGCCTCGAGGTCGAGGAGGCGGCGCCGCTTCGTCGCGAGAACGGGCGACCGCTCGTCTTCGCCTCCTTCGGCACGCTGCAGGGACACCGCCTCGGGCTCTTCCGGCGCATCGCGGCGGCCTGCCGGCGCCTCGGCACCCGCCTCGCCATCGCCCATTGCGGCCTTCTGACGGCGGCCGAGGCCGCCTCGCTCGATGCCGATCTCGTCACCGACTTCCTGCCCCAGCGCGCCATCCTGCGCGAGGCCGACGTGTGCGTCACCCATGGCGGGCTCAACACGGCGATGGACGCGCTGGAGATGGGCGTGCCCTGTCTCGCCATCCCCTTCGGCTTCGACCAGCCGGGGGTGGCCGCCCGTCTCGCCTATCGCGGCGCGGGCTTGGCCCTTCCGCATCGGGGCCTGACGATATCGCGCGTCGAAACCGCTCTCGCCCGCCTTCTGGCCGATCCCGGCTTCGCCCTTGCGGCGCGGCGCATCGGTGCCGACATCCGGTCGGGCGGCGGCTGCGCGCGGGCGGCCGCGATCGCGGAAGGGCTGGTGGGCGCTCCGGCGCGCCGACTGGAGGAGGTGCGGGCATGAGCGAGTACGACCTGATCCTGGCGGGCGGGGGCCTGGCCAACGGGCTGATCGCCTATCGCCTCGCGCAGCGCCGGCCGGACCTGCGGGTGCTTCTCCTGGAAGGGGCGGAGCGGCTCGGCGGCAACCACACCTGGAGCTTCCACGACGGCGACCTTTCGGCCGCCGAGCACGGCTGGCTCGATCCGTTCGTCGAGCACCGCTGGACGGACTACGACGTGCGCTTCCCGCGTCGCCGGCGAACCGTCTCGACCGGTTACAACTCCGCGACCTCCGAGCGCTTCCGCGACGTTCTCGGCCGCGTCATGGGTCCGTCGCTTCGCCTCGGCACCCCCGTCGTCGAGCTGAACGAGACCAGCGTCACCCTCGCCGACCAGACGGTGCTTCGCGCAAGGGCCGTGATCGACGGGCGCGGCCAGCGTCGTTCGGCCCATCTCGACCTCGGCTTCCAGAAGTTCCTCGGTCAGGAATGGGAGTTCGAGCGCCCGCACGGCATCGCGCGTCCCGTCGTGATGGACGCCACTGTTCCCCAGAGCGACGGCTACCGCTTCGTCTACGTCCTGCCGTTTTCACCCACCCGCCTCCTGGTGGAAGATACCTACTATGCCGACGGCGAGGCGCTGGAGACCGAGCGCCTGCGCGGAGCGCTGCGGGCCTATGCGCAGGCGGCGGGCTGGGGCGAGGGGCGCCTCCTTCGCGAGGAGCATGGCATCCTGCCGATCGCGCTCGGCGGCGACATCGACGCGCTCGTGGAGGAGGCGAGGGGCGTGCCGACGGTGGGCCTCGCGCGCGCGCTGTTCCATCCGACCACCGGCTACTCGCTGCCCGACGCGGTCCATGTGGCCGACCTCGTCGCGGGCGCGCCCGATCTCTCCTCGCCGGCCCTGTCGCGGCTTCTGGCGAGCCACGCCCGCAACATCTGGAACGACCGCGCCTTCTTCCGCACGCTGAACCGCCTCCTGTTCCTCGCCGGGCCGTCCGAGGAGCGCTACCGGGTGCTGGAGCATTTCTACCGGCTGCCCGATCCGCTGGTCGCGCGCTTCTATGCCGCACGGCTGGATTTCGGCGACAAGATCCGCATCTTTGCCGGGCGTCCCCCCGTCTCGGTGCGCTCGGCGCTGCGCGTGCTTTCGCAGCGCGGCCGATCCACCGCACCGACCCACCAGAAGGAATCCGCATGAAGCCGAATGCCCGCAGCGCCGTCGTGATCGGATCGGGCTTCGGAGGCCTCAGCCTCGCGATCCGGCTCCAGGCCGCGGGCATCGCGACCACGCTCCTCGAGAAGCGCGACAAGCCCGGCGGCCGGGCCTATGTCTACGAGGATCAGGGCTTCGTGTTCGACGCGGGGCCGACCGTGATCACCGATCCGAGCGCGCTCCATGAGCTCTGGGCGGCGGCCGGCCGGCGCATGGAGGACTACGTCACCCTCCTGCCGGTCTCGCCCTTCTACCGGCTGTGCTGGGAGGACGGCTACACGTTCGACTACGCCAACGACCAGGGCGAGCTCGACCGGCAGATCGCGCTGAAGAACCCCAAGGACGTCGAGGGCTACCGGCGCTTCCTCGCCTATTCGTGCGCCGTGTTCGAGGAGGGCTACCTCAAGCTCGGCACCGTGCCCTTCCTTCACTTCCGCGACATGATGCGCGCCGGGCCCCAGCTCGCCAAGCTTCAGGCCTGGCGTTCGGTCTATGCCAAGGTCGCCGAGTTCATCGAGGACGAGCAGCTTCGCCAGGCCTTCTCGTTCCACTCGCTGCTGGTGGGCGGCAACCCGTTCGCCACCTCCTCGATCTACGCCCTGATCCACGCGCTGGAGCGCGAATGGGGCGTGTGGTTCCCGAAGGGCGGCACGGGTGCGCTGGTGCGCGGCATGGTGAAGCTCTTCGAGGACATCGGTGGCCGGATCGAGCTGAACGCCGAGGCCGCCAGGATCGAGATGGAGGACGGGCGGGCGTCGGCGGTCGTCGCGAAGGACGGCCGGCGCTTCGCGGGCGACCTCGTCGCCTCCAACGCTGACGTCGTCCACACCTACGACAAGCTGCTCGGCCACGTGTCGCGCGGCACCGAGGAGGCGCGTCGCCTCAAGCGCAAGCGCTTCTCCATGTCGCTCTTCGTGATCTATTTCGGCCTGTCGAAGGCGCAGCCGCAGCTCCAGCACCACACGGTGCTGTTCGGCCAGCGCTACCGGGCGCTGATCGACGAGATATTCAAGGCCAAAACCCTGGCGGGCGACTTCTCGCTCTACCTTCACAGCCCCTGCGCGACCGATCCGAGCCTCGCTCCCGAGGGCGCCGGCTCGTTCTACGTCCTGTCGCCGGTGCCGCACCTCGGCAACGCGCCGCTCGACTGGAGCGTCGAGGGGCCGCGCTACCGCGACCGGATCTTCGACTATCTCGAGCAGCGCTACATGCCGAACCTCCGGCGCGACCTCGTGACCAGCCGCATCTTCACGCCCGACGACTTCCAGAGCGAGCTGAACAGCCACCACGGCTCGGCCTTCTCGCTCGACCCCGTGTTGACCCAGTCCGCGTGGTTCCGCACGCACAACCGCGACCGGCAGATCGAGAACCTCTTCTTCGTGGGCGCGGGCACGCATCCCGGCGCGGGCGTGCCGGGCGTCGTCGGCTCGGCCAAGGCGACTGCCGGCCTGATCCTCGGCGAGGCGGCTTGAGCCGAGCGGCTTCGCAGGACACGGCATCGCAGGAGACCGGCGCCTTTGCCGAGCGCTCCATCGCGGCCGGCTCCAAGAGCTTCGCCGCCGCCGCGCGCCTCTTCGACGGGGCGACGCGCGGCGACGTCGTGCGCCTTTATGCCTGGTGCCGCCACTGCGACGACGTGGCGGACGGACAGGAGGGCGGCCATCTCACCGGCGCACGGCCCGACGCCCCGATCGGGGAGCGGGTGGCGGGCCTCAGGCGCGACACGGACCGCGAGCTGGGCGGCGACACCGAGGGGCTGCATCCGAGCTTCGCGGCGCTCAGCGAGGTGGTGCGGCGCCACGCGTTGCCGCCCGCGCTCCTGCACGAGCATCTGAAAGGCTTCGAGCTCGACGCGGGCGGGCGCCGCTACGAGACGCTGGACGACCTTCTTCTCTACTGCTGGCACGTGGCGGGCGTCGTCGGCGTGCTGATGGGCCGCGTCATGGGCGTTCGCGACGAGGCCGTGCTCGACCGCGCCTGCGACCTCGGCCTCGCCTTCCAGCTCACCAACATCGCGCGCGACGTCGTGGAGGATGCGGGCGAGGGGCGCGTCTATCTGCCGCTCGCCTGGCTGCGCGAGGAGGGGGTCGCGCCGGACGATCTCGCAGACCCCGCCCATGCCGGCGTGGTCGCGCGGCTGCGTCGGCGCCTCGTGGAGGCGGCCGAGCCCTATTACGCCTCGGCGCGCCAGGGCATCGACCGGCTGCCGCGACGCTCGGCCTGGGCGATCGGCACGGCCGAGCGCGTCTACCGCCGGATCGGGCTGAAGCTCGTCCAGGCGGGCGAGGGCGCGCATGGACGGCGCATCTCGACATCCAAGGGCGAAAAGGCGGCGGCGATCCTGGCGGGCGGCTGGGGCGCGGTGCGCTTCCGCGCCTATGGCGAGGAGCCGCGCGATCCCGCGCTCTGGCGAAGGCCCGCGGTCTAGCGGTCGCCTAGCCTAACCGAGCGCGATCGGCTCGACGGCGCTCGGCAGGCCGGGCGCGAGACGCGACGAGCGCCCGAAGATGTCGTCCACCAGCGCGTGAAGCCGCGAGCGCTTGCCGAAGGCGGCGGTCAGCCGCTCGTGCGCGGCGTCGATATGACGGTCGATGCGGCGCTCCACCTGCGCGGGGCCGATCAGCGCCACGATGGTCGACTTGCCCGCGTCCTTGCCGACGTCCTTGCCGGTGAGCCCGGCATGGGCCTCGCCGTCGAGAAGGTCGTCGAGGAGCTGGAAGGCAAGGCCGATCTCGCTCGCAAAGGCCCGCAGCTCGGCGCGCACCGCCGCGTCCGCGCCCGCGACCACCGCGCCGATCTCGGCGGCGGCGGCAAAGAGCGCGCCGGTCTTCAGGCCGTTGCCTTCCGCGATGTCGCTCAAGGGGCGCGCCGACCGGCCGCCGTGCAGGTCGAGGAACTGGCCGGCGACGAGCCCGTGCGCGCCCACCGCGTCCGCCAGGATCGCCACGCACTCGCCCTTGGCGGCGGGCGACAGGGCGCGCAGGCGCGCCAGCGTTCCGTAGGCGGCCGAGAGAACCGCGATCGCGGCAAGAACGGCCACGTCCTCGCCGTGCGCCCGGTGCGTCGTCGGCTGGCCGCGCCGCAGCTCCGCGTCGTCCATGCAGGGCAGGTCGTCGAGGATCAGCGAGGCGGCGTGAACCATCTCCACCGCGCAGCCCGCGTCGAGCGCGGGCTCCGACAGACCGCCCAGCTCCTCGGCCACCAGCAGCGTCAGGATCGGCCTCAGCCGCTTGCCGGGGGCGAGAACGCTTTCGCGCATCGCCTGGTCCAGCTTGGCCTGTCCCGGCAGGGCCGGGGGCATCAACTCGTCCAAACGCAGGTCCACGCGGCGGCGGAGTTCGAGGCGTTCGGGATGGGCTGTCGTCATGCTGGCGTCATATCCTTGGACGGCGTCCGGGTCCCGGTCGCGCGCGTCCGGTGGTAATTTCTAGCACGGACATCCGCCGCTGGAAGTCCCGCCCGTTTCCATCCCCGATCCGATGCGACGAAACGACATAGAAGGTTTCCAACCGCGAGGATGCGGTCCAAACAGGGCCAGACGCCCGAGGAGAGCTTCGTTACCCGCATGCAGCCGCCCGCCGACATCCGCGACCGGAAGGACCAGCACCTCGACCTCGTCCTGGCCGCGCAAGGGGCCGGCGCCCCCGCGCGGAGCGGCTTCGACGCGGTCCGCTTCGAGCATTGCGCGCTGCCCGAGATCGACTTCGACGGGATCGACCTGTCCGCTTCATTTCTCGGTTACCGGCTGCGGGCGCCGCTTCTGATCAGCTCCATGACCGGGGGAACCGCCCGCGCGGCGCGAATCAACCGGCATCTGGCCGAGGCGGCCGAGGCGTGCGGCATCGCGCTCGCCGTCGGCTCGCAGCGCATCGCGGTCGAGGGACGCGGCGAGGGCGGGCTCGACCGGACCTTGCGCGACGCCGCGCCGGGCGTGCCGCTTCTCGGCAATATCGGCGCCGGCCAGCTTGTCGCCGGCTGGGGCGAGCGGGAAGCGCGGCGCGCGGTCGAGATGATCGGGGCCGACGCGCTGATCGTCCACCTCAACCCGCTCCAGGAGGCGGTGCAGCCGGGCGGCGACCGGCGCTGGAGCGGCGTCCTCCCCGCGATCGAGCGGCTGGCGGCGGTCCTCGACGTTCCGATCGTCGCCAAGGAGGTCGGGGCGGGCATCTCGGGCGCCGTGGCGCGCCGCCTCGTGGACGCCGGCGTCGCCGCGGTCGACGTCGCGGGCGCGGGCGGCACGAGCTGGGCCGCGATCGAGGCCGAGCGCATCGGCGATCCCCTGGGCCGTGCGAGCGCCCTGCTGTTTGCCGACTGGGGCATCCCGACGCCGCAGGCCATCGCGGACGTGCGCCGCCATTGCCCCGACGTGGTGGTGATCGGTTCGGGCGGGGTGCGTCATGGCCTCGACGCCGCGCGCGCAATCCGGCTCGGCGCCGACCTCGTCGGCCAGGCCGGGGCGAGCCTTCGGGCGGCGGAGGTGTCGGGCGAGGCGGCGGCGCGCCACTTCGCACAGGTCGCGCACGAGATCCGCATCTCCTGCTTCTGCACCGGCTCGCGCGACCTTGCCGCGTTGCGCCGCGCGCCGCTTCTGACACCCTGACCTTGCGTTCCCCGCGCGCTTGGGCGATCCCGCTTCCTGTCCGCGTGCGACGAGGGAGCTGAGCGCCATGACCTTGAGCGACTACCTGAAGACCCAGGCGGGCACGGACCCGGTCCGGCGCGACGTCGCGAGGCTCGTCGAATCCCTGGCCGAGGCGGCGATCGAGCTCCACCACGCCATCGCATCCGGCGCCGCCGACCGGGAAGGCTCCGGCGGGGCGGCGGTCACCAACGGCGGCGGCGACGTGCAGAAGGTGCTGGACCGCGAGGCCGACCGCCTCTTCTCGGAGGCCGCGCGCCGTGCGCCGGTCGCCTTCTACGGTTCCGAGGAGCAGGACGACGCCGTGGCGCTCGACGCCGATGCCGGCCTCGCGCTCGCCATCGACCCGCTCGACGGCTCCTCCAACATCGAGACAAACGTCTCGATCGGCACGATCTTCTCGGTCCTACCGGTCCGGGCCGAGCACCGCGCCGACAGCGCCACGGTCTTCCGGCAGCCCGGCCGCGACCAGCTGGCGGCGGGCTATTTCGTCTACGGGCCGCGCCTCCTCCTCGTCCTGACCGTGGGCGAGGGCACGCACGCCTTCGGCTGGGACCCGGCCTCCAACACGTTCGTTCACGCGGCCCGCATGACGATCCCCGAGCGGGCCAAGGAGTTCTCGATCAACGCGTCCAACCGGCGCCACTGGGACGAGCCGGTCCTGTCCTACGTCGCGGCGTGCGAGGAGGGGGCACAGGGGCCGCGCGGGCGCGACTTCAACATGCGCTGGGTGGCCTCGATGGTGGCCGACGCCTACCGCATCTTCCTGCGCGGCGGCATCTACATCTATCCCGGCGACCGGCGGCCGGGCTACGCCGAGGGGCGCATCCGCCTCGTCTACGAGGCCAACCCCGTGGGCTTCTGCGCCGAGCAGGCCGGGGGCGCGGCGAGCGATGGGCTCCAGCCCATCCTCGACATCGTCCCGACCCATCTCCACCAGCGAACCCCGGTGGTCTTCGGCTCGCGCGAGGAGGTCGTGGAGTTCGGCCGCGCGGTGGCCGACCCGGCGAGCCGCGCCGAGACCTCGTCCCTCTACGGCCACCGGCCGGTCGGCGGGTTCTGAGCCATGGCGAGCGAGCACCTGATCGCGCCCTCGATCCTGTCGGCGGACTTCTCGCGCCTCGGCGAGGAGGTCGCGGCGGTCGACAGGGCCGGCGCCGACTGGATCCATCTCGACGTCATGGACGGGCGCTTCGTGCCCAACATCACCTTCGGGCCGCCCGTCGTGAAGGCGCTGCGCCCGGCGAGCGCGAAGCGCTTCGACGCCCATCTCATGATCGTCGAGCCCGAGCGCTACGTCGCCGACTTCGTGGCGGCGGGCTGCAACGGCGTCACGGTCCACGCCGAGGCCTGCACCCATCTCGACCGCACGCTCCAGCTCATCCGCGAGCTGGGCGCCGGAGCGGGCGTCGCGCTCAACCCGGCGACCGGCGAGGAGGCCCTGGCCTACGTCCTCGACCGCATCGACCTCGTGCTGGTCATGACCGTCAATCCAGGCTTCGGCGGCCAGAGCCTCGTGCCCGCCACGATCGAGAAGGTGCGGCGCGTGCGCGCCCTGATCGGCCGGCGGCCGATCCGCCTCCAGGTCGACGGGGGGGTCTCGCCGGCGACGATCGGAACGCTCGCGCAAGCGGGCGCCGACACGTTCGTGGCGGGCTCCGCCGTCTTCCAGGGCGGCGGCGAGGCGGGCTACGCCGGAACGATCGGCGCGTTGCGCGACGCGCTGGATCGGCCGAGCCCGGTCAAGTCTTCCTGACGATTTCGTGAGACTACGGCGCCCGGCCGCAAGTCGAGCGCCGCCCGGCCGAGGTTTTCCGGCAGAATAGCCGGGGCCGTAAGGCTTGCTTCTGATGTTTTTCAACTGCAGGGCGCGGGAAAACTTCGGCCGCGATGTTGCGCCCGCCGAACCACACCACATCTAAGCGGCGCGCCGCGCGGCTCTAGAGCTCCCGCGGCGCTTGCGCGTCCGGTGGGGCACCGGCGCATGCGAGGCCGGTTCGGCCGGGTCACAGGGTTCGGGACGAGGGTTGATTCCGTCCCCCAAGGAGGATGCGAGTTTGGAACAACCGGTTTCCGAAGCGGCGGCACAGACGGCGATCACGGGGATCTCGCCGGACGTCGTGCCCACCTCCGTCTGGCTGATGACGATCGCGGCGATCGCGGCCCTCTTCGTGTTCGACTTCGTGACCCACGTGCGCAAGCCGCACGAGCCGACCTTCAAGGAGTCGGCGCTCTGGTCGACCTTCTACGTCGCGCTGGCGCTGATCTTCGGCGCGGGCGTCTACTACTGGTGGGACGCCGAGCACGGCGTCGAGTACTTCGCCGGCTTCATCACCGAGAAGTCGCTCTCGGTCGACAACCTCTTCGTTTTCGTGATCATCATGAAGAGCTTCAGCGTGCCGCGCGCCTACCAGCAGAAGGCGCTTTTGATCGGCATCGTGATCGCACTGGTGATGCGCGGCATCTTCATCGCGCTGGGCGCGGCCGCGATCGAGCGCTTCTCCTGGGTCTTCTACCTCTTCGGCCTCTTCCTGCTCTGGACGGCCTGGAAGCTGGCGGCCGAGAGCCTGAAGCACGGCGCCAAGTCGACCGACGAGGAGTACGAGCCCAACTCGATCGTGAAGTACTTCCAGCGCCACCTGCCGACCGTCGACGATTTCCGCGGCAACGCGCTGACGGTGATCGAGAACGGCAAGCGCTACTTCACGCCCATGTTCATCGTGATCCTGGCGCTCGGCATGACCGACCTCCTGTTCGCGCTGGACTCGATCCCGGCGATCTACGGGCTCACGGATGCCCCGTATATCGTCTTCACGGCGAACGCCTTCGCGCTGCTCGGCCTCCTGCAGCTCTACTTCCTGCTGGGCGGCCTGCTCGACCGCCTCGTCTATCTCGGCATCGGCCTGTCCCTGATCCTCGCCTTCATCGGCGTGAAGCTCATCATCCACGCGATGGAGGCCAACACGCTGCCCTTCCTGAACGGCGGCCAGCCGATCGAGGGTCTGCCGCATATCGAGACGAGCTTCTCGCTCTCGGTGATCGTCGGCATCCTCGTGGTGACGACGGTGCTGAGTCTCCTGAAGAGCCGCTCCGACAACCGCAAGGCGGCGCAGGACACGACGACGCGCCCCTGACGGTGCGGCGAGCCTGAAACCGGGAAAGGGGCGGGGCCTTGAGGGGGGGCCCGCCCCTTTTTCGTCCGGGCGGATCAGGCCGCCGGAAGGCTCACGGGTCCCGTCCAGGCCGAGCGCCCGCGCTCGTCGGTCGCGACCACCCGGAACCAGTCGCCCCGGAAGCGCCCGAGCGGCAGGCGCGCCTGCGTGAGCGCGTCGCCGAACCGGTTGGCCGCGCGCGAGCCGCGCCCGACCACCGCGATGTTGCGCACGCTCGAGGTCTCGACGACGATCTCGTCGCCCTCGATCCGCGCATCGTGCATCACCGGGCCGCAGCTGGCGTAGAAGCGGCCGCCCTTGAGCGCGGCGAGGATGGCCTCCGGCGCGTTCGCCTCCGCCTTCACCATGACCCAGGCCTGGCCGGCGTCGGGCACGCGCAGGTGCGCGTCGTCGCAGGCGATGGCGTGAAGGAGCGCGCCCTCGTTGCTGAGCGCGTCGAGGAGGTAGGTCCCGTCGGGGCGCGCGGTCTCCAGCGCGCAGCCCGTGTTGAAGATTTCCACCGCGTGGGCCACGCCCAGGAGCGCGCGGCCGTCCCCGACGGTCAGCGAGGACCATTGCGGGTGGGCGATCGCGACGAAGGCCCCCGCCTCGCGGGCGCGCCGGGCGAGCGCGACGCCGTCCTCGCCCTGGCCGAGGCGCGCGAAGTCGAGCGGCAGCCCGCAGGCGAGGATATGCCAGACCTCGCCCTGCGAGTTCTCCGGCGCGTGCAATTCGGCGCCGAAGATCGTCGTGAAGCCGTCCGTGCGAAGCCCTGTCGTGTCGGCGACCGGAAAGCCGTAGCGCTCGATGAAGTGGTCCGAAAGGCACAGGAAGTCGTAGCCCGCCTCCCGGTAGATCGCGGCGACCCGCTCGGGCGATTCGGCGCCGTCGGAAAGGGTCGAGTGGGTGTGCAGGTTGCCGCGCAGGAAGCGGCCGGGCGCGGCGAAGGGGGCGAGCTGCATGGGTCTCCGAAAGTCCGTTTGGTGTGCGAAGCGGCCTCTACCAGTCCCATGTTGCGCTTTTTTGCTTGCCCGTCCTTCGCAAAGGCTCTCACATGCCGCAACGCCGTCTCGTCACGGCGGGCATCGACCCATCGCGCCCGATAGGACGGCGCGCGAGGCGACACGCAAGTGTCACGCGTCGGTGATACGGGGCCCCGGCGGGCGACAAGGCCCGCCTCGAACAACAAGGCCGCGATCAGGCGGCCAGGCTGGAGCGGTCGGATGAAGGAATTGTTCAAGCGCGGCGTCTGTCTCGCGGCACTGGCGGGCGTGGCGCTCGGCTCCACGGCTCCGGCCGCGCTCGCGCAGGGCATGGACGAGCTGGTGGCCGCCGCCAAGAAGGAAGGCTCGCTCACCACGATCGCGCTCCCGCACGACTGGTGCAACTACGGCGAGATGATCTCGAGCTTCAAGGCCAAGTACGGCCTCGCCGTCAACGAGCTGAACCCCGACGCCGGCTCGGCCGACGAGATCGAGGCCATCAAGGCCAACCAGGGCAATACCGGCCCGCAGGCCCCCGACGTGATCGACGTCGGCCTGTCCTTCGGCCCGCAGGCCAAGACCGACAAGCTGATCCAGCCCTACAAGGTCGCGACCTGGAGCGAGATCCCCGCCGAGGCCAAGGACGCCGACGGCTACTGGTACGGCGACTACTACGGCGTCCTCACCTTCGAGGTGAACAAGGACCTCGTGTCGAACCCGCCGCAGGACTGGGCGGACCTCCTGAAGTCCGACTACGCCAACTCGGTCGCGCTCGCCGGCGACCCGCGCGCCTCGGCACAGGCCATTCAGGCCGTCTACGCCGCCGGCCTCTCCAAGGCGCCGAACGGCTCGCCCGCCGAGGTGGCGGCCGCCGGCCTCGACTTCTTCAAGCAGCTCAACTCCGCCGGCAACTTCGTGCCCGTGATCGGCAAGCCCGCCTCGCTCGCGCAGGGCACGACGCCGATCATGATCCGCTGGGACTACAACGCCCTGTCCTCGCGCGACACGCTGGCCGGCAACCCGGCGGTCGAGGTGGTGGTGCCTAAGACGGGCGTGGTGGCCGGCGTCTACGTGCAGGCGATCAGCGCCTACGCGCCGCACCCGAACGCCGCGAAGCTCTGGATGGAGTATCTCTACTCCGACGAGGGCCAGCTGACCTACCTCAAGGGCTACTGCCACCCGATCCGCTTCAACGAGATGGCCAAGGCCGGCAAGATCCCGAAGGACCTGCTCGACCGCCTGCCGCCCGCGGCGGCCTACGAGACCGCCAAGTTCCCCTCGGTCGAGGTGCAGAACGCCGTGAAGGCCGACGTCACGACCAAGTGGGACGAGGTCGTGGGCGCCAAGGTCCAGTAACGATCGACCCATCGCCCCCCGCGCCGGTCCGGCCGGCGCGGGGGGTCTTCGAGCCCGCGCGGCAAGGATGACATGAGACCCTCATGACGGCGATCACGGACGGCGTTCCCGCAACCGGACGGGCCACGACGGGCCGGCCCCGCTTCCGCGCGACCGCCGGTGCGGGTTCCCTGGCGCTGCTCGGCGTCGTGCCCTTCTTCCTGTTCGCCCTTCTCTTCCTGATCGGGCCGACGCTCTATCTCGTTCTTGGCGCCTTCCAGAACCCGGCCGGGGAATGGACGCTCGCCAATATCGGCGCCCTGTTCCAGCCGCAGATCATGGCGGCCTTCTCGATCTCGATCCGCGTCAGCCTCGCCTCGGCCGCGCTCGGCGCCCTGATCGGCTTCGCGCTCGCCTATGCCATCGTCCACGGAGGCCTGCCGCGCGTCATCCGCTCGGGCGTCGTGACCTTCTCGGGCGTCGCCTCGAACTTCGCCGGCATCCCGCTCGCCTTCGCCTTCATCGCGACGCTCGGGCGCATCGGCCTCGTCACCTGGTTCCTCAACGACGCCTTCGGCCTCAACCTCTACCGGCTCGGCTTCAACCTCCTGAGCTTCTGGGGCCTGACGATCACCTATCTCTACTTCCAGATCCCGCTGATGGTCCTCATCATCACGCCGGCGCTGGACGGCCTGAAGCGCGAATGGCGCGAGGCCGCCTCGATCCTCGGCGCCACGCGCTGGCAGTACTGGCGCATGGTGGCGCTGCCCGTGCTTTTTCCGAGCCTGATGGGCTGCTTCCTGCTTCTCTTCGCCAACAGCTTCGGCGCGATCGCAACCGCCTATGCGCTGACCGGCTCCTCGCTCAACATCGTGCCGATCCTCCTCTACGCGCAGATCCGGGGCGACGTCCTCTACAACCCGAACCTCGGCTACGCGCTGGCGGTCGGCATGATCGCCATCACCGGCCTTTCCAACATCCTCTACATCGTCCTTCGATCGCGCTCGGAGAGGTGGCTGCGATGACCGCCCGACGGATCGGCGCGGGAGCCATCGTGCTCCTCGGCGCCCTCTACTTCCTCCTGCCGCTCTGGGCGACGTTCCAGTTCTCGCTCGGCATGGTGCGCGGCACCTGGAGCTTCCAGAGCTACCGCGTGGTCTTCGCCGACCAGCGCTTCCAGGAGACCTTCCTGTTCTCCACGGTCTGCGCGCTCGCCACGATCGTGCTCGGCGCGCTGATCGTCGTGCCCACCGCCTACTGGGTGCGCCTGCGCCTGCCGAGGCTCCGGCCGCTGGTGGAGTTCATCACGCTCCTGCCGCTCGTGATCCCGCCGATCGTGCTCGTGTTCGGCTACCTGCGCCTCTACAACTCCTCGTCCTGGCTGCCCTTCACTTCCACGCTCTGGGGCACCAACGTCCTGATCGTGTTCGGCTACACCGTCCTGTCGCTTCCCTACATGTACCGCGCGGTCGACACGGGCCTCCAGGCGATCGACATCCGCACGCTGACCGAGGCCGCCGAGAGCCTCGGCGCCAAGCGCCACGTCGTGCTCCTGCGCGTGATCCTGCCGAACGTCAGGGCCGCGGTCCTGTCGGGCGCCTTCCTGACGTTCGCCATCGTGATCGGCGAGTTCGTCCTGGCGAGCCTCCTGAACCGCCCGGCCTTCGGTCCCTACCTCCAGAATGTCGGCGCCAACCGCGCCTATGAACCCGCGGCCCTCGCCATCATCGCGTTCGCGGTGACCTGGGGCTGCATGATCCTGCTGCAGCTGGCCGGCGGCGGCGCGCCGGGGCGTCCGCGCGCGCTGCTCAAAATTGGAAGGCGTGGGCGATGAGCTTTCTCGAGATCGAGGACGTCCAGAAGAGCTTCGGCGCGACCACGGTGGTCCACCACTTCTCGCTCTCGGTGGAGCGGGGCGAGTTCGTGTCCTTTCTCGGGCCGTCGGGCTGCGGCAAGACCACGATGCTGCGCATCGTGGCGGGCTTCGAGACGCCCAGCGCCGGGCTCGTTCGCATCGACGGGCAGGACGTGACGCGTCTGCCGCCCAACGAGCGGCGCATCGGCATGGTGTTCCAGGCCTACGCCCTGTTTCCCAACATGACGGTGGCCGACAACGTCGCCTTCGGCCTGCGCATCGCCGGCATGGGCCGCGAGGAGCGGGCGGCGCGCGTCGAGGAGATGTTGCGCCTGATCGGCCTGCCGCACGTGGCCGACCGCTATCCCTACCAGCTCTCTGGCGGCCAGCAGCAGCGCGTGGCGCTCGCACGTGCCATCGCGCCGCGCCCGCGCGTGCTGCTGCTCGACGAGCCGCTCTCGGCGCTCGACGCCAAGATCCGCGTGTCGCTCCGCGAGGAGATCCGCGAGCTCCAGCGGTCCCTGGGCATCACCACGATCTTCGTGACCCACGACCAGGAGGAGGCGCTCTCCATGTCGGACCGCATCGTGGTCATGAGCGAGGGCCGCGCCGAGCAGGTCGGCACGCCCTTCGAGATCTACAACCGGCCCCGCACCCGCTTCGTCGCCTCGTTCGTGGGCACGCTCAGCCTGCTCGACGGCGAGGTGGCCTTCGGCGACCGCGCGATCGTGGCCGGCCAGGAGATCGAGGCCGAGGTGCCCGGCGGCAAGCCCGGCGACCGCGTGACGCTGGCGCTGCGGCCCGAGTCCCTGTCGCTGCATCCCTCGCGCGAGCGCTCCAACGCCCTGAAGGGCACGATCAGCGACGTCGCCTTCCTCGGCTCGGTGGTGCGGGTGCGCGCCCGCTTCGGTTCGGGCGAGCTCCTGATCGACACGTTCAACGATCCCGCCGCGCCCCCGCCGCAGCGCGGCGAGACGGTGACGGTCTTCTTCTCGCCCGCCGACGTCCAGTGTCTGGATGCCGCGACCGGCGCGACGCACCGCCCGCAGATGCGCACGGCGAGCGAGCGGGGCGCGCAGGCGATCGACGCCTGAGGCCCGCGCGCCCGCGACCTGTCGCGCCCGGGTCTTGCAGGACGGCGCGCGCGCCCGACATGCAGCGCCGGGGGCAATCCAGGAGCTGAGGGCGGCGAATTTCACGTGAGCGACGACACCCAACGCCTGCCGGAAACGGCGGGCCCCATCCTCTTTGCGCGCGGCGCCGACGCGCGGACGCTTCGCCTCTCCGCCGTCGCGGTGACGCCCGACACGGCGCCCGCGCCCCGCCTCGAGGCCGAGGGCTTCGAGGCGCGCGCCATGGAGCGCCGCGCCACGCTCTTCGGGCGCGCCGTCTGGGGACTCGACTTCGAGCTGCCGGCGCAGGCCGAGGGCATGAGCTACGCGATGGACGGGACGCGCTACGCCGTCGCGAGCGACCTGACGGGCGACCTCGCCATTGCCTTCGTGTCCTGCAACGGGCAGGAGAACGGCGACGAGGACCGCGAGCACGAGGACCGCGACGTCCTGTGGCGCCGGCTCCTCGACGAGCATCGCCGCCGTCCCTTCGCGCTCCTCCTCCATGGCGGCGACCAGCTCTATGCCGACGAGGCGGTGGACAGCCATCCCGAGACGCGGCGCTGGAACGAGTTGCCAAACGAGGAGCGCCCGGGCGTCCGCTGGACCGCCGAGATGCGCGAGGCGGTGCGGCGCTACTTCTTCCGGCGCTATCTCGCGCTCCTGCTCCAGCCCGCCGCCCGCGAGCTTCTGGCCCGCGTGCCCTCGATCATGATCTGGGACGACCACGACATCTTCGACGGCTGGGGCAGCCATCCCGCTTCGCTCCAGGCGAGCCCCGTGGCGCTCGGCCTGTTCGAGGCGGCGCGCGAGATGTTCGTCCTGTTCCAGCTGGGGGGCGAGCCCGGCCGGCTGCCCGATACCTGCCTCGACCCGAGCGGGACGAGCCTGTCGCAGGGCGCGGGTTTTCCGGGCTTCGGCGTCGTGGCACCCGACCTGCGCTCCGAACGCCTGCCCGATCGCGTCATGGGGGAGGCGGGCTGGCGCGCCTTCGAGCGGTCGCTGGAGCGCCTGCCCAAGGGGGATCGGCGCATCGTCGTCTCCAGCGTGCCGGCGATCGGGCCGCGCCTGTCGCTGGTGGAGGCGCTTCTCGACTTCTATCCCGGTGTCAACAAGTACGAGGACGACCTGCGCGACCAGTGGCAGAGCCGGGCGCACCGCGACGAGTGGCGGCGCTTCCTCCTGCGGCTGGCGCGCGAGAACGAGGAGGACGGCGCGCCGGTGACCGTTCTGTCGGGCGAGATCCACCTCGCCACGCGCGGCACGATGCGGCTCCGGAACGGCGCGACGCTGCACCAGCTGGTCGCGTCCGGCATCACCCATCCCCGCCCGCCGCGCCTCTTCTCGGCCGGTCTCGGCCTTTTGTCCCGGCTCGGTCACTCTCCGCTGAAGAGCCGGCCGATGCGCGTGCGCCCGCTGCCGGGACGCAGCGCGCCCTACACGGGCCAGCGCAACTTCCTGGTGCTCGAGCGGCGCGCGGGCGCATGGCAGGCCGAATGGGAGCTCGAGGACGACGGGCGCACGCCCCCGCTCGCCATCTGACGGCGGCCGCGACGACCGCAGGCCGGAGGCCGGCGGTCCGCTCCCGAGCCGATGCGGTCGGAAGCGGATGCGACGCGCCAGGGACGGTTGCCGCTAGACCTGCCGCATGCCGCCGTCGACGCAGAGCTCGGCGCCCGTGATGAAGCTCGCCTCGTCGCTGAGAAGAAACAGCGTGGCGGCGGCCACCTCGTCGGGGCGCGCCATGCGACCCAGCGGAATCGGCGCGATCAGGGCTCTGCGCCCCTCCTCGGGCACGGCCGCCATCATGTCCGTGTCCGTGGGGCCGGGCGCCACGACGTTGACGCGGATGCCCCGGGACGCGAGCTCCGCGGCCCAGGTGCGGGCATAGGACCGGACCGCCGCCTTGGTGGCCGCGTAGGTGCCGTAGGGGGGAAGGCCCGCATTGTCCGCGATCGAGCCCATCAGGACCACGGAGGCGCCGTCGCCCATCGCGGGGAGGGCCGCCTGGATACCGAACACCATGCCGCCCACGTTCACCGCGAAGTGGCGGTCGAAATGCTCGGGCGTCTGGTCTGCGATCGAGGCCGGCTCCGACAGGCCGGCGTTCAGGACGAGGAGATCCAGGCGTCCCCGCTCCTGCGTCACCGCCGCGACGACGCGCGACAGGTCCTCCGGCGCGCTGGCATCGGCCACCAGCCCGCGTGCCTTTTCGCCGAGTCTGGCCGCGGCGGCCTTCACCTCGTCGGCCCGTCGCCCGGTCAGAAAGACGGTCGCGCCTTCCGCCGACAGGCGTTCGGCGATCGCCAGCCCGATGCCCTTCGCACCCCCGACCACGAGTGCGGTCTTGTTCTCAACTCTTGCCATCGCGCATGCTCCTTGTTCAGCGACGGCACCCAGATATACGACGGGTATCTGGTCGCAAGAACGCACTTTGAAGAGCCTAGATATGCCCGACGATACCGAACTGGCCGCCTTGTCGGAGCAGGCGCGCGCCGACATGGTCCGCATCCGTCCGGTTCTGGACCGGATCGCGGACAAGTGGACGATCCTGATCCTGACGGTGCTGTGCCCGAGGCCGGCGCGCTTCAACGAGATCAAGCGCCGGCTGGACGGCATCACGCACAAGGCGCTCGCGGACGCCCTGAAGCGACTGGAGCGCAACGGACTCGTGACGCGAACCGTCCTGCCGACCGCCCCGATCGGCGTGGAGTACGCCATCACGCCGCTCGGCCACTCGCTGCGCCAGCCCTTCGAGGCGCTGTGCGCGTGGGCGCTGACCCATGGTCCCGACATCGAGCGGGCAGGGGCCGGCTTCGAGCAGGGACGGGCCGATCGGTAGCGGGGGCGAGCGACGGCCGGGATGATGCGCGGTCGCGTCGAGACCCGCGCCAAGGATCAGGCAAGGCTTGCGGAGCCTCTCGATCCACCGCCGGCAATCGCACCCCGCATCGCACGTTCGGACGCGCCGCTCCTGTCTCAGCCCGGCACGACGGGCCAGAACACGCTGATCAGGGGCACGCCCACGAAGAGCACGATCAGCGAAAGCGGCAGGCCGAGGCGCCAGTAGTCGCCGAAGCGGTAGCCGCCCGGCGCCATGACGATCGTGTTGCACTGGTGGCCGATCGGGGTCAGGAAGTCGCAGGCCGCCCCGATCGCCACCGCCATCAGGAACGGGTCCGGCGACAGGCCGAGCCGGGTGGCGAGCGATGCCGCGATGGGCCCGAGCATCAGCACCGTCGCCGCGTTGTTCAGGAACGGGGTGACGGCCATGGCGAGCACCGTCACCACGAAAAGCGAGGCCAGCGGCGAGAAGCCCTGGACGAGATGGCTCAGCCAACCGGCGATGACGTCGGTTCCCCCCGTCGTCTGGATCGCCTCGGAGAGCGGAATGAGCGCGGCCAGGAGCACGATCACGGACGCCTCCACCGTCTCGTAGGCCTCGCGCATGCTCATGACGCGCAGCATCAGGAGCACCACGGCGGCGCCGAAGAAGGCGGCCACCGCGCTGATCACGCCGAGCGCGGTCAGGACCATGGCCACCAGCAGCACGCCGAGCGGCAGGAAGGAGCGACGGCTGCGCCCGAGCGCGATGGAGCGCTCGGCGAGCGGCAGGACGCGAAGCGCGGCGAGCGCCGGCGGCACGGTCTCGCTCGTGCCCTTCAGGACCAGGACGTCGCCCTCGCGCAGGCGCAGCGTCTGGAGGCGCCGCCGGATCGGCTCGCCGCCCCGGCTCACCGCCAGCACCGAGACGCCGTGCGCGGAGGGAAGCGCGAGCCGGTCGATGCGCGAGCCGATCGCGGGCGACTGGGGCGTGACGACGCCCTCCACCACGCTCTCGGTCTCGACGTCGCCGCGCGGCGCGACGCCCTCGCCGGTCAGCGCCAGGCCGGCGCGCGCCACGGCCCGCTCGATGCCCTCCGGCTCGCCGCCCAGGAGCAGCGTGTCGCCCGCCCGCAGCACCATGTCGGGCGAGGCGTCCATGCGCCGGAAGCGCTCCCGGATCACGGTGCGCACGGCGATGTCGTTGTCGGCGGCCTGCTCCAGCTCGGCGACCGTGCGGCCCGCATAGGGCGAGCCCGTGCCGAGTTCGGCCTCCGCCGTATAGGCGTCGAGCGCGAAGGCCTCGTCCGCCCCGCCCGCCGGGCGGCGCTTGGGGATGAGGTTCGAGGCAAGGCTCAGGAACACGAAGCCCGTGAGGGCGACGCCGAGCCCGACCGGCGCGTAGTCGAACATGCGGAACGGCTCGCCCGTCACGTCCTGCCGGATCTTCGACACGATGATGTTGGGCGAGGTGCCGACCAGCGTCACGAGGCCGCCGATCAGCGAGCCGAAGGCCATGGGCATCAGGAGCTGCGAGATCGAGGTGCCGTTCTTGCGCGAGACCTGGGCGGCCACCGGCATGAACATGGCGAGCGCACCGACGTTCTTGGTGATCATCGACAGAAGCGTCACCGCCCCCACCAGCACCGTCACCTGCCGCTGCGCGGTTCGCATGAAGGGCATGACGGGGCGCATGATGTCCTCGACCACGCCCGAGCGCGAGATCGCGGCCGAGACGAGCAGGGCGCCCACCACGATCACCACCACGTCGTCGGAGAAGCCCGAGAACGCGCTCTTCACCGGCACGATGCCGAGCACCATGCCCGCCAGGAGGCCGACCAGGGCCACCAGGTCGTAGGGCAGCCGCCCCCAGGCGAAGCCCGCCACCGTCAGTCCCACGAGACCGAAGGCGAGCGCTTGATCGAGGGTCATGCGGGCGGATCATCCTGGATGCGAGGGGATCGAACGAAACCGGCCCCGCCGCGTTACGGGCTGCGGTTGGAACCGGCATACGGTGCCGGGCGGGGAACAACATGACCAAGAATGGGGCCGGACAGCCGTCCGGCAATAAGGTTGCGGGCAAGGACAGCGGGGGACTGGGCCGCACGGCCTTCGTCGCGGGCCTGCTTCTGGTGCTGGCGATCGGCGCCTATGGCTGGACGCTTCTTCAGGGCGCCGCGCGGGCCGACCGCATCGCGGGCGACACGGCGGTCGTCAACGAGACCGAGCGGCTCGTCTCGCTTCTGTCGGGACTGGAGTCGTCGACGCGCGGCTACGTGCTCGTCGGCACGCCCGACTTCCTCGACCCCTTCCGCCGGGGCGTGGCGGGCCTGGAGCCGCAGCTGACGCGCCTGTCGGAGGAATGGACGCGCAGCGCCGCCGCCGATCCCGCCTCGCTCGCGCGCCTGCGCGCGGCATCCGAGGACTTCCTGCGCTTCGAGACCACGGTCGTCACGACCCGCACCGACCAGGGCTTCGAGCCCGCCGCCGCGATCATCCGCACCGGCGAGGGCAAGGCGCGCATGGACGCGATCCGCGCCGAGGCCGCCGCGATCCAGAAGGATGCCGAGACGCGCATCGGCCAGGCCGAGATGGCGGCCTCCCGCATCGACACCATCACCAACGTCGCCTTCCTCGCCGCCATCCTGGCCGCCGGCGCGCTCGCGGTGCTCGCCTTCCGGCGTCATCTCGAGGGACGGCGCGCGACCGACCTCCTGACCGCCGTCCTGTCCAACTCGCCGGTCGCCATCGGCTTCGTCGACAAGGACCTGAGGATCGGCCGGCTGAACCCGGCCTTCGCGGAGGCGGGAGCCGCCGGTCTCGAGCGACATGCCGCGCCCGGCGACGCCGTTCTCGCGATGTTTCCCGGCGACCGCGAGGTCCTCTCGCGCATGCTCGACGAGACGCTGCGCTGGGGGCGCGTTCACAACGGGGTGGAACTGGGCAGCGCCGAGGGCGAGGACGGGGCGGTCTATCTCGCCAGCCTGTATCCCCTGCGCACCGAGGGCAGGAAGCGGACCGAGATCGTGGGCGCGGGCATCGTTCTCCTGAACGCCACCAAGCGCATCCGGGCCGAGCGCCGTCTGGCCGAGTCGGAGGGGCGCTTCCGCTCGCTGGTCGAGGCGACCGCGGCGATGGTCTGGTCGGCGCCCGCCTCCGGCGAGTTCAGCGGCGCGCAGCCCGGCTGGGCGGAGTTCACCGGCCAAGGCGAGGACGAATATACCGGGCTCGGCTGGGTCGATGCCGTTCATCCCGACGACCGCGAGAAGAGCGCGCGGGCCTGGCGCGAGGCGATCGCCGGCAAGACGATCTACCGCATCGACCACCGCGTGCGCCGGGCCGACGGCGAATGGCGCGACATGCAGGCCCGCGCCGTTCCGATCCTCGACGCGGACGGCTCGATCCGCGAGTGGATCGGCACCCATACCGACATCACCGACCAGAAGCGCACCGCGGCCGCGCTCGGCGAGTCAAACCTCCAGTTCCGCACGGTCGCCGACAACATTCCCCAGCTCGCCTGGACCGCCGCGCCCAACGGCGAGATCTTCTGGTACAACCAGCGCTGGTTCGACTTCACTGGCACGACGCTCGACGAGATGCGCGGCTACGGCTGGCGCAAGGTCCACCATCCCGACCATATCGACCGCGTGGCCGCCCTGTTCTCCGAAAAGCTGAAATCCGGCGAGCCGTGGGAGGACACGTTCCCGCTGCGGGGCGCCGACGGCACCTATCGCTGGTTCCTCAGCCAGGCGGTCCCGATCCGCGACGGGGAGGGGAGGATCGTGCGCTGGTTCGGCACCAACACGGACGTGACGGCCCAGCGCCTCATCGAGGAGGAGCTTTCGGCCGCCAAGGACGCGGCCGAGAGCGCCAACCGCGCCAAGTCCCAGTTCATCGCCAACATGAGCCACGAGCTGCGCACGCCGCTCTCGGCCGTGATCGGCTATGCCGAGATGCTGGAGGAGGAGGTCGAGGACCTCGGCGAGGAGCACCTCCTGGCCGACCTCAAGAAGATCGAGCAGAACGCCCGCCATCTCCTCTCGCTGATCAACGACGTTCTCGACCTCTCCAAGATCGAGGCCGAGCGCATGGACGTCTACGCCGAGACCTTCGACCTCGCGACCGTCCTGTCCGAGGTCTCGTCCACCGTCGGCTCGCTGGTCGACAAGAAGCACAACCGTCTCGTGACGGAGGCGGGCGAGGGGCTGGGCATCGTCCACACCGACCAGGTCAAGCTGCGCCAGTGCCTGATCAACCTCCTGTCCAACGCCTCGAAGTTCACGGAAAACGGCACGATCACGCTGCGCGCCGAGCGGATCGTGGACGACGGGCGCGACTGGATCGTCTTCGAGGTGTCGGACACGGGCATCGGCATGAATCCCGACCAGCTCGGCCGCCTCTTCGAGCGCTTCACCCAGGCCGACGCCTCCACGACGCGCAAGTTCGGCGGCACGGGCCTCGGCCTTGCCATCACGCGCGCCTTCTGCCGCATGCTGGGCGGCGACATCGGCGTGCGTTCGGAGGAGGGCGCGGGCACGACCTTCACGATCCGCATCCCCGCCCGCATCGACCCGACCGAGGAGCCGGTGGCGGATGCCGGTCACGACGCCACGCCCGTGGCGGCGGAGGCGACGGCCGGCGTCGTGCTGGCGATCGACGACGACCCGCACGCGCGCGAGCTGATCATCCGCTTCCTGTCGCGCGAGGGCTTCTCGGTGCGCGCGGCGGCCGACGGGCTGACCGGGCTCGACATGGCGCGCGTCATCAAGCCCGACGTGATCCTGCTCGACGTCACCATGCCCCGGATGGACGGCTGGACGGTGCTGACCGAACTCAAGGCCGACCCCGACCTCGCCTCGATTCCCGTGGTGATGATCACGATCATCGACGAGCACAATCTCGGCTACGCGCTGGGCGCGGCGGACTATCTCCTGAAGCCGGTGGAGTGGAACAAGCTGAAGGCCGTGATGGATCGCTTCCGCGCGACCGACAACACGCTGGTCCTGGCGGTGGACGACGACGAGGACGCGCTCCAGCGCTCCGTCACCATGCTGGAGCGCGAGGGGCTGAGCGTCATGACCGCTCGCAACGGGCGCGAGGCGCTGGAGAAGCTGGAGGAGGCCCATCCCGGCCTGATCCTTCTCGACCTGATGATGCCCGTCATGGACGGCTTCGCCTTCCTGCAGGTCCTGCGCTCGCGGCCGGGCGGGCGCTCGATTCCCGTGATCGTCCTGTCCTCCAAGGACCTGACGGCGGACGAGGCGCGTCGCCTCCAGTCGCAGACCGATCAGGTCCTCGCCAAGGGCGATACGGATCTTCGGGAGCTTGCGGCCGACATCCGCGTTATGATGAACGAGACGACGCCGGACGCCCGAAAGGCGGCCGCGGCTCAACCTGTCCCCGATCTGGAGGCCGTGCCATGACCCGAATCCTTCTTGTCGAGGACCACGAGGAAATCTGGGACTTCCTGTCCCGCCGGCTGCAGCGCCGCGGCTACGAGGTGATCCTCGCCCATGACGGCCAGGACGGCGTCGACAAGGCGCGCGTCTCCTCGCCCGACATCATCCTTCTCGACATGAACCTGCCCGTCCTCGATGGCTGGACCGCAGCCAAGACGATCCGCGCCGACACCTCGATCCCGCGCATCCCCATCATCGCGCTGACCGCCCACGCCATGTCGGGCGACCGCGAGAAGACGCTGGCGGCCGGTTGCGACGACTATCACGCCAAGCCGGTCGACTTCTCGCGCCTGCTCGGCCAGATCGAGGCGCTGCTGCCGCAGGGCGCTCAGACCGCCGCAGCGCAGTAAAGGGGGGCGGCACACGCATGGCCCTTCGGTGGCTCCGCTCGCTTTTTCCTCCCGAAGCCGGGCCCCAGGATGGTGAAGGACTGAATCTCGCCGTCGCCGCGCCCGCCGCCCTGAACGCCGCGGACGCGCTGGTGCAAGGGACGGGCGGCGGTCGCGAGCCGCCGCGCCGCGACACGGTCGAGGCGCATCTCGCCGTCAAGGTGCTCGGCGCCCACCTCGCCAACCGCTACCAGACCTCCTACCCGCTGACGCTCAACCTCGACCTCTTCTCGAGCGAAGAGGGGGAGGCCGTGATGCGTCTTCTGGCGGATGCGGTCGGCGCCGAGGGTGGCCCGTCGCCCGAGCGCGCGGCGCAGGTCTGCACGCAGCTCGAGCGGCTCGGCGCGTCGGGCGCGCAGCTCGCGGTCTTCCGGGCGGGTCTGTCCGACCCTTCGCCTCTCAACACGCTGGTCGCGGCGGTGCGCGCCGTCGACAAGGGCCCGCATGTCTACGCGCTGGCGCTTCTGGCCGGGGTCGGGCGCGGCACGGCGGGCGCGGCCTATCTCGGCTTTCTGGCGCTCCGGCTCGGCTTGTCGCGCGAGACGGTGGGCAGTCTCAGCCGGCGCTTTCGCGGCTGAGTTCGCCCAGCGCCCGCCGCACCGTTCCCGATTCCAGAAGAAGGGGCCGCGACAGGTCGGCCAGCGTCACCCAGCCGACCACCCGTCCCCCTTCCGCCGTCACCGCCAGCCGCCGAACGCGGTTGGCGGCCATCAGCTCGGTCGCGTCCTCCAGGCTGTCCTCCGGGCGACAGGCGAGGACGGGCGCGCTCAGGATGTCGCGCGCGGTGACGCTCGCCGGGTCGAGCCCCTTGGCGACCACGCGATAGAGGATGTCGCGGTCCGTCACGACCCCCTGGATGTCGTCCTCGGTGCCCACCGGAAGCGCGCCGACGTCGAGCTCGCCCATCATGACGGCTAGCGCCTCGGCCGTGTCGCCGGGCGCTGCGAACTCGACATAGCGGCTCATCACGGTCTCGATCTTCAACGGGCTCGTCCTCGTTCTCAGGTGGCGGCAGAAGGAGCCCGCGCGTTTCGTGCGACGGGAACCAATCGGGGGCGTGCCGATTGTGGGCTAGCTAATCCCCATGCGTCGAACGGGAAGACGTCGTTGAACATCCAGAACAAGTCCGGCGTCTTCACGCCGTACATCGCTCCCTCCACGCGTGGCGGCACGCGCGTCGAGGCGGGCAACCCCAACCGACGCGGCGCGAACTGGGACGGGCGGGGCGTGAACTTCGCCCTGTTCTCGGCCAACGCGACCAAGGTCGAGCTCTGCCTCTTCGACGAGCGCGGCGAGACCGAGCTCGAGCGGATCGTCCTGCCGGAATACACGAACGAGGTGTTCCACGGGTACCTGCCCGACGCCCGCCCCGGCACGGTCTACGGCTACCGCGTGCATGGCCCCTACGAGCCCGACGCCGGCCACCGCTTCAACCCCAACAAGCTCCTGCTCGACCCCTATGCCAAGCAGCACGTGGGCGAGGTGAAGTGGGACCACGCCCTGTTCGGCTACACGATCGGCCACGCGGACGGCGACCTGTCCTTCGACGAGCGAGACTCGGCTGCCTTCGTGCCGAAGTCACAGATCGTGGACCCCGCCTTCACCTGGGGCAACGAGCGCCGTCCGAACGTGCCCTGGGAGCGCACGATCTTCTACGAGACCCACGTCAAGGGCTTCACCCAGCGCCACCCCAGCGTGACGGATCGCGAGCGCGGCAAGTTCGCCGGCCTCGCGAACTACGACGTCGTGCGTTACATCAAGAGCCTCGGCGTCACCTCGGTCGAGCTTCTGCCGATCCACGCCTTCGTGGACGACAGCTACCTCGTCGAGAAGGGCCTGCGGAACTACTGGGGCTACAACACGCTCGGCTTCTTCGCGCCCGATCCGCGCTACATGTCCTCGCCCTTCGTCAACGAGTTCAAGGAACTCGTCTCGACCTTCCATCACGAGGGCCTCGAGGTCATCCTGGACGTGGTCTACAACCACACGGCCGAGGGCAACGAGAACGGGCCGACGCTGTCCTTCAAGGGCATCGACAACGCCTCGTACTATCGCCTCCTGCCCGACAACAAGCGCTACTACATCAACGACACCGGCACCGGTAACACGGTCAACACGTCGCATCCGCGCGTCATGCAGCTGGTGATGGACAGCTTGCGCTACTGGGCGGGCGAGATGCGGGTCGACGGCTTCCGCTTCGACCTCGCCACGATCCTCGCGCGCGAGCCGACCGGCTTCTCGGAGGAGTCCTCCTTCCTCCATGCCTGCATGCAGGACCCGCTCCTCAACGAGGTGAAGCTCATCGCCGAGCCCTGGGACTGCGGGCCGGGCGGTTATCAGGTCGGTCGCTTCCCGCCGGGCTGGGCGGAGTGGAACGACGGCTACCGCGACACGGTGCGCGCCTTCTGGCGCGGCGACGACGGCAAGGTGCCGGCGGTGGCCGGCAAGATCTCGGCCTCGGCCGACCTCTTCGACAAGCGCGGTCGCCGCCCCTGGTCGTCGGTGAACTTCATCACCGCCCATGACGGTTTCACGCTGCACGACCTCGTCTGCTACAACGACAAGCACAACGAGGCGAACGGCGAGGACAATCGCGACGGCCACTCGCACAACCTGTCCAACAACTACGGCGTCGAGGGTCCGACCGACGATCCGGCCATCGTCGACACGCGCTTCCGGCAGCTGCGGAACTTCTTCACGACGCTGCTCTTCTCGCGCGGCACGCCGATGATCCTGGCGGGCGACGAGTTCGCCCGCACGCAGAACGGCAACAACAACGCCTATGCCCAGGACAACGAGATCGGCTGGATCGACTGGGACGTCACCAAGGACGGCGTCGATCTCGCCGAGTTCGTCCAGAAGCTGATCATGCTGCGCCAGGCGCTGCCCATGCTGCGCCGCGGCCGCTTCCTGCACGGCACGATGGACGAGGAGATCGGCGTCAAGGACGTGACGTGGATCTCGCCGTCGGGCGGGGAGATGCAGGACGGCGAGTGGTCGGACGAGGGCGCGCGCTGCTTCGGCGTGCTGCTCGACGGGCGCGCGCAGGACGAGGGCATCCGGCGCCTGGGCTCGGACGCCACCATGCTCATGGTGCTGAACGCGCACTGGGACGTCGTCAACTTCAAGCTGCCGCAGGCGCCCGGCGGCCTGCGCTGGCGCTGCATCATCGACACGAACCTGCCCGACCGCGAGGAACTCGCGCCCTTCGAGTTCGGCACCGAGTACATGACCACCGGCCGCTCGTTCCTGGTGTTCCTGATGGAGCCGGAAGAGGGCGACGCGACCACGGACGGCGCGCGGCGCGCCTTCCTCCACGTCTCGGAGGCCTTCAACCAGGCGGCCCACGACGCGGTCCACTTCGTCAAGAAGCCGGACTGAGGCCTTCCCGGCCGGGTCGAAAAGGGCGCGCCCGGCCGGGCGCGCCCTTTTCGCGTTTCCAAGCCGGGATCGCCGTGCATAATCGCGCCGCGTGTTTCCTTCCGAAAGGTTCCGCGATGGCCCGCATCACCCTCGTCGCGCTCGATGCCGACGACACGCTCTGGGAAAACGAGACGGTCTTCCGCTGGACGGAGGCGCGCTTCGCCGAGCTCCTGGCGCCCCACGGCGAGGCCGAGGCCATCCGCGCGCGCCTCTTCGAGACCGAGAAGCGCAACCTCGAGACCTTCGGATTCGGGGTGAAGGGGTTCACGCTGTCCATGATCGAGACCGCGCTCGATCTCGGCGGCGACGACCTGCCGGTCTCGGTCGTGCGGCAGATCCTGGCGGAGGGCCACCGGATGCTGCGCCATCCCGTCGAGACGCTGCCGGGCGTGCGAGAGACGCTGCAGGAGCTCGCCTTGACGCGCAGGCTCATGCTGGTCACCAAGGGCGACCTCTTCGACCAGGAACGAAAGCTCGCCGCCTCCGGCCTCGGCGAACTCTTCGCCGCGGTCGAGATCGTCAGCGACAAGACGATCGACACCTACCGGCGGATCTTCGCGCGCCACGGCGCCAAGCCCGAGGAGGCGATGATGGTCGGCAACTCGATGCGCTCGGACATCCTGCCGGCACTGGGAGCGGGCGCCTTCGCGGTCCATGTGCCGCACGCCATGACCTGGGATTACGAGCACGCCGAGGCGCCGCTCGAGAATCCGCGCTTCCATGGGGTCGAGACGCTCGCCGAGCTGCCCATGCTGCTCGGCGAGATCGAGGCGGACTGACGGTTTCGCCTCAGTCGAAGAGCGAGGAGACCGACTGTTCCGTGGTGGTGCGGGCGATCGCCTCGCCGAGCAGCGTCGCGGTGGTGATGACGCGGATGTTGCGCGCCTCGCGGATCGCCTTGGTCGGCTCGATGGAGTCGGTGATCACCAGCTCCTCGAGGCTCGACGCGCCGATGCGCGCGACGGCGCCCCCGGACAGGACGCCGTGCGTGATGTAGGCGCGCACGCCCTTGGCGCCCGCCGCCATCAGCGCGTCGGCCGCGTTGCACAAGGTGCCGCCGGAATCGATGATGTCGTCGATCAGGATGCAGTGCCGGCCCTTCACGTCGCCGATGATGTTCATCACCTCCGACTCGCCCGGCTTCTCGCGGCGCTTGTCGACGATGGCGAGCGGGGCGTCGAGGCGCTTGGCGAGCGCGCGCGCGCGCACCACGCCGCCCACGTCCGGCGAGACCACCATGACGTGGTCGGTCTCGAGGTGCTCCTTGATGTCGCGCGCCAGCAGGGGCACGGCGAAGAGGTTGTCGGTCGGGATGTCGAAGAAGCCCTGGATCTGCCCGGCATGGAGATCCATCGTCATCACGCGGTCGGCGCCCGCGCGCGTGATGAGGTTGGCGACGAGTTTGGCGGAGATGGGCGTGCGCCCGCCCGCCTTCCGGTCCTGGCGCGCGTAGCCGAAATAGGGAAGGACGGCGGTGATGCGGCGCGCCGAGGCCCGGCGCAGCGCGTCCATGATGATCAGGAGCTCCATCAGGTGGTCGTTCGCCGGATAGGAGGTCGACTGGATCACGAAGCAGTCCTCGCCGCGCACGTTCTCCTGGATCTCGACGAAGATCTCCTGGTCGGCGAAGCGCCGGACGGAGGCGAGCCCGAGGGGCAGCTCCAGATAGGTGCCGATGGACTCGGCGAGGCTGCGGTTGGAGTTGCCGACAAAGAGCTTCATCGCGTCCCGTTCCAAGGCGTTGGGTCGAATGCGCCCGCCGGGACGCCAAGCCCGCGCCGCCGCTCGTGCCGGGCACTGGCCCCTTGTGATGTGCGCGGCTCTTACCAAGATCGGGTAAAGATTCAAGAAGTCCGCCGACACAGACGCTAAGCGCTTCTGACGAAGCGGAGGCGCGAGCCCTCAGCGCACGACGAGATCGAGCGGCAGGCCCGACAGGGACTCGGGCGCCCCGTCGGTCGTGAGGTAGGTGCGACCGAGCGTCATGGCCGTGCCGGAGTCCGAGTCCATCAGGATCATGTGGGCAAAGAGCGTCATGTCCGCGCGGATCGGCTCGGCATTGCCGGAGACGAACATCTGGGGGTCCATCCAGGACGGGGCGTAGCGCGCGCCGACCGAGTAGCCGCAGGCCGCCAGGCGATGGCGCGACAGGTCGTGCGCCTCCATGACGCGGGCATGGGCGTCGAAGACGTCGCCGAAGGTCCGGCCGGGGCGCATGGCCTCCTCCACCGCCGCCAGCGCTTCCACGGCCGCCGCATGGAGTTCCTCGTGCCGGATCAGCGGCGAGCCGACCACGACCGTGCGCATGGCGGGCGCGTGGTACTGCGCCTTGACGCCGGCCCATTCGACCGTGAGCTGGTCCTGCGCGGACAGGTGCCGCCGCCCCGACTTGTAGCGGCACAGAAGCGCGTCGGGTCCCGAGCCGAGGATGAAGGGGTTGGCGGGATAGTCGCCGCCCTCGGCCAGCACCGTGCCCTGCAGCGCGTGGAGGAGGGCGGCCTCGTCGGCCCCCTCTCGCACCAGCGGCAGCATGCGCTCGAAGGCGAGGTCGGTGAGACGGGCGGCCTCGCGCACGTAGGCGATCTCCTCGGCCGACTTCACGACGCGCAAGCCCGGCACGAGGTCGGAAGCGTCGAGAAGCGTCGCGAACGAGCCGAGCTTCTCCTCCACCAGCCGCCCGTTGGCGGCGGTGAGCCCCTGCGTCGCCCACTCGACGCCGATCCGGCCGCCGAGAAGGTCCAGGCCGTCCAGAAGGTCGCGCAGCTCGATCGCGGGGTTCGCGCCGCCCCGGTCGCGCCACACCACGATGTCGTTTAGGCGCGAGGTGTGCTGCGCCTGTCGCAGGTCCGCCGAGCGCGTGAGGAGCTTCATCGTGCCGTCGGCAAGCACGACGAGGCACTGGAAGAAGCAGAAGCCGAACGTGTCGTAGCCGGTCAGCCAGTAGGAGGAATCCTGCGCGAAGAGGAGCACGGCGTCGAGCCGGCGCTCGGCCATCTCCGCCCGCAGGCGCTCCAAACGGCTCTCGAACTCGGCGTCGCTGAAATGCAGCATGGGTTTCGCTCCCTCAGCCGAGCACGATCGCGGCGATCTGCCGGCCGTAGTCCGGCTCGCCGCGATGGGTGGTGCGGCGATAGGAGAACCAGTCGGCCTCCGCCCCGTACGTGCAGCGCCCGACGAAGCTGGCGCTGCCCACGCCCGCGCGCGTCAGACGCATGAGGATGAGGCCCGGCAGGTCGAACTGGCGCTTCTCGGCCGAGACGCCGGGCGCGAAGAAGGGCGCCGCACCGGGGTCGCCGGCGGCGACCGTCTCGGCCATCGCGGCGTCCACCTCGTAGTTGGCCTGCGTGATCGTGGGGCCGAGCACGGCGACGACGCGCTCGCGACGCGCGCCGCAGCGCTCCATCGCCTCGAGGGTCGCCTCCAGGACGCCGCCGGTCGCCCCGCGCCAGCCCGCATGGGCGGCCGCGACGACGCCCGCCTCGCGATCCGCGAACAGCACGGGACCGCAGTCGGCCGTGAGGACGCCGACGGCCAGCCCAGGCCGGCGCGTCACCACCGCGTCGGCGCGCGGGCGCTCGGTGCCGAAGGGTTCCTCCACGACCACGGCGGTGGGGGAATGGACCTGGATGGGGGTCGCGAGCCGGTCCGGCGCGACGCCGAGGCTCGCGGCCACGCGCGCCCGGTTCTCGTGCACGCGCGCCGGGTCGTCGGAGGAGCCGATGCCGACGTTGAGGTCGGCGTAGATCCCGTCCGAGACGCCGCCGCGCCGTCCGAAGAAGCCGTGGCTCATGCCGCCGAGCCCCCCGAGAGCCGCGCTTTGAAGGACGTCGGCGACGGGCCGGGCGGTGGGGGTGTCGGTGTGCTGCATGGGCGGGACGGTGGTTCAGGCGCGATCCCAAGTCAACGCCGCGCAACCCGCGAGCGGGATCGTCCGTTGGCGCGGCACCGGATGGTCCGGCCATGGGAGACCCGCGATGACCGACAAGAAGGGCAAGGGCAGCGAGACCGCCCGGAAGGCCAATGCCAAGGCCGCCAAGGAGGGCGAGAGCAATCCGCGCAAGTCCTCGGCCGCGCAGGCCGAACTCGGCAAGAAGGGCGGCAAGTCGAAGTAGCGCCGGTCAGGCGCCGGGTACGGCGAAGGGCGGAAGCGGCAGGGGGCGAGGCGAGAGCGCGAGCGCCTTGAAGAGCGCCCCCATCTCGCCCTCGGCCTCGCCGGCCAGACGCCGCGCGGCGCGCACGATGCCCTCGCGTCCCGCCTCGTCGGCGCCGGCGCCGAGCACGCCCGCGCGCTCGCGCAGGCCCAGCGCCAGAAGAAAGGCGCCTTGAGCCATCGCCGCGCCCGCGCAGCCGCGGGCCAGCGCGACGCGGCGCGCCTGCGCGAAGTCGACATGGCTCGTGATGTCGACGCGACCGCACTCAGCGAGCGGCGAAACGGCGCGGTGGGCCTTGAGGGCCTGCAGCGTGTCGCCGTAGCCGGTGCGAAGATGGCCGTAGTCGAACAGGAGTGCCGCGCCGCCCTGGGACGCGAGGTGCGTCGCCATGTCCGCCACGATCTGGTCGCGCTCGGGCGAGGTCTCGAAGACGTGGCCCTCGCCGGGCGGCGGCGCGCGCGGGTCGGTGAGCGCCGCCGGCAGCCCGTCGCGCGGCGGGAGACGCGCGAAGCGCAGCGCGCCCGTCTCGTCCACCGTCACGAAGCGCTCGCCCCACGAGCCGTCCCGATACTCGAACTGGCGGATCGCCACCGCGTCCAGCAGTTCGTTGGCGACGAGAAGCGTCGGGGCGGCGTCGAGCTCGCGGATCTCGCGCACGCGCCGCACCGGCAGGTCGAAGGCGGCGAGGCGCTCGATCTGGCGCGCAGCCAGCCGGTCGCTGCGCTCCACGAGGCGGGGCCTCAGGGCGCGCATGAGGGCGGGATCGAGCCGGCGGACCGTGCGCAGGACATCCTGGATCAACGTGCCGTCGCCCGGCCCTCCTTCCGCGAGCACCACGGGCGAGGGGCTGCCGATCGCGCGCCAGGCCGCCACGAGCCAGGCGCCCACCAGCTCGCCGAACATCTGCGACACGCCCGGTGCCGTCACGAAGTCGCCCGCCGCCCCGAACGGGTCGCGCTGCGTATAGTAGCCCTCCGCCGGATCGAAGAGGCAGAGGTTCCAGAAGCGGTCGAGCCGCATCGGGCCCTCGGCCCCGATCTCCTCCCGGATGCGCCGGTCGAGCGGCGTCACGAACCGGCCGGGGCGGGGCGAGGCGCATGGGCGCGCGGCCGTGCGGTCGCGATGCCCCAGAGGCCGACGAGGAGCATGGGCACCGACAGGACCATGCCCATGGTGAGCCAGCTCGTTCCCAGAAGGTAGCCGAGCTGGACGTCGGGCATGCGGAAGAACTCGACGAAGATGCGCGCGAGCCCGTAGCCGAGGATGAAGACGCCGCCCGTCAGGCGCGGCTTCCCGAGCGAGCCGAAGCGGTGCGTCATGACGCGCAGCACCAGGAACAGGACGATGCCCTCCAGCCCCGCCTCGTAGAGCTGGCTCGGATGGCGGGGCTCGGGGCCGCCGGTCGGGAACACCATGGCCCAGGGCACGCTCGTGGGTGCTCCCCAGAGCTCGCCGTTGATGAAGTTGGCGATGCGCCCGAAGAAGAGGCCGAAGGGCACCGAGGCCGCCACGACGTCGATTAGGCTGAAGAGCGGCACCTTGTGCGAGCGGCAGAAGAGGATCATCGCCACCACCACGCCGATCAGCCCGCCGTGGAAGGACATGCCGCCCTCCCAGACGCGCAGGGCCGAGAGCGGGTCGGCCTGCACCCGCGCGAAGTCGTAGAAGATGATCGAGCCGAGGCGGCCGCCGATCACGATGCCCAGCGTGATCCAGACGATGAAGTCGTCGATGTCCTCACGGGTGATCGGCGAGACGCCGTTCGGCCAGAGCCGGGGCGTGCCCGCGAGGTGCCGGCCGTAGAGCCAGCCGCACAGGATTCCCGCGACATAGGCAAGACCGTACCAGCGCAGCGCGATCGGGCCGATCTGGAGGAAGACCGGGTCGATCGCGGGATAGGCGAGGACGCCGAGCGGCAGGAGGTTCATGGGCGTCGGGACCTTGCAACGGCGCGGTTCGCCCGTCGGTTTGGCCGCTCCCCGCGGCGCGGTCAAGGCGAGCGGGCTCCATTGCCAAGCCTCCGGCGACCTCCTAACTCAAGGGGGAACTTCCCTCGGAGCGCTTTCCCATGACCACCCAAGGCCCCAACCGCATGATGGACGAGTTCGCCCGGATGATGACCGATGCGGCGGGCGCCGCCCAGGGCGTGCGCCGGGAGGTGGAGACCATGTTCCGCACCCAGGGCGAGCGCTTCGTGAACCAGATGGACCTCGTCAAGCGCGAGGAGTTCGAGATCGTGCGCGAGATGGCGACGCGCGCCCGCGTCGAGAATGAGGCGCTCAAGAAGCGCGTGGCCGAGCTCGAGGAGCGTCTCGCCGGGACCGCGCCGAACCCCGCCTCCTGAGGCCTTCTTCGCTTATCCACAGCCTCTCCACAGTTTCTCCCCCGAGGCGGGGGAGGCGGCCCGGACTCGAAAGTTCTGGCGCGAGAGTCGCTTACCATCCCCGGCCCTCGGCGAGGCTGGGGATGTCCATGTCGCAAAAGCTTAAAATGCCGTTTCCCCACTGGTGATCGGGCGGGGTCCCGATACACTGATTCCGAAGGGTGATTCGTTCTGGCGGGCGTTTCCCCCGGACGATGCGGCAGGAGATCCGACGAGGAAACGGAACTCCACGGCGGCGGGGCGCATGCGGCGCCCGCTGGTCCCCGCATCGGGGTGCGGCACGGGGACTGACGATGCAGCTGCGGCAACTGGACTTCGAGCGGGACAGCCACCCGGTGGACACGGTGGAGCTTCTCGCCTCGACGCGCGACTGGAGTTTCGAGCGCCCCTGCGACGACGAGATCGCCGTCTCGGTACGCGGCGCCTGGACGGACTATTCCGTGGCCTTCTCCTGGATGGCGGCCCACGAGGCGCTGCACCTGAGCTGCGCCTTTGCGACCAAGGTGCCCGCGCGGCGCGAGGTCGAGGTGCTGCGGCTTCTCGCGCGCATCAACGAGCAGCTTCTCGTCGGCCATTTCGACCTGTGCGGCGCGGAAGGGGCGATCGTGTTCCGCCATGCGCTGCTCCTGTCGGGCGGCGCCGAGGCGACCGAGGAACAGGCCGAGCGCCTCCTGTCCATGGCGCTGGAGGCGTGCGAGCGCTACTATCAGGCCTTCCAGTTCGTGGTCTGGGCCGACCGGACCGCGGCGGACGCCATGGCCTGCGCGGTGTTCGACACGGTCGGCCGCGCCTGATGGCGAGCGCGCTGGAGACCGCCGGCCGGGTTCTGCTCGTCGGCGGCGGCAACATGGGCGGCGCGATGCTGCGCGGCTGGCTGGAGGCGGGTCTCGATCCCGCCCATGTCACGGTTCTCGACCCGAACGGCGCGCCGCTCCTGCGCGACGTCTTTTCGCGCGGCGTGCGTCTGGCCGCCGCGCCGGCCGAGGTGGAAGCGTCCGCCGATACAGCGGTCCTCGCGGTCAAGCCGCAGGTCATGCCGACCGTGCTGCCCTCGCTCCTGCCGCTTCTTTCCGACGAAACGCTGATCGTCTCGGTCGCAGCCGGTCGCACCGTTGCCTCGATCGAGGCGGCGCTCGGCGAGCGGGCCGTGGTGCGCGCCATGCCCAACACGCCGGCCCTCGTGAACCGGGGCATCACCGGTGCCTACGCCAACGCGCGCGTGAGCGCCGAGATGCGGGCGCGGGCGCAGGCGCTTCTGGAAAGCTCCGGCCCCGTGGAGTGGGTCGAGCGCGAGGCGCTGATCGACGCGGTGACGGGCGTCTCGGGCAGCGGCCCGGCCTATGTGTTCCTGCTCGCCGAGGCCCTGGCGGAGGCGGGCGTCGCGGCCGGTCTCGAGCCGGCGCTGGCGATGCGTCTTGCGCGCCACACGGTGGCGGGCGCGGGCGAGCTGATGATCCGCTCCGGCGACGAGCCCGCGCAGCTTCGCCGCAACGTGACCTCGCCCAACGGGACGACGCAGGCCGCGCTCGCCATCCTGATGGCCGACGACGGGTTCGCGCCGCTCCTGCGCCGGGCGGTGCTGGCCGCCCGCGACCGCGCCGAGGAGCTGTCGCGCGGATGAGCGCCGAGATCACCTATGCCGACTTCGAGCGCGTCGACATCCGCGTCGGCACGATCGTCTCGGCCGAGCCCTTTCCGGAAGCGCGCAAGCCCGCCTTCCGGCTCCAGATCGACTTCGGTCCCGAGATCGGCGTCCGGAAATCCTCGGCGCAGATCACGGTTCGCCACAGCCTCGAAGAGCTCGTCGGCCGTCAGGTCATGGCGGTGGTCAACTTTCCGCCGCGCCAGATCGGGCCGATGCGCTCCGAGGTCCTGACGCTGGGCTTCCCCGATGCCGACGGCCATGTCGTGCTGGCAAGCCTCAGCCATCCCGTGCCGAACGGCGGCCGGCTGTTCTAGCGCGGCCTCGTCCGGTCAGGCCGGCACGCGCACCATCGCCTTCAGACCGCCGAGGGATGAGTCCGACAGGAGGATGTCGCCGCCGTGCGAGCGCGCGATGTCGCGTGCGATGGCAAGGCCCAGCCCTGTGCCGCCGGCGTCGATGTTGCGCGCCTCGTCCAGCCGCACGAAGGGCTTGAACACCTCCTCGCGCTGTTCGGCGGGAATGCCCGGCCCGTCGTCCTCGACGCTCACCGTCAGCCAGCGCCCGTCCTTGCGGGCCTGGACGCGCAGGTGCGAGCCGTGGCGCATGGCGTTGGCGACGAGGTTGTTGAGGATGCGCGTGAAGCCGGCCGGGCGCACGGTCACGCTCGGGTCGCCCGAGACGTCGGTCTCGATGGCGACGCCGTGCAGCGCCGCGTCGGCCTCGAACTTGGCGAAGACGCGCTCGAGGTCGAGCTCGCCGACATCCTCGCCAGCCTCGCCCTTGGCGAAGGCGAGGTACCCCTCCAGCATCCGGCCCATCTCGTCGACGTCGTGCTCCAGCTCGCGCCGGTCCTCGTTGTCCTCCATGATGGCGAGCTGCAGGCGGAAGCGCGTGAGCACGGTCCGCAGGTCGTGGCTGACGCCGTTCAGCATCTGCGTGCGCTGCTCGATCTGGCGCTCGATGCGGTCGCGCATCTGGATGAAGGCGAGCGAGGCGCGTCTGACTTCCGACGCCCCACGCACGCGAAAATCCGGCGGCATGGGCTGGCCGCGCCCGAAGCCGTCGGCGGCCTCGGCGAGCTTCTGGATGGGGCGGATCTGGTTGCGCAGGAAGAGGATGGCGATGAGCAGGAGCACCAGCGAGGTGCCCACCATCCAGAGCAGGAAGATGTGCGTGTTGGAGGCGTAGGCCGAGTTGCGCGGCGCGAAGACGCGCAGCACGTGGTCGGGCAGCTGGATGCGGATCTCGACGATGCGCGACTCGCCCACCGTATCGATCCAAAAGGGCCGGTTGATCTGGCTCGTGATCTCCTCGGACAGGATGCCGTCGAGGATGTTGAAGAAGGGCTTGGGCGCGGGCGCCGGGAGCGGCTCGGGAGGGAGCACCAGGACGTTGAGGCGCAGGGCGTCGCGCGCGATGCGCGTGACCTGCGCGAAGTCGGCGTCCTGTGGATAGGTGTCGATGATGTCGATCACCGCCGCGATGTCCTGGACGACGGCCGTCGAGAGGCGCTGCGTCACGGTCTGCCAGTGGCGTTCCATGAAGACGAAGGCCACCACCGACTGGAGCAGCACCATGGGCGCGATGATGATGATCAGCGAGCGCGCGTAGAGCCCCTTGGGCGTGCGGCGCGAGAAGAAGCGGCGCAGGCGGCGCAGCGGCCCGCGCAAGGGGCCGAGCGGAAGCGCGGGCGCGCGGATGCCCCGCAGGCCCCTGGTGAAGGCCTCGCCTCCCGGCCGGATGCGGTCCAAGAGCGTCACGCCTGCGTCTCCCCGTTCAGCCGGCCCGTCAGTCGACGTTCAGCCGGTAGCCGATGCCGCGCACGGTCTGCAGCCAGAGCGGATTGGCCGGGTCGCTCTCGATCTTGCGGCGCAGGCGGTTGATCTGGACGTCCACGGTGCGCTCGCCCACGTCCGCCTCGTCGGACAGGAGGTCCTGGCGCTGGATCGTCTCGCCCGCCTTGTGGGCGAAGAGGGTCATGATCTCCTGCTCGCGGTCGGTGAGGCGGATGATCTCCGCGCCGCGCCGCAGCTCGCGGCGCACCAGCGAGAAGGAGAACGGGCCGAAGCGCACGTTCTCGACCTTGTGGATCGGCTGGGCGGCGCCGCGCTTCAGGATGTTGTTGACGCGCAAGAGAAGTTCGCGCGGATCAAAGGGCTTGGCGAGGTAGTCGTCCGCGCCCGCCTCCAGACCCGAGATGCGGTCGTCGGTCTCGGCGCGCGCCGTCAGCATCAGGATCGGGATGTCGCGCACCGGCGAGAGGGCGCGCACCAGGTCGAGCCCGCTCTCGCCCGGCATCATCACGTCGACCACCAGGAGGTCGAACTCGAGGCCCGCCAGGATGCGCCGCGCCTCGGCGGCGTCGGCGGCGGTGGAGACGCGGAAGGCGCGCTCCGACAGGAAGCGCGACAGGAGCGTGCGGATGCGCCGGTCGTCGTCGACGACGAGGATATGCGGCGCGTCGTCCAGCGAGACGTCGGGCGAGGACGAAACGGGTTCGGTCGTGCTCAAGACGAAGAGGTCTCCTTGCCGATGCCCTTTCTGGCGAACCAGTCGCGCGTCGCCCGACGGTCGCTCCCCATTTCCAGGAGGAAGTCGTTGACGAGGCTCGGGTCGCTGAGGGCCGCGGCCCGGAAGGCCGCGTCGATGCGCCGACCCTGCGCGCGGGAGAGTTCCAGCGTCAAGACGCGGCCCGCCTGCGTCGGGTAGAGGCGGCGCTGGCGCCGGTCGTCATGACCCTGCACCTGGGCGATGAAGCCCTCGTCGATGAGCTGGCGCAGGACGCGGCTCAGCGACTGCTTGGTGATCTGGAGGAGGTCGAGAAGGTCGGCGATCGTCATGCCGGGATCGCGGTTCACGAAGTGGAGGACGCGGTGGTGCGCCCGGCCGTAGCCGTAGCGCGCCAGGATCGAGTCCGCATCGGCGGTGAACTCGCGATAGGCGAAGAAGAACAGCTCGATCAGCCGAAAGTCCAGCTCGCCGCGCGTGGGAAGCGGGTCGCGGACCACGTCGGCCTCGGCGGTGGGGGCGGGATCGTCCGAGATGGTGTCCATCAAATAGGTCAGTAGTGTTGACGTATCTTGGGGCCATTGTTACACCCTCCGGCGCGGGTTTAAACATGGAAACGGCCCGCCGGCGGCTCAAGGCATCCCGCTAAGGGACCCCCGGTCGCCCGTGCGACCCGGCGCGAGGCGCCCCGCCGCACCGGTTCGGCTCCCCGCCGAACCCTCGAAGGCTCATCCGTGCCCGGACGAGCGGGAGGAATGATGCGTCTCCGGGCGGGCGCACCGCAACTCAAGACCCCGAGAGGACACGCCCGCCAAGTCGGGCGCGCGAAGCCATCATGAGCGCAGTCTCCTTCGATCAACTGGACGGCCAGATCTGGTTCAACGGCGAGTTCGTGCCCTGGCGCGAGGCCAAGGTGCATGTTCTGACGCACGGCCTCCACTATGCGAGCTCCGTGTTCGAGGGCGAGCGCGCCTATGGCGGTGCCATCTTCAAGCTGCGCGAGCATACCGACCGGCTGATCGCGTCGGGCCGGGTGCTCGGCTTCGAGATTCCCTTCAGCGCCGACGAGATCGACGCGGCCTGCCGCGAGCTTCTCCAGCGCCAGGGCTTTTCTGACGCCTATGTCCGCCCCGTCGCCTGGCGCGGCTCGGAGTCGATGGGCGTCTCGGCCCAGCACAACCGCATCAATCTCGCGATCGCCATCTGGCAGTGGCCGAGCTACTTCGACCCCGAGCAGCGCATGCGCGGCATCCGCCTCGACATGGCCGAGTACCGCCGCCCCGACCCGCGCACCGCCCCTTCCAAGGCCAAGGCGAGCGGGCTCTACATGATCTGCACCATCTCCAAGCACGCCGCCGAGGCCAAGGGCTATGCCGACGCCCTGATGCTGGACTGGCGCGGGCGCGTCGCCGAGGCGACGGGCGCCAATGTCTTCTTCGTCCAGGACGGCGTGCTCCACACGCCCGACCCGGACTGCTTCCTCGACGGCATCACGCGCCGCACGGTGATCGAGCTCGCCCGCCGGCGCGGGATCGAGGTGCGCGTGCGCGCCATCCAGCCCGAGGAACTGGAGGGCTTCACGGAGTGCTTCCTGTGCGGCACGGCCGCCGAGGTGACGCCGGTCTCCGAGATCGGACCCTACCGCTTCCAGCCCGGCGCGATCACCCGCCAGCTGGTGGACGACTACGCGAGCGAGGTTCAGCCGCGGCGCGTGGCGGCCGAGTAGTCCGCATCGCAGGCCGGGCCCGCCAAGCGCCCGGCCTGCGACTGTGCTAGGCGAGGGGACCTCTCCCTCGTTCGCGAAGGCCCCGAGCACCCATGTCCCAGCTTTTCGTCGAAGTCGTCCCGGTCACGCCCTTCGGGCAGAACTGCTCGCTCGTCTTCGACGAGGCGACGCGCGAGGGCGTGGTGGTGGATCCGGGCGGCGACCTCGACCGGATCGAGGCGGCGATCGGGCGGCTGAGCTTGAGCCCGCGCGCCATCTGGCTCACACACGGCCATATCGACCATGCGGGCGGCGCGGACGAGTTGCGCGAGCGGCTCGGCCTTACAGTGATCGGCCCCGAGCGCTCCGACGCGTCGCTCCTGTCGGGCTTGGAGGATCAGGCGCGCATGTTCGGCCTGCCCGGTCCCGTGCGCAACCTCGTGCCCGACCGCTGGCTCGACGACGGCGCGGTGCTGGAGATCGCAGGCCATCGCTTCGAGGTGATCCACGCGCCGGGCCATGCGCCCGGCCACGTCGTGTTCTTCAACCGCGCGGCCCGGTTCCTGATCGGCGGCGACGTCCTGTTCGCGGGCTCGATCGGCCGCACGGATCTGCCCTTCGGCGATCACGCGATGCTTCTGGCGACGATCCGCGACCGCATCCTGCCGCTCGGCGACGACGTGGCCTTCCTGCCCGGCCACGGCCCCGGCGGAACGATCGGCGAGGAGCGCCGCGCCAACCCGTTCCTCCAGGGGCTTTGACGCGCCGCGCCGCGGATCAGGGCTCGCCGGTGCAGAAGCGGCGGCGGCCCGTCTCGTCGGTATAGGTGCCGAGCGAGGCGTCGAAGGTCGGGTAGCGGCTCACGCAGTCGCGCAGCCAATCCGCCGTCCAGGGCTCGAAGCCGGACGAGCCGGCTGCCGCCGCGCTCTGCGGCTCCGGGCGGGGCTCGGGGACGGGCGGCGCGACCGGCGCGGCGGGCGCCGCCTCGTTTCGGGGCGCTGTCTCATTCCGGGGCGGCTTGGTGGGGGCCGGCATCGGCGGCTCGCGCGGCGCGAGCGTTGCGAGGTTCTCGCCGTTCTCCAGTTCCAGCGTCTCGTCGCGCGGCTCTTCCCGCATCGGCTTTCCCGCAGGAGGCGCGATGCGGATGATCTTGGTCGCACCCGAGCGCACGATGTCGAGGCCGGACGCGTCGTAGGGGCGATGGTCGAGGCGTGCGGTGGCGACGCGGATGATCTTGGCGCCGCCATAGCCCGGCGCGCTCGGCTCCGGTGCCTCGCCAGCACCGTTGGCTACGCCGTTGCCGTTGATCACGACCACCGAGACGTTGCGCCCGAACGCCCCGCCGCGCCGGTCGTTCGGCACCTCGGTGATCGACGAGCCGTGGTCGGATGCGCGCCGGCCGCCATAGGACCCGCCTTGCGGCAGGCGGGGCAGCTCGGGCGCGAAGCGGATGCCGCCGCCGTCTTCCAGGAACGGGCGGCCTTCGCCGAGCGCCGGCATCTCGAGCACCGCCGGACCAAAGGGCGTTCCAACGACGCGCTCGGTCCGGATGCCGCCCCCGTCGGCGAGGAAGCGATCGCGCGCGAGGGCCGGCGCGGCGGCGAGCGAGACGATGGCAAGCAGTGGCACGATCGATCTCATGGCAGGCAACTCCAGTTAACGTTCCGTTAACCTTGGAAGGCTGCAAGCGGCATGCCAGGCGGATTCGTCCCGATCTGGGACGGGGAACCCTAAGCTGCCCACGATGGATCGGCCCGCGCCGGACGACCGGGGGCACGTTGCGAGGCGCCGGGTTCGTGCGAGGCACACCCTGTCGAGCGCGAATGGGTTCCGTCGGACGAGCCGGGATCCGACACGAAGAAGGCCCGCGAACGGGCGCGGGCCTTCCGAAAATCTAGTCTTGTCGGACGCTCGGAGCGTCGCGCCGCTTGGGGGCGCTGCTCAGTCCGCCGTCTCGAGGTTGACGGCCTTGGGGCCCTTGCCGCGCTTGTCCGGCTCGGTCTCGAACGAAACCTTCTGGTTCTCCACCAGGCCGTTCAGGCCCGAGGCCTGCACCGCCGAGATGTGGACGAAGATGTCCGCGCCGCCATTGTCCGGCTTGATGAAGCCAAAGCCCTTCTCGGTGTTGAAGAACTTCACCGTTCCGGTCTGTGCCATGTCGTAACCCTTTTCCCTATTTGGTCGTGTTGCCCCTGCGGGCCTTGCAGGCAAGTCTTGATGCGAGGAAAAGGAAACGATACATCGCAGGCCGCTGGAACGGTCCACCCGGAGGATGCGCCTCCGATACGCAATTCGTCCATTACCCGAGTTCGCGAAATTGCCCGAACAACTTCAGTCTGCAAGGTGATGGTTGACTTTGCAAGCGAAAGTTCGCTTGGCACGGGAGTCGACATGACCATACGCAAGGTCATGATGCATTCGCGCCATGTCTGCTGATCGCTTCAAATCAACTGGCAACCTTACGAAGGGCTCCGTTCCGCCACCTTCGCGACACGATCGCGTTCCGGTCCGCAAGTCGTGAGCCGGCTCTGGAACGACGGGAACCATGTCGGTTCGTCATCCTTAACAAGACACACGTCCACGACGCGGACACCACACGTCTTCGGGAGACAGACCTCATGAAGCGCATTCTGATCATCGCCGCCGCAGCCGCCGCCCTGGCCGGTCCGGCCCTCGCCCAGTCGACCCAGAGCACGACCGGCAGCCCCGCCGCCGCGCCGATCCCGCCTGCCGGCACGCGCGCCCCGGACCAGATGGGAGCGGCCGCCACCACCGGCGACACCACCGCCCAGCCCGGCACGACGGGCGCGATGGGCACCGACTCCATGTCGACCAGCTCCACCACGGGCGGCAACATGGGCACCAGCGGCAACATGGGTACGATGGGCGCCACGGGCGGCACGGAAGTGCCGACGCAGGGCATGGACCCCAACAGCGCGGCCGCGGCCTCGCAGTCGACGCCGTCGGGCGGCATCGTTCCCGGCCAGACGCCGGAGTGAATGAACGGAAGTCCTCGCATCGCATTGATGCAAGGAACGGGGCGGCCCTTCGGGGCCGTCTCGCGTTTCAGACCCCGCCTTACCCCTTTGCCGGAGCTCCTCCCATGATCCGCCGCCTTTGCGCGATCGCCGCCGTCTCGCTCGCCACCGCCCTGCCGGCGGCCGCGCAGTCCTCCGCCCCGATGCCCGTGGACGGGCGCCTCGTGCAGGTTCGCGGCGCGACGCCGATCGAGGCGCAGGACCGCACCAACCTGCCGGGCGTGAACCTCGACCTGTCCTCCTCGAACCGCGACGCGAGCCCGCGCGGCCCCGGCGGCCTGCAGAACGGCGTCGGCGCCTACGGCGTCATGGCGCCCGACGCCTCGGGCACGGCCGGCAACACGCTGACGCGCATTCCCGGCGCCATTCCCGACACCAACAACGGCGTCGGCATCCCGATCTCGCAGCAGGGCGAGCCGGCGAACTGATGCGCGCGTCCCGCCAACTGATCCTCGCCGCGCTGGCCGTCTCGACGCTGGCGCTCGGCGCCTGCCAGAGCAACGGCGGGCGCCTGACGCCGACCGGCACCGGACAGACGCCGTCCCGCGGCATCGTGCCGGCGCAGACGCCGCAGTAACCATGCGGGGAGCGGGGAGGGATATTCTTCACGAAGCTGTGAACCTTCCCCGTTCAGTCGGCGTTCAGGTGAGCCTTTCTAGGCTCCCTTCACCAATCCCGTTCGGGAAGGACCCCCCGTCATGAAGCTCGCCATCCTCGCCACCGCCGCCGCGATCCTCGCCGGAACGCTCGCGCCCGGCCTCGCCCAGGCGCAGACCCGCGCCGAGATGCGCCACCACCGCATGGTGGAGCGCTCCATGCGCGACCACCACGTGACCCCGCGCGAGGCGCGCCGCATGGCCGAGCGCCGCATGCACCATCGCATGATGGAGCGCCGGATGGCCGAGCGCCGGATGGAGCGCCACGAGCGCCGCCACGAGCGCGCCGTGCGCCGCATGCACCGCGAGATGCGCCACTACTGAGCCTAGCACCGATCCCGGCGGCGGGGAGCGATCCTCGCCGCCCTTGTTCCCCCAGGGAGGAGTTGTCCCATGAAGCTTGCGATTCTCGCCACCGCCGCCGCCATGCTGGTCGCCACCGCCGTGCCGTCGATGGCCCAGACCTACCGCTCCGACGTGCGCCAGTACCGGCAGCAGGAGCGCATCGAGCGCGGCATCCGCCGTGGCGACCTGACGCCCCGCGAGGCGCAGCGCCTGATCCGCCAGCAGCGCCGCATCGAGCGCACTGAGCGCCGGGCGCGCTACTACAATAACGGCCGCATCGACCCGCGCTCGGCCGCGCGCATCGAGCGCATGCAGAACCGCGCCAACCGCGCGATCCGCAACACGCGCCACAACAACCGCACCTACTGACGCGACCCGACCCGTCGCATGTCCCAAGGCCCCGCCGGCGACGGCGGGGCCTTCTGTTTGGCCGGAACCGCCCGCGCGGGCCCCTCGTTTTGCGGCAAACCATTCGGAGTCCCGACGATGCGCGTTCCCCTTCTTCTTCTCCTGGCCGGCGCCTGCGCGCTGCCGGCCCTGCCGGCCGCCGCCCAGCCCTATGCGCCGAACGAGGCCGGCACGATCCTGACCGCGCGCGAGCGCGAATACGTGACGCGCCGCGTGCGCCTGCCCGACGGGCGCATCGTGCTTCTGACCGAGAACGACGGCCTGCCCTGGCTGTTCGGCGCGGGCTCGTCGGTGGGCGCGGCGAGCAGCGTGCCGCTGGTCGACGGGCGCACGCCCTCGATCGCGGGTTCGACGCCCTCCGGCGGCATCGTGCCGGGCCAGGAGGCGGAATGATCGCGCGGCTCGCGCTCGTGGTGGTGGCAGGGGCGCTGCTCTCCGGCTGCCTCAGCCAGATCAACAAGCCGATCACGCCGAACGACGAGTGGAAGGAGCGCGCGACGCGCTCCACCAACTCCCTGCCGCAGTACTAGCCGGACACGCCTTCGCCCCCGGCGCAGCCGAAGCCGCGCCGGGGAGGGGAGGGCTGGAGGTGGCCGGCGGGATTCACACCCCCGCCGGGACCTGCACTCGAACTTGTCTCCCGAGGAACTCGGGGGGATGCCGGAGGACGAGCCTCCGCGCGGACATGCGATGTGGTCAAAGGAAAAGGCCGGGCCGACCCCCGGCATCCCCCCGCGACTGCTGCGCCCGCTCCGCCGGAAGCCAGCTCGGCGGCGATCTCGTGCCCTCCCCCGGGGGCTCTCCCCAGGTTGGTGCGGCGTGCCCGGTCATCCGTCCACCCCCTACAGGGGAGTCCCGAGGTTCCGCCGGTTGCTCCGCGGCCCGCCTTTCGATCGGCGGACCGGCCCAAGATCTCGTGGCGCCCGGCGAAAGCGTCCCCTCCGGACGGGGACCCTCTGCCGGAGCCGCTCGCCGACCCCCGAACGATCCCGGTGATCATTCGCGTCCCCCGGAGGCCGGCGACGGGTCGAAGCATAGGGGCGCGCGGCCGCGCGGGGATAAATCGGCGTCTTCACCCGCACACGTCCCGCTTGCGCTTTTCCCCTTTCCAGCCCCCGTCGCTTGCCTCTAGGCTCAGATCCGCAAGGGCATGAGGGGAGACGGGGCGATGCGGCGACGGGGATGGAGTGGACTGGCGCTCGTGATGCTCGGGCTCTCAAGTCTTCCCGCGAACGCGCGCGCCGCCGAGCGGGTGGACTGCCCCGAGGGCGTGCCGACCGACGCCGTGTGCCACCGGGCGCAGGACGCGCGCGGCGCGTGGCTGCTGTTCGCCAAGCCGGCCAACTGGAACGGCGTCACCATCCTCCACGCCCATGGCGGCCCGCGCCTGTCGCCGCCGCGCTTCGACGATCCCGACGAGGACCTCTCGCGCTTCTCGGTTCTGGTGCGCGAGGGCTATGCCTGGGCCGCCACGAACTACCGGCGCGAGGGGTTCGGCGTGCGCATGGCGGCCGAGGACATGGTGGCTCTCAGCGAGATCGCGCCGGAGGTGCTGGGCGAAGCTCGGCTCACGATCCTCCACGGGCAGAGCTGGGGCGGCAATGTCGCGGCCAAGACGCACGAGCTCTATGCGATCCGGGGCGACGGACGGAAGCGCTTCGACGGCGGGTGCTGACGAGCGGCGTGCTGGCGGGCGGGCCGGAGCCCTACGAGTTCCGCGCGGGGCTGCGCGCCATCTACCAGTATTACTGCAACAACCATCCGCGCCCGGACGAGACGCAGTACGAGCTCTGGCGCGGCTTGCCCGAGGGCGCGCCCGCCATGAAGCGCGGGGACCTCGAGGCGCGGGTGGAGGAATGCACCGGCCTGTCGAAGCGGCCGGACGAGCGCACCGAGGCCGAGGCGGGGCGGCTCCACGACATCCTCGCGGCCTCGGGCGTGCCGCAGCGCACGCTGGTCTCGCACCTCCTGTTCGCCACCAACACGTTCAGCGACATCGTGAACAAACGGCTGGACGGGCGGAACCCCTTCACCAACGAGGGCGTGCGCTACACCGGGACCTCCGACGACGAGGCGCTGAACCGGGGCGTCCAGCGCTTTCGCGCCGACCCGGAGGGCGCGCGGCGCCTGCGCTACGACTCGGAGCTGACGGGCCGCATCGTCCTGCCGACCGTCACGCTCCACGCCAAGGACGACCCCACCGCCTTCGTGAGCCTGGAGCAGCGCTACCGCGACGCGGTGGAGGCGGCGAGGAACGGGGACCTGTTGGTGCAGCACGTCACGGACGAGCGCGAGCACTCGAAGCTGGCGGATGAGGGGTATGTGCGGGTGTTTTGGGAGGTGGTGGATTGGCTTCGAGTCTACAAATATTACTAACTAGAATGATACGTGTTCCTAAATTTGCCGATGATTTTATAATTTAAGGGTTGTTACGATGAATTACATTGGGTTTAGAATTCAGAATTTCAAGGGTATTAAAGATGCCTATATTGGTCTGTCGGAAAGTAATCATGCTCGAGTACATACGTTAGTTGGACTAAACGAAAGCGGTAAAACTACGATACTAGAAGCTATACATAGCTTCGCGCCAGATAGTGATACTAAAATAATCGTGGGAAGCGATCTATCAGGATCGGGGGCTGTGCAGGACCTAGTCCCTCGATATGCCGTTGCTGACTTCACCGGGGATATTAGTGTATCGGCGACTATACGGATCACAAGCGAAGACAAAATTGCGATTTGCAAAACTGCCCGCGACACTACTGGGAACAGTATCAGCTTCGACAAGGAGGGTGAGGAAGTATTCTCATATACTAAGTTTCACAAATATCAGAATGGTGACCACAAGGGGAATTTTAGAAGGGCAAGTATCGGTACGAAACTTCGGAAAACCGGGCAGCGGAAATTTTTCGAGGTATCCGGCAATGACCTCAAGTTTGCCTACGATGCGATTGAGTCGCTCATGCCGAGGATCGCGTACTTTCTAACCTTTGTTTTCGACTTTCCGGATAAAATATACCTGTCGGGAAGAGATGATGGTAAAAGCCTATTTTATCGTAAAGTATTTCAAGACATACTAGATTATGATCATCGCGGTCACAAAATAACTGATCACATTGTGAGTCGCATTCACAAATCGGATTTTCAGATCGAATGGCCTTCTTTCCATCGCAAATTCAATGCGTCTGGAGAAGGAGAAAAGATTGATCAGGTAATTGATCGAGCTGCGCAAACTGTAACAACAAATATATTCAAGCAATGGAACGATATTTTTGGGGAAGATGCAAGCGGAAAAGAGGTGATAATACCGTGGGATATTGACGAAGGGCCGGCTCGGATCGACAAAAAAGGCGTTGAAGCACCCGCTATACTTCATGATGCATATGTTCAGTTTAGAATAAAGGAGGGCGGCAATCGATACAATGTTGAAAGTAGATCGCTTGGGTTCCGCTGGTTCTTCGCCTTTTTGCTGTTCACGCAATTCCGGGTGGCAAGACAGCATGGTGCGGCTACAATCTTTTTGTTCGACGAGCCTGCTTCCAATTTGCACTCCGCCGCTCAACAAAAACTGATCGAAAGCTTTCCTGAAATAGCGAAGGACCCGCATATATTAATTTATTCAACTCATAGTCATTACATGATTGAGCCGAAGTGGCTAGAGCAGGCTTATATTGTTAAAAACAGCTCAAACGAGCCTGGTGATAGCGTAATAGATCTCAGTGTGCTGGATGATCAATCAATCGATGTACAAGCTATTCCATATCGAAAATTCGTCCACGAAAATCCGTCTAAAATAAGTTATTTCCAGCCTATTTTGGATAAGATACAAATATTTCCCTCAAAGTTCGATGTGAAGCAATCTGGCATAATACTAGAAGGAAAATCTGACTATTATGTATTGCGCTATGCCGCCGAACGAATAATAAAAAAGACGGTCGTAGCATTTCCGGCAGTGGGTGCTGGAACGCTCGGTGCGTTGATCGCGCTAAATAGGGGGTGGGGTCTTCCAGTAAAAATTTTATTAGATGGCGACGATGCCGGGAAAAGAGAAAAGAAGAGGTATCAAAAAGAATTCTACCTTTCGGATGATGAAATTTTAACGCTTTCAGAAATTAATCCGAGCTGGAAAGTTATCGAGGACTTATTAGACGAGAAAGATATTATGGAATTAGGCCTCCAGAACGAGAAAGACGGAAAAATCAATAAGCAAAAGGTGTTAAGTATATTTCAGGAGCGACTCGTCTCTGGTGCTGATATCCCTCTTTCAAAAGAAACAAAAGAAAACCTTAGAGCGCTGGCCGAGTTCGTTCGAAAATTGTCTATGTAGCAATTGCGATAGGATCACCGCCCCGGCCGCCCCGTCTTCCCCGGCCGGCGCTTGCGCTTCTTTTCGTCCATCGGGTCCTCGTAGCTGCCCACGCCGATGCGCTCGCGGCGGATCGGCCGCGCGTCGTCGGGGCGTTGGGGGGCGGGGCCACCCTTGGGCTTCTCGGTGCGGCCCACCGTCATCTCGTCCAGCGTGTTCTTGCGGAACAGCGGGCGGTTGGGTGTGGCCGTGTCCGTGCCGGGGCCCATGTCGTCGAGGGTGGGCTTGCTGAAGTAGCTCTGGATCGCTTCGTCGCTGGGCGCCACGCCCCGGCCCAGCGCCTTGACGCCGGAATGGTCGGGCGCCTGGAGACGGGCGGCCAGCGGCTCGCCGTTCGGGCCGAAGCGCGGGTTCTCGCGGTTGCTGCCGCCCTTGCCGCGGCGCTTGCCGCCGCCGTCGTCGCCGAACATCGCGGGCTCGCGGGCGAGCGGGTCGTCGGCGATCGCGAGCTCGGTCGCCTGGAGGCGCTTGATCTCGTCGCGCAGGCGCGCGGCGCGCTCGAAGTCGAGATCGGCGGCGGCGCCCCGCATCTCCTTCTCCAGATGCTCCAGGTGGCTCTTGAGGTTGTTGCCGACCATGGCGCCCGAGGCGGCGTGCGCCCCGGTCTCCACGCGCACGTGGTCCTTCTCGTAGTAGCTGTCGAGAATGTCGGCGATCTTGGCCTTGACCGAGGCCGGCGTGATGCCGTGCTCCGTGTTGTAGGCTTCCTGCTTGTCGCGCCTCCGGTTGGTCTCGGCGATGGCGCGCTCCATAGAGCCCGTGACGTTGTCGGCATAGAGGATGACGCGGCCGTCGACGTTGCGCGCGGCGCGGCCGATGGTCTGGATCAGCGAGGTCTCGGAGCGGAGGAACCCTTCCTTGTCGGCGTCGAGGATGGCGACGAGGCCGCATTCGGGAATGTCGAGGCCCTCGCGCAGGAGGTTGATGCCGACCAGCACGTCGAACGTGCCGAGGCGCAGGTCGCGGATGATCTCGATGCGCTCCAGCGTGTCGATGTCGGAGTGCATGTAGCGCACGCGGATGCCCTGCTCGTGCAGATACTCCGTCAGGTCCTCGGCCATGCGCTTGGTGAGCACGGTGCAAAGCACGCGGTAGCCCTTGGCGGCGACTTCCCTGATCTCGCCCAGGAGGTCGTCGACCTGGGAGCGCGCGGGGCGGATGTCGATCGGGGGATCGGTGAGGCCGGTCGGGCGGATGACCTGCTCGGCGAAGACGCCGCCCGCCTGCTCCATCTCCCACGAGCCGGGCGTCGCGGACACGGCGACGGTCGGCGGGCGCATCGCGTTCCACTCCTCGAAGCGAAGCGGCCGGTTGTCCATGCAGGAGGGGAGGCGGAAGCCGTATTCGGCGAGCGTCGCCTTGCGGCGGAAGTCGCCCCGGTACATCGCGCCGATCTGCGGGATCGTGACGTGGCTCTCGTCGATGAAGACCAGCGCGTTGTCGGGCAGGTACTCGAACAGCGTCGGCGGCGGGTGGCCGGGCTGGCGGCCGGTGAGGTAGCGCGAGTAGTTCTCGATGCCGTTGCACGAGCCCGTCGCCTCGATCATCTCGACGTCGAAGGTGACGCGCTGCTCCAGCCGCTGGGCCTCCAGCAGGCGCCCGGCCTTGTTGAGCTCGACGAGGCGGTGGCGCAGCTCCTCCTTGATGCTCTTCACCGCCTGCTGCAGCGTCGGGCGGGGCGTGACGTAGTGCGAGTTGGCGTAGATCTTCACCGACTTGAGGTCGTCGGTCTTGGAGCCCGTCAGCGGGTCGAACTCGTGGATCGCCTCGATCTCGTCGCCGAACAGCGAGATGCGCCAGGCGCGGTCCTCCAAGTGGGCGGGGAAGATCTCGATCGTGTCGCCCCGCACGCGGAAACTACCGCGCGTGAAGTCCATGTCGCGGCGCTTGTACTGCTGGGCGACGAGGTCGGCGAGCAACTGGCGCTGGTCGAGCCGGTCGCCGACGCTCATCTGGAAGGTCATCGCGGTGTAGGTCTCGACCGAGCCGATGCCGTAGATGCAGGACACCGAGGCCACGATGATGACGTCGTCGCGCTCCAAGAGCGCGCGGGTCGCGGCGTGGCGCATGCGGTCGATCTGCTCGTTGATCGAGGATTCCTTCTCGATGAACGTGTCGGAGCGCGGGACGTAGGCTTCCGGCTGGTAGTAGTCGTAGTAGGAAACGAAGTACTCCACCGCGTTGTCGGGGAAGAAGCTCTTGAACTCGCCGTAGAGCTGGGCCGCCAGCGTCTTGTTGGGCGCGAGGATCAGCGCGGGGCGCTGCGTGCGCTCGATGACGTTGGCGACCGTGAAGGTCTTGCCCGAGCCGGTGACGCCGAGCAGCACCTGCGTCTGCTCGCTCGAGTCGGTGATGCCCGACACGAGCTCCTTGATCGCGGTCGGCTGGTCGCCCTTGGGCTCGTAGTCCGACGCGATGCGGAAGGCATGGCCGCCCTCGGACTTCGCCGGGCGCACGGGGCGGTGCGGGATCCAAAGCTCGCCGTCCTTGAACAGCGGGTTGCCGGACGCGATGAGGTCCTGCAGCGCCTGGACCGTGGCGGTGACGCCGCCAGCGGGTAGGGCAGCGGCGTCCTCCAGGCTCACGTCCATGCCGGCCACGGGGTTGAGGCCGGCGGCGGCGCGCGCCTTGGGGTCGGTGGCGATGCCGACCGAGGTGCCGCGCGCGGTCTTCGTCTGCCGGGGCGGCTTGGCCGGGGAGGAGGGCTTCTTCGCCTTGGCGGGCTTCTCGGCGGCCTTGCGCTCGGCCTCCTCCTCCAACCCTTGCGCGATCTGGTCGGCCCAGCCCGACAGGGGGCCGACAAGCGGCGAGCCGGTGAGCTCGGCCTGGGGCGCCTCCGCCATGCCGGCAGGGCCGTTGAGGCTCTCCGAGGCGTCGGAATAGTCGAGGATCGGCGAGCGGCGCGGGGTCTTGGGCATGGCGCGAATATGGGCTGGGGCGACGTGAGAATAAAGGGGGAACGGACAAGTGGCGCGCGCGGAGCGGGGCGCGAATGTCGCAGCCTTCGAGCGGTTTCGTTCATCCTTCGCTTACCAAGACCCCGTAGCTTCGCCCTCATCCGCTCGAGTTTCGCGGACCAGAACCGGGGCCCGCCATTGTATCTCGTAGAGGCGGCGCCAGTGTCCCCGCGTTCCCCAGCGCCCGCCGACCCTTGTTCGCGGCGGCGGGCGCACCGGTCCCGTCACGATGCCGTCACGGCAACGCTTCCGCGACCGGCGCGTTGGGAGCCCACGGACGCTCGGGTCCGTGGATCCAACAGGACAAGCCCGAATGTTGAAGCAACTCACCCTGGCCGCTCTGCTGGCGGCGTCGGCCGTGCCGCTCGCCCACGCGCAGGAGCGCGACAACGAGGATGACTACCGCATCGAGCGTCCCGACCGGGATCGCGATGCCGACCGCGACAAGGACCGCGACCGGGATCGCGACCGCTACGAGGACCGCGCGGACCGCCGCGACGACCGCCCCGATCCCTCGCCGCGCGACATGCGCTGGGGCGACCGCTGGGCGCGCGCCGACGAGCCGGGCCCGCGCCCGGGCGGCCCGCGCGACATGGCCGGCATGGGCCCGCACGGCATGGGCCCGCACGGCATGGGTCCGCGAGGCGACGGCCCGCGCCGCGGCCCGCCCCCGCCGCCGCCGATGGCCGGCTTCTCGATCGACCTCGGCGCGGGCCGCTCGCTCGACGTGCGCTGCGGCGACGAGCAGATCGCGGACTGCATCGAGGCCGCGCAGCCGATCATCTCGGCGATGCGCGGCGAGGCCGGCACCGAGGTTCCCCCACCGCCGCGCTCGCTCGTGACCCCGCCCGAGAACGGCGCCACCCCGCCGCCGCCGCCGCCGGCCGGCGATGCGGCACCGACCCCGCCGCCCGCCAACTAAGGGCGTAGAGCAAGAAAAGGCCGGCGCTCGCAGGGGCGCCGGCCTTTCCCTTTCGTGATCAGGCGGCCGGCGAGCGCCGTCCGGCCAAGCCCGCGTCGTTGGCGCCCACGGCGATCTCCTGCGCCTCGATCAGGCGACGATAGGGGCCGCCGGCGCGCAGGAGTTCGGCATGGCTGCCGGTCTCGGCGATGCGTCCCGCCTCGATCACCGCGATGCGGTCGGCATGGCGGATCGTGGACAGGCGATGGGCGATCACCAGGCTGGTGCGCCCCTCGGAGAGTTCCGTCAGAGACGCCTGGATCAGCCGCTCGGTCTCGGTGTCGAGCGCCGAGGTCGCCTCGTCGAGGATCAGGATGTCGGGATCCTTGAGGAACATGCGCGCGATCGACAGGCGCTGCTTCTGCCCGCCCGAGAGCTTCACGCCGCGCTCGCCCACCACCGTGTCGAGCCCTTCCGGCAGAACCGCCACCGTCTCCTCCAGCCGCGCGCGGCGCAGCGCCGAGACGATCTCGCCCTCCGTGGCGTCGAGGCGGCCATAGGCGATGTTCTCGCGGATCGTGCCGCCGAACAGGAAGACGTCCTGCTGCACGACCCCGATGCGTCGGCGCAGGTCTCGGAGCCGCATCTGCCGGATGTCGATCCCGTCGATCAGGATCGCGCCGCCGGTGACGTCGTAGAAGCGGGGAACCAGCGAGCAGATCGTGGTCTTGCCGGCGCCCGACGGACCCACGAAGGCGACCGTCTCGCCGGGGCGCACCTCGAGGTCGATGCCCTGGAGAACGGGACGCCCGGACCGGTAGCCGAAGCGCACGTCGCGAAACGAGAGGGCGCCGGTCAGCCTCTCCACCGCGACGGCGCCCGGCGCGTCTACGATGTCGGGCTCGGTGTCCAGGAACTCGGTGTAGCGGCGGAAGCCCGCGATGCCCTTCGGATAGGTCTCGAGCACGGCCGCGATCTTCTCGACCGGCCGGAAGAAGACGTTGACGAGGAGCAGGAAGCCAACGAAGCCGCCGTAGCTGAGATCGTTCCCGATCACGAACCAGGTGCCGGCCAGCATCACGATGACCTGCGTCAGGCGCATCGACAGGTAGTTCAGCGACTGGCTCATGGCCATGATGCGGTAGGCGTCGAGCTTGCGCGCGCGGTAGCCCTGGTTGTTGACGTCGAACAGCGCGCGCTCGTGATCCTCGTTGGCGAAGCTCTTCACCACGCGGATGCCGCCGACATTCTCCTCGATCCGCGTGTTGAAGTCGGCGACCGATCCGTAGATCGCGTGCCAGGTCCGCGTCATGCGGTTGCCGTAGCGCGCCGTCAGCCAGGTGCCGAGCGGCACCACGACGGCCGTGATCAGCGCCAGCTCGACATGCACCGAGACCATCAGCAGGAAGGCGCCGACGAAAGTCATCACGGCGATGAACAGGTCCTCCGGCCCGTGATGGGCGACCTCGCCGATCTCCTCCAGGTCCTTGGTGAGCCGGCCGACGAGATGGCCGGTCTTGCGCTCGTCGAAATAGCCGAAGCTCAGCTTCTGGAGATGGTCGAAGGCGCGCCGGCGCATCTCCGTCTCGATGTTGATGCCGAGCATGTGGCCCCAATAGGTGACCACCGCCATGAGGCCGGTGTTGAGCGCGTAGATCAGGAGCAGGCCGAGCGAGGCGAGGACGATCAGGCCCCAGTCGCCGCCCGGCAGGAGGTCGTCAATGAAGAGCTTCACCGCGATCGGAAAGCCGAGCTCCAGAAGACCGGCCACGACCGCGCAGGTGAAGTCGACGAGGAAGAGGCCGCGCCACGGCGCGTAGTACGAGAAGAAGCGGGCAAGCATCGGCAGGCATTTCGCTGGAGGGCGGGCGGCGCGGGGAGGCGGCGCACGCGGGGGAGCCACGGCGCATTTGCCCCTTCCTGACCGTGCTTGTCCACAATGGACCGCCGCCGCGATCCGACGCGTCGGGTGGGGAAGGGCGTCTAAGTAATCGTCCCGAAGAGACCCTTAGCGGCTGCTTCACGGTGCGCCTTCATCCTTGGCACGGCAATCATGCGCGCAGGAACGGCGGCGACGGCGATGGACAGGTCCTTTCAAGAGCGTCTCGACTTCCTCGGCATCGGGCCCGAGTCCCTGGCGGCGCTCGCGCCCCATCGCGAACTCGTGGGCCGCGCGGTGGAACGGGCGCTCGGCACGTTCTACGCGCAGGTCGAGGCGACGCCCGAGGTCCGCCGCTTCTTTCCCGACGACAAGCGGCTCGACGCCGCGCGCGCCGCGCAGGGCGATCACTGGAGCCGCATCGCGGCGGGCGCGATCGACGCGGGCTATGCCGAGAACGCCCAACGCATCGGCCGCGTCCATGCGCGCATCGGCCTCGAGCCGCGCTGGCATCTGGGCGGCTACGCCTTGATCCTGGAGACCATGATCGCCGAGCTGGTTCCCGCCCTCGCGGGCCGGGGGCTCGGGGGGCGTCGACGCACGCGCGAGGCGGCGCAGATCGTCGGCACGCTCGTGAAGCTCGCGGTTCTCGACATGGATCTCGGCATCTCGACCTATTTCGAGGCGCTGGAGGCGGAAAAGGCCACGCTCGACGCCGAGCGTCAGCGTCTGGCCGACGAGCAGGCCCGCTCGCTCGGCGACGCCTCCTCGACGATGGAGGAGATGACCGCCAACATCCGCCAGAACGCCGACAACGCGGGTCGCACCGAGAAGCTGGCCCTGGAAGCCTCGACCAGCGCGGCGCTGGGGGGCGAGGCGGTCGCCGCGTCGGTCGGCGCGATGCGCACCATCGCCGAGCGCGTCTCGGTGGTGCAGGAGATCGCGCGCCAGACCGATCTCCTGGCGCTGAACGCGGCGATCGAGGCGGCCCGGGCGGGGGCCCACGGCAAGGGCTTCGCGGTGGTGGCGAGCGAGGTGCGCAAGCTCGCCGAGCGGGCGGCGCGGGCGGCGAGCGAGATCGAGACGCTGACGGCCGAGACGCTGCGCACCTCCGAGGCGGCCGGCGACAGCCTGGCGGCGCTGGTGCCCCATATCAAGCGCACCACCGAGCTTGTGTCGGAAATCTCGGCGGCCTGCCGCGAGCAGTCGGTCGGCGCCGAGCAGATCAACGAGGTGCTGCAGCGGCTCGACCAGTCCGGCCAGATGCTGAGTTCGGCCGCCACGGCCAAACCCGCCGCGGCGAGGCCCGGACTGGCGCGCGCCGCCTGAGGCGCCGCGCGCCCGCACGAAGGAAGCCCGCCCTCCCGACGCGCGCGCGAGGGGCGCTCGCGAGCCCGGCATCGACTGATCTCCTATGCCGCTGACCGAACGGAAGGCGATGCGGGGCCAAGACCTGCGCCGTGCTCAAGGGCCTTTGTTCATGATTTTCCACGCAACATGTCTGGCTTCGAGGCGCGCGGGGACTTGCAGATGAAGGAGGTCGAGCGTGACGACGCGGCGCGGGAGGATCTCGTCCCCGATCTTCTGGACATGCTCCGCCATTCGGTCGCGCTGGTCGGCCTCTATGACCGGGACGAAATCCTGCGCTACGCCAACGAGGCCTTTCGCGCCGCCTACTTCCTGGCGCCGGACGAGCGGATCGACTGGCAGACGCTCATGCGCCGCAACTTCGCGGCCCGCCGGGGCACCGTCATCGAGACCGACGATATCGAGAGCTGGATATCCTCGGTCCGGTCCCGCCGGGGCAAGTCGCGCCAGCGCACCTACGAGAGCGATCTCCACGGCGGCCGCTTCATCTGGGTGAACGAGACCCGGCGCGACGACGGCTGGATCCTCTATGTCGGCACGGACGTGACCCAGCTGAACGTGTCCGAACGCCATCTGCGGCTCCTGAACGACAAGCTGTCGCGCCAGTCGTTCACCGACGAGCTGACCGGCGTCTCCAACCGGCGTCATGTCCTCGGCCAGCTTCAGGCCGCGCTGGACGAGGGGCAGGCGGGATGGGCCTGCCTCCTGGACATCGACCACTTCAAGGCGATCAACGACGCCTGCGGACACCAGACGGGCGACGACGTCCTGGTCGCGGTCGCCCAGACCGTCCGAAGGACCCTCCGGCTGACGGACGGCTTCGGGCGCGTCGGCGGGGAGGAGTTCCTGATCCTCTTCGCCCAGCAGCCGTTCGACGACGTGATGTCGACGCTGCGGCGGCTCCAGGCCGCGATCGGGGGCCTCGACGTCCTGCGGGGGCCTGCGGCGCGCAGGATCACGGTCTCGGGAGGCGTGACCGACGTTTCGCGCAAGGACACGCAGGCCCAGGTCCTGCGACGTGCCGATCTCGGCCTCTACCGCGCCAAGGAGAACGGTCGCGACCGCCTACACGTCGTGGCGTCGGACGATCGCTTCGAGGCCCCCGCGCTTGCTCGAGGCGAAGCCGGGTGACGCCGAGCCCGCCGGTTCTCAGGGCGCGATCGGGGGCGGAGCCGCTCCGACGGCGGCCGGGCGACCGGCGGCGTCGAGATGCACCATCACGAAGACGCCCTCGGTGACCTTCTCGCGCACGGGCCGCAGGTAGCGCCGCGCCCAGGCCTCGGCGCGGATGCGGATCGAGGTGCGGCCGACATGCTCCACCCGCGTGTAGACGCAGAGCGTGTCGCCCACATGCACCGGGCGCCGGAAGGCCAGCGTCTCCACCGCCGCCGTGACGACGCGCCCGCCCGCGCGCTCGGCGCCCCGGATGCCCGCCGCCAGGTCCATCTGCGCCATGACCCATCCGCCGAAGACGTCGCCCGCCGCGTTCATGTCGGCGGGCATGGCCTGGACGCGGATCGTCAGGTCGCCGCTGGGCTGGTCTTCGGTATCGTCCGGGGTCAAGCGGCGTGTCCTTGCAGGGTCGCGAAGCGGAAGGGTTCGGCAGCTTGCCGCAGCCGGGGTGGCGACCGCAAGCGCGGCCCGGCTGCGGGTTTGCGCTCCGGAAGAGGGAACCGAACAGATTGTCGCAGCCTTTGGGACGGGAAGGCGGGCCGCTCCGGCGGCCGGCCTCGACCAACTCAGTGTTCAAGGATCGTATCATGAAGCGTCTCGCCCTCGTCGCCCTCGCCTCGCTCGCCGCCACCGGCGCCGCCCTCGCCCAGACCACGCCCGCGACGACGACCGCGCCCGCCACGACGACCGCGGCGCCCGCGACCACGGGCATGGCGCCCGCCGCGACCGCAACCGGCGGCGACTTCGTGACCCTGACGCCGCCGACGGCCGGCGCGATGCCGACCTACTTCCGCACGGGCGAGCTGGACGACAAGGACGTCTACGGCGCCAACAACGAGAAGATCGGCGAGATCGAGGACTTCATCGTCAACGCGGACGGCTCGATCCAGGCCGTGGTCGTCGAGGTCGGCGGCTTCCTCGGCATCGGCGAGAAGGACGTCCTCGTGAACTGGAAGTCGATGCAGCTGGCGATGGACGGCGACGACCTGCGCGTCAATGCGCCGAGCCTGACCCGCGAGACGCTGACCTCGGCGCCCGCCACCGACCTCAAGGCCCTCGGCCTCGACGACTGATCGCGCCGGCACGCATCAAGGGCCCGCTCCGCATCGTCGGGGCGGGCTTTTTCGTGTCTAGACCGCCTCGCGCGGCCGGTAGCCCGGCAGGTCGGCGATCCGCGCCAGCCACTCGCGCACGGCGGGCAGGGGGGCAAGGTCGAAGCCGCCTTCGCGCGCGGTCGCCGTGTAGGGATAGAGCGCGACGTCGGCGACGCTCGGCCGCTCGCCGCCGAAGAACGGGGCGCCGGACAGGTGCCGCTCCATCGTGGCGAGCGCCGCCTCGCCGTTGCGCAGCAGAAGCGCCATGCGCTCCGGCGTCGCCTGGGGAGCGCGCTCGGGATAGACGGTGAGCGCCCGGCGCACCGCGACCGAGACCTCGTGCGCGTTCTGCTCGAAGAACATCCAGGCCAGCGTGCGGGCCCGCGCGAAGCGCTCCTCGGGCAGGAAAGGCGTGCCATCCGCCAGATACACGAGGATGGCGTCGGACTCGGGCAGGACGCGGCCGTCGGGCAGTTCCAGGAGGGGACACTGGCCAGCGGGGTTGCGCGCGAGAAACTCCGGCGTGCGGGTCGAGCCGTCGCGGGTCGACACCTCGCGGTGCTCGAAGGGAAGGCCGAGAAGGTGGCACAGGAGGCGCGGCTTCCAGCAGTTGCCGCTGTCGATCATGCCGTGGATCACGTAGCGCATGAGGCGTTCCTCGTCGTGGCGTCGGACCTGAGCCTTTGCCCCATCGCGGCGGGGCGCGCCAATTCCGTTTCGTGCGCGCGCCCATCAGCGATTCTGATGCATCGCGCCACGGGCGCCCGGCTTCTTGCATCGCACACAGGCCGGGACTAGGGTCCGCCGATTTTCGGCGGCCGGCTCCTGCGCGGACCGTGCCGGCCCGAGGATCGTCCGCCCTCGTCTTTCGCCCCGACATCCGGAGCCGCCCCCATGAGCTTTCTCGCCGCATCGCTGGACCGCGTGAAGCCCTCCGCCACCATCGCCGTGTCCCAGAAGGCGCGCGAGCTCAAGGCCAAGGGCATGGACGTGATCGGGCTGGGCGCGGGCGAGCCGGACTTCGACACGCCCGACAACATCAAGCAGGCGGCCGTGGAGGCCATCGCGCGTGGCGAGACCAAGTACACCCCGATCTCCGGCATTCCCGAGCTGCGCCAGGCGATCTCGGCGAAGTTCAAGCGCGAGAACGGGCTCGACTACAAGCCCGAGCAGACCATCGTCTCGACGGGCGGCAAGCACGTCCTGTTCAACGCCTTCATGGCGACGCTCAACCCCGGCGACGAGGTGATCATCCCCGCGCCCTACTGGGTGAGCTATCCCGAGATGGTGGCTCTGTGCGGCGGCACGCCCGTCATCGTCGAGACGCGCCAGGAGGACGGCTTCAAGCTGACGGCGGAGGCGCTGGAGCGCGCGATCACGCCGCGCACCAAGTGGTTCCTGTTCAACTCGCCCTCGAACCCGTCGGGCGCAGCCTATAGCCATGCCGAGCTGAAGCAGCTGACCGACGTGCTCGTTCGCCACGAGCATGTGTGGGTGATGACCGACGACATGTACGAGCATCTCGTCTATGGCGACTTCCGCTTCGCCACCCCGGCCGAGGTCGAGCCGGCGCTCTATGATCGCACGATCACGATCAACGGCGTCTCCAAGGCCTACGCCATGACGGGCTGGCGCATCGGCTATGCCGGCGGGCCGCTCAAGCTCATCAAGGCGATGGACATGATCCAGGGCCAGCAGACCTCGGGCGCCTGCTCGATCGCGCAGTGGGCGGCGGTGGAGGCGCTGAACGGCACCCAGGACTTCATCCCGCGCAACCGCGAGATCTTCGAGCGCCGTCGCGACCTCGTGGTCTCCATGCTGAACCAAGCGCGCGGCATCGAGTGTCCCTCGCCGGAAGGCGCCTTCTACGTCTACCCCTCGGTCAAGGGCACGATCGGCAAGCGCGCGCCGAACGGGACGACGATCGCGACCGACGAGGACTTCGTGACGGCGCTCCTCGAGGCGGAGGGCGTCGCCGTGGTGCATGGATCGGCCTTTGGTCTCGGCCCGAACTTCCGCCTGAGCTACGCCACGTCCGACCAGCTCCTGGAGGAAGCCTGCACGCGCATCCAGCGCTTCTGCGGAGCGCTGGAGGGCTGAAACGAGACGCCTCGCGCCGGGGCCACCGCGTGCCCCGGCGTCATTGCTACCACTTGCGCCCGTTGGCGTTGGGCCCGAGCCGGCCGCCCGGAATGCCCTTCCCGGGCCAGTTGCGCACCGAATGGACGTCACGCCCGAGCGCGATCGCCGCACCGCGCTTGGGCCGCTCTCGCGCGCCCCGCAGAAGCACGTCCACCGTGTCGCTGTCGGTCTCGCCGGCCGCGCTGCGGGCGGTGACGGTGAGCCGGTGCAGCCCGTCGGGCACGCCGTCGAGGCGGCCGTGCCATGTTCCCTCGTCGCCGCGCGACAGCTCGATCCCGCGCCCGTCGCCCAGACGCGCGGTGACGCTGGGGGCCTCGCCCGCCGCGAACACCTCGGCCCGAACCTCGATCGCGCCGTCCGGAACCTGGCTGCGCGACTGAGGATCGGTGACGAGCCGCGTGTCGCAAGGCGACGTCACGAGCACGAAGGGGCCGTGATGGCCCATCTCGCGGAAGCGCCAGGACAGGACGTCGCCGTCGAGCGCCGAAACGGAGAAGCCGGGCGCGCCCTCCTCGATCTCGCCGGTGGAGCGCGTCGCGCCGTAGACGACGTGGCCGTCGTTCAGGAGATCGTTGTAGTGGGTGTGGCCGGTGCCGACATAGGCGACGCCGCCCGACGCAAAGAGCGCGGCCACCTCGTCGCCGCCCTCGCGCAGGTCGCCCGGAAAGGCGTGCATGAAGACCACCGTGCGCCGCGCGGCGGCCGTGTCGGCCAGCGTGCGCCGCAGCCAGGCGGTCTGCTCGCGCCCGAGGCGGAAGTCCGGCCCGCCCGAGCCGGCGCTGACGATGTCGAGGAAGACGACGCGCGTGTCGCCGTGCATCTGCGCCCGCGGCAGGGACTCGGGCGCGAGCAGCGCGCGGAAGTCGTCGAGATGCCCCGCCTCGAAGTCGTGGTCGCCCGGCAGGACGTGGAGCGGCGCCTGAAGCTGCCGTCCGGTCTCGGCCACGCGCCGGAACTGCTCGGGTGTCGCATGGTTGGCGTTGTCGCCCGGCAGCACGGCGAAGTCGATCCGATCCGAGAAATCTCGGTTGGCCTCGTCGACGAGTTGACGGAAGCGCCCGAGGCTCTCCCAGTCGTCGCCCTCGCAGGCATGAAGGTCGCCGAACTGCAGCCAGCGCAGCATGGGGAACGTTCCTTTCCGGCAAGCCGACGAACGCGGGCCGCGGCCGAGGGGAGGCGCGCCGACGCGGTGTCGGAATCGCTTGTTGGGTCTGCGCCTCACGGCTCCGTGAGGTGTGCCTATAGCGCCCGTTCGCGCCTCCGGGTTCCCTTGAGGAAGAGATGCGCGAGAAGTTTTTACAGTATTTTCAAAGTATATCAGGAAGACTTACGAAGCGAAGTTTTCCGTCGCGACGCCGTCGCGACGACGTTTCGGCGCAGCGCGGGAGCAGGCAGCCACGCCCGGGCCGCCAGAAAAAAGCCGGGTGCCCTCGCGAGACCCGGCCGGAAAGTGAGGGTCCGCGAGGACCCCTTGGGAGGAAACAATCGGGGGCGGGCGCCCGGGAGGAGAATGGCTGACCCTTCCGACTCCGGTTCCAGCTAGGCGCGGCGATCCTGGCGACCAGTGCGCCCGATGCGGGGCGCGCATGTGCGGACTGCATGGAACCCGCCCGCGCAGCGTGCGTTCGCGCGAGGCCCTCGGGTCTTCAGTAGGACCAGGTCCGCGCCTTGCCGATCAGGAAGTCGCGGAAGACCTTGAGCTTGGCCGCGTCGCGCAGCTGCTCAGGATAGCAGAGGTAGGTGTCGAACGAGGCGAGGTTCAGTTCCGGCAGGACCTGCACCAGCGAGGTGTCCTTGTCGATCATGTAGTCCGGCAGGAGGGCCAGCCCGATACCGCGCTCGATCGCCGACTTCATCGCCATCAGGTTGTTGATCTGGAGGATCGGCTGGCGGCTCTGCCCGTCGGGCAGGCCCGCCGTCTCCAGCGCGTTGAGGTTCCGGAGGTAGTTGGGCGCGGGCTCGCCGAAGGTGATGATGCGGTGACGCTCGAGGTCGTCGGTGGTCTGGGGGGTGCCGAAGCGCGCGAGGTAGCTCGGCGCCGCGTAGACGTGCAGATGCACCGTGAAGAGGCGGCGCTGGATGAGGTCGGGCTGCTGCGGCTGGCGCAGGCGGATCGCGCAGTCCGCCTTTCGCATGGTGAGGTCGATCTCCTCGTTGTCGAAGACGAGCTGGAGCTCGAGCTCGGGATAGAGCTCCAGGAACTCCTGGGCGCGCTGCGTCAGCCAGCCGGAGCCCAGGCCCACCGTGGTGGTGACGCGCAGCTTGCCGGTCGGCTTCTCGCGCGTCTCGGTGAGCTGCATGCGCACCGTTTCCAGCTGGCGCAGGACGTCGCTGGCGGTCTGGTAGAGAAGCTCGCCCGGCTCCGACAGGACGAGGCCGCGCGCATGGCGGTGGAAGAGCGGCGCGCCGATCTCCTGCTCCAGCGCCGCGACCTGTCGCGAGATGGCCGACTGCGACAGGTTCAGCGTGTTGGCGGCATGGGTGAAGGAGCCGGCCTCGGCGGCGGCGTGAAAGATGCGCAGCTTGTCCCAGTCGAGCGCCATCGTCCGCCCCGTCCTCCCCCTTCGAGACGAATGCTACTCGGCGGCCTCGCGAACGCCGTCCCCGTGCACCACGATCTGCGAGGCGAGCCAGCGCTCGGCCTCCAGCGCCGCCATGCAGCCGAGCCCCGCCGCCGTCACCGCCTGGCGGTAGACGTCGTCGGCGACGTCGCCGGCCGCGAACACGCCCTCGACGGACGTGCGCGTCGTGCCCGGCTCGACCCAGAGGTAGTCGCCATCCTTCTTGCGCAGCTGGTCGCCGAAGACCTGCGTGGCGGGCGCATGGCCGATCGCGACGAAGACGCCGTGGGCGGCGAGGTCGCTGAGCTCGCCTGTCTCGCGGTCGCGCAGGCGAACGCCTGTCACGGACTTGTGCGGCACCGTCTCGCCGAGAACCTCGGCCACTTCCGCGTTCCAGACGACGCGCACGTTGTCCTTGGCGAACAGGCGGTTCTGCATGATGCGCTCGGCGCGGAACTGGTCGCGCCGATGGACCACGGTGACGCTCTTCGCGATATGCGACAGGTACAGCGCCTCCTCGACGGCGGTGTTGCCGCCGCCCACCACCACCACGTCCTTGCCGCGATAGAAGAAGCCGTCGCAGGTCGCGCAGGCCGAGACGCCGAAGCCCTGGAAGGCGGCCTCGCTGTCGAGGCCGAGCCAGCGGGCCTGCGCGCCGGTCGCGATGATCACGGCGTCCGCCGTGTAGGTGGTGCCGGAGTCGCCCCGGAAGCGGAAGGGGCGCACCGAGAGGTCGGCCTCGACGATGAGATCGGAGGCCATCTCGGCGCCGACGTTGAGCGCTTGGTTCTTCATCTCCTCCATCAGGAACGGTCCGGCCACCGGATCGCGGTAGCCCGGATAGTTCTCGACGTCGGAGGTGATCGTGAGCTGGCCACCCTCCTGCAGCCCGGCGACGAGCAGCGGCTTCATCATGGCGCGGGCGGCGTAGATCGCGGCCGTGTAGCCGGCGGGGCCGGAGCCGATCACGAGGACGCTGGAATGACGCTGGGTCATGGGATGGCACTCGGCTTGTGGGTCGCGGTCCGACATGGGCTCTGGCGCGGCTCTCTTCAATAGGGGAGGGCGAGGCCGGCTGGCAACAGCGGGAGTGGCCGCCGCGCCACAGTTCCTCAACTCTCTTGCCGCATGATGAAGTGGCGCGGCTGGACGCCCGCCGGGCCGCGGACTAATCATGTCGCCTCTTGAACAGCCGCGCGCGGGACGCCTTCGTCCCGCCGAACCAGTCCGATCCAGCGGCGGATCGATCCGGCCGGCAAGCGGGGAGGGACTGACGTGACGGATCATATC